>NZ_JBYVYL010000003.1:0-443572 GCF_058148425.1 Providencia sp. 6390
CTGCTGGCTATCGCCATACTGTTTGGATAATGTATCTTGCGCCACCGTTTGTGCTTGTAATTGCTGTTGGGCGACTTTTAATTTATCTTCTAACTGTTTTGCCGCCTCTTGCTGCTTCATTAGCTCATCGCGAGCAACTTGGCTTTCTGTTGCCATTTTTTGTGCGACATCTTGCTGCTGCTTTAATAAAGCAACTTGTTGATTAAGCTCTACGGTCAATGATTTCACTTGCTCATCACTAGCTTGTGTCATCAGCTGCTTCTGCTTTTCAATTTCACTCTGCAGCTGTACAACATCAGCGGTGGCTTGCTTAAGTTGTGATTGCGCCTCAGTGTAATTCTGCTCGCTTTGCGTTAACTTTTCTTGCAGTTGTTGTTGAGCTTGTTGGCTCCCTGCATACTGTTTAGCTAAAGCTTCTTGATCTGCTTTTTGCGTTTGCAGTTGCTGTTGAGCTGCTTTGAAATCATTTTCGAACGTTTTAGAGGCTTCTTGCTGTTTAATTAATTCAGCTTGAATATCATTTTTCTGTTTCTCAACTAATTGCAGTGCTTCTTCTTTTTGTTTCAATAGTTCTTGCTGCTTGGTCAGCGATGCGGTCACTAATTTAACTTGTTCGTCACTATTTTTATTTAAGCGCTCAGCTTGCTCTTTTGAATCAAGCTCTAACTGAGCAATTTGCGCGGTCAATTGTTCAACTTGTTTCTGCGCATTTTCAAATTCTAATTTTGCTTGTTCGAGTTGTTGATCTTTTTCTGCTAATTGGCTTTCAGCTAAAGCTTGCGCTTTAACACTTTCACCGAGTTTTAACTCAAGCTGTTTAATTGTTTGTTGAGCTTGTTGGTTTTGTGAGGACAAAAGGTCTAGATTATTTTGTTTTTCAACAAGTGTATTTTTAGCTAACGATAATTCATCGGTGAGTAATACGATGGTTTCTCTATCATCCGTCGCTTTTAATTGTTCTTGTAATAAGGCGACTTGATTTTTATTTTCTGCTAGCTCGCGATTAATGCGCTCTATTTCAAATTGCTTTTCAGCAATCGCATGACTTAACTCTGCGACCGTCTTATTATGTGCAATCAATTTTTCAACTAATTGCCTATCCGTTAATAACTGATGATAAGCAATTAACTGACCCGCCCCTTGAGCAGCGCCAAATTTAAATAAATGGGTTGCTTGCTGCTGAGCAAGTAGGTCAGCTAGCTGCTGTAAATAAGCGTCATTGTTGGCTAATGATAATGCCGAGAACCGAGAGGAATATAGGCCTATAGGATCCAATACTATTTGGTATTTAGCAAAATCGCGTGACAAATACTGCGGGTGCCACTGATTAGAATCAAATAAGTACGGATAAGATGACAATAACAAAGACTGGTGTGCTGAACCAGTTTGTTGTACTGCTGTATTTTCTGGCACTGGACATTCAGACAAAGATACCTGAGCTACCTCTTGCTCTGGTTTGGTAGTCTTTATCTGTGTCGTTTTTTGCTGAGCCTGTTGATTAACGACTTTCTGCGTATTTGATGGTGTAGTAAGTGCTGGCGTTTTTGCTTGCCCTGCATTTTTTTTACTTACCGCAGATTTTGATTTTTCTTTTGGCTCAGGTGCAAGCGGTAAAGAAGAAAATGAATCATAACCTTGACCTTGGGTGTTCAATGGCTTTTCAGGGACTCTGCCCTCCTGCTCTAATTGCAGGTATGTATCGAAGTCATCAATGACATTATTAAAGCTATCCGACTTAGCAAAATGGCTAAAAGTAGCCGAAAAAATGGCCAAAGAGACACAAAGTCTTAGGTTAATTCTCATAATCCACTAATTTTTTCCAAAGTTGATTCGGTTGACAAGACTGAGTTATAACGAACTTTGGCGCAAAGCACTTTTGTTTTCGCTTCTATTGCCATTTGTAATAATTCAATCGTATCTGGGCTCGCCGTTGAGGATACTTGTTTATAGAGCTGATTAATCTCACTGACTTCTTTAAATGAGCCTACTAAACGGTTGTAATCTTTAGGTGACAACGTTTTAAGGGCATTAAGCTCTTTAATACAAGTATTCAAATGTTGGAATGACTCTTTCTCATTTCCAGTAGTATTTAAACTTGTTACTGTTGACTCTGTAGGCTTATTGCTGATTGCAGTATTTAAAACAGCTTGAGAATCCGCATAGGAGTAATCCATTTGCTGCTGTTTAGGCGCAGAGACAGGTGTCGTTGGAGTTGTAACTTGAGTTTTTTCTGTATTGTTCGTGTTATAGCCCAAAGAACAGCCAGATAGCATCGCAGTCCCAGCCAAAAGCAAAGACGCAACAAAAAATTTATTGTTTGAGAACATATGGTTACCTTACCAGCACTTTTTCTTCGCTATTATAATGACATCCAAGAAACCTAGTGTAAGCTAAAACCTAGCTATTTTCTATAAGCCCCAATCTAGAAATAGAGACATCTCATAAATTTAGGTTAATTATTTTAATCTTAGCACTAAATTGGAACCCACCACACTGTTTTTTCACGCACAAAAATAACCCAAAACACTTATTTTGAGTTTTATAAATAGCTACAGCAAAAAGCTACCATCTAACAAACTTATTTGAAACCTTTATTTAATAAATAACCTATTAAGGGCGCAAGGTAATGATAACAGTTTGAGTACCCCTACAAATCAAATATTTCAACTTAGAAATAATTTCTAACAAAAAAATAAAATTACATTTTTTATCTATTCATCTCACCTGATTAGAAGCATTAGAAGAATTACACATTATATGTTCAAATGCCGCTATCTACACTGCCTAGCATTTTCACTTATATCAATCGATAGTTAATCATCGTTTACCTATCGTTAACTACGGCTATTTATCTAGTCAGTTTTATTTAAGTAATAATTTAACAATTACTAATTGTATTAACTTATTAATTATACAATTTTGGCAGACATTCAATAGAATAATGCCCAGCATGTTAACTGGGCATTATTAATATACTCGTCATACTTCAAGTTGCAGGGCTTTTCGTTGAAGCATAAGTGACCATGCTACGCTCACCGAGTCACCGTGTTTATCTATGCTCCCCTATCTACCTTCGCTTGTCGCCTACCTGCAACTCGAATTATTTTGAGTATAGACTAAGCTTTAGTTGGGCGTAATGCAGGGAATAGGATAACATCACGGATCGTATGACTGTCAGTAAACAACATCACCATACGGTCAATACCAATACCTAAGCCTGCAGTTGGTGGTAAACCATGCTCTAATGCTGTGACATAATCTTCATCATAGAACATCGCTTCATCATCACCTTCATCTTTATGACGAACTTGCTCAGCAAAACGTTCAGCCTGATCTTCAGCATCATTTAACTCAGAGAAACCATTACCAATTTCACGACCACCAATAAAGAACTCAAAACGGTCAGTGATAAATGGGTTATCGTCATTACGACGAGCTAATGGAGAAACTTCAGCTGGGTATTCAATAATGAAAGTTGGCTGAATTAAGTGGCTTTCAGCAACTTCTTCAAAAATTTCACATTGAATGCGACCTAATCCCCAGCTATTTTCAATTTTAATACCAAGAGATTGGGCAATCGCAACTGCTTTATCCATATCATCCAGATCAGCAACATTGGTTTCTGGGCGATATTTGCAAATGGCTTCTTTCATCGTTAATTTAGTAAATGGCTTACCAAAATCGAACTCTTGCTCGCCATATTTGACCACTGTCGTACCTAAAACTTGTTGCGCTAAAGTACGGAACAGCTCTTCCGTCAAATCAATCAAGTCACGGTAGTCAGCATATGCCATATAGAGTTCCATCATGGTGAACTCAGGGTTATGACGAGGTGATAAACCTTCATTGCGGAAGTTACGGTTGATTTCAAACACACGTTCAAAACCACCCACAACTAAACGTTTCAGATAAAGTTCAGGTGCAATACGTAGGTACATATCAATATCTAACGCATTATGGTGTGTCACAAATGGACGTGCTGAAGCACCACCAGGGATAACCTGCATCATTGGTGTTTCAACTTCCATAAAACCCTTACCTACCATGAAGTTACGCAGTTCAGATAAAATCTTAGAACGCACCATAAAGGTGTGGCGTGATTCGTCGTTAGCGATCAGGTCAAGATAACGTTGGCGGTAACGAGTTTCTTGATCCGCTAAGCCATGGAATTTGTCTGGCAAAGGACGCAGCGCTTTTGTCAACAAACGAACTTCATGGCAATGAACGGTTAGCTCACCTGTTTTGGTTTTAAATAAGCGGCCTTTAGCGCCTAGGATGTCGCCCAAGTCCCACTTTTTAAATTGTTCGTTATAAATGCCTTCCGCTAGATCATCGCGAGAAACATAAATTTGAATACGACCACCCATATCTTGCAATGTCGCAAATGATGCCTTACCCATAATACGGCGAGTCATCATACGGCCTGCAATTGAGACTTCAATATTCAGGTCTTCCAGCTCTTCTGCCGTTTTCTCATCATATTGTGCATGGATCTTTTCGGAAGTGATTTCACGGCGGAAATCACTTGGGAACGCGATCCCTTTTTCACGTAAAGCCGCTAATTTCTCTTTACGGGTTTTTAATTCGTTATTCAAATCGGGAGCTTGTTCTGCACCCTGTTGTTGCTGCTGAGACATTTTTTCCTCACAGGCCAGCTTTTAAACTAGCTTCAATGAATTTATCCAAATCACCATCCAGTACGGCTTGCGTGTTACGCGTTTCCACACCAGTACGTAAATCTTTAATACGCGAATCATCAAGAACATAAGAACGAATTTGGCTTCCCCAGCCAATATCCGACTTGTTCTCTTCCATCGCTTGTTTATCTGCATTCTTTTTCTGCATTTCCAGTTCATAAAGCTTGGCTTTTAACTGGCGCATGGCTTGATCTTTATTTTTATGTTGCGAGCGGTCATTTTGGCACTGAGTCACAATATTCGTTGGTATGTGTGTGATACGTACCGCTGACTCAGTTTTGTTAACGTGCTGACCACCAGCACCCGAGGCGCGGTAAACGTCAATCCGTAAATCTGCTGGGTTGATTTCAATATCAATATCATCATCAACTTCAGGGTAAATAAAAGCAGAACTGAATGATGTATGGCGACGACCACCTGAGTCAAATGGGCTCTTACGCACTAAACGATGGACCCCTGTCTCCGTTCTCAGCCAACCATATGCATAGTCACCAATAATTTTAATTGTCGCAGATTTTAAACCTGCCACATCACCGTCTGACTCTTCAATAATTTCTGTTTTGAAGCCTTTCGATTCTGCCCAACGCAGATACATACGCATTAACATACTTGCCCAGTCTTGGGCCTCAGTACCACCAGAACCAGCTTGCAAATCAATATAACAATCTGCGCTATCATATTCACCCGAGAACATCCGGCGAAATTCTAATTGTTCTAACTTCAGTTGCAGTTGTTCTAACTCTTCGCCGGCTTCATTAAAGGTATCTTCGTCATCCGCTTCAACAGCGAGTTCCAACAAACCTTCTACATCTTCAATGCCTTGAGTTAACTGATCGATTGTATCGACTATCGCCTCAAGTGAGGAACGCTCTTTACCTAAAGCTTGTGCTCTCTCAGGTTCGTTCCAAACATCAGGTTGCTCTAGCTCTGCGTTAACTTCTTCTAAGCGCTCTTTCTTGGCATCATAGTCAAAGATACCCCCTAAGAACCGCCGTCCGGTCAGACAAGTCCTGAATCTTACTTTTTACTGGGTTAATTTCAAACGTCATTTTTCAATGTCTTATGTTGGGTCATTTAATAGAATGAATTCTTCACAAACTGTCAATTATATCGGAATTTCCCTGCAATTTATAGCGCCATAAAAACCGAATAGTTGAATAAAACAGGCTCTCTAGATAAATTACTCAGGCCAAATGTGTTCCACCATCAATTGAACGCTCTTTTGGCCTCTAAATTCATTAACATCTAATTTAAACGCAATCTTAGCACGTTTAATACTGTTATCTGGCCAACGACGAACATCAATATTAAACATAATAGCATCCAGCATTGGCCCACCATTGACAGGTTCTAACATCAGTTTAAGGTGGCGTTCCCCCACTAAACGTTGCTGCAAAAGTTGGAAATGGCCATCAAATACAGGTTCAGGGAATGATTGCCCCCATGGGCCACTTTCACGTAACAGTTCAGCGATTTCTAAGGTAAACTCACTACGAGCTAGTTCACCATCACTCCATACTATGCCTGCTAACTGTTCAGGTTGAATTAATTCTCCCATCAATAGCTCAAAATGGTGTTTAAATAATTCAAACTTCGTTTCTTCTAAACTTAAACCTGCCGCCATAGCATGACCGCCAAACTTTTGCATCAGCCCCGGTTGTAGTGTGTTCAAACGCTCTAATGCATCACGCATGTGCACGCCTTGTACCGAGCGCCCCGAACCTTTTAATGTACCATCGCCCGCAGGTGCAAAAGCAATGACTGGTCGATGATATTGCTCTTTGATCCTTGACGCTAAGATGCCAACAACCCCTTGATGCCATTCAGGATGGTAAATAGCTAACCCGTTAGGCAATTGGCTATCACCATACTCAATTTGATTAAATAAAACAGAAGCTTCTTGCTGCATACCCGCTTCAATTTCACGCCTTGCTTGGTTTAAACCATCGAGTTCATTAGCCAGTTCGCGTGCATAGGCCATATCATCGGTCAGTAATAATTCAATGCTGACTGACATGTCATCCAGACGGCCTGCGGCATTCAAGCGAGGCCCTAAAGCAAAACCAAAGTCATTAGCCACTAAACGTGAACATTCGCGTTTTGACACCTCAATTAACGCCTTGATACCTGCGCAACAGCGCCCAGCTCTTACTCGGTTCAGCCCTTGATGCACTAAAATACGGTTGTTGGTATCAAGGGGCACAACATCAGCAACGGTACCTAGTGCAACAAGATCTAAGTACTCAGCTAGATTCGGCTCATTGAGTCCTTGCTGAGCAAACCAGCCTTCTTGGCGAAGCTTAGCGCGCAATGCCGACATCAAATAAAAGGTGACACCAACACCTGCAAGTGATTTTGAGGCAAATTGGCATCCAACTAAGTTAGGGTTAATAATGGCATCTGCATTCGGTAATATTTCACCCGGCAAATGATGATCAGTCACAATGACCTTAATACCAAGGCGGTGTGCTTCCTCAACCCCTTCATGGGAAGATATACCATTGTCAACCGTGACAATCAGATCAGCTCCTCGTTTATAGGCTTCTTCCACCACCTGTGGCGTTAGCCCATAACCATTTTCAAAGCGGTTTGGAACAATGTAATTTAAGTTTACATAGCCCATTTTCTTAAGTGCACGAATAGCTAATGCCGTACTTGTTGCACCATCAGCATCAAAGTCACCAACAATCGTGATGCGCCCTTGGGTTTCTAATGTGCTATACAGTAATGATAACGCACTCTCTACCCCAGATAATGCACGATAGTCCAATAAATTAGAGGCTTTACGCTCTAATTGTGCAAGATCAGTAATACCTCGATGAGCATACACGCGCTGGAGGATCTCGGGAAATCCAGCCAAGGCTGTTATATCATCAGTTAATGTGCGCTGACGCAAAAAGGTTTCTACATTCACAGTAATTAACTATTTTTGTTCAAGTATCTTTAAAAGATCATCTGGTGCTAAATAACCTGATAGTAATTGCCCATCAGGTAAGACGATCGCCGGAGTTCCAGTCATTTTAAATTGACGGCCTAAATTAATGTGTTTACTCAGATCAATTTTACAATCATCAATCATAGCAACTTCATCACCTTTAAATGCTTTAGTTAGCGCATTTTGTGGTAAGGCATTACACCAAATGGAAGCCATCTGTTTTGCAGACTCGTGATTTAATCCCTGACGTGGGTAGGCGAGATAACGTACTGTGATACCTCTATCATTTAACTCACCCACTGATTCATGCAGTTTTTTGCAGTAGCCACAAGTAATATCAGTAAAGACCGTCACAACATATTTCTCTTTCGGTGCTTTAAAAATAATCATCTGATCTTTTAGCGCTTCCACTTTTTTCATCAGCGATTGATTGGAAATATTCACAGGCACATTACCACTAAGATCATAAATAGGACCTTGCACCAGATACTTACCATCATCAGTCACATAAATAACACCATCAGAGGTATCAACAGTATTAAGACCAACAATAGGTGATGGCTTAATTGACTCAACCGTTAAATTATATTTGGCCAGTTTCTCTTCAATAACTTTATCATCGGTGGCAGCATGGGCTGAAACAGAGAATGCAGCGAAACAAGCTACCCATAATAATAATTTACGTTTCATAGTTATCCTTATCATGCACATCATCCCCTTGGATGATGTTGCTCATGTAACATGCGCAAGCGTTCAGTTGCGACATGTGTATAAATCTGAGTGGTTGAAAGATCACTATGACCTAACAACATTTGTACAACGCGTAAGTCTGCACCATGGTTCAATAAATGTGTGGCAAAAGCGTGCCGCAAAACATGAGGGGAAAGCGCCTCTGAATCAATATTCGCAATAACCGCATAATGTTTAATACGATGCCAAAATGTCTGCCGAGTCATCTTTGTGCCACGTTTACTTGGAAACAGTACATCACTGGTCTTGCCACCTAAGAGAGCAGGACGCCCTTCTTGGATATATTTTTCTATCCAATAAATCGCTTCTTCGCCTAACGGGATCAATCTTTCTTTATCGCCTTTGCCCACAACACGGATCACCCCCTGTCGTAAACTAATATCAGGGAAAGTTAACCCTACTAACTCTGATACACGTAGACCGCAAGCATACAATACTTCGAGCATCGCTTTATCTCGTAATTCGAGTGGATCTTCGGTTGCTGGAGCATTGAGTAAATCGTCAACTTGTTGCTCACTTAAATCTTTTGGCAATCGCTGAGGTATTTTCGGTGCCGCAATCACTGCCGAAGGGTCATCAAGACGGATTTTTTCACGATAAAAATACTGAAATAGACGGCGCATGGCACTCAACAACCGTGCTGAGCTCGCCGCCTTATAACCGCCATCAATACGTTCAGCCAGAAATGATTGTAAATCAATTGATTGAACATTCTCTAAATTTAGTTGATTTGCTTCTAACCATTTATCTAATAATTGTAAATCCAAACGATAAGAAGCCAATGTATTTTCAGCTAGATCTTGCTCTAGCCAAATAGTATCAAGAAATTGTTCAATTAATGGATTAAGCTGTTTTGTTTCCACGTGCCTCATATTCCTCTTCGCGATCACACAATCATTATGCCTGAATCCGCTTCATTCTGTTACAATACCTCTCTACTGCAATGAAAACTAGCTACATTAACATGAAAATAGGTCTCTTTTACGGTTCTAGCACTTGTTATACCGAAATCGTCGCAGAGAAAATACGCGACATTTTAGGTGATAACTTAGTCACATTACATAATGTTAACGATACACCACCTGAAATGATGGAACAGTATGATGCTCTCATTTTGGGTATCCCTACGTGGGATTTCGGTGAAATACAAGAAGACTGGCTAGCAATTTGGGACTCGCTTCCCAATCTTGAGCTTAGCGGCAAAATTGTTGCTATGTACGGAATGGGTGATCAAGTTGACTACAGTGAGTGGTTCCTTGACGCACTGGGTATGCTCTATCATCAGTTGAAACCCACCGGCGTCAAATTTATTGGTTTCTGGCCACTAGAAGGCTACGAGTTTGATAGCCCTAAACCGCTGACAGAAGATGGCAGCCAATTTGTTGGATTAGCGCTGGATGATGTCAACCAATTTGATGAAACGGATGAACGTATCGCCCAATGGTGTATGCAGGTATTAACTGAGCTCGAAGAGCTACTGTGACAATTGTTGGCAACTCATCTCTTTACTGCAATATGCTTTAAATATCTGGATATTGCAGTAATAGTTGGTTTAAATTACGCCAATTCTCTTCCGATAGCGAATCTTTTGCTACCCATAAATGGATCCTTTGTGGCTTCCCTTGTAGCGCACTTAATGTAAGTAGTGTTCCCACTCGGGTACACCATGGCTGCCTGACGATACTCCACTCATTCTTTTTCCATTGTACTTTGTTACCATTAACGAGGACGGCAACCCCTTTAATTTTGCTGATGTTTTTTTGGCTTTTCGCCCAACTTGCTATCACAATCACCAACAATGGTAACCAGACCATCGAATTACCTGGAGCCCATGGTGCAACCAATAAGATGAAACCAACTATCCCATGAACACAGGTTGAAAAAAATTGAGTTTTCCATGAAATGGAGAGATTAGATTTCCACAGGACCACGATTTTTATTTCTTTCCTGGATTAGTTTAACCATACCAAATAGCTCGTCATCGTCTGGGCGACCGTGATTCATTAACCAATTAAATAGGTCTGGGTCAGCACATTCCAGTAAACGAACGAAAGTGTGTTTGTCTTTGTCAGAAAGACTATCAAACTCATATTCAAAGAATGGCATGATGGAGATATCCAACTCACGCATTCCACGACGACAAGCCCAATGAATTCTAGCTTTGTTCTCTATATCCATTCCACTACGACCTTATTTTGTTGCAGTTAACTGATAAGATTGATTATTTTTAATACTTTAACAGATTATCATTCAAGAAAACATGACTTAGAATACAATGTTGTGAATTTCCATTGCCCTATCGCGTTTTTATCCAAGAATACTGATTAAAAATATTAAATAATTGATAGCGCATCATAATAATTACTTGCAATGTTATCCAGCTATTTTACCATTAACCACCTTCTGAAATGAAAGAACACAGGTGAAATCATGACTACTGACGTTACCCACTTACCATCATCCCCCCTCGATTCTCAGTCTTTACCACTTGTATTGATTTCACTGGAAAACTGGGGACTCGTTCATTTACATGGCCTCGATGCGCAAAAATATCTACAAGGTCAAGTTACTGCTGATGTCGATGCACTCGAATCAACACAACATACTTTGACCGCACATTGCGATCCTAAAGGGAAAATGTGGAGTGATTTACGTCTATTCCATCATCTTGATGGTTTCTCTTATATAGAAAGAAGTAGCGTCCTCGAAGCCCAACTGGCAGAACTGAAAAAATATGCCGTCTTCTCAAAAGTAACTTTTGAGCAAAAAAACGAACTGAAATTACTGGCAGTTGCAGGTAAAGGCGCACGTGAAACACTAACAACTCTATTTAGTACGCTTCCAAATAATGAAAGCCAAGTAGTGGTTGATGGTCACTCGACCCTATTACATTTTTCTCAACCGAGTGAACGCTTCCTGATTATTACAGATGAAGCAACTGCACAAAAATTAGCAGATACTATTAAGACCACCACTGATGATCAGCAATGGTTATCACTCGAAATCGAAGCTGGCTACGCAGTTATCGATCAGGAAAACAGTGCTCAACACCTACCTCAAGCGACTAATCTACAAGCACTACCGTATGGGATCAGCTTTAAAAAAGGCTGCTATACAGGACAAGAAATGGTCGCTAGAGCCAAATTCCGTGGAGCGAATAAACGTGCTATGTATTGGCTAAAAGGCACTGCAGAATCGGTTCCCGCTATTGGTGATGGTGTAGAATGGCAGCTTGGCGACAAATGGCGCCGCACAGGTACAGTACTCGCAGCAGTTAAATTAGCTGATGGCCAAATCAATATTCAAATTATTATGAATAATGATATGGAAGCAGACAGCGTATATCGTGTTACGGGTGATGAACAAAGCCACCTAACCATTCAACCACTCCCTTACTCTTTGGAAGAAGAAAAATAATTGAGGTTTTTATGTCATCTGTAAATGGTAATAAGCCAGTTGAAGTTATGAATTTTGGCGGTTTTACCGAAGTTGTTCAATTTTTAATGGAATTAGACAAACTAAAAAGCGTTTATCGCAAAAATAAGTTGTTGAACAACGAAAGACAAGAAAATACAGCTGAACATAGCTGGCAATTTGCAATGGCAGCTATGAGCTTTGCCCCTTATGTTAAAGGTGTGAATGTTGATCACGCGATCAAACTTGCATTAGTACATGATATTGTTGAAATCGACGCTGGTGATGTACTGGTTTATGACATTGCTGCGCGTGATGCTATTCGTGAGCAAGAAATTCAAGCTGCTGTGCGTATTTTTGGATTACTGCCTTTCCCACAAAATGAACAGTTTTTAGCCTTGTGGAACGAGTATGATGCCGCAGAAACATTAGATGCAAAATTTGCTAATGTCATCGATAGAACCATTCCAATGTTGTTGAATTTGCACAACCAAGGCCAAAGTTGGGTAGAAAACAATATCCGTTTAGAGCAAGTTGTTGCTCGAAATGAATTTATTGAAGAGGTTTTCCCTGAGTTTTGGGAACAGTTGTTGCCACAGTTAGAAGCGGCGCAACAAAAAGGCTGGTTGTTGTAATATTTTCTCACCATCTAAAGTTAAGATCCCCGATAACTTGGCTATCGGGGATCTTAATTACTATTTCTATTTAAATCAGTATCGATTAAATATAGTCTTCAATCGGTACACATGAACAATGTAGATGGCGATCACCATACACATCATCCAAGCGTTTTACTGCTGGCCAATATTTATTCGCTTTAGTTGCTGCCGTTGGGAATACTGCTAATTCACGGCTATATGTATGGTCCCATTGCCCTGCAAGCTCTGTTTGAACATGTGGTGAGTTAACCAGAGGGTTATCCTCAAGTGTCCATTCGCCTTTAACCACCCTATCTATCTCACTACGGATAGATAACATGGCATCAACGAAGCGATCAATTTCAACAAGACTTTCAGACTCTGTAGGCTCAATCATCAATGTACCCGCAACAGGGAATGACATCGTTGGTGCGTGAAAACCATAGTCAATTAAGCGTTTAGCAATATCTAATTCACTGATGCCAGTATCTTTCTTGATAGGACGCAGGTCAACAATGCATTCATGTGCAACATAACCATCACGGCCAGTATACAGAATGTCATAGTGGCCTTGCAGGCGCTTAGCAATATAGTTCGCATTTAAAATAGCCACTTGGCTAGCTCTTCTTAAACCATACGAACCCATCATGCGAATATACATCCAGCTGATTGGCAGTATTGATGCACTACCAAATGGTGCAGCAGAAACCGCGCCCTGATCTGTCACCATCTCTTGCTCAACCACTGAGTGACCTGGTACAAATGGTGCTAAATGTTTTTTGACACCAATTGGTCCCATACCTGGTCCGCCACCACCATGTGGAATGCAGAAGGTTTTATGCAAGTTTAAGTGGGAAACGTCGGCGCCAATGTAACCTGGCGTCGTCAATCCAACTTGCGCGTTCATGTTGGCACCATCAAGGTACACTTGGCCACCAAATTGGTGAATGATTTCACAAACCTCTTTGATGCTTTCTTCATAAACACCGTGCGTTGATGGATAAGTCACCATCACACAAGAGAGATCTGCGCTGTGTTTTTCTGCCTGTTGACGTAGGTCAGCTAGATCAATGTTCCCTTCATCATCACAGCGAACTACTACAACTTCCATACCCGCCATATGGGCTGATGCTGGGTTAGTACCGTGCGCCGATGCAGGGATCAAACAGATATTACGATGCCCCTCATTGCGGCTTTCATGATAACGGCGGATCGCTAATAACCCTGCATATTCCCCTTGAGCACCTGAGTTAGGTTGCATACACACTGCATCATAGCCAGTAAGCTGCACTAACCAGTGAGAGAGCTGCTCGATCATTTGGTGATAACCTTGAGCTTGCTCTGTTGGGCAGAATGGGTGCATCTCACCAAACTCAGGCCAAGTAATCGGTAACATTTCTGCCGCAGCATTCAGCTTCATCGTACATGAACCCAGTGGGATCATCGCTTGGTTCAATGCTAAATCTTTGCGCTCTAAGCTATGCATGTAGCGCATCATTTCTGTTTCGCTATGATAACGATTAAAGTTTGGATGAGATAAGATCACATCGTCACGTTTCATCGCAGGTGAAATCGCCTGTTCTTGGGCTGCAACTTGCTTATCCAATTTTTCAAAATCTAATTTGTGCTCACTACCGGTGATCACAACAAATAAATCGTTCAAGTCTTGACGGATGGTTGTTTCATTAAATGTGACACCCACTGCACCATGAACATCCGTTCTAAGATTTACTTTAGCCTTTTCTGCACGAGCCAGTACAGCAGCTTTATCAGCCACTTCAACCGTTAAAGTATCAAACCAACTATGATGACGTAGTGCTACACCCACCTCTTTTAATGCTTGAGCAAAAATAGAGGTGAAACGATGAATACGCTCAGCAATCAGTCTTAAACCTTGTGGGCCATGATAAACCGCATACATGGCTGCGATATTGGCGAGTAACACTTGTGATGTACAAATGTTTGAGTTAGCTTTTTCACGGCGAATATGCTGTTCACGGGTTTGCATCGCCATACGAAACGCGGTGTGGCCTGCGGCATCACGTGATACGCCAATAATACGACCGGGCATTGCACGTTTAAACTCATCTCGGCAAGCAAAGAAGGCAGCATGCGGCCCACCATAACCCATTGGTACACCAAATCGTTGCGCTGAACCGAAGACGATATCAGCCCCTTGTTTGCCCGGAGCCGTTAATAACACTAGTGCCATCATCTCTGCAGCAACACAGCTAACAATTTTGCGCTCTTTTAGCTGAACAAACAGTTCGGTGTAATCGTGTACCTCACCTGTCGTACCCACTTGCTGTAATAACGCACCAAAAATACCTTCATGATCCAGTATTTTTTCTGCTTTATCGACAATCACTTCAAAGCCAAATGTACCAGCACGAGTGCGAACAACATCCAGTGTTTGTGGATGAATATCATCGGCAACAAAGAAGCGCTCCGCATCTTTAAGCTTACTGATCCGTTTTGCCATCGCCATTGCTTCTGCTGCCGCAGTCGCTTCATCTAACAATGAGGCTGAGGCCAACTCTAAACCGGTTAAATCAATCGTGACTTGCTGGAAATTTAACAGCGACTCTAAGCGCCCTTGAGATACTTCAGGCTGATAAGGAGTATAAGCCGTATACCAACCTGGATTTTCAAGTAGATTACGTAAAATCACCGGTGGTAATATTGATGGGGCATAGCCCATACCAATGTAGCTTTTATACCTTTTATTTAAACTGGCAATCGCTTTAAGTTCTGCAAGTGCTTCTTGTTCTGTTGCACCGCTACCGACTCTTGGTGGCTCAGCGAGTAAAATAGCTTTCGGTACAATATTGCCCGTCAGTACATCAAGAGATGCCGAACCCACTGTGTCCAACATGGTTTTTACTTGTTGTTCTGATGAACCAATGTGGCGTTGAATGAATTCTGAACGGTTTTCTAATTGACTCAGAGACATCGTCATATCTGTGTTCCCATTCCTATAACTGCAACAAAAAAAGTAAGCTTGAAAGAAAAACGCCCCATAATGTTTTCATTACGGGGCGTTCAACGGTTTATTCTTCTTCTTCAAGTAATGCTGAGTAGGCATCAGCATCTAACAGATCTGTCAGCTCTGACTCATCAGAGATTTTGATTTTGAAGATCCAGCCTTCTTGGTAAGGCTGTTCATTGACTAATTCAGGAGAATCATTCAACGCTTCGTTCACTTCAACAATTTCACCCGTGAGTGGCACATAAATATCAGAAGCTGCTTTTACTGATTCAACGACTGCACAGTCACTACCAATATCCACTGCACTACCCACTTCTGGTAGGTCAACGAAAACCATATCGCCTAATAGCTCTTGGGCATGTTCAGTAATACCTACGGTATATACCCCACCACCTTCATGACGCACCCACTCATGTTCACGGGTATATTTCAGCTCAGCAGGAACATTACTCATCATTAACCTCACTCTTATTTTCGAATTTTTAAAGTAAAATATTAACTAGCTATGATTAAACGAGGGCCTTGCCTTCTCGCACAAACCCTGGCTTCACGACCTGAACTGGCATCTCTCGATTGCGAATTTCAACGATCGCACTGTCTTGTATTTCTTTTGGTACACGTGCCAAAGCAATACTAAAGCCAAGTGTCGGTGAGAAAGAACCGCTAGTAATCACGCCTTCTTGTAACTTACCTAAATCATCTGTAAAGCGCACTGTTTGACCTGCACGTAAAATGCCTTTTTCATGCATTACGATACCGACTAATTTCTCAGTACCTTGCTCTTTGAGTTTTTCTAATGCTTCACGTCCAATAAATTGGCGATCTTCAGGTTTCCAAGCAATAGTCCAACCCATATTAGCAGCCAATGGCGAAATGGTTTCATCCATATCTTGCCCATAGAGATTCATACCTGCTTCAAGACGTAGTGTATCTCGAGCACCTAAACCCGCAGGATGCACACCCGCCTTAACCAGTTGACGCCAAAAGTCGATAACTTGCTCTTTTGGCAGAGCAATTTCATAACCTTTCTCGCCGGTGTAGCCTGTTGTGGCGATAAATAAGTCACCTGCTTGAACACCATAAAAGGGTTTCATGTCAGCAACGAGTGCACACTGAGATTCGGACAATAAAGAATGGACTTTTTGTTGTGCGGTAGGGCCTTGAACAGCTAATAGAGCGAGGTCATCACGCACTTCAATAGAAACCACGTATGATTTTACATGCTGCTCAATCCATGCAATGTCTTTATCGCGGGTTGCAGAGTTGACCACTAGACGATAAAAATCATCCTCTAGGTAATAAACAATTAAATCATCAATCACGCCGCCAGAGGCATTTAGCATACCCGTATAAAGCGCTTTGCCTTTCTCAGTTAGCTTAGCAATATCATTTGCTAGCAAATAACGAAGAAAATCACGGCAACCTTCGCCATGTAAATCGACTATGGTCATATGGGAGACATCAAACATCCCAGCATCGGTTCTGACTACGTTATGTTCATTAATCTGTGAACCGTAATGCAGTGGCATCATCCAACCATGAAAATCCACCATTTTCGCACCACAAGCTATATGCTCTTCATATAACGGGGTTTGCTTTGCCATGAATACCCTCTTTACATTTTTGAATATGATAGGGTGAGCGCTACCATTCTGTGCAGTAAAGAGGATCATCACTACACAGCCAATAACGCTACGCAAACGATAATATCTTATTAAAAACTACCACTGTTTTTAGCAAGAAACCATTAAAAAAAATAGGGCTACCCGCTATCTGTATTACTGATTACAGAGAATATAATCCAGCGAAATTTGTTAAAAAATTGAGAATGATCACTCAATAACACTATGTTTAATACAAAAGAGTAGAGTAAATCATCATATCCATAGCATTCTTAACTAAAAACCAATGTTAGCACCAAACCATTAAATTAGTAAAACTAATGCGAAATTCGATTGCGATTAGAATTTCTCAATCATTAATAATAAGAATGATAGTGATAAAGTCACTTTTTATGACCCTATATAGTTCATAAAATGAATATGTGAGCACAAAATGAAGGGATATTGGCAGGCTCTTATGTTCATCATATTTCCTGCCAATAATTAATCGGAAAACTTACTTGGAAGGCACTAACTGAACGTTTTGCAACCACTCAGGCATATCAAATAACCCCATTGCATGATTAAGTAATTGAGGTTTTACCCCCGGTAGATTGCCCGCTAGAATTAAGCCTACATCACGCAATAGCTTCTTCGCAGGATTATTACCATCAAATAGCTCACGAAAACCTTGCATACCGGCTAGCATCATGGCTGCACTATGTTTGCGATGACGCTCAAAACTACGTAGATAGAGGTATTGGCCGAAATCCTTGCCTTCACGATGAAGGCGTTTTATTTCACCCAATAACATCGCGACATCCATAAACCCTAAGTTCACGCCCTGCCCTGCAAGTGGGTGAATAGTATGGGCAGCATCCCCTAATAATGCCAATCGCTGTGCTGCGAACTGCCGTGCATAACGTCCTGTCAATGGGATCGTCAACCTATCACTTTCCAGCTGACATAGCCCTAATCGAGTATCAAAGGCAACGGCTAATTCTTTTTCGAAACTTAGCTTATCCATTTGTTGACGTCGAGCAGCATCAATTGCTGGCTGAGACCATACAATTGAACACAGATGAGGGTCACTCAATGGTAAAAATGCCAATATACCTTTACCATCAAAGGATTGTCGCGCAATAAACTCATGAGGTTGTTCTGTACGAATGGTTGCAACCAATGCAGTATGTTCATAATCCCAAAATGTCAGTGGGATATCTGCATGACCACGTAGCCATGAATTAGCACCATCAGCCCCCACAATTAACCTTGCCGTGAGCATAGTGTCATCAGCCAATGTGATAAACACGTCGTTCTCCCCCCAAACTACTTTTTGAATAGTCGCAGGAGTTAATAATGTGACATTACGCATCATAGCCGCTTTTTGCCACAATGCATCACGGATCACATTGTTTTCCACAATATGGCCTAGATGAGATAAATTTTGTTCCTGCGCTGAAAACTGAATACGACCAAAGCTGTCTTTATCCCAAACTTCCATTCCCTTATAAGCGGAAGCTCTCATCGATTTAATTGAAGACCAAACATCTAAATAAGTTAGCAGTTTTTCACTAGCAGCATTAATTGCTGATACCCTCAGTGCATAAGGGTCATTGGCTGAAAATGTTATTTTAGCTGGGTGATTCTCAATCACAGCAACGCGCAAGCCTGTTCCTTCCAAACCACAAGCAAGTGCCAAACCGACCATACCACCACCGGCGATAACCACATCAAATGATTGCATATTTTTTCCTCTTAATTCTGTGGTTATTGTTCCGCTACCCAGCCAAGTGTTTGACGAGCAAGTACATCGCGTACTGACGGTAACATTTCCATTGCCATTAAACCTAAATTACGTCCAACCACTAAAGGCAAACAACGATTTGCGAAAACTCTCACTAAGCCATCAGTCATTGCCACTGTTTTTTCTCTATCAATACTTCTGGCTTGTTGATACGTATTCAACAGAGTATAAGCACCAATATCTTGATCCTGCTGATAAGCTTTAACGACAGACTCAGCTAATTGCATCACATCACGAATACCAAGATTGAAACCTTGACCTGCGATTGGGTGTAATGTTTGTGCCGCATTACCGACCAAAACAGTACGGTGGCTAATTGGATTTAAGGCCTTGCGTAATGATAGAGGATAACAAAAACGAGTTCCCGCCTGAGTAATTTTGCCAAGACGCCAGCCAAATGCTTGTTGAAGCTTCTCAATGAACGTTTCATCATCCCACATTTTGATGATGTCGGCTTGCTCTTGTTGATGACACCAAACCAATGAGCTACGCCCCTGAGACATTGGTAACAAAGCTAATGGGCCAAACTCAGTAAAACGTTCAAAAGCCCTACCTTGAGGGTCAACCGACGTTTTAACATTAGCGATAATTGCTACTTGCTCATAATCATTTTGCTGCCATTGCATATGACAGGCTTGCCCTACTGCAGAATGGCTACCATCAGCCGCTACCAGCAGTGAACCAACCAGTATTTCACCGGTATCTAGCGTAACTTCAACATGATCTTTTTGCCGCTGGATACTTTCAACTTTTGCAGGACAATATAATGTGACGCCCGCTGCTTTACCTAATAACTCGAACAATCGAGTTCCTGCATTATGTAATTCAATCACATTACCCAGTTCAGGAATACGGTAGTCTTGCGCATTAATATTAACAAACCCTGCATGGCCGCGATCAGAAACATGAACATGGGTTATTGGTGTAACGCAATCGGAAAGAGCTTCCCAAATGCCAATTTTAGATAGCCGCTGGCAAGTTCCATGGGCAAGTGCGATCGCTCGGGCATCAAACCCCGGGTGCTCCCCTTCCGGCAAAGAAGCTTCAACCAGCGAAACTGATAGCTTCCCTTGACTTAAAGCAGAAATGGCAAGCGCCAATGTCGCACCCGCCATTCCACCACCAACAATAATCACATTCATGTTGCGTTAATTACCTTTTACTACTTTCTTAAGCTTGATGAACACTTGCCATCAATGCCTCTATTTCATCAGGATCTTTGACAACTAAATCAGTCAAGTTTTCATTACCGTTTTCGGTGATCACAATATCATCTTCAATACGGATACCAATACCGCGATACTCAGGAGGCACATCTGCATCAGGTGCAATATACAACCCCGGTTCAATGGTCAACACCATTCCAGGTTCTAAAATACGGTCACGATCGACGCCATAAAATCCAACATCATGCACATCTAATCCCAACCAATGACTTAAACCATGCATAAAGTATGGAAATAGTGCTTTGTTCTCGATCAATTGATCGACGTCGCCATGTAAAATACCGAGTTCAACTAACCCTTCAACTTTGATACGCACAATCTTTTGTGTTACTTCATGGATGCTGGTACCTGGGCGATATAATTCCAAAGCAGTGTTTAATGCTTTAAGCACAATTTCATACAACTCACGTTGAGGCTTGGTAAACTTGCCATTGACAGGAAATGTGCGTGTAATATCACCTGCATAGCCATCAAATTCTGCACCTGCATCTATCAGAACCATCTCGCCGTCTTTCATTTCACATTCATTCTCTGTGTAATGCAAAATACAGGCATTTTCACCACTGCCAACAATGGTGTTATAAGATGGGAAACGTGCGCCATGGCGAGTAAATTCATACTCCACTTCACCACATAATTGGTATTCAAACATGCTTGGCTTACAAGTTTTCATTGCACGAATATGCGCTAATGCAGAAATTTCGCCTGCTTTACGTAATGTGGCTATCTCAGCTTCAGACTTGAACAAACGCATTTCATGCACTAGTGGACGCCAATCAATCATAGTTCCAGGTGCGCGTAAATTACGGCGGCTTCCTTTACGTAAAGTGTCTAACGCACCAAAAACTAATTTATCTGCGTACTCGAATTCACCTTGAGCATGATAAATAACATCAAGGCCATTCAATAATTGATATAGTTGCTCTTCAATTTCATCAAAAGGTAATGCTTTACTGAGCCCGAGTTTTTCTGGCGCAGCCTCTTGCCCTAAACGACGGCCAAACCATATTTCAGCAGTCAAATCACGTATACGGTTAAAAAGTACGGTATGGCTATGTTTTTCATCGCTTTTGATTAGCAGCAATACGGCTTCTGGCTCACTAAACCCTGTCAAATACAGAAAATCACTGTGCTGACGATATGGGTATTCACTATCCGAATTGCGTTGCGCCGTAGGTGCTGAGAAAATAATAGCGGCGCTTGCTGGCTCCATCTGGGCCAATAGTGCGTTACGACGAGAAATAAATTCCTGCTTATTCATACCGTTTCTGCCTTATTATTTAGATTGTTGAGTGGGTAGCATATCCTTAACACTAAAGCATATAACGGCTATCACTTAATCTGTATTAGTTTTACCTGATTAAACCGCTATTTAGCTCAAATAAGCAAATATACTCACCATCAAACACGTTGTAGCGTAATCAGCCACCCCATGAATTATTTAGAGTATATAATGCATTCAACGTTGACGGATTCTAATGAAGCGTTGGCTTATTATTTTCAACAGCAGTTTGCGCTTTTTTACCTTCAGTAAAGGTGATGTAGCAAAGCTGAACCGCAACTCTGACATACTCAACCACTTCTTCTAACGCCTGCTCTAGCTCTTCCTGATCTTCGTCTTCGTCATAACCTAGCATGCCAATGTTACGTAAATCAGTAATCACTTCACTAACTTCTTTTTTCTCTGCGAGTTTAGGTTGAGCAACCCCAAGACCCAGTAAAAAGTGATTTACCCATCCCGCTAATGCATCTGCGTGATCAAACACTGACGCATTTTCATCAGGAAATAACATAGAAAAGGCAAAATCGCTGTCATCAAGGGTTTCAAATGTAGTGTCATACAGCTCACGTAATGGTTGAGCAATAACTTGAGGAAAAGCCAGCCCATCATTAGCCAGATCATGAACTAATGTCTGCCAACCTTGGTCACGACTTCCGCCACAAATCAAGCCAGTAATCAGCCCGTGAATTTCTGCGGCTGTCAGCGCAATGGAGTTTTGTTGGAGAAGAGTGTCCAACGTTTCATAGTTTGGTAAAGATTTTTGTATAGACATCTGAATTCGTCATGTTAGCTAATCATTCATGATATGCTACCATCAAGGGTAGTCGCTATACCAGTAAGCTTTTGTGATCTGTATTGTTAATCAAGCGCTTTATCTAGCGAAATTTCTAAACTCTGAATAACTTGGGCAGTTGCTATCAGTACTGCAACTTGAAGTATGACGAGTGTATTTTTTTGACGCCGAACACTGAATTGTCGGCTCGTTCTATTCGTATGGAGGTATCATGTCCGCACAGCCGGTTGACATTCAAATATTTGGGCGCTCAATGAGAGTCAACTGCCCTATTGAACAAAAAGAAGCCTTAATTGCATCCGCTAAAGAGCTTGAACAACGCTTACAAGATCTCAAAGATAGAAGCGGCGTAACCAATACAGAGCAGCTCATTTTTATTGTTGCATTGAACGTATGTCACGAATTAACACAAGAAAAGACAAAAACGCGTGATTATGCATATAATATGGAAGAGAAGATAAAAATGCTGCAACAGACGATCGAGCAAGCATTACACGATCAGGTAAAAATTACTGAGAGGCAGGTTTTGCCTATTGGCTAAATCCGCTTAAAAATCATACGTTAGTATGAAAAAATATATGAAAATGGGGTTGCTTTTTCATTCCAGTTTCATACAATGAAGTCCATAGAGTTAACGTAAGTACTCAAAAGAATTTCTCTGAGATGTGCGTCAGTGGGTGAGTCCCCTGAGCCGATATTTCAAAAAAACAGAATGTGGTTATTGCGCTGGTGAGCACGCCTGATTCGCTCAGGAAGCCTAAAGGTTAGCTAAACTGCGTTCACCTTGAACCAAGGGTTCAAGGGTTACAGCCTACAACGGCATCTTGGAGACCTCCCTTTTTTCTATCGCCCGTTCTTCCCCTTATTTTTTGTTATTGCGTTATACTTGCAGTAATTTAATTGAATATTGCTGAGGTATATAAACCGTGGAAGATAAGCTATCAACCGCCCGACAACAAATTCGCCAGTCTACACGTAAAAAACGCCAACAACTTAGTGCCATTGAGCAACAAATCGCTGCACAAAAAATCATGCAACATGTTTTGACACATTCAAAGATCAGTCAAGCCCACAACATTGCACTATTTCTGTCTTTCGATGGTGAAATCAATACACAACCACTGATTAGCGCCTTATGGCAACAAGGCAAAAATGTTTATTTACCGGTTTTACATCCTTTTAATCGCCATAATCTATTATTTCTGCATTATTCCACTGAAACTCAATTAGTCAAAAATCGCTTTAATATTGCTGAACCTCCACTTGACGTCACTCAAGTGCTTCCACCTAATCAGCTAGATGTCATGATGATCCCCCTTGTCGCTTTTGATGAGCAAGGCCAACGTTTAGGCATGGGAGGCGGATTCTATGATCGAACATTGGCAAATTGGCAACAAAAAGGCTTTTACCCTATAGGTCTGGCTCACGACTGCCAGCAGGTGCAATCACTCCCTGTCGCGCACTGGGATATTCCACTTCCTGAAATTATTACCCCTCAAAAAGTATGGCGCTGGTAATGCAGTGCTATATTATCTGTAAGTTATATTTTAAATTAAGACCTTTCTTTCACTTTTAATCACAAACCCACCATATTTTTATTTCACTATTGAACTAACTAGTTAAACATTAACACAACATTAACCATTTATAGCCAATGGGTTAATATTTATTATTATATAAATAAGATAATAATACTAAGCATGCAAACCATTATAGTGCTAATAATTTTTCTGCCTTGATAAGGAACAGCATTTGAATATATTAATTAAGTAACCAACTACTTAATTTAAATTAATGGAAGTCAAGTCATGTTTAAAAAATTAAGTCCAAGAGAAATCAAAGAAATAGAAAGATTTAAAATCAGCACATCAACGATTATTGATATTCTTGATGGTCTAAAAGCAGGTGATGTTTTATCTCATCAATTATTACCTATGAATAGTAATGAACACTATGTTGTTGGCCAGGCCTATACCGTTCAATGGAAACTGGTCAAAAAAGGTAGCAGCATTATTGATAAACAGCCATCAACATGGGATCAGGTTAGGCAATTTTTAGTGCCTGAAATAGAAAATGCTGAAGGTTTAATTTATATAGCAGGCTCAGGGGATTTAATTAAACATGCTGCATTAGCAGGTGGAATGAGTTGTACTTATTTTCAACAGCTTGGGTTTAACGCTGTAATTTTAGGTGGTGCAGTGAGGGATCGGGCTGAATTGAATGAACTAACTATACCAGTAATAGCGAGTAATATCACCCCATCAGATACTCAAGGTGCCTATTATGTAAGTGAAACAGGTACATCATGCCGAATTGAGGATAGCATTATTTGTACTGGAGATTTAGTGATCTGTGATCCAAACGGAACGGTTATTATTCCATTTAAGTTAATTGAAGAGGTATTTGATAAAGCAATAAAAATTAATGATACCGAAAATAGTATGCTAGATAAAATAAAGTCAGGTGTACGCTTGCCGGATTTGATTAGTAAAACAGGCAGAATATAAACTCTATGAGGTAATACCATGTTTACTGTACATACTTTAGGCCCTAGTGGCACCAATTGTGAAAAGGCAGCTCATCATTGGTTAAAACAAAAAAATATCGATGGCAATGTCGTACTTCATGAAAGTCTTGAAGTTGCTGTAGAGGTAATTAAAAAAGATGATAATTGTGTTTTACTTGGGTGCATTGTTTATCCATATTTACATAATATCGTTTTTAAAAATTTAACATTATTAAAGCTAACAGATTGCTTCGTATTAGATACTCACAATATGTTATTTGCTAGCCGTTTCAATGATATTAAAAAAATCCATAAAATCGGCTCACACCCAGCACCGAAAGATCTTATTTCTGACATAAAAGCGCTGAATCCAAATATCGAATCATTTTTATTTAACTCAAATAGCGAATCAGCCGTACAGTGCCGAAAAGGAACCGTTGATGCCTGCATTACTACATTCAAAGCGGCAAAAAGTAATGATTTAACTATCTTACATGATTTCGGTCCTGTTCCAATGGGATTTTCTATTCATTCAAAAATTAATAATTAAGGGGATGTCCATGAGTTTATATCTAGCAAGCGAAATGATTTCTTATGATATGGATTTAGGCCGTCATGAAGGCGAAGAAAGTAAGATACAGGCTAAATTCATTCATGGCACTGGCTTTACAATAGCATTTTGGACCTTTAAACCTAAAGCTATTATTCCTGAACATATTCATGAACATGAAACAGCAACCACTATTTTAAAAGGCTCATTAAGGCTAACTGTTGATGGAAGGACTGTTTTTTTACATGCAGGTGATTCTTTTATTATTCCATCATGGGCCGTTCATGATGCTGAAGCGTTAGAACCCTCAGAAGTGATTGATGTGTATACACCAGTGAGAGAAGACTATTTGGCTAGGCAGAATGGGTTAATGCAAACATATCTACAAACATCACAAGAAAAAAAATAAGTACCTATCGTTGAGCGATATTCTAATAGTTAAGGAAATAACATGCTTCTTTCATACGACTATGACGTTCTAACAGGAAGAAATAGCGACGACAAGGCAGCTCAGTCGTTCTCTCCCGAAAAGAAGGATCAATCAACCTCATGGTCTCCTTCATCGTGGAAACATTTCCCCGCAGAACAGCTACCTGAATACCCTGATAAATATGCACTAAGCTACTTTCAAAATCAGTTAAAAAATTTTCCGCCTTTAGTATTAGCATCAGAAATTAACCACCTCAAAAGTGTGCTAAGTTTAGCGACTGAAGGTAAAGCTTTTATTTTACAAGGTGGTGACTGTGCTGAATCCTTTAGTAGCCAAAACTCTATTGTTACTAGAGACTTTATGTATACCTTCAACCAAATGGCGGGGTTAATACATCAATCGAACCACTTACCGATTATAAAAATTGGTCGTATAGCGGGTCAATATGCCAAACCAAGAAGTTCTTCACATGAAGAACAAAACGGTATTAAGCTCCCCAGCTATAAAGGCGAAATTATTAATGGATTAGATTTTTCAGAGAGAAGCCGAGCCCCTGATCCACAAAGGATGGTCCATGCATATCATCATTCATCTGCAACTCTGAATCTTATTAGAGCGATAAACTCTTCTGTAAACCGCGAGTATGATTACAAACTACATATGAAAGTTTATCCATGGTCAACTGAACGAGATCACTATGTTTCTTTCCTTGAGGAGCTATACAAAACATCTCATTATCTTTTCAAGCTTGAAGGCATTAGTAAACCTTTATATACCAGCCATGAAGCATTACTGCTACCTTATGAAGAAGCCTTAACAAGAAAGAACTCTGCAGATAATAAATGGTATAACTGTTCGGCGCATATGGTATGGGTCGGTGAGCGAACCCGTAATATTAATCAGGCACATATTGAATATCTAAGAGGAATAGAAAACCCTATTGGTATTAAATGTGGGCCAGCAATGAATAGCAGTGATCTTATTCAATTAATAACAAAAATAAATCCAAATAATGAAAACGGTAAAATAATCCTCATCATTAGAATGGGAGCGGATACTATCAAAGAAAAACTACCTGCTCTTTTGAAAGCAGTCAAACAAAAAGGACTGCCTGTTATTTGGATGATAGACCCAATGCATGGCAACACAAAAAGCACTGATAATGGGTATAAAACTCGCCATTTCACAGATATTAGTAATGAAATGACGCAATTTATTGGTTTATTAAACGAAGAAAATTTACAGCCTGGTGGCCTTCATCTTGAAATGACAGGACAAGAAGTGACTGAATGTTCTGGCGGGTTACAAGAGATAAATGTAAATGATCTATCCTATAAATACCGATCGCTCTGTGACCCTCGCTTAAATAGAATGCAATCTCTTGAATTGGCATATTTATTTAGTCGAAGTTGGATAAAATAAGATAACAAGACCACTAAGAGATAGCTAGCGTATTGAATATAATCACAATGGCACTGCATAAACAGTGCCATTACATTCACTTTATACTCGTTATACTTCAAATTGCAGGGCTTTTCATTAAGGTATAAGCGACTATGCTACGCTCGCCGAGTCACATAATTATCTATGCTCCCCAGCTATCTTCACTTGTTTCCTAGCTGCACCTCAAAATATTTAGAGTATAGATCAGTGATTAGAATAACAAACGAGCGCGAATAGTTCCCGGTAATTCCTTCACTTTCAGTAAAATATCATCAGCTTGGTCAGGCTGTTGAGTAATAATATCAATCACCACATAGCCCACATTACCTGTTGTACGCAAGTACTGCCCCACCACGTTAATATTATTCTCTGTAAACACTTGGTTGATGCTATTCATCATACCTGGGCGGTTTTCATGAATATGCAACAAACGGTTAGTATCTTCAGTATGTACTGGTAGAGAAACTTCTGGGAAGTTGACTGCTGATAATGTTGAACCATTATCAGAATATTTCGCTAATTTGCTCGCAACTTCTAAACCAATGTTTTCTTGAGCTTCCTCAGTAGAACCACCGATATGTGGTGTTAATATCACATTATCGAATTTAATCAATTCACTGATAAATGGGTCATTAGGATCATTATTACCAGCAGGCTCGGTTGGGAACACATCTACCGCCGCCCCTGATAAATGTTTACTCTCTAATGCATCTGCTAAAGCAGGAATATCAACAACTGTTCCACGTGAAGCATTGATAAAAATTGCCCCTGGTTTCATCAGTTCAAATTGAGGCTTCGCAAACATGTTTTTAGTACTTGCTGTTTCTGGCACATGTAAGCTCACCACATCGCTCATATTCAATAGCTCGGCCATTGAACGAACTTGTGTTGCGTTACCTAGAGGGAGTTTATTTTCAATGTCATAGAAGTAGACATCCATACCAATCCCTTCAGCTAAAATACCCAGCTGCGTACCAATATGACCATACCCAACAATACCTAAGCGTTTACCGCGTGCTTCAAAACAGCCTTTAGCTTGCTTTTCCCAAATGCCACGGTGTGCTTTCATATTCGCTTCAGGGATACGACGCAGTAATAATAATAATTGGCCAAGTACCATCTCTGCAACGGAACGAGTATTCGAGAAAGGCGCATTGAAGACAGGGATCCCACGTTTAGCCGCGGCATCTAAATCAACTTGGTTAGTTCCAATACAGAAACAACCTACTGCAACCAATTTTTCAGCCGCAGCAAAAACTTCTTCAGTCAAATGAGTACGGGAACGAATACCAACAAAACGTGCGTCTTTAATTGCTTCTTTTAATTCTTCATCCGACAGTGCACTTTTGTGATACTCAATGTTGGTATAACCTGCCGCTTTTAGGTTATCCACAGCGCTATGGTGAACACCTTCCAATAATAAAAACTTAATTTTGTCTTTTTCCAAAGATACCTTGACCATTTACCCTACCCTATCATGCTTAAAATTCGTAACAGATGAATCTCCGCCTACCAACATAGCAAAAAATGGCACAGTATCAATACAATCGTTTGCCTAGCCCTAACTATCTAGCGCGAAGAAAAAGAAGTTATACGGAAGAAAATCAGGGGCGGTAACACAAAATAAGGATTTTGCCTATGTTATAAGCATTAGTGTGAGATATATCACCAAAATAGTGATGAATAAAAAATAGTGAATTTTTTTACTAATAATTGCTACCAGAAAAATCAATATAAAAAATTAAACCAGCAAAATAATCACTGGTTTAATTTCATCTGAAATACTATTTAATGGTTTTAACCCCTTCCGAGGTTCCCATCAATACAACATCTGCACCGCGGTTCGCAAATAAACCAACTGTTACGACACCTGCGATACCGTTAATTTTATTTTCAAGAGCAACGGGATCAACAATACTTAAATTGTGCACATCCAAAATCACATTACCATTATCAGTCACGACATTTTGACGATATTCAGGCGTACCACCCAATTTCACCAGTTCACGAGCCACATAGCTACGCGCCATTGGGATCACTTCAACTGGCAGTGGAAACTTACCCAATACGTCGACTTGCTTTGATTGATCAACAATACAAATGAATGTTTTTGAGATAGCAGCAACGATTTTTTCACGCGTTAACGCCGCACCACCTCCTTTGATCATATTCATGTGATGGTCAATTTCATCTGCGCCATCAACATAAACATCTAATGAATCAACATCATTACAGTCTAAAACAGGAATACCCAACGCCTTAAGTTTTGCTGTAGACGCTTCAGAGCTGGAAACTGCGCCTTCAATCTGACCTTTTATTGTCGCGAGTGCATCAATAAAATGGGCAGCAGTAGAACCTGTACCAACACCAACGATCGTGCCTGGTTTTACATAATCTAATGCCGCCCAACCTACTGCTTTTTTTAATTCATCCTGAGTCATGCCCATACCTTCTGCTATTTAAAAAGTAAATGGAATTTGTGTTAACAGTATATACCGGACACCCGACAAGTTCAGCTTTGTTCGCTGTATTCTGTGATTTACACAATGTCATTAATATTTCAAGTGTTCTGCAACAAACTATGGCATATTAAGACGTAGAATAACGATAAGGAGAATACCCCAATGAAGCGCCCTGATTACCGCGCGTTGCAAGCACTGGATGCTGTCATTCGTGAAAGAGGATTTGAGCGAGCTGCTCAAAAACTGTGTATTACACAGTCTGCTGTTTCACAACGGATCAAGCAATTAGAAAATCTGTTTGGCCAACCACTGCTTGTTCGGACAGTACCACCGCATCCCACAGAGCAAGGGCAGAAATTGCTAGCACTGCTTCACCAAGTAGAATTATTGGAAGAGCAATGGCTTGGCGATGAAAATGGTGGTTCAACACCATTATTACTGTCACTTGCAGTCAACGCCGATAGTTTGGCAACTTGGTTGTTACCTGCGCTCAATCCTGTATTAGGCAACACGCCAATACGCTTGAATATCCAAGTGGAAGATGAGACCCGAACTCAAGAGCGTTTAAGGCGTGGGGAAGTTGTTGGTGCGATCAGTATTCAGCCACAAGCACTACCGGGGTGCCTTGTCGATAAATTGGGGGCTTTGGATTACCTTTTTGTTGCATCACCTGATTTTGCAGCAACCTATTTCCCTGATGGCGTCACACGTTCATCACTGCTAAAAGCACCTGCGGTTGCCTTCGACCACCTTGATGATATGCATCAAGCCTTTGTGCAACAAAACTTTGGTTTATCACCAGGAAGTGTTCCCTGTCATATCGTGAATTCATCAGAAGCTTTCGTGCAATTAGCTAAACAGGGTTCGACCTGTTGTATGATCCCTCATTTGCAGATAGCAAATGAACTAAAAAGTGGTGAATTGGTGGATTTAACACCAGGGCTATGTCAACGTCGTATGCTTTATTGGCATCGTTTTGCACCAGAAAGCCGTACGATGAAAAAAGTAACTGACGCCCTGCTCAAAACAGGACGCCTAATGTTGAAACAAGAAGAAATTTAACGTTTTAACTCAAAAACCACATCAACTTGATCATTAAAATCAATGCTCTGCTGCTCATAAGTTTCGTTAACATCACGTTCAGGGGCAGCAGCAAGCACAGCTTTCGCACGGTAGTTCATCACAGGTGCTGGGTATGGAACCGCATCTGGAGCACGATAGTTGATACTATACACAGGCCCTAATTGAACACTGAAACCTTTTGCTAACGCGCTAGCTTGCTCAATCGCATTGGTAATCGCTTTTTCGCGTGCTTCATCACGATATTTTTGTGGGTTATTGACACCAAACTGAACTGAATTGATTTCATTCAGCCCTGCTTTCAAAGCACCATCCAGCAGTGTATTCAGTTGATCTAACTTAGTCACTTTAACTTCAACAGAACGGACTGCGGTATAGCCAACAATTGATGATTTTTGTGATTCTTTGTCATACTCATATTTAGGCTGAGTACGTACGTTCGCAGCATTAATATCTTTCTTTTCGATGCCATTTTGTTTTAAAAAATCAAAATATTCAGCAACACGTTTATCAACACCCGCTTTCGCGGCTGCGGCATCTTTTTCGGTCACTTCAACATTAATATTTAATGTTGCCATATCCGGTGATGCCTTAATCACTGCATTACCCGATGTAGTAATATGTGGGCCTTCAGGAAGTGGATTGGCTTGTGCAATAGTGGGAACTGCAATACCCGCCATCATGGCGGCAAGAACTAAAGACTTTAACTTCACAGGACCTCCTAAGAAATAATAACAAGAAAGTTGCGGCGATATTATCAATTCATCGCAACCTACATCAACCTTAGCACATTCAATGTAAAGTTCTTTTCAGATTAATAAGAAATTGCTAGTACCCTAATCCTTGCTTTGCTAATTGAAAAGCAATAAACCACATCACTGTACCAACAAACACGTTAATAATACGTTGCGACAAAGGCTTATTCAGTACAGGTGAAAACCATGCTGCTAACATCGCTAACGCAAAGAACCAAACAAAAGAAGCAGTTAATGCACCGGCAGTAAACCAAGGGCGTAATTGGCTCTCTAATTGCCCTCCTACACTGCCTAATACTACAAAAGTATCTAAATAAACATGCGGGTTTAACCATGTAACGGCAAATAACGTCGCGATCACTCGCCAACGGCTAGCAATCTGATTTTCTGCGTCTAATACAACTTCATCACTGCTAAACGCCGTTCGAAAAGCTCCATACCCATACCATGTTAAAAACCCAACCCCAGCCCATGTAATCAATTGCATCAGTATTTCAGATTGGCTGAGTAAAGCACTGCCGCCAAATACCCCTGCAACAATTAACAGAGTGTCACTTAAAGAGCATAAAAATGCACTCATGATATGGTATTGCTTTCGGCTTCCTTGCTGTAACACGAAGGCATTTTGTGGACCTAGGGGAAGGATCATTGCAGCCCCTAATAGCGCACCCTGCAAATAAATAGTAAACATGCATAAATTCCTAATAATTATTCATTCGATAGCCATGATTCTATCGATAAATAATTATTAGTGAAAATTATTAATTCTTATGCAACATTAGTAAAACTACTTTTACTGTAAGGATAAGGAAATGGTAAAAAGCAGAAATGAAAACTGGGTAACGCATTCAACATACGATACCCAGTTTTGTCTCTTAATCCAATATTACTCAGCGGATTGATTTTTGACGACAGTTTGTGATTGCTGGTGTAAATGCACGTCCATTTGAGGGAAAGGAATACCAATTTTGTGCTCATTAAGAGCACGTTTAAAGTTTTCCATCAGATCCCAATAAACAGGCCATGTATCACCATTAGTCGTCCAAAAACGCACCAAATAATTCAATGATGATGGTGCCATCTCATGCAAACGAATAGTCACACCTTTGTCATGTTGTATACGGCTATCAGCAGCAACAATATCACCCAACACTTTTTTCACTACATCAATGTCTGAGTCATAAGCCACGCCAACAGTGATATCAGTACGGCGGTTTGGCTCACGAGTGACGTTAATAATACTATCTGCAATAATTTTACCGTTAGGGATAACGATAATGCGGTCATCCGCTGTTTTTAGCGTAGTAGAAAAAATTTGTACATTTTGTACTGTACCTTCAACAGCACCGATCTTCACATACTCACCAGCGCGTAGTGGCCTAAATACAACCAACAAAACACCAGCCGCAAAGTTACCCAATGAATTCTGTAACGCTAGACCAACCGCTAAACCAGCGGCACCCATTACAGCGATAACAGAGGCTGTTTGAACACCAATTTTTCCTAGTACTGCGATAAATGTGAATGCAACGATAGTGTAACGAGCAATTGCTGATAAAAAATCACTGACTGTCGCATCAATACCCCGCAGAGTCATTACACGGTGTAAACCACGACCGACCCATTTCGCAATCATCATACCGACAATGAGAATGATAATGGCAGAAACAATATTCACCGCATACTGAACTAACAGATCCTGATTTGCCGCAAACCAGCTAGTCGCGTCATTCAACGCTCCTGTAACATCATCAGTATTCATAAAGCCCTCGAATTTTTAAATTGAACAATGATAAGTAAAGTAGCCACACTCTCCCAAAATTAGCCTTTTTAGAGGTTAATCATGTGGCATCACAGTTAAATAATAACTGTAATTATTAAAATCTGACAACATGTCAATACAAAAGTTTATTGTCTTTTGTTTTCTAAGACAAATCGTCTATATTCGTTAAGCATGCTAAGAAAGTCATCAATACCGCAAAAAGCAATGCTTTCATTATCATAATAACTCATTCCTTCTTCTAACCCATCAGTTTCAAAAGCGAGCTGGTTCGCTTTGATCATGACTTCTTCTTCATCCAACAGCAGTGTATATTCATGACCGACAAGCTCCCACTGTTTTTCGCTCCCTTTAACTGATTCGTAACTGTTCTCAATATCTTCAAGTAAACTTAAGTCACCTTTGATCTCTTCATTTAGCCAATAACCGATTGCCTCATGATCCATCGAAAATTTCGCTGATATCTCGCCTGTAATATCTTGAAAAAATTGGTAATCCATAACTCACCTCCACCAGACGTTATTATGCTTAATTATACCCCTAGTTAAGTATTATTGTTCCTATAAAATTAACATTGTTATGCAATAAAGCGCACAGAAATCGCCAACACTTTTCAGCATTGCACTAAAATAAACTAAGTAAAAGTGGGTAGTGATTATGAATCAACAGATAAAACATTTGGAGGGCTTGTTAACTCATGATTAACCATCTCGACCATTTAGTCCTAACGACCACAAATCAAGATTTATGTATTGATTTCTACACTAGAGTCTTAAAAATGAAATTAGTCGCATTTGGTGAACAGCGTTACGCGATACAGTTTGGTCAGCAAAAAATAAATATTCACCAATATGGCAAAGAATTTGAGCCCAAAGCGCATTTACCTGTTCCTGGCTCACTTGATTTATGTTTCATCAGTGATATACCGCTAGAACAGGTTATTGAACATATTCAAAACCAAAAAGTGACTATTATTGATGGACCCGTCAAACGTACTGGCGCAATGGGAACTATTTTATCTATTTATATTAGAGATCCGGATTTAAACCTTATTGAAATATCAAACTATCGATAAAATTAGGTGATTGCTCCTTCAATGATTGAAAACACCCTATCAGGAGCAATTCAATTAGAACTTAATTATTTGGAAAAACCCACACGTCATCTGCCGGTAACAGTAAGCGAACCATAGCTTGGGAACGAGAGTCACTCCCATAAGCTCTTACAACAAAATCCTCAGCGACAGTGCGGAATAGATACTCCCAGCGATCGCCAAGGTACATACTTGTCAGCAATGGTAATTCAAGTACGTTTTCCTGTTGTGACCCAGCAAAGCGTACGCGCTCAACACGTATCACGGCAATCCCTTTTTGCCCAACGGTTAAACCTTCTCCTACTTGGCCTCTTAATACCCAATCTTTACCTTCAATTTGCGCCTGTCCATGAGATATTTCAGTGACCACCCCCGATAAGCGATTATTACTCCCCATAAACTCAGCTGAAAATAAGGATGCTGGGCGGCTATAAATTTGTTGTGGTGTTCCTTGCTGCTCAATCACCCCATTATTAAGTAATAAAATACGATCAGAAATTGCCATGGCTTCATTTTGATCATGAGTCACCATTAACGCAGACAGTCCTAATTTAATAATCAGCTCCCGTAAAAAAACACGGGCCTCCTCACGAAGCTTAGCATCTAGGTTTGACAGAGGTTCATCCAATAAAATAACAGGTGGGCTATAAACTAAAGCTCGGCCTATCGCAACGCGTTGCTGCTGACCACCTGATAATTGATGTGGATGGCGCTTACCCAATTGCCCAAGACCTAATTGTTCTAAAACAGCTTGCACTCTATGAGTTATTTCCTTTGCTGATGTTTTACGTAATTTAAGTGGGTAAGCAACATTCTCAAAAACTGTTTTATGTGGCCACAATGCATATGACTGAAATACCAGCCCAAGGTTACGCTCTTCAGCAGGGATCTCACGATGTGATTGACCATCAAATACAGTATGTTCACCAATCACTATTGTTCCTTTAGTCGGCTTTTCTAATCCTGCAACGGCGCGTAATAGTGTCGTTTTACCGCTACCTGATGGGCCTAATAATGAAACGACCTCTCCACGATGAAGCTGCATTGACACACCTTTTAACACAGGATTGTCGCCATAAGTTAAGTGCAAATTATCTACTGTTAATTCAATCATGTAATTTCACTCCAAAACGCAGTGCAATCCCTAAGCCCAGCACCACAAACAAGATATTAATAAAAGATAATGCAGCGACGATATCAATAGCCCCAGCAGCCCATAAAGAAACCAACATTGAACCAATGGTTTCTGTTCCTGGAGAAAGCAAATAAACCCCCGTTGAGTATTCTCGCTCAAAAATCAAAAACATCAGTAGCCAAGAGCCAATCAATCCATAACGTGATAATGGGATAGTGACATGGCGAGTAATTTGACCTCGACGAGCGCCCGAGCTGCGGGCAGCCTCTTCAAGTTCAGGTGCAACTTGCAGTAAGGTGGAAGAAATCAACCGCAGCCCATAAGCCATCCATACCACGGTATACGCCAACCAAACACTAAACATGGTGCTACGAAGTGAACGCAATCCAGTTACCACATGCTCACGTAACCATTGCGCATTAGATAGCTCAGATAACCAGCCTGTTTTCAAGGAATTATCTAGCCACATAGGAAGAAATAGAAAAACCCATAGAAATGCCAATCCGGCTAGTAACCCTGGAACGGCGCGAGGAACTAATACACTATAGTCGAGGAATCGAGTTGCATTATCAGGTTTACGATGCATTGCAATACCGATAAACAAATAACAAATCACTGCCAGTGCCCCACCGATCACCCCGATCGCCATTGAATTGATAATTGCGCGTATTAAATTTGGCTGCTGCCAAATTGTGACAAAAGTATTTAATGAAAACTGTTCTATAATAGGTACGCCGATACCCCAGTTTGCCACAAAGGTACGCAGTACGACGCCCATCAAAGGCACACCAATAGTGATAACAAGCCACAATATAACGACACTACCTGCTAACCAGCGCCATTTACCTAATGGAAGCGCTCGCGCTTGTGACGCCTTACCTTTCATGGTGACAAAACGATTAGCTGTTCGCATCAACACCCGTTGTAGCAGCACTAACGGAATAGTGATACAAATGAGTACTACAGCAACCGCTGCCATCAGATGATATGAGGGAGTTCCTAACTTATTTGTTAATTGGTACAAATAAGTTGAAAGCACTAAATGACCTTCAGGATCACCTAGCACTAACATCAAGCCAAATACCTCTAATCCAAGAAAAAACAGTAATACTGTAGCGTATAAAATTGAAGGCCGAACCATTGGTAAACTCACCGCGGTCATCACCTGTAATGGTGTTGCCCCTGCGGTACGAGCTGCTTCTTCCACATCAGAACCGACACTACGTAGCGCCGAAGAGATATAGAGATATGCATGAGGAACATGGGTTAGCCCTGCAATAATGACAATACTGGTCAGTGAATAAATATTCCAAGGTACAAAACCAAGTAGTTCCTCAACCCATAATGAAAAGAATCCTACAGGTCCTGCTGCAACAACATAGCCAAACCCTAAAACCATCGGTGAAACAAATATTGGTACAAGAATTAAAGGTTCAATAAAACGCCTACCGGGCAAATCTGTTCTTATCATCAAAAATGCGAGAATACACCCAAGAGGTATGGCAATAACAACTAAGCCAAATGCTAATAGGAAGCCTGTTTTTAAGGCTTTATAGAAATCGGGATCAGTAAAAATAAATTCGAATGCTTCGAAACTAAACACTTTCGAAGGAGAAAAGAAAGGAGCCGAAAGAAAGCTTTGAATAATAATAAATGACAGAGGAACATAAATAACCAATGCCGTTATCATAACTACAAAGCCACGTGGCAAACTTTGCATTTTTCTACGCCATAATTGCATAAATTACCTCACAGATTATGCCAATAGATACTCTATAGATATGCGCCTCCCGTATAGTCAGGGAGGCATAAAACTGAATAAAATGACTCGATTATTTATTTGTCGCAGTACGCCACTGTTTAATAAACTCTAAACGTTGGCTAGGTTGTAGATATTCGAGAAGGCTTTCATCTACGGGGATAGGTTTTAAAGCATTACCTAATGATTTGGTGAGCCCATTAATATCATTATTACCTTCAATATCATTACGGATTGAAGGAATATCAGCTTTATTTGCTAATATATTTTGCCCTTTTTCTGAAAGGACATAATCCAACCACAGTTTAGCTGCATTTTCATTGCTGGCAGTATCACTAATAAAGCTCACTCGTGATAACACTAAAGTGTAGTCTTTCGGATATATAATCCCCATTGAGCTATCATTTTTTGCTCGGCTTTCTGCATAAGAGCCTAAAATATTAAATCCAATTAAATTTTCCCCTGAAGAAACACGCTCCATCATAGTGCCTGTTGAGGATTGAACAGTTAATCCGCCTTTGCCTATGTCTGCTAAATGGGAAAAATAATTTGCGTCCTGTTTTGCGTCTTGCGCCGCTAACATAAACCCTACTGCCGATTTTTGGATATCGTAAGTGGTGACTTTACTTTTAAATTTTTCAGGTTGACTAGCGATCAATTTGGCTAAAGCGGCGTGTGAATCAGGAACATCAGCTTGAGGAATGAGCCGTTTATTATAAATAAATACAACCGGCTCATAAGTCGTACCATACGCTTTTTCTTTCCAAACCGACCATTTTGGTAGCTGAGCCAATTCAGGTGAGGAATATTGTTTAGCATAGTCTGATGCAAGTTTCAGTGCAGTGTCCATTGATGAGCTCCATATTACATCACCGCTCGCCGCACCTGCTGCCTGCTCGCTAATATAACGATTATATAACTCGGTACTGTTCATATCGTTATATTCAACTTTAATACCTGGGTACTGTTCCTCAAAACCTTTAATTAATGGCTCAGCCGCTTTAATATCAGTCGTCGAATAAATTACGACTTTTCCTTCTTTTACAGCACCATCAACCAATTTCTGATAATCAGCAGGATACCCTTCCGGTTGAGCTGCATAAGCAGAAATAGAGAATACTAGCGCCGTAACTGATATTGAAATCATATTTTTACTTAACATAAGGCACCTATAGTTATATTCACTTAGACAAAATAAATATACACAGGCCGCTCATTGCTAAACAATGCTAATATTTTCTTTCTTTTCATTTTGTGAGATTGTTAAATATTTGTGAAATAAAACACAAGTGAGTTACATTCAACAGTGAATAGTCAAAAAACCTTATTTAACATGATGTTATTATGAGGAACTGCGATTTTTAGATAAAAACCTATGTAAACTGACAAACATACCTCATCGGGAAAATAGCTTGTTAATTATTTTTTTGCCATAATGAGTATTCCACCAGAAATAAAAAAGGCTCTGAAACCAGAGCCTTTTAATCAATACTAAATCAGTGATTAAACAGCAGTTTGGAAAATAACGCCATCTGCTTTTTCAGTGTATTGCTCTAATTGATCAAAGTTCAGATAGCGATAAGTATCCGCTGCCGTTTCATCAACCTTATCCATAAACTGTAGGTACTCAGCAGGCGTCGGCAAACGACCTAGCAGAGAAGCAACTGCAGCAAGCTCAGCTGATGCGAGGAACACATTTGCACCTGTACCTAAACGGTTAGGGAAGTTACGCGTTGAGGTTGAAACAACCGTTGCACCATCTGCAACACGTGCTTGGTTACCCATACATAACGAGCAACCTGGGACTTCAATACGTGCCCCACTCTTACCAAATACGCTGTAGTAGCCTTCTTCAGTAAGCTGTGCCGCATCCATCTTAGTTGGTGGTGCAACCCATAAACGTGTTGGCAATTGACCTTTGTGTTGATCAAGCAGTTTACCCGCCGCACGGAAGTGGCCAATGTTTGTCATACAAGAACCGATAAATACTTCATCGATCTTCTCGTTTTGTACTGCTGATAATAAACGTGCATCATCAGGGTCATTCGGTGCACACAGAATTGGCTCTTTGATTTCATTCAAATCGATTTCAATTACTGCGGCATATTCTGCATCAGCATCGCCTTCAAGCAATTGAGGATCTGCTAACCAGCTTTCCATCCCTTTGATACGACGCTCAATCGTACGACGATCACCATACCCTTCAGCAATCATCCACTTCAGCAGTGTAATATTGGACTGTAAGTATTCAATGATTGGCGCTTTATCCAGTTTAATGGTACAGCCTGCCGCAGAACGTTCAGCTGAAGCATCAGCAAGTTCGAACGCTTGCTCAACTTTTAGCTCAGGTAAACCTTCAATCTCTAAAATACGGCCTGAGAAAATGTTTTTCTTACCTTTTTTCTCGACTGTCAGTAAACCGTCTTTAATCGCATATAATGGGATCGCATGCACCAGATCACGTAATGTGATACCCGGTTGCATTTCACCTTTAAAGCGAACCAGTACGGATTCAGGCATATCCAGAGGCATAACCCCTGTTGCGGCTGCAAACGCAACCAAACCGGAACCCGCAGGGAAAGAGATACCAATTGGGAAACGAGTATGTGAATCACCGCCTGTACCAACAGTATCAGGCAATAGCATACGGTTTAGCCATGAGTGAATAATACCGTCGCCCGGACGTAAAGAAACCCCACCACGGTTCATAATGAAATCAGGTAGTGTATGGTGAGTAGTCACGTCGACAGGTTTTGGATAAGCAGCAGTGTGGCAGAATGACTGCATCACCAAATCTGCAGAAAAACCTAAACACGCCAAATCTTTCAATTCGTCACGTGTCATTGGCCCTGTGGTATCTTGAGAACCAACAGAGGTCATTTTAGGTTCGCAGTATTCGCCTGGGCGAATACCAGTACGGCCACAAGCTCGACCCACCATTTTCTGAGCTAAAGAGAAACCACGGTTGCTTTGTGCTACAGATTTTGCATGACGGAAAACGTTTGTTGGCTCTAAAGCAAGTGCTTCACGTGCTTTTGTGGTTAAACCACGGCCAATGATCAGTGGAATACGACCGCCAGCACGAACTTCGTCAATCAATACATCTGTTTTGAGTTCAAATGTTTCTAGCAGCTCGCCCGTCTCATGGTTACGAACTTCACCTTTATACGGATAAATATCAATGACATCACCCATATTGAGTTTAGAAACATCAACCTCAATAGGTAGTGCTCCTGCATCTTCCATTGTGTTAAAGAAGATTGGGGCAATTTTACCACCAAGCACAACACCGCCACCACGTTTGTTAGGAACGAATGGAATGTCATCCCCCATAAACCACAGTACAGAGTTAGTTGCTGATTTACGAGAAGAACCCGTACCTACAACATCACCAACGTAAGCTAATGGGAAACCTTTCTTATTTAACTCATCAATTTGCTTGATGGGGCCGACGTTACCGGCATCATCAGGTACGATACCATCGCGAGCGTTTTTCAGCATCGCCAATGCGTGTAACGGAATATCAGGACGTGACCATGCATCAGGCGCTGGTGACAAATCATCAGTGTTAGTTTCACCAGTCACTTTGAACACAGTTACAGTTAATTTTTCAGCTAATTCAGGACGTTCTAAGAACCATTTTGCATCGGCCCATGACTCGATGACTTGCTTAGCATATTCATTACCTGCTTTGGCTTTCTCTTCCACATCATAGAAGTTATCAAACATCAATAAAGTGTGTGAAAGCGCTTTGGCAGCGATTGGCGCAAGCTTAGCATCATCTAAAGCTTCGATCAGCGCATGAATATTGTATCCACCCTGCATAGTACCGAGTAGTTCGACTGCTTTTTCAGGGGAGATAAGAGGAGAGGCGGCTTCGCCTTTCGCGATAGCGGCTAAAAAGCCAGCTTTTACATAGGCTGCTTCGTCAACACCAGGGGGTACGCGGTTGGTTAGCAGGTCTAACAGGAAATCTTCTTCACCTTTAGGTGGGTTTTTTAGTAGTTCTACCAGTGCAGCTACTTGTGCAGCATCTAACGGCTTAGGGACAATCCCTTGAGCGGCACGCTCGGCTACGTGCTTACGGTAATCTTCTAGCACGACGTTCTCCTCGCTTCATTGTAATTTATATACCCGGCTGTCTGCACCATCCTGACAAAAATTATCATCCGGTGCCAGGTCAGAGGAATTTGCTCACATAATCTCAATGGCAGTAAAATTATGTCCAGCTTCGGGCGTTCAGCATAGCAGAGTTTAAATAGAATGTTAATTCATTCACAAGAAAGCAACATATATCTACTTACTTTAGGCCCTAATAATCAATTACAGGTTGTTTTTAGTTTAAGATACTATCATCAGTCACAAAAAGCAGATATATACTCTAGATAATTCAAAGTGTCGCTAAGTGGTAAGTGAATAAAGCGCTGTAACCAATGCGATGCCTTAACAAAAAGCGTTACAACTTGAAGTATCACGAGTATAGCCACACTTTTTATAATGCATTTATGTCGTTAACGCACTCTCTTTTGTGCCCTTTTTCATCAGCTATCACAAATTATATTTTTTATCGTAATTTTATTTATATATCTAATTGATAAGGAAAATCATTGCGATTGGCCTTAACTTTTTTAACGGTTTTAATTGATTTTATTGTCCTTTTAAACCAATTAAATTACCAAACGGATCTTCAAACTGACACATTCGGTTGTTACCATCGATTAACATCGGCCCTCGATACAGTTTTGCACCTAAAGCGAGCAAATGTTTCATTACAGCATTCAAAGATTCAGTTTGCCAATAAAGCACTGTTCCTCGCTTCCCTTCCCTGACTTTTTCATCCGCTTGGACAATTTCAATAGTGAAATCTCCTACATGTAATAGCGTGAAATCAAATTCGGGGAGGTATTCAGCAACTGCTTGTGGAAAGGCCTGTTGATACCAAGCCAAGCCAGCAGAGACATCAGGTACATGAATTAAAATTGCGGTCGGTATTAGCTTCATCAGATTTGCTTATTGATATGAATTATGAGCGTTAGTTTATACTGATAATACGTTAGGTTAACTATGAATTGAAGATCCGCCAATAAGTGTGCAAGCAATAATCAAGATGACCACTACCTACACACTTCCTGTTATCAGATCAGATTTAAACCGAATGCTTCTCTGCTAAATAACGTAAAATGGCAGATATATTCTTTAAGTTATGCCTTAGTAAAAGCTCCTTTTCTGTAGCCTCATATAGAATTTTATAGTCATCCTCTAACTACCCAATATCTAATTGAGTCGGTTCATTATAAATATCATAAATAGATTCATAAGGTACATTCCAATAAAAGTCTGAATCTAGGTCAATATTATCTATACCCTGTTCTTTCATTTCATTGAAGATTGTTATTACAGCCTCTCCCAGTAGATTAAGCTTTATTTTCATACTTTAACCTTTACCATTTATAATTTCATTTACTCAGTGAAATTACTAATAGTGAGTAAGGTTATTCAATAAATGATCTAGTATTTATACAATAAAACCTCAATAATTTATCATTTAACTATTGAGGTTTTAGTAATTCAGAATTTTATTAAGATAGTAGTTCTAGTTTAGTTTCATTTAAAATAGAGATGAATGCATCTAAAGGAAATTTCATTTCCACCTCTTCAGCCAATAGCCTACTATCATTGAAAAACTCAATTTCGACTTCATTTGGTCCTTTATCTTTATTAATTTGGCAAAGTATCTGCCCTTTATAAGATATCTCCGCAGTTAATTCTTCATATCGAGAATCACTAAAAAAATCCACACTAAAATCATTTTTCATACATACTACCTTTTTGGGTCTAATAAGCCCGAGAATGAGCTATCTGAGTTATAACGAATACCTTTACCGTTAGGCAAGCGATATTCAACACCACCGCGATAAATCATTAGTTCTAAACCCATCCGTGATACTATCACACTCACCGTAACAGCCATCTCCAAAATACGAATTTGGACTTTCAATATCCGGCAACGCATCTGAAAATACATAAATTGTACCTATATGTTCCCCCATAGACTAACTTCCTTATTAGCGTAAATGAAAAGAATAAAGAAGTTAAAATGTAATACTTTACTAGTCAACTAAACGTTATTATTTATATTTATTAAACTTGAATTATTAAATAAATTTTTAATTTAATAATTCAAGCTACAGCTAGATAATAAGTCTATATACAAAAGCAAAAAGCCAATATGTTTCCATATTGGCTTTTATATATTTTATTGATAAACAGCTAACTAAAAAGCTGTTTATCAAAAAGACCTAAGAAATTATTTTTTCTTTTTCGCTTTAGCGTTTGGTAAGTCAGTAATGCTACCTTCGTAGATTTCTGCCGCCATACCAATTGATTCATACAGTGTCGGGTGAGCATGAATAGTTAATGCGATATCTTCTGCATCACAACCCATTTCGATTGCTAAGCCGATTTCACCTAACAGCTCGCCACCATTAACACCAACAACCGCACCACCGATAACACGGTTAGATTGCTTGTCGAAAATCAGCTTAGTCATACCTTCAGAGCAGTCAGATGCAATTGCACGACCAGATGCTGCCCATGGGAAAGTTGCCACTTCATAGCTGATGTTTTTCTCTTTCGCTTCTTTCTCTGTTAAACCAACCCAAGCAACTTCTGGTTCAGTATAAGCGATTGAAGGAATGACTTTAGGATCGAAGTAATGCTTCAGACCAGAGATAACTTCAGCGGCAACGTGGCCTTCGTGAACACCTTTGTGTGCCAACATTGGTTGACCCACGATATCACCGATAGCGAAGATATGAGGTACGTTAGTACGCATTTGCTTATCAACATGGATGAAGCCACGATCGTCAACTTCAACACCTGCTTTACCTGCATCTAGGTTTTTACCGTTTGGTACACGACCAATCGCAACCAGAACTGCATCATAACGTTGAGGCTCAGCAGACGCTTTTTTACCTTCCATAGAAACATAGATGCCGTCTTCTTTCGCTTCAACAGCAGTCACTTTTGTTTCTAACAGTAAGTTGAATTTTTTGCTGATTTGTTTGGTGAATACTTTAACCACGTCTTTATCCGCAGCAGGGATAACTTGGTCAAACATTTCAACTACATCAATCTGAGAACCCAGAGCATGATAAACAGTACCCATTTCTAGACCGATGATACCACCACCCATAACTAGCAGACGCTCTGGAACTTCTTTCAGCTCAAGCGCATCTGTAGAGTCCCAAATACGTGGGTCTTCATGAGGAATGAATGGCAGCTGAATAGGACGTGAACCCGCAGCGATAATTGCATTATCAAAGTTGATAGTGGTGCTGCCATTTTCGCCTTCAACAACCAGTGTGTTAGCACCAGTAAATTTACCTAGGCCGTTAACAACGTTAACTTTACGGCCTTTTGCCATACCAGCCAGACCACCAGTCAGCTGATTGATGACTTTTTCTTTCCACAGGCGTACTTTAGAGATATCTGTTTTTGGCTCACCAAAAACAATACCGTGCTCAGCCAGTGCCTTCGCTTCTTCAATCACTTTTGCGACATGCAACAGTGCTTTAGAAGGGATACAACCAACGTTCAAACAAACGCCACCCAGAGTTGAGTAACGTTCTACTAATACAGTTTCTAAACCTAAGTCAGCGCAACGGAAAGCCGCAGAATACCCTGCAGGGCCTGCACCAAGTACCACTACTTGGGCTTTAATTTCAGTACTCATCATGACCTCTTTTTGTTTTGTCCAGCGGGGGCAGCCAAAAAACGAATAATTCCACCGGAAAATACACACCGCGAGCAGTTTACAGAATTGTTAACATCCTGAAAAGGCTGAATGCGTGACGTAACTCCCAACCTTTCGCTGCAACAGCGAAAAACTCTGCCCCAGCCCAAATAAAACAGACCGGTCAATTGACCGGTCTTATTCGTTACATTACCAGACGGCGAATATCGCTCATCAATTGTCCAACTAGAGTGATGAAACGCGCACCATCAGCGCCGTCAATCACACGGTGGTCAAATGACAGAGACATTGGCAGAATGAGACGAGGAACAAACTCACTACCATTCCAAACTGGTTTGATAGCAGAGCGTGACAGACCCATAATTGCCACTTCTGGTGCATTCACGATTGGTGCAAAACCGGTAGTACCGATACCACCTAGGCTAGAAATCGTGAAGCAACCGCCTTGCATGTCAGCTGCGGTCAGTTTACCTGCACGCGCTTTCTTAGAAACTTCACCCAGCTCGCGAGACAGTTCCATAATGCCTTTTTTGTTCACATCTTTGAAAACAGGAACAACTAAGCCATTTGGTGTATCAACCGCGATACCGATGTTGATGTATTTTTTCAGGAACAGACGCTGTGCATCTTCTGAAATAGAGCTGTTGAAACGTGGCATTTCTTCCAGAGCACGTGCAACGGCTTTCATAACAAAGACCAGTGGAGTGATTTTCACACCCAGCTGTTTCTTCTCAGCTTCTTTGTTTTGTTGCTTACGGAACTCTTCAACTTCAGTGGTATCAACCTCTTCCATCAGAGTTACGTGAGGGATCATCACCCAGTTACGGCTCAGGTTAGCACCAGAGATTTTTTGGATACGGCCAAGTTCAACTTCTTCAACTTCACCAAACTTGCTGTAATCCACTTTTGGCCATGGCAACATACCCGGTAAACCGCCACCAGCTGCTGCTGGTGCTTCTGCACGCTTCACTGCATCTTTAACGTAAGCCTGAACGTCTTCACGCAGGATACGACCTTTACGACCTGTACCCTTAACTTTCGCTAAGTTAACACCAAATTCACGCGCTAAGCGACGAATAACAGGTGTTGCATGGATATAAGCGTCATTTTCAACAAATTCATTTTTGTTGTCAGCTGCTTTTGCTGCCGCTGCTACTGGAGCCGGAGCAGATGCCGCAGGAGCTGGAGCCGCCGCAACAGGTGCGGCTACTGGTGCTGCACCTGCCACTTCAAAGGTCATGATCAGCGAGCCAGTTTTCACTTTATCGCCAGTCGCAATCTTGATTTCTTTAACGGTACCTGCGAATGGTGCAGGAACTTCCATTGAAGCCTTATCACCTTCAACAGTAATGATAGATTGCTCTGCAGAAACGCTATCACCGACTTTAACCATCACTTCAGTGACTTCAACTTCATCACCACCGATATCTGGTACGTTAACATCTTTGATTGCTGCGGCTGCTGGAGCGGCTGGTGCCGCCGGAGCTGCTGCTGGAGCAGAAGCGGCTACAGGTGCTGCACCTGCAACTTCAAAGACCATGATCAGTGAACCTGTTTTCACTTTATCGCCAGCAGCGATTTTGATCTCTTTAACAGTACCCGCAAATGGTGCTGGAACCTCCATTGAAGCCTTATCGCCTTCAACGGTGATCAGTGATTGCTCTTCTGCAACAGTATCGCCAACTTTTACCATAATTTCAGTAACTTCGACTTCATCGCCACCGATATCAGGCACTGCAACTTCTTTCAGAGCTGCTGCTGGTGCCGCTGCCGGAGCCGCTGGAGCTTCAGCTGGTGCAGCTGTTGCTGCACCTTCTGCGGATTCAAACACCATAATTAGTTTGCCAGTGGTCACTTTATCACCAACGGCAATTTTAATTTCTTTCACCACACCTGCTTGAGGAGAGGGAACTTCCATAGAAGCTTTGTCACCTTCAACAGTGATCAAAGATTGTTCCGCTTCTACTTTATCACCAACTTTAACCATAACTTCGGTGACTTCAACTTCATCAGCACCGATATCAGGCACTTGGATTTCAATAGACATTGATTATTACCTCTTATGCCAGACGTGGGTTAACTTTTTCTGGGTTGATGTTGTATTTTTTAATCGCTTCTTCAACGACTTTAACATCAATCTCACCACGTTTAGCCAACTCACCTAACGCCGCAACAATCACATATGAAGTATCAACTTCGAAGTGGTGACGTAGGTTTTCACGACTGTCAGAACGGCCGAAACCATCAGTACCCAATACGCGATAGTCGCTTGCTGGTACGTAAGTACGAATTTGTTCTGCAAACAGTTTCATGTAGTCAGTTGATGCAACTGCTGGCGCACCATTCATCACTTGAGCAACATATGGCACACGTGGTTCTTGGGATGGGTGCAGCATGTTCCAACGCTCACAGTCTTGGCCATCACGAGCCAATTCAGTGAATGATGTTACGCTGTATACATCAGAACCAATACCGTATTCGGTAGACAGCACATTTGCTGCTTCACGAACATGGCGCATCATTGAACCAGAACCTAACAGCTGAACTTTACCTTTACTACCTTCAATTGAAGCCAGTTTATAGATACCTTTACGGATACCTTCTTCAGCGCCTTCTGGCATTGCTGGCATATGATAGTTTTCATTTAGAGTCGTGATGTAGTAGTACACGTTCTCTTGTTTCTCACCATACATACGCTCCAAACCGTCTTGCATGATCACAGCAACTTCATAAGCAAATGCTGGGTCATAAGAGATACAGTTAGGAATAGTCAGTGATTGAATATGGCTATGACCATCTTCGTGCTGCAAGCCTTCACCATTTAAGGTTGTACGGCCAGAAGTACCACCAATTAAGAAACCACGAGCCTGTTGGTCACCTGCTGCCCACATCAAGTCGCCAATACGTTGGAAACCAAACATTGAGTAGTAGATATAGAATGGGATCATCGGCAGGTTATTGGTGCTGTATGATGTAGCAGCCGCTAACCATGATGAGCCTGCGCCCAATTCATTGATGCCTTCTTGCAGGATTTGGCCTTTAGAATCTTCTTTATAGTAAGCAACTTGCTCACGATCTTGTGGCGTATACTGCTGGCCTTTAGGGCTGTAAATACCGATTTGACGGAACAGACCTTCCATACCAAAGGTACGTGCTTCATCAGCGATGATTGGCACTAAACGCTCTTTGATAGAGTTGTTTTTCAACATCACGTTTAACGCGCGAACAAAGGCGATAGTGGTTGAAATTTCTTTTGATTGCTCTTCAAGTAATTGATTGAAATCTGACAATGCAGGGATTTCTAATTTTTCTTCGAAGTGAGTACGGCGAGCTGGAAGGTAACCACCCAGAGCTTGACGACGCTCATGCAGATACTTGTATTCTTCTGAATCTTTTTCAAAAGTAATGTATGGCAGTTTTTCAATTTGCTCATCAGCAACAGGCACATTGAACTGATCACGGAAGTGGCGAACGCCGTCCATGTTCATTTTTTTCACTTGGTGAGCAATGTTTTTACCTTCTGCAGTTTCACCCATACCATAGCCTTTGATGGTTTGAGCTAAAATAACAGTTGGTTTGCCTTTGGTTTCTTTTGCTTTTTGGAATGCAGCATAAACTTTCTTCGGATCGTGGCCACCACGGTTCAGTGCCCAAATCTCATCATCAGTCATATCTTTAACTAATGCGGCTGTTTCTGGGTAACGATTGAAGAAGTGCTCACGAACGTACGCACCGTCACGTGATTTAAATGTTTGATAGTCACCATCAAGAGTTTCGTTCATTAATTGAACGAGTTTACCGCTGGTATCTTTACGCAGCAGCTCGTCCCAACGGTCGCCCCACATAACTTTAATAACTTGCCAACCAGCACCACTAAAGATGCCTTCAAGTTCATTAACGATTTTACCGTTACCTGTTACTGGGCCATCTAAACGTTGCAAGTTACAGTTGATAACAAATACAAGGTTATCTAACTTATCACGCGTTGCGATAGTAATCGCACCTTTAGATTCTGGCTCATCCATCTCACCATCACCTAAGAATGCGTAAACACGCTGAGCTGAAGTATCTTTCAGGCCACGGTTATCTAAATATTTAAGGAATTTAGCTTGATAGATCGCATTGATTGGACCCAGACCCATTGATACTGTTGGGAATTGCCAGAAGTCAGGCATCAATTTAGGGTGCGGGTAAGAAGACAGACCTTTACCACCAATTTCTTGACGGAAGTTGTTCATCTGCTCTTCAGTTAAACGACCTTCTAAGAATGCACGAGCGTAGATCCCTGGAGAGATATGCCCTTGGAAGAAGACCAGATCGCCACCGTCATTGTTGTTATGAGCGCGGAAGAAATGGTTGAAACATACTTCATATAAAGTCGCAGAAGACTGGAATGATGCCATGTGGCCACCCAGTTCCAGATCTTTCTTAGAAGCACGCAGAACAGTCATTACTGCGTTCCAACGAATCGCGGAGCGAATACGGCGCTCCAAATCCATGTTACCAGGGTATGCAGGCTCGTCTTCAACAGCGATAGTGTTGATATAGTCAGAACGACTAGATGCGCCAGCAGCAATATTTACGCCGCCTTTACGTGCTTCACTCAATACCTGTTCGATAATGAACTGAGCACGATCAACACCTTCTTCACGGATGACCGATTCAATCGCCTGTAGCCAGTCGCGAGTTTCAATCGGATCCACGTCATTTTTCAACATATCTGACATGGTGTATTCCTTATCTGTTATCTATTTTTTAATGTTTTTACTCGTCATACTTCAAGTTGCAGCGTTTTCCGTTAAGAGATGGAGACTCCACCCACTCGCTACTCATCGCATACTTGTATATGCTTCAGTAGCTTATGTGCTTGCCACCTAACTGCGCCTCAAATTATTTAGAGAATATATGGAGCCTATCTTCCTGCTACTTTTCCACAAAATAGCGGAAAGATAGGCCCTGCTGTTGTTGCCGCTAGAACTCCCAAAGAGAGTAGTTACAATAATACAGACGCAGCAGTCAGTAATCTGTATTACTAATTTAATTCAGGATGTTGCTGTAACCTGCGTAAAGAACGTTCACGTCTTGTTTGTTCACGGCTAATATCCAAAAGTAACTCTTCAATAAATGCTAAGTGACGATGGGAAGCCTCTTGTGCTTTTTCAGGTTCTCTTGCCATTATAGCGGAGAATATTTGAGCACGATGTTCACTAACTGCTTTGTACATTTCTTTACGGGTATACAAAAACTCAAAGTTTTGACGAATGTTTTGCTCAAGCATTGGCACCATACAACGCAATAAATGCAGTATTACGACATTATGCGCAGCCTCTGTGACAATCAGTTGATATTGCAAAACAGCATCAGACTCAGCATCGATATCACCACTTTGCTGAGCTTTAATAATTAACTCGTAACTTTGACGAATGCGTTCCAAATCTTCATCTGTGCCGCGTAGCGCCGCATAATAGGCAGCAATACCTTCAAGGGCATGACGAGTTTCAAGAAGATCAAATTGAGATTCAGGGTTACCAGCGAGTAGCTCGGTTAGCGGATCACTAAAACTTTGCCACATTTGTTTTTGCACAAATGTTCCCCCACCTTGACGGCGAGACAGTAGCCCTTTCGCTTCGAGAGTTTGGATTGCTTCACGCACTGATGGCCTAGACACGTCGAACTGTTTTGCCAGTTCACGCTCAGGAGGTAGCTTTTCGCCGGGGCGCAATGTCCCTTCGAAAATAAGATGCTCGAGGCGCTGCTCAATGACATCGGATAATTTTGGTTGGCGAATTTTACCGTAAGCCATAACCTGCCATGATCATAGTGAGTAATTAATGATTAGGTATCGCACAGTGTTAATTGGTATTACCAATTTCTGTGTGGATTAATAAAGTAACAAAGTATTCACTAACTGTCCATAAAGACCTTGAGCTAAATCATAAAATCCTGCAAATTTTAACAGATTTTTTTAAACTCTAGCATATTTTGATAACTAATTTGCCCGAAACTGGCACGCTGTTTTAACAATTTTAGCGAATCAATATGTCATTAACACACATACTGAAACGATATAGCAAAAAAATCATGCATATTAATTCATAAAAACAGACTAAAAACTCAGAGTATCCTTACCAAAAAGCGAACAACTAAAATTATTCAGCGTAAACATTAACAATATAGTTAAATATTCATCTCATTTGTTGTTTTACTCAATCTAAGAGTCCAATACTTCCACTAAATAGATGGCATTACGCAGTCGAAAAAACCAAAATCATCTGTTTTAATTTCACTACGAAATGATTGATGGCTCCGTTTATCTATATTCGAGCACTTATTCAGACAACAAAGAGTCAAGAGATATCAGTGGTCAACCAATATCTCTTTTCATTAGCGCACTATTGTGATTGTTCAACAAAGCGCATGGAGAGATCCATCGCCCTAATATGTTTAGTCAAAGCACCAACAGAAATGAAGTCCACCCCTGTTTCAGCAAACTCCTTAATTGTTTCTAGAGTCACATCCCCTGAAACTTCAAGTGCGGCTTTGCCTCCAGTCAGTACAACAGCTTCTTTCATCATAGTGACGGTAAAATTATCAAGCATAATAATATCTGCATCAGCCTTTATTGCCTGTAATAATTCATCCAAGCTTTCCACTTCGACTTCAATAGGTACTTCAGAATGGGCTTGGCGAGCTAATTTGACGGCTTCGGTCACAGAACCCGCTGAAATAATATGATTTTCTTTAATAAGATAGGCATCAGACAAACCAAGACGGTGGTTAAAACCCCCACCCATTAAGACGGCGTATTTCAACGCGGTTCTTAACCCAGGGATCGTTTTACGCGTATCTAAAAGCTTAGTTCGAGTGCCAACAAGTTGAGCAACATACTTTGAAGTCACCGTGGATACTGAAGATAATGTTTGAATAAAATTCAGTGCTGTTCTTTCACCTGTGAGTAATACCTGAGATGGCCCTGACATTTCACAAAGTAGTTGGTTCGCTGTGACCTTATCGCCATCGCTAACATGCCATATCACACTCACCTGCCCACCTAACTGCTTGAAAACCTCGTCTAACCACTGTTGCCCACAAAAAATGCCATCTTCTCTTGTAATAATACGTGCATTGGCTTGTGAGTTTGGAGATAAAAGCTGCCCAGTAATATCTTGTTTATAATCGACTATTTGACCAAGATCTTCTTTTAATGCATTACTTACCATAAATGGGATATCAATACTTAGCCTATTGAGTAAAACTTCACGTCTTTGATTTTCGTCATAGCGCCTTGTAGCCATCAATCAACTCCAATAAAATTATTATCCACCCACCATAAGCGGCGTTATCATGGGGCATTTAGCCGTGTAGGTACTTCACTGCTTGGTCTGTTCTGGTCATCATCATACTTCAAGTTAAAATATCAATTAAGGGATACCGGCGACACTATCAGCAACAATGATTTCCTCACTTAAGTCAATCGTTGATAGTTCTTTCTTCATATCCAGCCTGTTTACAAGCTGCTAATTAGCTGAATTTAATAGAATTTACACTATGTAATTCATTAGGCTAACTTGTAAAATCTCCTTAGAGGCATACATATACAACTCGAATTATTTTACGTATATGTTAATCTCTCACGTAACAATTTTTGAATGTAAACAATGCAGAAAAGAGAATCCAATGGCACAGAATATGGAAATACATAATGGCTGGTTAAAAAATGTAGCCCATATTCCATCTCCACATCATGATGAACGCCCTACAAACGCTCCGCCTTCCCTGTTAGTGATCCACAATATTAGCTTACCGCCAGGGCAGTTTGGTGGACCTTATATCAACCAACTGTTCACAGGAACACTGGATCCAAACGAGCACCCATTCTTTGATGAAATCAAGCATCTCCGCGTTTCAGCGCATTGCCTAATCCGCCGAGATGGCACCGTTATTCAGTATGTTCCTTTTAACCTTCGCGCATGGCATGCAGGGCAATCTATCTACCAAGGAAAAGAAAAATGTAATGACTTTTCAATTGGCATTGAGCTAGAAGGCACAGACTTCGAGCCCTTTACTGCTGAACAGTACGATTCATTGACTTCTCTTACAAGAGCATTGATAAATCAATACCCAGAAATAAAAGACCACATTACTGGCCACAGTGATATTGCCCCAGCACGTAAAACCGACCCAGGTCCCTACTTTGATTGGCAAAAATTTAAAAGCCAACTCAGCGCAAAAAAGAAGTAACAACAATATTTATACTCGTCATATTTCAAGTTGCCACACCTTCAATTTATAGACTCTATTTATCACATATAGCTCACTAGTTTGAGCTATTTTTTTAATATAAATAAGCTTTGCGAACCCGCTCCCAAGAAAATGTAATAGTCAATCATTTCTATTTTAAATTTTCGAGCGCATTCGAAATACAGTATTTTATAAAATTAAACATTACAATTTTTTGCTTAAGATAAAACCTCACTTAAATCGGAGGATTTTATGAATCAAAAAGGATTTTCTTTAATTGAAATAATGGTTGTAATTGCAATTATATCTATATTAAGTGCCATAGCCATACCGGGCTATCAAGGTTATATGCAAAAAGCAGCAATAACAGATGTATTACAAACAATTTTACCGTATAAAAATAATATTGAAATCTGCTCATTCAATAAAGGGGCCTTAGCTAGCTGTAGCTCAGGAAATGAAAATATACCTAATAATATAAAAGGAAAATATATAAAAAACATAGAGGCTAAAGCAGGTATTATCACCTTCTCTGCGGATAAAAACCTTTCTGGTTTATCTGCAACGCTAACACCTATTGTATCAACAGATGGTTCACCATTCCGATGGCAAGTTGCCTGTGAAAGTGATGATAATAAATTAAAAGCATTATGTGAAAACACATTTATTTTTTAATAATAGGATAACTTATGGCTTCTACCAGGGAAAAAGACTTTATATTTAAAGAACTGAAGATTTTTTGTGATAAACATTATATTATAATAGTTGATTACACAAATAAACGATTATCTATTGCAACGGCTAATAAACCTGATGACAATGTATTAGCAACACTTAGATTTATATCTAGCGTTCCTGTTTGCTATGATATTTGGCCTAAAGAAAAAATAGATCATTACTTCAATAAAAAGTATTCAGAGATACAAGAACCAGAGCCTGAATATCAGCCTAATGAAAATGAACAGTTAAATACGACATCGCCAGCTGTAGAGTTCGTTGAAGATATGCTAAAAATGGCAGTCAGAAAACGAGCTTCTGATATTCATATTGAACCCACAAAACAAGGTTTAAAAATTCGTTTACGCGTTGATGGTAAGCTGTATTTTATCGCATCACCACCACTTGAGATTAATAATGAAATTATTGCTCGTATAAAAATTCTAACTAAGCTAAATATTGCCGAAAAACGCTTACCACAAGATGGACAAATGACTTGGCATTTTGATGGTCATAACTACAGTATTAGGCTATCAACCATTCCAACACTGCATGGTGAAAAGCTTGTTCTCAGGATACTCAGCACTCAGTTAAGATACTCTATCGATCAAATAGGTTTACATAGCAACTTACTAATAAAACTTAAGAAAAAGCTTTCTCAACCACAAGGCTTGATATTGGTGACGGGGCCTACAGGAAGTGGTAAAACCGTCACCTTATACAGTATGCTTGAATATCTAAATCAAACATCACGTAATATTTCAACCATAGAAGATCCTATCGAAATTCCTCTTTCAGGGATCAATCAAGTACAGGTCAACGATAAGTACGGATTGAATTTTGCTTATGTTTTAAGAGCATTACTGCGCCAAGATCCTGACATTATTATGGTTGGTGAAATTAGAGATGAAGAAACCGCACAAATTGCGGCAAGGGCGGCTCAAACAGGGCATTTAGTTTTATCAACTTTACATACTAATTGTACATTTAGCGCCATTGAACGTATGGAACAACTCGGCATTGATAGAACTCAATTAGGTTCTTGCTTAAAAATGGTGATTGCGCAAAGACTAGTCCGTAAGCTTTGTTCTCACTGCAAAGTAAAGGGCTCGGAAAATATTCAAATTAGTAGCGAACGCTCAATTCAAGAGTGGTCTGCAAATGGCTGTGACCTTTGCTTTGCTGGTTTTATCGGCAGAACTGCTATTTATGAATATTTAGAACAAGACTCACTAGTCGACGTTTTTCAGCATGGAAAAACCAGCATAGCTAACTTTGAGGATCTTTTTGAAAATGGGCTACAACTTGTTGAATCAGGTGAAACAACATTACAAGAATTGTATTCAGTTGTTGGTCACATGGAGCCCATTTAATGTTTATTTATTCATATACTGCATTATCAAAAGATAACACTATCATCAAAGATACTATTATATCTAAAAGCAAAAACACTGCCTTTATTGAATTATTAGAATCAGAACAAATACCAATAAAAATAAATTTCAAGTCAATATTCTATTTAGACAAAAAAAACATTGATTATAGGATCCACTTTTTTTATCAACTAAGTACTTTATCATCATCAGGAATTAATATACTTCAAAGCTTGTATATACTTCAGGATAATAATCATCCACCACTCTGGAAAATGATTATCAAACTCGCTATTAATGATTTAAAAAAAGGAGACTCGCTAGCTAGTAGCTTGAAAAAAACACCCTCTATTTTTAGTCCTACTATAGTGAGTTTAGTCGAGGTAGCAGAAAAAATGGGGCAATATGAAAACAACTTTAAAATTATCGCTAATATGCTTAAATACCATGAACAAACTAAGAAAAAAATTCGGCAATCATTGAGATATCCTACCGTACTAGCCTTATTATCAGTAAGCCTTATATTTATTATGCTAGTTTATGTCTTACCTCAATTTGAAACCATATATCAAAGCTTTGGCCATAATTTACCCTTTATGACCAACTTGATCATTCATCTATCAAAATTACTATCTGAATATTCAATATATCCATTATTAGTGATAATCACTCTATCAATTTCGGCATTTAAATATAAAAAACACTTTATTACTTGTTCTATAAAAATCATAAATTTCATACCAATGTTTAGAAGGCTTTCAAGAGAACATAACCTCAACCTTTACTTTTCAATGCTATCTTCTACATTACAAGCCGGTTTACCATTAATTGAAAGTTTAAAGTGTGCAGCTAATACAGTTCATCACCCATATTACAAACGAGCCTGTTTAGTTGTACACCAATCCGTCGTAAAAGGGCAATCCCTTTCCGCTGCAATGAAAAATCAGCCTTTCTTCCCTAAAATGGCATGTCAAATTATCTCAGTCGCTGAAGAATCTGGGCAGTTAATTCATTTTGCACAATATTTATTTACTCATTTTTCAGAAAGTTTTATTACTCAAACCGAGACACTACTCAAAAGGATAGAACCCATATTACTTATTGCAATGGCACTGCTTGTAGGCGGAATTATGATAGCTATGTACTTACCTATATTCAATTTAGGAAACGTTATAACAGGGATTTGATAGCTTAATTATAGGATAACCTTCTATCTATTTATGATATAAAAAACCAATGAGGGATTATACCTATGCTCTAAATAATTTATGAAGCCACTAAGTGGCAAGTGAATAACCCGTTAGGAACATAGAAAGCACTGTGATCCGTAGCGAGTGAACGTCGTTCTCCATACCTTAACGAAAGTACTACCATTTGAAGTATGACAAGTAGATAAGCCAAAATTGCGTATTACCTCATCCGTGAAGACAAACAGATAAAATCCGTGTAACCTAATATTTTTCAATATATATGAACATAATTATGACTTATATTGTCGCACTAACAGGCGGTATCGGTAGCGGTAAAACAACAGTTGCCAACGAATTTGCCAAACTAGGAGTACCACTGGTTGATGCTGATATCATAGCAAGAACAGTGGTTGAACCTAATACCCCTGCTCTTACTGCGATAAAAACACGCTATGGTGCAAGCATAATTAAATCTGATGGCTCTCTTAACCGCCAGCATTTGCGGGAGATTATTTTTTCGGATCTTGCTGAAAAACAGTGGTTAAATGACTTACTTCACCCGCTGATCCAGCAAGAGACCCAAAAGCAATTACAGCAAGTTAATTCACCTTATGTTTTGTGGGTTGTTCCTTTATTATTTGAAAATAAGCTCACTCATTTGGTAGATCGAATACTTGTCATTGACGTCACGCCCGAAGAACAGATTGAACGCACAATGCAAAGAGACAATGTAAGCCAAGAGCATGTCACTAGCATCCTAAAGTCTCAGATTAGTAGAGACAACCGTTTATTACACGCTGACGATATCATTACCAATCATAATGGTGAATCAAACCTAGCAGATAAAGTAGCAGCACTGCATCAACGATATATGACGCTAGCGCAACAGAAAAACAGGAAATCTATATGAGTGAACTCAACACGGCCAATTTCGTCACTTATGAGTATCCATTAAATGAAAAAATTCGCTCATGGCTTCGCCTTGAGACTTTGCTGCAACAAGTTTATGAACTTAGTCATATCACATCCTATACATCTGGTGTTGCATTTTTCCGTTCTGTTTCAGAGTTGATTGAAATTCTTGATAGGGGCGAAGTTCGTACAGATTTAATCAAAGAATTAGAAAAACATCGTAAGCGTCTAGCTGCATGGGCTGATTCACCGAATGCAGATAATCAATTAATTTCATCTCTACTTAATGATTTATCAACTAAAACTACAAATATCACCTCTGCATCAAGATTTGGCCAGCAATTAAGAAATGACAAAATAATCAGTATGGTTCGCCAGCGCTTAAGCATTCCTGGTGGATGTTGTAGTTTCGATCTCCCTACATTACAACTTTGGCTGAATATGCCTCAAGAGCCGCGAGATCATTCAATCGGTGAGTGGCTAAAAAGTTTAGCTCCGCTTAAAGATACCTTAGATACTATCCTACATTTACTTCGCCAAGCTGCTGCCTTTGAAACTAAAGAATGCCATAACGGTTTTTACCAAGATAGTGTTGAAGATAAAGAGTTATTAAGAGTTCGATTATCAACCGATAAACTGATTTATCCACAAATCTCAGGCCATAAAACACGATTTGCCATTCGTTTTCTTCACATCGACAGTGAAAATGGTATTGTACCCGCAATGATGAATTTTGAATTATCATGCTGTTGATAAAGGAAGTGATATATGAATGAAAAAATTGAAGTTAATTGCCCTACATGCCAAAAAATTGTGATTTGGGGTGATGAAAGCCCATTTAGACCATTTTGTAGTAAACGATGTCAGCTAATTGATCTGGGAGAGTGGGCATCTGAAGAAAAAAAAATCGCCAGCCAAGGAGATATTTCCGATAGCGATAGTTGGAGCGAGCAGCCTGATAACTAATTAACCATGCACTTTATTCAGGATATTTTAAGTTGCTAAACACCTAATTTTCTATAAGGATTAGGGAATTAGAATATGTGCTGAATGGTTTTAAAACTGTGACCTGTCTTGTACATTTAGCCCTTACAGATTTTTAGGATAGGCCACAGATTTACCATAAAATATTTGAAAACGTGGTACTACTTCAGCATATCTACAATGATTCGGTTTGCAGGAGGGAATTCATCAGCGACTAAATCTTTTTGGTCAATCCAACGCCCCTTTTGCCCTTCCTTCCCATATGGCTCGTTTTCCCAACATGAAACCATATAGAAATAAAGTGTCACGCAGCGCTCATCAAATTCGTGTTCAACACAATGAAATAATTCACACTCAGTGACAATAATGCCAACCTCTTCCTCTAATTCACGGATTAGTGCATCTTCAGGTTGTTCACCATTTTCTAGCTTTCCACCAGGAAACTCCCAATATCCAGCCATATGCGTACCATTTGGACGCTCAGTAATAAATATCTTTTGATCATCATTACGAATGATCCCAGCAGCGATGTATAAATGTTTTTTTTCCATAATTTTTTCGTTAAAAAGGCGGGTTTCCCCGCCTTTAATTGATTTAGTGAATTAATAAATTAATTTAAGCGACCATGGCATTGCTTGTATTTTTTGCCTGAACCACAAGGACATGGGTCATTACGACCGATTTTATGGCCTTGTGTTGCAATTTGCGCTTCAGCTTCAGACATTAATGATTCAGCGCTTGACTCATGACTGAGATGCTGTTTTTTCGCTAAACGTTCTGCTTCTTCTTTACGCTGCTGCTCTAATGCTTCAACTTCTTCAGGTAAACGAACTTGAACCTTAGATAGCGTGCTAATCACTTCATATTTCAGCGATTCCAGCATATTTGCAAACATATTGAACGATTCGCGCTTATACTCTTGTTTTGGATCTTTCTGAGCGTAACCACGCAAGTGAATACCTTGACGTAAATAATCCATAGAAGCCAAATGTTCTTTCCACAGAGTATCTAACGTTTGTAGCATGACACCTTTTTCAAAATTGCGCATCATTTCAACGCCAACAATTTCTTCTTTACGTTGATAAACTTCAATCGCTTTTGCCATAATACGCTCACGTAATGTTTCTTCGTGCAGCTCAGGCTCTTTATCTAACCACTCTTTGATTGGTAAATCTAAATCAAAGTCGTTAACTAAACGTTTTTGTAAACCTTCAATATCCCACATCTCTTCTAAAGATTGTGGTGGAATATATGCATCAATTGTTGTGGTGAACACATCATCACGAATGCTATCGACAGTTTCTTGAATATCACCGCCATCCAGTAACTCATTACGCTGCGTATAAATTGCACGGCGTTGGTCACTAGCAACATCATCGTATTCAAGTAATTGTTTACGAATATCAAAGTTACGGTTTTCAACTTTACGTTGTGCATTAGCAATCGCTTTAGTCACCCATGGATGTTCAATAGCTTCGCCTGGTTTCATACCCAGTTTACGCATCATACCGGTTACACGATCTGATGCAAAAATACGCATCAATGCATCTTCCATTGATAGGTAGAAGCGTGAAGACCCCGCATCCCCTTGACGACCCGCACGGCCACGTAGCTGGTTATCAATACGACGTGATTCATGACGCTCTGTACCAATAATATGTAAGCCACCCGAAGCGAGAACTGCATCATGGCGTACTTTCCATTGCGCCTTGATTTCATCAATTTGTTCTTGAGTTGGCTCTTCCAATGCAGCAACTTCAGTTTGCCAGCTACCACCTAGCATGATATCGGTACCACGACCTGCCATGTTAGTTGCGATAGTGACAGCACTCGCTTGACCTGCGTTGGCGATAATATCAGCTTCCATAGCATGGAATTTCGCGTTCAAGACATTGTGTGCAATTTTTGCTTTCTTCAGTGCATTCGAAATCAATTCAGATTTTTCAATCGAGATGGTACCAACCAGAACCGGTTGCCCATTTGCCGTTCTTTCACGAATATCTTCAATAATTGCATCAAACTTATCTGCTTCAGTCATATAAACTAAGTCAGGTAAATCTTTACGTACCATTGGACGGTTAGTTGGGATAACAATCGTGTCAAGCTTATAGATAGAGCTAAACTCAAACGCTTCAGTATCCGCAGTCCCTGTCATACCTGCCAATTTTTCATATAGGCGGAAATAGTTTTGGAAAGTGATCGAAGCCAAGGTTTGGTTTTCGTTTTGGATTTCAACGCCTTCTTTAGCCTCAACTGCCTGATGCAGACCATCAGACCAACGACGGCCTTCCATTGTACGCCCTGTGTGTTCGTCAACAATGATAACTTGACCATCTTTAACGATATAGTCCACATCCAAAGTAAACAGCGCATGAGCACGAAGACCCGCCATCACATGGTGCATCAGCATGATATTAGAAGGTGAATACAATGACTCGCCTTCTTCCATTAGGCCTTCTTCAGACAGCAGCTTTTCAATCAACACCAATCCGCGTTCAGTCAATGTGACTTGGCGTGATTTTTCATCAACAGAAAAGTGGCCTTCACCTTGGAAAGTATCCGAATCTTCTTTCTCTTGACGCTCTAATTTAGGAATGATTTTATCAACTTTCTTATACAGTTCTGAACTATCTTCAGCTGGACCTGAAATGATCAGCGGGGTACGTGCTTCATCGATAAGGATTGAGTCGACCTCATCCACCAATGCATAATGAAGTTTACGCTGTACACGCTCTTCTGGGCTAAATGCCATGTTGTCACGTAAATAGTCAAAACCAAATTCGTTGTTGGTACCATAAGTGATATCAGCAGCGTAGGCTTCACGCTTCAGGCCGGCAGGCATACCCGGAAGGTTAATACCAACTGTTAAGCCTAAGAATTCGAATAATGGACGGTTGTTTTCGGCGTCACGTTTAGCTAAGTAATCGTTGACGGTAACAACGTGAACGCCTTTACCTGTTAAACCGTTTAAGTAAGCAGGCAATGTTGCGGTTAATGTTTTACCTTCACCTGTACGCATTTCAGCAATACAACGTTCATTCAGAACCATACCACCGATTAGCTGAACATCGAAATGACGCATACCGAAAACACGTTTACTCGCTTCACGCACTGTCGCAAAGGCTTCAGGAATGATGCTTTCAAGACTTTCATTTTTACTTAAACGCTCACGAAACTCTTGCGTTTTTGCTTTCAGCTCATCATCAGTCAGTTTTTCAAACTCAGGCTCAAGACGGTTGATATTTTCAACCTCTTTACGTAGACGACGCAAAGTACGGTCGTTGCGGCTACCAAAAACTTTGGTTAATAATTTTGTTAACATAATTCTTTATTCTCAGTCAGTTATTAAATGATCACATCATTTATTTTGCACGAAAAATCGCGCACCTAATAAAGGCGTACTAATAAAAATGGTAATTAACTGAGAATGGGCCCAGCACGGATCCCATGAACCTGAGCAACCCATATAGCAGGTTGATATGAAATAAATAGAGGGTAGACATAATAATTTGATTGGGCAGCAATTTCACCCCATTCCAATGACCGTTGTGCCAACATGGCATACAACGTATCAAGCATAATTTGCGGAGCTAACTGTAAGTTTTTTTGCTCATCTTGCTGGCTAGCATCATCATCTTCAGTTGCCGAAAATGCAAAGGTCAATTGCCTAATGACATTTCGAACAGCGTGTTGCTGCCAATAATTCACTGAATAAGAGGAAGAGGATGACGAACGCTGAGGATTTTGCTGAGCAAATAAATTATCAAAAGCATTAACCGCTTGGTTTTGGCGATTAACAGAAGATGAATTAAATTGTGTTTGTTGCCCATCAGATAACGCATTCAAAATCGCAGGCATGCCAATACCCGTAGCCACAACCCCTAATAAGAGGTGAGACCAAAAGTATCGTCTACCAAATTGTCGCCAAAGATTTAGAATACCCATCAAAGTCTTAGATTATTTGTTACACTATGTTTATAGTTTATATATTATCGTTTTATAGTACACATATCATATCACACTTGTCATACTAGAGCACTGAACTACCCATTAGGTGGAGCTGGAAATGAGAGATAGTCACCCACAAGAGCTATTTGATGTACTTGAAGAGTCACTCGCTAAAACGAGCAGCCCTTTAAAAACCATTCAACGTACTGCAAAAGCCATCAATAAGCTAAATCAAGCTGTAACAGGGTTGCTACCCAGCGAACTCAAGCCTATGTGCCGCGTTGCAAACTATCGTAATTGCATATTGGTTATCGAAGTTGCTAACGCAAGTTGGATGACTCGTTTAAATTATGAAAAAATTCATCTAATTTCTGCATTACGAGCCTCTATTCTACCATCTTTATCTTCCATAGACATCAGGATCAACCCTGTTCTAATGCGAAAAAAGGGTGAAAATAGCTCGCCGAATAACCAAACAGTTAAAACTCATCAAGTTCCGAATAACCGAAAGATAAGCACAGAGACGGCTAAACATCTATTACGTTTGGCTGAAAATAGTTCGAAGGGATTAAAAGAGAGATTAGAGCGGCTGGCTGCACTGGCCGGAGAGAGTACCAGTGCAACCAACAGAAAAGGCTAACACACACTTTGGTGGTAGCTACACAACTATTCACTAACTTAATTAATATCTAATTTAATTAGGCGTAAACGGTTGAAGGTGCTTTGAACGCCACTGGCAGTTCAGCTTCATCTTCAAATGTGACCAGATCCCAAGCAGATTCTTTCGCGAGTACCGCTTGGAGAAGCTTGTTGTTCAATGCATGGCCAGACTTGTAAGCCGTAAACGCACCAATAATATTGTGCCCACACATGAACAGGTCACCGATAGCATCAAGCGTTTTGTGACGAACAAATTCATCTTCAAAACGTAAGCCATCTTCGTTGAGAACACGATAGTCATCAACAACGATAGCACAATCGAAACTACCGCCTAAGCATAAGCCTTTAGATTGCAGATATTCAATATCACGCATAAAGCCAAATGTACGTGCACGGCTAATTTGACTCACAAACGCTTCAGCAGAGAAATCAATTTTATAACGCTGAGTGCTGCTATCAATAGCTGGGTGATTAAAATCGATAGTAAAATCAAGGCTAAAACCATTATATGGAGTAAATTCAGCCCACTTGTCACCATCTTCTACGCGTACTTTTTCTTTAATACGTAAGAATTTCTTCGCACAGTTGATTTCTTCGATACCGGCATCCAGTAATAAGAAAACAAACGGTGCTGCACTGCCATCCATAATCGGGATTTCAGGCGCATTGACTTCAATAACAATGTTATCGATACCTAACCCTGCCAAAGCAGCATTCAGATGCTCGACGGTCGAAATACGCACGTTATCTTCATTGACTAAACAAGTACATAACATGGTATCACGGACAGACTTAGCATCAGCCGGGAAATCAACCGGAGGATTTAGGTCAGTACGACGGTAGATGACCCCGGTGTTGGCCGCCGCTGGACGCAGAGTAAGCGTGACTTTTTTGCCGGTATGTAAACCAACACCAGTCGCTTCAACTATACGTTTAAGTGTCCTTTGTTTGATCATCGTTTTTTTCTCGCAATGTTATCCGTCCTGCTGATCATCATACTTGATAATCAGCAGGAAAGTTTAGCACAAAAAGCGGAGAAACCAATATAATTAAAATTAATCGGCCTGTTTACGCAAAAACGCAGGAATATCCAGATAATCAGGTTCCTTATTCGTTTGCGTATTTTGGTCATTCACCGCTTTTGCAGCAGCAGGCTTCTCTTCGGTCAATGAAGACATTGATGGCATAGAAGACATGCTATTTTGCATTTGCTGGTAACGCTGTTCCATAGATGCTTGCTGAGACATCTTGTTGTTAACTAGAGTAATTTCAGGACGTTTGTCCATACCAATACCTGTTGCAACCACCGTCACACGCAGCTCTTCATTCATTTCTGGGTCAAGCGATGTACCAATCACGACGGTTGCATTATCAGATGCGAATGCACGAATAGTGTTACCCACCGTTTCAAACTCATCCAAACGCAGGTCGAAACCAGCTGTAATGTTGACCAGCACGCCGCGAGCACCAGACAGATCGATATCTTCCAGAAGTGGACTTGAAATAGCCATTTCAGCCGCTTCTTCAGCACGATCTTCACCACGTGCAACGCCAGAGCCCATCATTGCATAGCCCATTTCTGACATCACTGTGCGTACGTCTGCAAAGTCGACGTTCATCAGACCTGGACGAGTGATCAGCTCTGCGATACCTTGGACTGCGCCTTTTAGTACATCATTTGCTGCACCAAAAGCATCCAGTAATGAGATACCGCGACCCAAAACTTTTAGCAATTTGTCATTTGGAATAGTAATTAATGAGTCAACATGCTTCGATAGCTCAGTAATACCCGATTCCGCGAATGCCATACGCTTTTTGCCTTCAAAATTGAATGGCTTAGTCACGACAGCAACAGTTAGAATACCCAGTTCTTTGGCAACTTCAGCAACCACTGGAGCCGCACCTGTACCAGTACCACCGCCCATACCTGCTGCGATAAAGACCATGTCTGCACCATCAAGTGCATTACGTAACGCTTCACGATCTTCTTCCGCGGCATTGCGGCCAACTTCAGGGTTGGCGCCTGCGCCAAGACCTTTAGTAATACCAGTACCGATCTGGATGGTTTGTCCGACTGCGGTTTTACGCAGTGCTTGTGCATCTGTATTGACTGCGAAGAATTCAACGCCTTCAATACGCTCACGCACCATGTGTTCAACGGCATTTCCGCCGCCGCCACCAACGCCGATGACTTTAATCACCGCATCGTTAGTTAGCTCCATTGGTTCAAACATAATGTCTCTCCGTTTTGTGCTTACTTCGAAGCTAATAATATGCTTCTGAATAAAAATTAAAATTCTTTTCTCAGCCAACCGGTGATTTTACTAAACCACCCTTTAACTGAAGCACGTTTTTCCGTTTCGGTATCATCGCCAAGATGGCTTTCTTTACCGTAATGCAGAAGCCCAACCGCAGTTGAATAGTATGGCTCCTGAGCATAATCCGTTAAGCCTGTAATATTGAGTGGAGTCCCGATCCTAACCTGAGTGTGGAACACTTTTTGTGCACATTCGACGAGCCCGTCGATTTGCGCAGCGCCCCCAGTAAGAACGATCCCCGCGGCCAAATGGTGTTTGACACCTTGTTGGCGTAACTGTTCCTGTAAATTTAAAATTTCTTCATTTACTAGGTTTAACAGCTCTGTATAGCGCGGTTCGATAACCTCCGCTAAAGTTTGACGCTGCAAACTTCTTGGTGGTCGTCCACCCACGCTAGGTACTTCAACTGTTTCATCTTTACTCACTATCGAGCCGACAGCACAGCCATGACGAACTTTGATTGCTTCAGCATCACTTGGTGGTGTGCCGAAAGCGTAGGCAATATCGCTTGTCACAACATTACCTGCATAAGGAATAACTTTGGTATGACGTAATGCACCGCCTGTGTACACCGCCATATCCATGGTCCCGCCACCGATATCAACCACACAAACACCGAGCTCACGCTCATCTTCGGTCAGTACAGAATAACTCGCAGCAAGGCCTGCAAAAATCAGTTGGTCAACTTTCAACCCACAACGTTCTACAGCCTTCACAATGTTTTTTGCCATATCGTTATGGCAAGTAATCAAGTGAACTTTCGCTTGCATACGCACACCTGACAGACCAACAGGGTTCTTAATACCTTCTTGATAATCAATCGCAAATTCTTGTGGAATGACATGAAGAATTCTATGCTCATCACGAACTCTGACTGATTTAGCAGTATGAACAACACTGTCTACGTCTTCCTGTGTCACTTCTTCTTCCGAAACTGGCACCATACCGATTTCGTTTTGGCAGCTAACATGCTTACCTGACAAGGCAAGATAAACTGAAGATATTTGGCAATCTGCCATTAACTCAGCTTGATCAATCGCCCTTTGCACGCATTTAACCACTGACTCTAGGTCGTTAACGCCGCCTTTGTCCATGCCACGAGATGGACAGCTTCCCACCCCGATAATATTCACCATACCATCGGGCAGAATTTCGCCTACAAGGGCCGACACCTTAGAAGTCCCAATTTCAAGGCCTACCACTAATTTTCTGTCCGTCGTTTTGATCATTTGCTTCTGCCTAGTCTGAGTTATTAGCAATATTAATTATTGTAACTCCAGTGGAGCATCCACTAGCAGTGGTGCCCACCCCACCGCAGCACCACTGGTATAACGTAAATCAACAGAGTCAACACGTTTATCTGTGGTTTGCTGCAACAGCGGATAAAGTTCAAGGAAACGATTTAACCGCTCAATTACATCTTTTTTACCGAGTTCAATACGAACATCGTTATCTAAAATAAGCTGCCAAGCATGGCGTGCTGTCATCGAGACTGATTTTAATTTTAAATTTTGCTCTGCAAGTATTCTTTTAAATTCGACATACTCTTTTAGCACTTCTTTTTGGCTACCTTGCGGGCCATATAACAAGGCATAATCGCCTTTATTATTTTCACTAGCAGGAAGACTAAATACTCGGCCTTCCCCATCAACCATGGTTTGATCATTCCAACGTGCATAAGGCACATATTCGACCAGATGGATCTTTAATTCATCAGGCCACTGTTTACGTACCGTGACTTGGCGTATCCATGGCATCGCACTAATTTGATTTTGAATCGCATTCACATCAACCGTCATAAAGGTTCCTGGTTGCCCCAATGATAATATTGCCTTTCTGACATCATCATTGGTCGTATAGTGACGCTCTCCTGTTAACACCAGTTTTGACATCGGCAGCCTGTCAGCATCTTTCATCCAATTCATAACTGTCCAGCCACTCCAAATGATTGTTCCAACAACCATTAAGAAGAAAATCAACCCGCCGAGAAAAGCCCCATTACTTGGGCCTGAATTTGGGTCATTGCTGTCATCATTATTATGTTTATGATGCCTAACATTTAACGCTGCCTGTGACATATCAGTTAGCCAATTCCAAAATACGTACTACCAACTGCGAAAAATTCATACCTGCTTGACGCGCTGCCATTGGCACTAAGCTATGGCTGGTCATGCCTGGAGAGGTATTTACCTCTAGTAAATAAAACTGACCGTCGCTATCTTGCATCACATCTACTCGCCCCCAGCCATTGCAACCAACCGCTTGATAAGCGCGCATCGCCAACTGTAACAAGTCTGCTTCTAATTCATTACTCAAACCACTTGGACAAAAGTATTGTGTTTCATCAGACAAATATTTTGCTTCGTAATCGTAAAAGATACCCGGTGGTTGGATACGAATTGATGGTAAAGCCTGTTCGCCCAATATTGCGACGGTGTATTCAGGACCACTTAACCATTTTTCAATCAACACCGTTTCATCGAAACGAAATGCCAATTCCAACGCAGCTGATATATCATCTAAACTATCCACTTTACTCATACCTACACTTGACCCTTCCAAGCTCGGTTTGACAATAAGGGGAAGTCCGAGATGTCCCACAAATTCTTCAATTTGTAACTTTGTTAGTGAATTAAACTCAGTTTTGTTTAAAGAAACGTAAGGAGATACAGATAAACCTGCACCTTCCCATAATTGCTTGGTTCTTAATTTATCCATACTCAATGCAGACGCCATAACACCGCTGCCTGTGTATGGAAGCTCTAAAAACTCGAGCAACCCTTGGATAGTTCCATCTTCACCACCTCGCCCATGCAATGCTATAAAGACTTTATCAAATCCAGCTTCTTTTAAGGTTACTGCTGGAAAATCTTTAGGATCAACCGCATGTGCATCAATCCCCGCTTCACGTAACCCTTTAAGTACCGCATTTCCTGATTGCAGAGAGACTTCACGTTCAGCAGAGGTGCCACCAAATAAAACTGCAACTTTCTCAGTCATGAAATTACTCCTCTACCATTGGTGGCTGTAATTTAGTTTCTGCAAGGTTACGCGCTATTTTACCAATATTTCCAGCACCTTGTACTAAAATTAAATCGTTTGGCTCAAGTGCTTGAGATAGAATTTGTGCGACTTGCTCAGGCTCTGCTACATAAATTGGGTCAAGCTGCCCACGACCACGAATAGTACGGCATAATGAGCGGCTATCAGCGCCTGGCACAGGTTTTTCCCCTGCTGGGTAAACTTCTAACATCAGCAACACATCGACCTGATTGAGCACATGGGCAAAATCATCATACAAGTCACGAGTACGTGAATAGCGATGTGGCTGAAATACCATCACAATGCGCTTATCAGGCCAACCCGCTCTTGCTGCTTTAATCGTGGCATCCACTTCTGTTGGATGGTGACCATAATCATCCACCAACATCACTTCACCCTCTTTGCCGTTTACATGGCGAAGTGAATAGTTACCCAGAAAATCAAAACGACGCCCTGTACCTTGGAACTCAACTAACGCCGATAAAATATGTTGGTCATCAATGCCTTCTTCAGTTGCTACCGCAACTGCCGCTGTCGCATTTAATGCGTTATGGCGACCCGGTGCATTCAGTACCACCGTTAGCTCAGGCATATTCTCACGTGCGATAGTAAAGAAACCTTGATTCCCTTTTTGTTCATACTTCACAATACGTACATCAGCATCTTCGCTAAAACCATACGTCGTTACATAGCGGCTAACGCGTGGTAGCAATGAACGGATCACAGGATCATCGATACACATCACTGCACGGCCATAGAATGGCAAGTTATGCAGAAAGTTAATAAAAGTATCTTTCAAGGTCTCAAAGTTACCTTGATATGTATCCATATGGTCCGCTTCAATATTCGTCACTACCGCAACCAATGGCTGCAAATGTAAAAATGAAGCATCGCTTTCATCAGCCTCTGCGATTAAATAGCGGCTACTACCTAAACGTGCGTGTGTACCCGCTGATTTGACTAAGCCACCATTAACAAATGTAGGATCTAAGCCTGCTTGAGCATAAATTCCTGAAATCATTGCAGTAGTCGTAGTCTTACCGTGGGTGCCTGCAACAGCAATTCCATGGCGGTAGCGCATCAATTCAGCCAACATTTCAGCGCGGCGAATAACCGGAATACGCAGTTCATGTGCCGCTTGGATTTCAGGGTTCTCTGCTGAAATCGCAGTTGAAACCACAACCACGCTGGCATCTTCAACATTCTCAGGGCGATGATTAAAATAGATTGTTGCCCCTAAAGACGTCAGTTGCTGAGTGACCGCGTTTGGCGCTAAATCAGAACCACTAATTTGATACCCTTCATTTGCCAACACTTCGGCGATACCACCCATGCCAGCACCACCAATACCGACAAAATGGATGTGCCTGACTCTTCTCATTTCTGGCACGGACGTTCTTAATTTCGCCAACTGTTGTGTATTCACTATATGTCTTCGCTTCTGTTAATTCTGAACCAATACCACTTACCGATGATTACTTCGCCACTTCGCAGATCACGGCAGCCACACGTTCGGTCGCATCAGTGATTGCACATGCTCGAGCTTTTTTGGCCATCGACAACAATTCTTCTCTGTCCCATTGTTCTAGCAAAACAGCAACGTTATCCGCTGTAAACTGGGGTTGTTCAAGTATTTTGGCTGCACCCGCTTTTTCGAGTGGTAGTGCGTTCCAATACTGCTGACGGTCTTTGTGCTGAAAAGGCACAAAAATTGCGGGTAAACCCGCCGCTGCAATTTCACTGACCGTCAAGGCGCCTGAACGACATATAACAATATCAGCCCATGCGTAAGCTTGAGCCATATCATCGATAAACTCAGTAACTTTAAACTCGGAATTAACTGAATTTTTTAGGCTTTCATTATACAACGCTTCTGTAGATTCCTTACTTCCTTTTCCTGCTTGATGCCATATATTTAACTGTTTGCTTACTTTTTCAGCAATTTTTGGCATAACTTGATTCAAAATACGAGCACCTTGGCTGCCTCCCACTACCAATATGCGTATTTTATCATCGCGATCTGATAATCTTTCTTCTGGAAGAGGAAGAGCTAGCACATCTTTTCGAACTGGATTTCCAACAACAGGAGCATGAGGAAATGCACCGGGAAATGCTTGCAATACACGCTTAGCGATCTTGGATAACCATTTATTGGTTAAACCTGCAATACCATTTTGCTCATGCAAAACAACAGGTACACCTGATAACCATGCAGCGATACCGCCCGGCCCAGAAACATATCCCCCCATACCTAACACAGCATCAGGTTGATATTGTTTAATAATTGCTTTTGCTTGACCTACCGCCTTACAGATCCGCCAAGGTGCTGCAGCCAATGCCATCACACCTTTGCCTCTCAGACCTGAAATACGGATAAACTCTATTTCAATGCCATGTTGAGGAACTAATGTGGCTTCCATACGATCGGCGGTTCCTAACCAGCGGATTTCCCAGCCTTGAGCCTGCAAATAATGCGCCACGGCCAACCCCGGGAAAACATGTCCCCCAGTACCACCCGCCATGACTAATAATCTTTTTGCTCGACTCATTTAACACTCCTCACAAACGCCTGTGCTTTTTCCAGACGCGTTTCAAAATCGACACGTAATAAAACAGCAATCGCGGCGGACATCACTAATAAACTGGAGCCACCATAACTAATTAATGGCAATGTTAACCCTTTCGTTGGTAGCATACCGGCGGCAGCGCCCACATTGACGAGTGCCTGAAAGGTAAACCAAATACCGATAGAGCAAGCGAGATAGCCCGCAAATAATTGTTTTGCTAATAAAGCACGGCGACCAATCATCATCGCTCTAAATGCCAACATAAATACCATCAACAAAACGAGCACGACCCCCACATAGCCAAGCTCTTCAGCGAGTACAGAAAAAATAAAGTCAGTATGTGCTTCTGGTAGATACTCTAGTTTTTGCACTGAGTTACCTAAACCTTGGCCTAATACTTCACCACGACCAAATGCCATCAAAGACTGTGTTAACTGATAACCACTCCCAAAAGGATCTTCCCATGGGTTCAAAAATGAGGTCACTCGACGTAAGCGGTATGGCTCAAACCAAATCAATGCCAAAACACCAACGACACAGGTCGCAATCCCGATAATAAAAGGTGCCAATCTGGCACCTGCAAGGAATAACAAACCAAGCGTGGTGACGACCAGCACGATCACCGTACCTAAATCAGGCTGTAGCAGTAATAATGATGCCATCATGATCAGGATACACATTGGTTTAACAAAACCAAGGAAGCGAGTTCTGACTTCTTCTGACTTTCTCACTAAGTAACTAGATACATAGCAAAACAGCGCAAATTTCGAGATTTCCGCTGGCTGAATTTTAACAATTCCAACATCAATCCACCTCGATGCGCCGTTGACAGAACTACCAGCAACCAGCACAACAGCTAGCATTGCTAAAGCACCCATCAACAAAACAAAGCTGTATTTTTCCCATGTCGCCATCGACACTCGCATAACACCTAGTGCTAAAATGAAGGCAACCACAAGATAAACGACATCACGCTTTGCAAAATAAAACGGATCATCAGTGAGTCGCTGACCAACAGGCATTGAAGCAGATGTCACCATCACAAAACCAATAGCAGCAAGACCAAATGCTAGCCATACTAATGTGCGATCGTAAAGTGTAGAGCCTGAAATAACCCCGCTCTTTTCACCTATAATCCAATTTTTTAAGCGCATCGCACCCGGTATGGTCATCAGCCTAGCTCCTTCGCTAACTGAGCAAAAATCACACCACGCTGCTCAAAGTTTTTAAACTGATCGATGCTAGCGCAAGCTGGCGACAGTAATACCATATCGCCTGCTTTAAGGTGTGGTGCCAAGTAACGCATACTTTGTTCCATGGTTTCAGTAAGAACGGATTTATTCGGTTCTAACTGTGCAAGTTGTTTACCATCACGACCGAAACAATACAAACGCACATTATTTTGCGCTAAATAGGGCTTTAATGGCGAAAAATCAGCTGATTTTCCATCTCCCCCCAATAATAAATGCAATGTGCCGTCAACCTTTAAGCCATTAAGAGCAGCTTCAGTGCTTCCCACATTAGTGGCTTTGGAGTCATTTATCCAACGAACACCATTATTCAATAACACCAGTTGGAAACGGTGCACTAAGCCTGCATAATTTTTCAATACACGTAAGCTTGCATCGCGATCAATGCCAGCAATATCCGCTAATGCAAGAGCTGCCAACGCATTGGTATAATTGTGTTGCCCTGTTAAATGCAATTCATCAACATTCAGCAGTGTTTTACCTTTGACGAGCAAAGTACGATCTTGTGAATCGAAATCATAATCACCGCTGTCCACACCAAAGCTAATGCAAGCACCGCTGTCACCCTCAGCAGGAAACGTCAATGGATCTTGTGCGTTCACAACACAATGTTGTGCGTTGTGATAAATTCGCAACTTAGCTTCCCGATATTGCTCTAACCCCAGTGGATAGCGATCCATATGGTCTTCAGTCACATTCAACACAGTTGCAGCAAGTGCTTGCAAACTGGATGTAGTTTCCAATTGGAAGCTAGAGAGCTCTAACACATACAGTTGGTGGCCTTGATTAAGCAATGACAACGCAGGGATACCAATATTGCCGCCGACACCAACAGAGACCCCAGCTGCTTTAGCCATTTCACCCACTAAAGAAGTCACTGTACTTTTGCCATTAGAACCTGTGATAGCAATAATAGGTGCGTCTGCTTCACGGCAAAACAGTTCTATATCACCAACAATCTCTATTCCGTTATTAGCCGCTTGTTGTAATTCAGGCGTTGCCAATGCAACGCCCGGGCTCGCAACAATTAAGTCAGACTCTTGCAACCACTGATTATTCAAGCCACCGCGATGACACTCAACATGTTCAGGTAGTTGTTCAACACCTGGAGGGGTAACACGGGTATCCATCACACGCGGAATAACACCTTGTGCGAGGAAAAAGTCCACACAGGACAGACCGGTTAGGCCTAACCCGATAATGGTCACTTTCTTACCCTGATACTGTTTACCCTGTGAATGCCCCATCTTAACGCACCTTTAATGTTGCCAGACCAATAAGGACTAGCATCAAAGAAATAATCCAAAAACGCACAATAACGCGTGGTTCAGGCCAGCCTTTCAACTCATAGTGATGATGAATTGGCGCCATACGAAATATACGCTGTCCACGTAATTTGAAAGACCCGACTTGCAAGATCACTGATAATGTTTCAACGACGAATACGCCGCCCATAATCACTAATAAGAATTCTTGACGCAGCAAAACGGCGATCGTACCTAAAGCGCCACCCAATGCCAATGAGCCAACATCACCCATAAACACTTGCGCAGGATAAGTGTTAAACCAGAGAAAACCGAGTCCAGCACCCACAATGGCAGTACACACAATAACTAGCTCACCTGCATGAGGTAAAAATGGAATATGTAAGTAACTCGCAAAATTAACGTTACCGGTTGCCCATGCCACTAATGCAAAACCGGCAGCAACAAATACTGTTGGCATGATAGCTAACCCATCGAGGCCATCGGTTAGGTTCACAGCATTACTGGTGCCAACAATCACAAAGTAAGCCAACAAGATATAGAGCATACCAAGCTGTGGCATGACATCTTTAAAGAATGGCACCACCAACTGTGTTGCTGGCGTATCATTGCCTACCGCATACATTGAAAATGCAACTACTAATGCGATGACGGATTGCCAAAAGTATTTCCAGCGAGCAATCAAACCCCGGCTATTTTTACGCACCACTTTCAAGTAGTCGTCAGCAAAGCCAACCAGACCGTAACCTACGAGTACCAATAACACGCACCAAACGTAAGGGTTATCTAAACGCGCCCACAGTAATACGGAAATGCTGATTGAAAATAGGATCAGGATCCCGCCCATCGTTGGCGTACCGCGCTTACTAAAGTGAGATTCAGGGCCAACTTCACGTACAACTTGGCCAATCTGCATTTTTTGTAAATAGGCGATTAAACGAGGCCCCATCCACAACGCAATGGCGAGTGCTGTCAGCAAACCGACAATGGCTCTAAACGTCAAATAGGAGAAGACGTTAAAGACAGAAAAATGATGCACCAATATTTCGGCAAGCCAAACTAACATGCAAAGCACTCCTTCAATGCATTCACAACATCTTCCATCGCGGAGCTGCGTGAACCTTTAACTAAAATAGAAACAACCTCATTCTGCTGAACTAGCGGAATTAGTCGGGTTAATAAATCTTTTTTGAATGCAAAGTGCTCACCACATTCGCTGGACTGACTGATCAACTCACTCAACGTACCGACTGTCAGTACTTTATCCAGACCTGCATTTTTTGCTGCTATGCCAACACGTTGATGACAATCTTGTGCATAATCGCCGAGTTCGCCCATATCCCCTGCTACAAAGATGCGATAGCCGGGCATTTTAGCCAAAACGTTGATTGCTGCAATCATTGAGCCATCATTTGCGTTATATGTGTCATCTAAAACAACTTTCATATCGCTCAGCTGTACCGGATACAAACGCCCCGGTACCGCTTTTGTCGTCGCTAAACCACGACGAATATCTTCTAACGTAGCACCGACTGAAATAGCTAATGCACTCGCGGCCAGAACGTTAGCAATATTATGCATCCCCGGCAAAGGTAAAGTGATCGCTACCTGCCCAACTGGCGTATGTAGTGTAAAATTCGTGGTTAACTGTTTGATTTCAATATCTGTTGGATAAAAATCAGCGTTATCTTGTGCTGTTAGTGAGTAATACCAAACAGTCTGGCGCGGTTGAAAATGCCATTGTTCAGAGCAGCTATCAAGGTTAACAATTGCCGTGCCTTCTTCAGGAATACCTTGATAAATTTCACCTTTCGCACGAGCTACCCCTTCAGGAGAACCAAAACCAGCTAAATGCGCAGCAAATAAGTTATTCACCAGCGCCGTCTGAGGCTTAACAATATTAGTGGTATACGCGATTTCGTTTGGATGATTAGCACCCATTTCAATAACAGCGTAATCATACTCATTAGTGAGTCTAAATAGTGTTAATGGCACACCAACATCATTATTCAAGTTACCAGCGGTATACAGTGTTTTGCCACGCTCAGATAAAATCGATGCAGTCATTTCTTTAACTGATGTTTTGCCCGAAGATCCCGTTAAACCAACAACTTTAGCTTGGCTTTGTTGACGGACCCATGCGGCAAGTTGCCCCATAGCAAGGCGAGTGTCACTCACAATCACTTGTGGGCATTGCACATCAAGCTCACGATCCACTAACAGTGCCGTTGCGCCACTTTCAACAACTGATTCAACAAAATCATGAGCGTCGAAACGATCACCTTTTAAAGCGATAAACAGGCAATTTTTACTGATTTTACGACTGTCAGTACTCACTTCATTTAACGACAATGTCGAGGCATCAAGCCCTTCAGTACGATATAAGCGCCCAGAAGTCACATCAGCGAGCTGAGTTAGCGTTAAAGGGATCATGCTACCACCCCCAATAACCGAGCAACGGTAAGACGGTCTGAATAATCTAAACGACGGTGACCAATGATTTGGTAATCTTCATGGCCTTTACCTGCGATGACGATGACGTCGTCAGCGTTGGCTTGCATAATGCTACTAGTGACAGCTTCAGCACGACCAGGGATCGCCAATACACGACTAGAATCTAAAATGCCTGCCATGATGTCGTTAATAATATCCATTGGCTCTTCACTGCGTGGGTTGTCATCAGTGATCACCACTTTATCTGCCCACTCTTCTGCTGCCGCACCCATCAACGGACGTTTGCCTTTATCACGATCACCACCACAGCCAAACACACACCATAGCTGTCCTTTACAGTGTAAACGCGCTGCCGCTAATGCTTTTTCCAACGCATCTGGTGTGTGTGCATAATCGACAACTACCGTTGGTTTGTGCGGTGCGCTAAACACTTCCATCCGACCACAAACGGGAGATAATGAAGAAGAGGCACCTAATAATTGCGCTAATGGGTAATCCATCATTAACAATGTTGCCATGGCTAATAACAGGTTACTGACATTAAATGCTCCCATTAACGGGCTTTCTAGCACCCCGTCACCCCATGATGATGTGAAGTGAATGGTTGCACCGCGATCATGATACTCAACTGCTGTTGTTTGTAGCCAAGGCCCTTGCCATTGTGCTGGAATGCGTTGTTCCATCGAAACTGCACAAGCTTGCGGTAGACGTTGGAGCCATTTCAGACCAACAACATCATCGGCATTAATAATTTGAGCTTTGGTTTGATGAGTGGAAAATAGCAACCATTTAGCCGCCTCATAGTTTTCCATATCACCATGGTAATCTAAATGGTCACGGCTAAGGTTAGTAAATACCGCTGCATCGAAAGGTAGTGCAGCCACTCGACCTTGGATCAAACCATGTGAAGAGACTTCCATTGCGGTCAACGTCGCTTGATGTTTTAACAGCTGAGTTAACTCAACTTGAATATCAACAGCTGAACCTGTGGTATTTTCACTTGGAGCAACTTGCCCTAACAAACCATTACCGACTGTTCCCATGACAGCACTCGTTTCACCTAACCCTTGCGCCCACTGAGCAATCAATTGGGTGGTTGTGGTTTTACCATTTGTTCCTGTCACACCAACCAATTTCATTTTTGCGGCTGGGTGCTGGTAAAACTCTCCCGCTAACGCAGAGAGGCGATTATTCAAATCATTTAGGTAAACAACGGGAACACCATGTACATAACGAATTTCACCTTCAGCAGCTTCTCCCGCCGCCTCAGCAACTACCGCAGCGACCCCTTGTGCGATCGCTTGAGAAATATAATGTCGACCATCTGATTGATGACCTTTAATGGCAATAAACAGATCACCAGCCGCTGCTTTGCGGCTGTCTAACGTCATCTCACGTAATGAGATATTTGTTGTGCTCACGCCAAATGGCGAAAGAAGATCACAAAGATTACGATCTGCCACTTTTAACCTCTTTTTTGTTGATCACTATGTCGTTTTTGTCGTCCGGCTGTAATGCATCGGGCTCTATGTTCATCATGCGTAATACACCGCCCATGATTGAACCGAATACAGGTGCGGATACCGCACCACCATAATATTTACCCGCTTTAGGTTCATTAATAAGAACGACAAGTGCATAGCGTGGGTTACTTGCAGGCGCAACACCTGCTGTATAGGCAATATATTGGTTAATGTAACGCCCTTCCGGTCCGACTTTTTTCGCGGTCCCTGTTTTAATAGCGATACGGTAACCTTTAATAGCAGCACGCGTTCCCCCGCCTCCTGGCAGAGCAACACTTTCCATCATATGCACCACTGTACGCATTGTTTGTTCAGGGAATACTCGCGCTCCCGGTACAGGTGGATCCACTTTCGTGATGGAAAGTGGACGATAGATCCCAAAACTGCCGATTGTTGCATAGGCACGGGCTAACTGTAGTGGTGTCACCATTTGCCCATACCCAAAAGAAAAGGTGGCCCTATCTAAATCAGACCACCGTGTTTTTTTACTTGGAAAGATACCACTACTTTCCCCGACTAACCCCAGATTAGTCGGCTTGCCAAACCCAAAGCGGCTATACACATCCACCAACTCTGTGGCAGGCATCGCTAACGCCAGTTTTGAAACACCAACGTTACTCGACTTCTGTAAAATACCTGTAATTGATAACTCTGCATAACGGGCAACATCCTTAATTTCATGACCGCTGATCCGATATGGGTAGGTATTTAATACGGTATTTTCTTTGATAATGTGATTATTGAGCGCACTCATTACCACTAACGGTTTTACCGTTGAACCCGGTTCAAAAATATCGGTGATAGCTCGGTTACGCATAGCATCCATTGGAGTACCAGCCAAATTATTAGGGTTATAAGATGGGCTATTCGCCATCGCTAAAATTTCCCCCGTATGCACATCAACTAAGATAGCAACCCCTGATTCAGCGTTATTTTCTTGCACACCTTTGGTCAATTCACGGTAAACGATAGATTGAATACGTTCATCAATACTCAATACTAAGTTATGAGCTGCTTGACTATCTACAGATGAAACGGTTTCGATAACACGGCCATTACGATCTTTACGAACAGTGCGTTCACCCGGAGAGCCTTTTAACCAACGCTCAAAGCTCTTTTCAACACCTTCAATTCCTTCACCATCAATATTCGTTACGCCAATTAGATGCGCAGTGACAGGGCCTGAAGGATAATAGCGGCGCGATTCTTTGCGTAAATAAATACCAGGAACTTTCAATTTAGAAATATATTCACCAATTGATGGATTCACTTGGCGAGCAAGATACACAAAACGACCTTTTGGATTGGCCGATATTTTTGCAGTAATTTGTTCTAATGGGATTTCAAGTGCATCAGCAAGTGCTTTCCAGTGCTCATCATTGTTAATGCCACCTTTTTCAAACACCACTTTAGGATCCGCCCAGATAGCGTTCACAGGAACGCTGACAGCTAATTGGCGCCCTTCTCTATCGCTGATCATACCACGAGCTGTCGACACTTCCTGAACCCGTAGGGAGCGCATATCGCCCTCTTTCACTAATTTTTCTGGCGCGATAATTTGTAAATAGGCAACACGTACAAGCAGCCCAGCTAAAGCTAATAAAATACAGCCACACAGCAAAGCAAAACGCCAGCTGACAAAGCTGGTATTTTCTTCCTGTTTCTTATTTTTAGCTGACTTCGGTGCTTTCATTCGTCACGTAACCTTATCTACTGCTTAGAAACAATGATATTTTCTTGAGAAGGCTCAACATGAACCATCTGTAATTTATCCACAGACAATCGCTCTACTCGGCTGTGGCTAGCTAACGCATTTTCTTCTAGGATCAAATTGCGCCATTCAATGTCTAACGCATCCTTTTCTTCATATAACTTATCTTTTGCCGCTGTAAGCAAACGTGTTTCATGGGCAGTGGTCACCACAAACACAGCGCTGATAATAATCGCAGCCAGTAAAATTAAAGGAATAATTCCATAACGGAAAAGATCGCGCCCAATCACTTTTCCTAGGCTATGCCTTTCTGGAACCATTACGCCATCCTCTGTGCGAAACGCAGTACAGAACTGCGTGCTCTTGGGTTCTCATCAACCTCAGCACCAGAAGGTTTCATTTTGCCTACTTCACGCAGCTTCGCAGCACCTAGCTCTTTGATTTGCGCTTCAGTTAGCGGTATTCCTGCTGGCACACTTGGGCCTTTACTGTTTTGGCGAATAAAACGTTTTACTAACCTATCTTCCAGTGAGTGGAAACTGATTACAGATAAACGCCCTTCAGGAGCTAGCACAGTCACAGCGCCTTCTAATGCTTGTTCTATCTCTTCTAACTCACTGTTGATATAGATACGTATTGCTTGAAAGCTTCTCGTCGCTGGATGCTTATGGCGATCTTTTATTGGACTCACTTTTGCGACCAGCTCAGCCAGTTGACGAGTACGTGTTAGCGGCTCTTCTTCTGGGTTATGATTACGTTCTACAATGGCTCTGGCTATACGTTTTGCAAAACGTTCTTCACCAAACGTTTTCAACACCCACGCAATATCATCCGCTTCGGCATTCATCAACCATTGTTGTGCTGATTGCCCCCTCGTTGGATCCATTCGCATATCTAGAGGCCCATCACGCATAAACGAAAAACCACGCTCTGGATCATCCAACTGTGGTGATGACACGCCAAGATCCAATAAGACGCCATCGATTTTTCCAATTAACCCTTCTTCTTCGACATAATCCGCAATCGCAGAAAATGGGCCATGTTTAATCATAAAGCGTGGATCATCAATTAATTGAGCAGCTTTAATTGCTTCGGGGTCACGGTCAATGGCAATCAAACGCCCTTGTTCATTTAACTGACTTAATATCAGCCTTGAGTGACCACCACGACCAAAAGTACCATCGATATAGATACCATTTGGCTTAATATTTAGGCCGTTGACTGCTTCATCAAGCAATACTGTTACATGTTTAAATTGCTGCTGTGTCATGTTTATAGTGACAAATCCTGTAAGCGGGCAGACAGAGGTTCTTGGGTTTGTTTTTCAGCAGTAATATCTTCTTCAACTTGCTGATACCAAGTCTGTTCATCCCAAAGTTCAAATTTATTTATTTGGCCGACTAACATGACCTCTTTTGTTAACCCTGCATGTTGACGCAGCGTACTAGCTAGCAAAAGACGCCCTGCATTATCCATTTGGCATTCACTGGCATGTCCTAGCAACAGACGTTGTACACGCCGTTCTGCCGGGTTCATGGTTGATAAGCGAGAAAGTTTTTCTTCAATAATTTCCCACTCAGGTAAAGTGTAAAGCAATAGGCATGGCTGGTGGAGGTCGATGGTACATACCATCTGCCCCTGTGATTCCTCGCTCAGCATTCCCCGATATCGGGTAGGCACGGTAAGACGCCCTTTGCTGTCGAGATTTACCAGTGTTGCCCCACGAAACATACTTAGTGAAACCCCTTTATTTCCTGTCTACCCACTTTACCCCACAATTCTCCACTTATAAAGTTTACGAATGGTAGGAAAACCTTGTCAAGCCAGATGCACCTAGCTTTTGCTTTATTTACAGAACAATTCAGAAAAGATAAGAGAGGGTAAAATCTAATTCGGAGATAAAATTATGAATAACGGGTTGATATAACTCATTTATTTTCAACAAGGCAGTAAATGTTTATTTAATTCTATTTTACTGACGAAAAAACAGGCAAATGATGATATATCCTACATACGTCTCATTTTTAATCAGCTTACCGATAACCGATTCTTTACTTTCAAATTAACCATGAACATCTAATCACTATAAATATTCTCGATAACTGCCTCACAGAAAAATAAAAGTCATAAATTTCAACAAATTAAAATACTGTTTTAATAAACAGTATTTTAATCCAAATATGAATTCAGGATAAATGTTATATTTAAGTCTGAATTCTTAAATTAAATTTTTTATTTAATTTTATTCCGCATCGATAAATTAGATTTATCCGATTAAGAATATTCCTAAAGTTAAATATTTACTTATTTTTAGCATGAAATAAAAAGCCCCTTTTGAATAGGGGCTAATATGATACTCATAAATGTGATCGATATCACTCAGTATTCAACCAGAATAATTAAAAAATAATTATTCCTTGCGACCTAAGCTACCTCGTCGACATAAATCGCGACGAATACGTGTAATACCTGTATCAGGTTTTTGCTTTTCATCTAAGCTTGCAAGAACTAGCTCCAAAATACGCTCAGCAATGTCCCGATGGCGCTGTGCAAGAGATAGCACTGGGCAACCAAGGAAATCAAGCAACTCACTATCACCGAATGTCGCAATCACCATATGTTCAGGTAAACGCCCATTACGCTTCAATGCGACATCGAGCACACCTTGCAACAGTGAAAATGAAGTGGTAAATAAAGCATCAGGCATCGAATTGCCTTTATCTAACCACTCTGCAAACACATCTGCCGCAGATGCTCTTTCATAACTGTTAGCATACAGATAATTGACTTTCCTAGCATCGCTTTCCCAACCTTTACGAAAACCCTGTTCACGTAAATAGCTGACCGATAACTCAGGTAAAGCACCAAGGTATAATACTGATTGCGCAGGAAATTTTCTCAGCTCAGCAGAAATCATCAGCGCATCTTCTTGATCATCACCTACCACGCTAATGAAGTGTTCTTTTTCAAGCGCTCTATCAAGTGCAATAATGGGTAGCGAACGATTCGCCCAACGTTGATAGAAAGGGTGCTCAGGAGGTAATGCTGTTGAAACAATAATCGCATCGACTTGACGCTGCAAAAGGTGTTCAACGCAACGAATTTCGTTATCAGGCTGATCTTCAGAACAGGCTATTAATAGCTGATAGCCCCGTTGGCGCGCCTGACGCTCAAGATAATTAGCAATGCGAGTATAACTCGTATTTTCGAGATCAGGGATAACTAACCCTATCGAACGTGTTCTCCCTGCGCGTAGCCCAGCAGCTACGGCATTTGGATGGTAATTGTGCTCTCTGACAACAGCCATCACTTTTTCTACAGTTTTATCGCTGACTCGATACTGCTTGGCCTTGCCGTTGATCACATAACTAGCCGTTGTGCGGGAAACCCCTGCTAAACGGGCTATTTCATCCAGTTTCACGTTAACCTCTTTGTGTGTTTCAGCCAAAATCAATACATTGATTATGCTGCTAATATTACAGACCCTGATAACCACAGCATATATAAAATAGCAACTGACGGGTAAAGCCCCGATTAATTCGGGGCTTTACATTACTGCATTCTACCTTCAGCTGACAAATTTTTCATCGCATAATTTTATCACCGCGTGATACACCGACGATGCCAGAGCGTACAACTTCAACAATTTCAGCAACACCGCGCACTGCTTCGATAAAAGCATCCAGTTTATCGCTTGTACCTGCGAGCTGAACGGTGTACAGCGTTGGCGTCACATCAACGATTTGTCCACGGAAAATATCTGAACAACGTTTAATTTCATCACGACCGTAACCTGACGCTTGCAGTTTCACTAACATAATTTCACGTTCGATGTGCGCTGAAGCAGTCAATTCACTAACACGTAGCACATCAACTAGTTTGTGTAATTGCTTTTCAATTTGCTCAAGAACCTTGGCATCCCCTTTTGTCTGAATGGTCATTCGAGACAGCGTTGGATCGTCTGTCGGCGCCACCGTCAAGCTTTCAATATTATAACCACGTTGAGAAAATAGCCCGATAACTCGAGATAATGCACCCGATTCGTTTTCTAATAAAACTGATAAAATACGACGCATGATCAGGTCCTCTCCGTTTTGCTCAGCCACATTTCATCCATTGCACCGCCACGGATCTGCATTGGGTAAACATGCTCAGTTTCATCAACATTAATATCAACAAACACTAAGCGTTGGTTTTCGTTAACTTCAACCAAGGCTTGTTTTAGCTTTTCATCCAACTCAGCTGGAGAGCTAATAGAAATTCCGACATGCCCGTAAGCTTCAGCGAGCTTCACAAAATCAGGCAATGACTCCATATAAGATTGTGAGTGCCGCCCTTGATAAATCATGTCTTGCCACTGCTTAACCATTCCTAAAAAGCCATTATTTAAGTTCAATACAATGACGGGTAGGCCATATTGCAATGCCGTTGACAGCTCTTGAATATTCATTTGAATACTACCATCACCTGTAACACAAATAACGGTAGATTGTGGGTGTGCTAGTTTAACCCCAAGAGCAGCAGGTAAACCAAAACCCATTGTCCCTAAACCACCTGAGTTGATCCAACGACGTGGCTTATCAAATGGGTAATATAATGCAGCAAACATCTGATGTTGGCCGACATCTGATGTCACATAGGCATCTCCCTGCGTTAAACGGTAGATAGCTTCAATCGCTTGCTGTGGTTTTACTTTCTGGCTGTTAGTTTCATAACTCAAGCATTTTTTCTCACGCCATGTCTCGATATCTTTCCACCACGCTTGTATTGCTTGCGTGTTTTGTTTTGCAGAAGCTTGATCTAATTGGCTGAGTATTTGCTGAAGCGCTAATTTAGCATCACCCACAATCGGAATATCTGTGTTGACTGTTTTCGAAATGGAAGTTGGGTCAACATCGATTTGAATTACAGTGGCATTAGGGCAATATTTTTCAAGGTTATTGGTGGTTCTATCATCAAAACGCACCCCAACCGCAAAAATCACATCTGAGTTATGCATGACTTTATTCGCTTCATAAGTCCCATGCATCCCTAACATCCCAACCGATAAATGGTGCGTTTCAGGGAAAGCTCCGAGTCCCATTAATGTAGAGACCACTGGAAGCTGCAACTTTTCAGCTAACGCTAAAATTTCAGGTGAACAACTTGAATTAATCGCACCACCACCAATATAGAAAACCGGTTTTTGTGCAGCAATCAGCTTAGATAATGCTTTTTTGATTTGCCCTTTATGACCTTGCAATGTCGGGTTGTAAGAGCGTAAAGAAACCGTTTCAGGATAGCGATAAGGATACTTGTGCGCAGGGCTGACAGTATCTTTCGGTAAGTCAATGACCACAGGGCCAGGACGACCACTAGCAGCAATATAAAATGCTTTTTTGATGATTTCAGGAATATCTTCTGCTTTTTTAACTAAAAAACTATGTTTTACAATTGGACGTGATATCCCCACCATGTCACATTCTTGGAATGCATCGTTACCAATAAGGGAGCTTGCAACTTGCCCTGATAGTATCACCAAGGGAATAGAATCCATGTATGCCGTTGCAATACCTGTTATCGCATTTGTCGCTCCAGGGCCAGATGTGACGAGTACAACACCCACATCTCCTGTTGAACGAGCATATCCGTCTGCCATATGCACAGCGGCTTGTTCGTGACGAACCAATATATGATCTACACCACCAACGGTATGAAGTGCATCATAGATATCTAAAACAGCACCACCTGGATAACCAAATACATGCTTTACACCCTGGTCTATCAATGACTTGACGACCATTTCTGCTCCCGACAACATCTCCATGAGTTTGCCCCCAGACTATTTTTGCAAGTTAACAGAGGTATGACAGTCCTTTTAATTATTGTCATTTCTTCTGTTGTAAATATGACTGCTATTAACATATCGTTGAGATTAATACGACGCAAACATCATTTCTTAAGCAAAGATGACAACTTAGCGCATTCACTCCATCTTTCTCAATTAATGGTTTGATTGACTAAAATAGCAATGAAAACTAGCAAGTATCACTATAATGAGGTGAAAAAGAGTGCGAAGTGTAGCCGGATATGATGTAACATATCCGGCCGAATGAAGGGCATTACGGCTTAATTACTCGCGATACATTGATTCAATTTCAGTTTGGTAACGTTCTGAAATGATCTTGCGGCGTAATTTTAGTGTTGGGGTGAGCTCCCCTTTTTCCATGGAAAAATTGACTGGAAGCAACGTAAAACGTTTAACTTGATGGAAGTGTTCAAGGTTTTTTTGTAAATCCTTTAAACGGCTTTCAAATAGTGCCACAATATTTGAATCTTTTAACAACTCAAGTCGGTCACGATATTTTAAATTAATCGACCTTGCATATTCCTCGAGCGAATCGTAGCAAGGGACAATTAAAGCAGACACAAATTTACGCGCATCCGCAATCACAGCAATGTGCTCAATAAATTGATCCTGCCCTAATACCCCTTCAATCATTTGTGGAGCGATATATTTACCATTTGATGTTTTCATCAAATCTTTCAAACGGTCGGTAATATATAAATTTCCTTGCGCATCGACCTCACCGGCATCGCCGGTTTTTAACCAGCCATCAGCGGTGAAAGTATCATCAGTTTCTTGGGGGCGATTATAGTAACCTTTCATCACAACAGGCCCTTTAACCTGAATTTCATTATTATCGCCAATGCGCACTTCAACAGATGATAATGGTGTACCAATTGAGCCTAGTGGATAGCGCCCTTCTTCCCAACATGAAACGGTAGCGCAAGTTTCTGTCATCCCATAGCCGTACTTGATATTGATACCTGCTGCTAAAAAGAAGGCAATCACATCATCGTCTAAACGAGCCCCAGCTGCAGGCATAAAACGGATACGTCCACCAAGTAGCTGACGCAATTTCGTTAGAACAAGTTTATCGGCCACATTGTAAAACGCATTATTAATGAAAGAGAGTGATGACCCTTTCGCGAGTGCTTTGGTTTTTTTCTTACCTTGTGCGAGCGCCCATTTAAACAATAAACGGCGCGGTAATGGTGCTTTAACAACTTTACCCTGCACAGCACTATAAACTTTCTCATAAAAGCGAGGTACAGCACACATTACCGTTGGTTTAACATCTGCTAATGCTTCTCTCACTGCATTGGTATCAGTTAGATACACATTGCGCGCGCCCGTATGCATCACATAAAAACTCCAAGCACGTTCAAAAACATGGGATAGCGGTAGAAAACTTAACGACACATCATCCGAAGTGAGTTTCAAACGTTGATCATGCAGATAGAGCTGGGCTGCCATGTTGTAATAATCCAACATGACACCTTTGGGTTCACCCGTTGTACCGGATGTATAGATAATAGTAAAAAGATCGCTGAGGTTATGCGCGGCAACCCGACGATTTAACTCATCTTGATATTCCTCAGTATCTTTCTCAATAAAATGAGATAAGTAGTATGACGGAACGTCATTTTCTAATAATTCGACATCACTGTTGAGCACCACAACCGCAATAAGTTGTGGGCAACGTGATTTTAATTGGCAAGCGATTTGGTATTGCTCTTGTTCACCGACAAATAGAATACGAATATTTGCATCGTTAATAATATAAGCAGCTTGCTCTAAGCTGCTTGTCGCATATAACGGCACAGTCACTGCTTTCAGTTGTAAGACAGCAAGGTCAACGAGAGACCAATTCATACTATTATGTGCAAATAACCCAATGTTTTCTTGTATGGCAACATTAAGAGACAGGAGGCGACGAGCAATCGCTGAAGAGTGTTGTTCCACTTCCTGCCATGTCAATTCACTCTGTTGGCCATTATGCCATTGACTGAAAGCTATCCGGCTTGCCGATTCAGCAGCACTAAACCTGTTGTGCAAGCGATTAACCAGATGGTATGGATAAAGATTTTCAGTAATCAAGGTGTATTTCCTATAGTACATTTGTTAACTGAAGTGATTCGGCAAAGTCACAAAACGCTTCATAAGTTAATTATTTCAGCTTACATGTGTTAGCTGAACACTTGGAGTGTATAGACTAAAAAGAAACGAGGAAAGGGATATTATGTAAATATTCTGCAAATGTTGCTGACTTAGCAAAACTCATCATAGCGTTTCACTATGATGAGTTATACTCGTCGTACTTCAAGTTGTAGCATTTGACATTGAGCTGTGGTGACTACTCACCTCTCGCCAATCACATCGCTTTATGAAAACCTAGACCGATGATTCCATAATTAGCTGGCAAATTCGTGATTTCATCCATTGATGCCCTTTATCTCGAGACGTTGACTCGTGCCAAGTTAAATAACATGGGCGCGAATTATCAGCCCAAGGTAATGAAACCATACGAACTTGGAATTTATTTGCTGACTGCTCAACCAACCACTTAGGAACTATAGCCACTAGGTCAGTTTGTGAAACAATGTTAAGTACACTATCTAAATTGATACCTTGATAACTAATCGTTTGTGATAAATCTGTATTAGAATAATAGGAATGACTAAATGAACCTATATTATCCATAGACATAACGGCATGTTTTTCATTTACTAACGCTTCAGTTGTGATGTGATTATCAATACGTGGATGATTGTTTGAAACCACTAAAACCGCTTCATCATTAAAGATAATTTGATGTTGATACTCGTTCTTCCCGAGCTTATTGTAACTTATCGAAAAATCTGTTTCTTGATATTTTAGTTTATGCTCAATGTTATTTTCTAAGAAACCATGAATAACCAAATTAATATTTGGTGATACTTGTTTGAATTCATCAACAACAATTGCGGCTAAACGAGTATCTAAGGGGGAACAAATCGCTAAATTGAACACCCTTTCACTCAATTGAGGCTCAAAAGATGCGCCAGGTAATTCATTATGAATTAATTGTAATGCCTGCCTAATAGAGCCAAACAGTTGTTTAGCACGCGATGTTGGTTGGATACCTCGTCCGCAGCGAACAAAAAGCTCATCACAATACATTGATTTTAAACGAGAGATAGCATTACTCACGGCTGGCTGAGACATCCCTAGTATCTGAGCAGCTTTAGTCACATTTTGCATTTGCATCACAACATCAAAAACAGTCAGTAAGTTCAAATCTACGTTTCTTAAATGAATATCGCTATTCTCTTTTTTTGCTGGCGAAACTGTATCAAAGTCAATCATTCTTTACTCCAATAAAGATATTTATCATTTTTAGTTAATGAGGTTTTATATATCCAAAATTAATTTAATAGACCTATAAATTCATTAAATATTATTTTTCAAATAACTTATGCATAATAAGTCATTTCGCGTTCCCTGCATTTATAAAACGACGCTACAATTATAAAGCCTATATATTTAGCCATACAATATAAGCATTAATAAGCAGCGAAGGTATTCATATGTTAAATGAGAGTTGGCCGCTCATTTAACACCAATATTGTTAACCTCAAAATAATAAAACAATTTTAAAAATAAATCATAATAAATATGATCAGTTTTACCGAAACATTCTCATTATCAGATTAATTTTAAATTATTCATTTGCTGAATAATTTATTTATTGAAAACTATAATTCACGCTTATTTCTATTTCGAACAGTATAGTTTTCTTTAACCAGCAAAGCTGTTCACAAAACGCTCAAAACCATCAGTTTATGCTATGTTTTTGCCCCGTCATTTCATGAAAAGAATTTTACCCCTGCTTTATGAACAAAATATAGGGAAAAACATCACTAAAAATTTAGAAATTAGTCACAATCACTAAGTATTGATGATGATTCATAATTCGCAAAATTTGCGGCTAAAATCTAAAGTTGACAGCAAAGAGAAGATCACGTATCAATAAATATATATCGATTAAATACAAATTAGAGACTGCGTAAATGACAACTTCTATCCGCCTACTAAGCCTACTACTACTCGCATCTAATGTGCGCGGTATGCTTATGGACGGAAGGTAACACGCAGTCCAGAAACATAAGAAACCCGCGCCAGCCGCGGGTTTTTTTATGCCTGCCGGCACCGCAAAAATATAACGATAAAATTCAGTATAAAGAGGAACACAATATGAGCGACCAAGTCATTATATTCGATACAACCTTACGTGACGGCGAACAGGCATTGCAGGCGAGTTTATCCGTTAAAGAAAAATTGCAAATTGCATTTGCGTTAGAACGCTTGGGAGTTGATATCATTGAGGCTGGTTTCCCCGTTTCCTCCCCTGGTGATTTTGAATCTGTACAAACGATCGCTCGTGAAATTAAAAATAGCCGGATCTGCGCATTAGCACGCTGTGTGCAAAATGATATCGATGTGGCTGCTGAATCATTAAAAGTTGCAGAAGCATTTCGTATCCATATCTTTTTAGCCACCTCTAATTTGCATGTCCAAAAGAAATTAAATAAAACGTTTGATGGCGTCATGGATATGGCGATCGACTCAATCAAACGCGCAAGACGGTATACCGATGATGTTGAATTCTCGTGTGAAGATGCAGGTCGCACCGATATTGATAACTTGTGTCGTATTGTTGAATCGGCAATCCGTGCTGGTGCAACTACCATCAATATTCCAGATACTGTTGGATATACCACACCATACCAATTTGGCGGTATTATCACTTCTTTATATGAGCGTGTTCCTAATATCGATAAAGCGGTCATCTCTGTGCACTGTCATGATGACTTAGGTATGTCTGTTGCTAACTCAATTACCGCGGTTCAAGCAGGCGCTCGCCAAGTTGAAGGAACCATTAATGGATTAGGCGAACGAGCCGGTAATACCGCATTAGAAGAAGTGATCATGGCCATCAAATTGCGCGAGCAAATGATGAATGTTCATACCAATATCAATCATAAAGAAATCTACCGTACCAGCCAATTAGTTAGCCAGTTATGCAACACACCAATTCCAGCCAATAAAGCGGTTGTTGGTAGCAATGCATTTGCTCACTCATCAGGTATCCACCAAGACGGCGTGCTGAAAAATCGTGAAACCTATGAAATCATGACACCAGAATCGATCGGCTTGAAAGCGATTCAATTGAATTTAACCTCTCGTTCAGGCCGCGCGGCGGTTAAACATCGTATGGAAGAGATGGGATACCAAGAAGAGAAAGATTTCAATTTAGATGAATTGTATACCGCTTTCTTGAGTTTAGCCGATAAGAAAGGCCAAGTGTTCGATTATGACTTAGAAGCGTTAGCTTTCTTTGCTAACCAACAAGATGAAACTGACCATTTTGCAATGGACTATTTCAGCACCCAGTCAGGATCAAGTGTGGTCGCTACCGCAACCGTGAAAATGCGCTGTGGAGAAGAAGAAAAATCAGAAGCGGCAACTGGCAACGGCCCTGTTGATGCCATTTACCAAGCCATTAGTAAGATCACCAATTACCCTATCCAATTGGTATCTTATAAATTGTCGGCCAAAGGCCAAGGCGAAAATGCATTGGGTCAAGTCGATATTGTTGTTGAATGTTTCAATCGCCGTTTCCACGGAATGGGCTTAGCCACTGATATCGTCGAGTCTTCAGCAAAAGCAATGGTGCATGTATTAAATAGCATCTGGCGCTCTGAGCAAGTCGAAAAAGAAAAACAAAAAATAAATCAAAAAGAATCACAATCAAATACAAAGGAAGCTGTATAACAATGTCTAAGAGCTATCATATTGCCGTATTGCCTGGAGATGGTATTGGTCCAGAAGTTATGGCTCAAGCGAATAAAGTATTAGATGCAATCCGCCAGCGTTTTGCATTCTCAATAACGACAAAAGAATATGATGTTGGCGGTATTGCCATTGATCGTCATGGTAAACCATTGCCTGAAGAGACCGTAATAGGCTGTGAAAATGCAGATGCTGTGCTGTTCGGTTCTGTCGGTGGCCCTAAATGGGAAAATTTGCCACCGGATAGCCAACCTGAACGCGGTGCATTGTTGCCATTGCGCAAGCATTTTAAACTGTTCAGTAATTTGCGCCCTGCCCGCTTATATCAAGCGTTAGAAGCATTTTGCCCTTTAAGAGCCGATATTGCTGCTCAAGGTTTCGATATTCTATGCGTACGTGAATTAACAGGCGGCATCTATTTCGGCCAACCAAAAGGGCGCAAAGGTGAAGGTAAAGAAGAGTACGCATTTGATACCGAAGTTTACTACCGCTATGAAATCGAACGCATCGCACGTATTGCCTTTGAATCAGCACGCAAACGTAGCCATAAAGTGACTTCAATCGATAAAGCCAACGTATTGCAAAGCTCTGTTTTATGGCGTGAAGTGGTTAATCAAGTCGCCCAAGAATATCCGGATGTCGCTGTTAGCCATATGTATATTGATAACGCAACAATGCAGATGATCAAAGCGCCTGCTCAATTTGATGTTGTTCTGTGCTCCAATTTATTTGGAGACATTATTTCTGATGAGTGTGCCATGATCACAGGTTCAATGGGGATGCTACCATCAGCAAGTTTGAACGAAGAAGGCTTTGGGTTATATGAACCAGCAGGTGGCTCAGCACCTGATATCGCGGGCAAAAATATCGCTAACCCTATCGCACAAATACTATCGGCAGCCATGCTGTTAAGATTTAGCCTAAATGAAAATGATGCGGCAGATACGATTGAAAGAGCCGTCAATAAGGCGTTAGAAGATGGGCATCGTACCGCTGATTTAGCAGGTGGCGGTGAATCAGTCAGTACCAGTGAAATGGGTGATATTATCGCCCGTTATATCAGTGAAGGGGTGTAACATGGCTAAAACTTTATATCAAAAATTATATGATGCCCACGTTGTACGTGAAGTCGACAACGAGACACCGCTCATTTATATCGACCGTCACTTGGTTCATGAAGTGACCTCACCACAAGCCTTTGATGGTTTGAGAACCAAAAAACGCCCGTTGCATCAACCAAGTAAAACCTTTGCAACAATGGATCATAACGTTTCTACACAGACAAAAGACATCAATGCCTGTGGTGATATGGCTCGTATTCAGATGCAAGAGCTGATGAAAAACTGTGAAGAGTTTGGCGTGACGTTATACGATCTCAATCACCCTTATCAAGGAATTGTCCATGTCATGGGGCCTGAGCAAGGTATCACTTTGCCAGGTATGACCATTGTTTGTGGTGATTCACACACAGCAACACACGGTGCATTCGGTGCTTTAGCTTTCGGTATTGGCACATCCGAAGTTGAACATGTTATGGCAACGCAAACCCTGAAACAGGCGCGCGCCAAAACAATGAAAATTGAAGTAATCGGTAAAGCCCCAGCAGGTATCACGGCAAAAGATATTGTATTAGCTATCATCGGTAAAACAGGCAGTGCGGGCGGCACTGGCTATATTGTTGAGTTTTGTGGTGAAGCGATTGAAAACCTCAGTATGGAAGGCCGTATGACAGTTTGTAATATGGCTATCGAATTAGGTGCAAAGGCGGGGATCATTGCGCCTGATGAAACCACCTTTACTTACATGAAAGGCCGTCAATTCGCTCCTAAAGGTAAAGAATGGGATGAAGCCGTTGCCTATTGGAAAACATTAAAAACAGATGATGATGCCCAGTTTGATAAAATCGTCACGTTACAAGCCAGCGATATTGCTCCTCAGGTCACTTGGGGTACTAATCCAGGTCAAGTCATCGCAATCAACCAACCAATCCCAGCACCTGAATCATTCAGTGATCCAGTAGAACGTGCATCGGCTGAAAAGGCATTAGCTTATATGGGGTTAGAATCAGGTATTAAATTATCTGATGTGAAAATTGATAAAGTCTTTATCGGTTCATGCACTAACTCACGTATTGAAGATTTACGTGCAGCAGCTGCAATAGCAAAAGGCAAGAAAGTCGCTTCTGGCGTGCAAGCAATTGTCGTTCCAGGCTCGGGCCCTGTAAAAGCACAAGCAGAACAAGAAGGTTTAGATAAAATCTTTATCGAAGCCGGTTTCGAATGGCGCTTGCCAGGTTGCTCAATGTGCCTTGCAATGAATAACGACCGCTTAAATCCAGGTGAGCGTTGTGCCTCAACCAGTAACCGTAACTTTGAAGGCCGCCAAGGCCGAGCGGGTCGTACTCACTTGGTCAGCCCTGCCATGGCAGCCGCAGCAGCGATCAATGGTCACTTTGCCGATGTACGTGATATTCAAGCCTAAAGGAGACATAAAATGGAAAAATTGATAACTCATACAGGTATTGTCGCACCTTTAGATGCTGCAAATGTCGATACTGATGCAATTATCCCGAAACAATTTTTGCAGAAAGTTACCCGTACAGGTTTTGGTCAACATTTGTTTAATGACTGGCGCTTTCTAGATGATGCAGGTCAGCAACCTAACCCAGATTTTGTGTTAAACAAGCCTGTATTTAAAGGTGCGAGCATCCTACTGGCACGTGAGAACTTTGGCTGTGGCTCATCAAGAGAACATGCGCCTTGGGCATTAACAGACTTTGGTATTCAAGTCGTAATCGCACCAAGCTTCGCTGACATCTTTTACGGTAACTCATTTAATAACCAGTTACTGCCAATTAAGTTGAGCGAGCAAGAAGTCGATGAGATGTTTAACTATGTGAAGCACCACGAAGGCTGCCAATTTACTGTTGACTTAGAAAATCAAACTGTAAAAGCAGGCGACAAAACTTATCATTTTGAAATTGATAGCTTTCGTCGCCATTGCATGATGAATGGCCTTGATAGTATTGGTTTAACATTGCAGCACGCAGAGCAAATTAGCCAATATGAGCAGAAACTCCCTTCTTTTATGCGTTAATCATTAAATTCGCAATCACCAGACGCCTGCAATAATCGCAGGCGTGAGGTTGTTGACGAAGCGGGATAAAAGCGTGGTTTTTCCCGCTCCGTGTTATCAGCCGAAAATCAATAAATTGATTTTCCTCGTTGATTTCAAAAACCTTAACGACCGCCGACAAACAAAATACGTTTGTCAGCAGTCTGACGCCTGCAATAATCGCAGGCGTTTTTATTGCAAAAATAGTGAACAAACCCGCCATGCCATGCTAATCTAACGCAAAATAAGCCCTATTATTTTTAGTACTATGGGGAAGAAAGCATCATAATAAAAACAATAAAAAAGCCGATAACCTAAGCTATCGGCTGGTAAATTACCATTACTCAATAATTCGGGGAGTCAGTCTGCCAACTGACAGACCTAATGAGCTACTTACTGATACCTATTATCAATGGGATATTAGGAAATAAAAATTGATGTAATCATTTCCGGAGTTCCCCTTTTATGTCTAGTTCTCGTCTGCAAACACAATTTGTTCGCCTCTGGCAACACTTTCAGGGACAAGACAGTGAAACCACATTGCAACATATTGCAAATACACTGTTTTGCTCTCGTCGACACGTTCGTACATTACTCAATAATATGCAATCTCATGGATGGCTAAGCTGGCAGGCAGAAGCAGGTCGAGGAAAACGATCTACTCTACTTTTCCATGTTAATGGCTTAGAACTGCAACAAGCTCAAGCAGAACGTTTATTAAAAGAGGAAAGTATTGAAAAACTGGTCGCATTAGTCGGTGATAAAGAAACTATTCGCCAGATGGTGCTTTCCGAACTTGAGCGCAGCTATCGCCAAGGTAAAAATCTATTACGTATTATCTACTACCGTGATTTCCCTAATTTGCTGCCGGGCACACCGATACGACGCTCTGAAATTCATTTAATGAGCCAAATATTTAATGGGTTAACGCATATAAATGAGGAAAAAGGGGAAGTCGAAAATGGGATTGCTCATCACTGGCAAGCAATCAGTGATACCGAATGGCGTTTCTATTTAAGACCTGCCATCTATTTTCATCATGGGCGAGAAATGTTAGTCGATGATATTATTAGCTCACTAATGCGGTTAAGTCGTTGTTGGCCACTGTTCTCTCACATCAAATCAGTGACATCCCCAATGCCTTACGTGATTGACATTCAATTAAGCTCAGTAGACAAGCAATTACCATTACTATTAGGTAGCCCTCATGCGGCAATCCTTCCTAAAGAGTGGGAAAGCCTTGAAAATTTTGACAAACTCCCTATTGGTACCGGCCCCTATTTAGTCGAAAAAAACCTACCTCAAAAACTCACCATTACTGCATTTGATCGCTATTTTGGTTATCGAGCGCTCCTGGACGAAGTCACCATTTGGGTAGTCCCTGAGCTTTCTGAGCAAATGGTGTGTACCACATTAAAAATGGACAGTGATAGTAAGCCAAATGATTCACTAGAAAGCCGTATGGAAGAAGGTTGTTACTTTTTATTGATGGATCAGCGTTCTCAGCTATCTCAACGCAGTGATGTCCGTAAATGGCTGTGTAGCTTTTTGACTCCAATAAATTTATTAGCCCACTGTGAGTCCTTTTATCAACGACACTGGGCACCTGCTTATGGTTTATTGCTTCATTGGCACCATAGCAGAATGCTAACACAACTACCAAAGCCAGATGATCTTACTCAGTTGACCGTCACCTTCTATCAGCACCACCATGAATTCTATGCAATCAGTCAGATCATGAAGCGTGTCTTAAAATCACAAGGTATTGAGTTAAAAATACAAATTGTCGATTATCAACAATGGTTTAATGGCGATGCAAAAAGTGATATTTGGTTAGCAACTGCCAACTTTTTTAAACCTCTCGATTTTTCTATTTTTGCCACTTTGTATGAAATTCCGCTATTACGTCAATGCTTAAGCAGTTCTCTCAACGAAGAGTTAATCAAGTGGCGAAATCAACAACTAAATGTTGAAGCTTGGTGTGAAAGTCTTGTGGATTCACAGATTTTTCACCCTATTTTCCATCACTGGCTAGAACTACAAGGCCAAAAAACCATGCGTGGAGCTCGAATGAATACCTTTGGTTGGTTCGATTTTAAATCTGCATGGTTTAAGCCTACTGAAGATAATACACAGAAACCTGAGAAGTTATGAACATGACGGGTGAATAATAAGGATGTTATTCACTTTTTCTGTGGATATCTATGTTAACAACCCGATAGTAATCAGGGTATATCCCTGAAGAGCATTTGATACACAAAATAACATATTTTATTAAACCCTAATAAATCATATAGATAAGACAATTTTTAGTAAGTTATGCACTGTTTATCTTTTCGTCTTTATTACTTAGGAGTTCAAGTGAGTAAAGATCAAACAATGTATGATTTATCCACAAGGAATGTACTTAACTTATTCATTTTATGTGATGAAGCTCAACAAAATGACTAAGTCAAGCCTGTAAATACACACAGTGATTAAAGTTTTTCACAGTTATCCAATAAAGCTGTGGATAACTCAGTGTATGACCCTGTGATTATCATGGGATGAACGTGAATAACCTATTTCTTGCCATTTATGTATTTTTATTAAAGCCTATTATTATCTTATATATCAATAAATTAAAAATATCTTATAAAAAGTGATATACTCAGAAAACCTTGTGGATTTTTTTTGGCTATTTTTTCATCTCATCATGCAATTTACACCACCTTTACCACCTGAAAATGAATCTGTACTGATGGCTAGAGCACAAGCTCTCGCAGGTTATACACTTGGCGAGCTAGCAAGCTATGCAGGCTTACCTATTCCTCCTGATCTAAAACGTGATAAGGGCTGGGTTGGTATGCTGCTCGAGTATTTTTTAGGTGCAACAGCAGGTAGCAAACCTGAACAAGACTTTGCAAATATCGGTGTCGAATTAAAAACCATCCCAATTGATCGCAATGGTAAGCCACTTGAAACAACTTTTGTTTCTGTTGCCCCTTTGACAGGCAATAGTGGATTAACATGGGTAAATAGCCATGTCTACCGCAAACTTTCACGCGTACTTTGGTTCCCTATCGAAGGTGAACGACAAATACCGCTTGCCGAGCGACGCATCGCTAGCCCATTATTGTGGAGTCCATCCCCTTTGGAAGAAAAATTATTACGTCAAGATTGGGAAGAGTTGATGGATTTAATCGTATTAGGGAAAGTCGAGACAATTACTGCTCGGCATGGACAAGTTTTGCAAATACGCCCAAAAGCAGCAAATAGCAAAGCACTAACAGAAGCGATTGGTGAGTCAGGACAAATAATTATGACGCTTCCTAGAGGTTTTTACCTCAAAAAAGATTTTACGGCCCCTCTTCTCGCAAGGCATTTTAATATTGATTAATTGAACTTATCATTAAGCTTGTAACATTTCCTTGCTCACAATGCTGGATAATCACAGGAATACCGGCTGAAAATGCTACGTCAATAATATTAAACAATTTTTTATTATAGTCGCCTTCGACTAAGCCCAAAACAGAAATTTTCTTGCTTACTGTAGGCCCATCAAATAATGTAATAGCAGCAATTTTTCTTGGTACTCCTTTATAACTTTCACATAAATCAGAGAAGTGACTGAGCCTCTCGGTTCCTGCTACCGTTACTATTATCATAAATAAAATAAACTTTGCCATTCTATTAAGCATAGTTATAAAAACTTCAGTGAGTTGATTTAACTCAGCCTAAATCAAATAAATTAGTATTTCAGCTAAAAATAATAAGTAAGCATTAATTAAAAATAACAGTGATAATCTTTTAATTATGTTTCCTCACTTTATTTTTCTTGAAGTGAGCTCTGAGCTGCCGCTATCGCGCCTTCTATCGCTTTTTTTGCTTGGGGACTATTTTTCCAACAACTTGAACCCGTTAACGCAGCACCTGCAACTAAAATTTCTTCATAAGATGCTTGGCTCAACTGTAATAACGACGAAAACCCCATTTGTTCAAGACGGCTAATAACGGTTGGTCCAACACCTTTAACTGCTAGCAAACATTGTTTTTCTTCATCAGAGAATCTCATCGCCACTCCTATTTAAAATAATATACTCTTTATACTTCAAGCTTCTGGGGTATTGTTTGCGCTCAGCCAGCCGAGTCTATGTTCCTCACCTATCTTAACTTTTTGACTACCTGTAACTCGGATTATTTAAAATATAATGATATTTTTAATAATTAGCTTTGCATTTAACAGGGTTATTCTTTTACTATACTCAAAATAATTCAAGATGTAGGTAGGCGACAGCGTTACAGCTTGAAGTATGACGAGTCTATAAACTCAGCGTGTTTCAATAATACTTGGTATTCGAAATCTTATATTGTGACCAATGTTCATATTTATATATCCTATATACCAATACAATACCACAACATAAAACATATTAAATTTGCATAATTCAAATTTTTGAGCCAAAGCTAGGACCCAGCAATGCAGACTAATCAGTTCGTTAATTCTCGACAATATTCAATTAAATTATCTGACAACCGTCATTTAAGTTGGTATGAATCTGGTCCTGTAACAGGTTATCCTGTGATTTTTTGTACGGGGGCTGGTATGAGTGGAAGATTAGGTTTTGGCCTCGAATTGCTGAGTAAAATGAATATTCGATTGATTGTTCCTGAACGTGCGGGACTCGGTGATTCTTCTATCGATCCACAAAAATCGTTGGCGAGATTTGCCACTGATATTGATGTTTTGCTCCGCTCACAACATATTGAACAGTATTCTGTCGTTGGTTTTTCCCAAGGCGCTGTATTTGCTATGGCTCTAGCATTCTATGGGCAACCAAACACACTATCTATTGTTGCTGGACAAGATCAATTTGACTACCCTGCGACAAGAGCCATATTACGTTCTGATATCATCAATATGCAAGAGCAGGCCAGAAATACCCCTGAAGCACTCTCCGATTGGTTACAAAAAAATGTAAGTGCGCCATGGCTACTGGCATTCATACTCCATTACAGCGCAGAGATAGATCAAGTGTTCTATAATGAACCTTCGTTTTTGCAAGCCTATACCGATTGTATGGAGCATGCTTTTCATCAAGGTAACTTAGGGTATGTACAAGACTTATTGATTTCACTTCAAGAATGGCTATTTCAGCCTGAAGATATCAACTGCCCAGTCTTATTATGGTATGGAAAAAAAGATGAAAGTACTGTCCATTCACCTGACTTCGGTAAAATACTTTCAACACGTTTTCCTCATTGCCAACATTTCATTTTAGAAAATGAAGGAGGCTCATTGTTATGGACACAGGCAGAACGCATTTTAACGCATTTAAACGTCTGATCGTATAGCTGCTACATCTCAGCCATGGCTGAAATTAATATAATTCAATTTCAGCCACAACAGGATAATGATCGGAATAGTCAAAAAATAGTTTATTATTATAATCATAACCATTTGGGGTTTTTATAACGCGTGTTTGTTCATTAATTGAAACCACATTTTTTGCAAAAATATAATCTAAATGCCAACGATGTCGCTCATCTGGCGAAGCTTCTCTAATAATATTATTGGTTGCAAAGTCCCATGATGGCTGTGGGTTAAAATTTTCAGGCTCTCGCCAACCAATGATTTTTAATGCCTGCTCATACTCATCAGAATCATAATCTATATTTAAATCACCACCTAAAATGATAGCTTGGTGGTCACTACTAGTTGATTTTTCTGCCCAATCAACCAATTGAGTTAGTTGTAACTTGCGATGTGAAGATGGGTGACTCATAATACAAAAATTATCATCGGATTGCATGTGTGTACCAATCACATTCACCACCTTGCCATCAATATCAATAACTGCCCTAACTCCCCCTCTAGCACTAAAACGATCTGCACCACACCCTGCGTCTTCAAATAGCTGATATTCACGATAAATAATAGGATGCCGAGACACGATAGTTATACCTGAGCTGACTTGCTGAATAATATCCCATCCCCCCTTTTTAGCATTCCAACAATTATTTGAATCACAATAAGATAATATCGATTCATTATATTGCGCTGCAACTGGCGTATGGTAGAAGAAGCCCAATTCACGCATACCAGATAGTAATTTTTTTTCGGAATGATAGTTAAAAACCTCTTGAAAAATAACAATATCAATATCCTCAAAGATATTGTCTTTTATCATTGCATTAATGCGATTATCTTGTGTCGATGCGCCAATGCTAAAGAAAGGAATGTGAAGCAAATAGACATTTAATGTCATCACCTTAATTGTATTTGACATATTTCATCCTTATTAAATAATTTATTAAAAACATCAATTCATTTATTGCATAAATAAAAACACCAATAAGTTAAAACTATTATTTATGTAATCTATACTCTAACCAATTCAAGTTACAGGGATTTTCGTTGAGATATAAGTGACTACGCTCAGCTAGCCGAGCCACCATAGACCTTCAACTTGAAGCATGAGGAATATCAGCCTTAATTATTCTAAACCATATATACATAACTGAATATATTATTTATTAATGTATTACTAGAAGAATTTTAACAGAGTTAAATTTAGTTTTTATTATTCAAAATAAATATTTACTTAAAATAGTTTATAATATGGTTAAGCAGTTAATTAATCACTAGAAGAAAAATAATTATGCAAAAAATCTATATTAGATGTTTTAATACGATTAATAGGGAAATGAAATTAAACTTTATTTAGTCATTTTTATTTTCTTATATAAAAATCACCAGTCACTGCATAAACAATTGACTAGTGTGAAAAATGTGGTGCTATACCTAAACAATGCTCTAACTAATTCGAGCTGTAACGAGGCAGTAAATGGACAAGCCACTAGTCACTGCATAAACAGATGACTAGTGTGAAAAACGCGGTGCTATACCTAAACAATGCTCTAAATAATTCGAGCTGTAACGAGGCGGCAAGTAAGCGAGTCGCTAGGAGCATACATAAGTATGTGACTAGTGCGAGTGAACGTAGCCAACAAAGTTACAGTTCGAAGTATGACGAGCATTAGCGATAGACAATACCGCCATCCGTTAATATCGACTGACCGGTGATGTAATCAGAATCATCACTCGCTAAAAAGGCTACTAAACCTGCCACATCTTCTGGTGTTTGTGCTCTGCCTAATGCAATACCTTCAACATACTTTTTATAGGTTTCACCTTTTGGTGCGCCAGTAATCTCAGCGAAGCGCTCATCAATTTCCACCCACATATCAGTTCCTACAATACCTGGGCAATATGAGTTCACGGTGATACCTGAACTTGCATATTCTTTTGCTGCAGCTTGAGTCAATGCACGTACAGCGAATTTAGTCGCTGAATAGACACCGAGCATAGCGAAACCATCATGGCCTGCAATAGACGATGCGTTAATAATTTTACCTTTATGTTTACGTTGCTGGAATTTTTCACTGGCAGCTTGGATCCCCCACATCACACCATCAACGTTAATTTTAAAGATAAGATCCATATCGGCTTGACGAACATCGGCAATCGGTTTGACTTGTGCGATCCCCGCATTATTAATCATCACATCGAAACCACCTAACTCAGCCTCTGCATGTGCAACGGCCGCAAAAACCTCTTCTCGTTTGCTAACATCCGCTGCAAATGTGGTGGCTTTACGGCCTAACGCTTCAATCTCTTTCGCGACATCTGCTAGCTTGTCTTTTTTCAAATCAACCAGTGCAATATCAGCACCTTCTTTAGCTAGGCGTAATGCAATACCACGTCCAATTCCTTGTGCTGCGCCAGTAACTAAAATGACTTTGTTGTTCAGTGCCATAAATATTCTCCCATTGAAAGCCGTTAAAATGGATGACTCTAACTGCTTATTACGTTAGCAAGATTAATAATAAGTTACAAAGTAATGATAATAGGCTGTAATTAGAGGATATCAGAACAGATCTCACTGCACTTGAGTGAGAATCACTCGCATTTGTGACATGAATAACTTTAAAAAGTAAAATACTAGTTAATTAGAGGTAGAATTACCCAATAAGAAGTATAGCAAAAAGTGCTATTCGTAGAAATTTGTGCAAAAAACCTTCTATTTTATAAGTAAAAATTTAGGCCGCCTAGGTGGCAGCCTAAAATTAAGACAACTTATTTTTTAGAGGCTTGCAGATAAAGCATCTCTAAAGCAATTGATGCTGCGGCTAAAGCTGTAATTTCTGACTGGTCATAGGCAGGCGCAACTTCAACAACATCCATACCGACGATATTTAATGGCTGTAAACCACGCAATAATTTTAATGCGCGATCAGAAGTCAACCCACCAACAACAGGTGTACCGGTTCCCGGAGCAAAAGCAGGATCTAAACAATCAATATCAAATGTTAAGTACGCTGGCATATCACCCACAATGGATTTGATTTGTTCAATCATTTCATCAACACCGCGATCGTTCACTTGTGCAGCATCCAACACCGTGAAACCATTATCGCTATCATGCTCAGTACGAATACCAATTTGTACCGAATGATTCGGATCAATTAAACCTTCTTTTGGCGCATGATAAAACATAGTGCCATGATCATATTGGCTACCATTACCATAGGTATCGGTATGCGCATCAAAATGGATAAGCGCCATTTTGCCAAAATGTTTTGCGTGAGCACGTAATAAAGGCAATGTGACAAAATGATCACCACCAAAAGACAAACAACGTTTACCTGACGCTAACAATTTCTCAGTGTGAGCCTGTAATTTGTCACACATGTCCTGAGCATCGCCGAATGCAAATACCACATCACCGCAGTCCACCACATTTAAACGTTCTGTCAGTTTAAAATTCCACGGCCAACGATGACTTTCCCACGCTAAGTTAGTTGATACTTGACGAATAGCTGCAGGCCCATGACGACTACCAGCTCGCCCTGAAGTCGCCATATCAAATGGAACACCTGTGATCACCCATTCTGCATCTGAGCTGTAAGGCTGAAAGTTTAATGGAAAACGTAAAAAACCAAACGCGTTAGAAACCAGTGAATTGTCAGTCTGATTCCCTAATGTGCTATTAATCATCACTTTACCTCTAACTGCATTTGCAATCGCAAATACCTTAATTTATTAGGTTCTAGCCACAGATTAACTTGTGGTTAGATACAAAAATCCAATAGCAGTTTATAACCGACTATTCATCTTCTAAATAAGTATAGCCATAAAGGCCTGCTTCAAATTCTTCAACAAAATCTTTTTGCAACTGTTCGCTCAGACCCGTACCTTTCACTTGCTCAGTAAAACTTTCCAGTAACACCTCAGGCACTAATTTCACATATTGCAGCATATCGGCTACAGAGTCGCCCTCTTCACTTTGTAAGTAGCGAAGGTTACCTTGACTATCGACCCATACATCTATTGCTGCAGTGTCACCAAATAAATTATGCATGTTGCCTAAGATTTCCTGATAAGCACCAATCATAAAGAAGCCAATCATTGGTGGGTTTTCAGGATCATAAGCAGGCATTGGCATGGTAGTTTCAACGCCATCGCCGTCTACATAATGGTCAATAATACCATCTGAATCGCATGTGATATCCAACAGTACTGCACGACGGTCAAGCGGTTTATCTAACCCTTCAATAGGTAATACAGGGAAGACTTGGTCAATGCCCCACGCATCTGGTAACGATTGGAACAGCGAAAAGTTTACATAAAACTTATCAGCCATGCGCTCTTGTAGCTCATCAATTATTGGGCGGTGAGCTCGGTTGCTTGGATCTAAATCTTGCTGAATACGGCGGCAAATATTTAAATACAGCTCTTCTGCCCACGCACGCTGGGTCAAATCCAATACACCATGAGCATACTGCGTATGCGCCTCTTGTAAGTCAAACTGGCTATCGTGAAGCCATTCACGTAATGAACGACTATTACCTTGATGTTGCATTGACTCCCATGTTTCCCATAAGGAAATCAATGAACGTGGTGCATCCTCATCAGGAGGCGATGTTTTCGTAAATTCATTACGCTCTACCCCAATCACATTGGATACCAACACAGTATGATGAGCAGTTAATGCACGGCCAGACTCAGTGATCACCGTTGGATGTGGTAAATCAAACTCCTCGCAAGCGTCACCAATCGCCCAAATAACGTTGTTCGCATATTCATTTAACCCATAATTGACTGAGCAATCAGACTGGGAACGTGTACCTTCGTAGTCAACACCTAAACCACCACCTACGTCAAAACACTGAATTTGCACACCAAGACGATGTAATTCAACATAGAAACGCGCCGACTCACGAACACCCGTTGCGATATCACGAATGTTTGCCATTTGTGAACCTAAGTGGAAATGCAACAATTGCAAACTTTCTAAACGGCCTGCATCACGCAATATTTCAACCAATTGCAGCACTTGAGTTGCCGCTAGGCCAAACTTAGATTTCTCTCCACCACTGGCTTGCCACTTACCTGAGCCTTGCGACGCCAAACGTGCTCGAACACCTAAACGAGGTGTAACATTCAAGCTTTCAGCTTCTTTCAGCACCATTTCAATTTCAGACATTTTCTCGATAACAAGATAAACCTTATGACCGAGTTTTTCACCAATCAGTGCTAAACGAATATATTCACGATCTTTGTAACCATTACAAACAATCACTGTACGAGTACGACCCGCGTTAGCGAGTACAGCCATCAATTCAGCTTTTGAACCTGCTTCTAGCCCTAGAGGTTCACCTGAATTAACGAGTGATTCAATGACACGTCGTTGCTGATTGACCTTAATGGGATACACCAGAAAATAGTCACCCTTATAACCGTACGATTCGCGAGCACGCCTAAAAGCCGCATTAATTGAACGCAAACGGTGTTGTAAAATTTGCGGGAAACAAAACAGGGCCGGCAAACGCAAATGTTCTTGTTCCTCTTTGACTTGATAAACAAGTTCAGCAAGATCGATGGATGTTTCTGGGTTGTCAGGATTAGGGCAAACACAGACATTTCCGCGTTCATTCACCTGATAGTAACCACCGCCCCAATACGCGATGTTGTACGTCTGGCGCATTTTGCGAGCGATATTATCATTCATAACAAACTCCTAATATGGAGGGGTGAGTGACGCTTTCTCCGGCCAGATGGAAACCCGTCATGTGACGTGGTAGTGCTGGGCAGTTATGTCGGGGAAACAGCTATTACTCGGATTAATTAAGGTGCTTAGAACATCTAAACAGTGACAAATACGACCGTTAGGCTGACAGTTTACCTACTGATAGCCAAGGGCGTACTGGGAAAGTGACGGTAACTTCGAGAAGAAGTAAAGAGAGACAGGAAAGTACAAGCCAAAAACACGCGGCGATCCGCATGCAGCTGTTGGTTACTGTTATTCAGTAGATTATGGATCATCACCCATTAACCCCCAATATAACTGTTTAATCTTTATCAATAGTGAGAAAGATAAACACTCCTGATAGATAGTAGACAAATTGTATGCCTACTCGTATATAACGGAAAATATTTAACTGACCGTTACGGTCGCTGTTTATACATTGATTGAGCAGAAATTGCAAAAAGTTATTGCTTAGATAGAAATAAAATTCATCAGGAGACATTTTTTTAGTTTTTATCTTCTATTAGCCATGCCCTTTCTCATCGAGCTAATGATGGAAAGCTACCATGTTTTGGTAAAAACAGGTGGCACTTTTCATGTTAAACTATTAAAATAGACGTCTAGATGTTAAAACATCCAATTACAATCTGCGAATTCTTAAGGTATTAATCTCATGGCTACACATCTCTTTACTTCTGAGTCTGTATCAGAGGGGCATCCAGATAAAATTGCCGATCAAATCTCTGATGCGGTTCTTGATGCAATTCTTGAACAAGATCCAAAAGCTCGCGTTGCTTGCGAGACCTATGTCAAAACAGGTATGGTGATGGTAGGGGGAGAAATCACCACCAGTGCTTGGGTTGATATAGAAGAAATTACACGTAAAACCGTTCGTGAAATTGGCTACACCAGCTCAGATATGGGCTTCGATGCAAACTCGTGTGCAGTTTTAAGTGCGATTGGTAAGCAATCACCTGATATTAACCAAGGTGTTGATCGTGCAGACCCATTAGAACAAGGTGCAGGAGACCAAGGTATCATGTTTGGTTATGCAACTAATGAAACAGATGTTCTAATGCCTGCACCGATTACCTTTGCACACCGTTTAGTTCAGCGCCAAGCTGAAGTGCGTAAAAATGGCACCCTTCCATGGCTACGCCCAGATGCTAAAAGCCAAGTCACTTTCCAATATAATGACAACAAAATTGTCGGTATTGACGCTGTAGTTTTATCAACCCAACATTCTGAAGATATTAAACAACAAGATCTGCATGAAGCCGTTATGGAAGAAATTATCAAACCCGTTCTTCCGGCAGAATGGTTAGTTCCGACAACAAAATATTTTATTAACCCAACAGGTCGTTTTGTTATTGGTGGTCCTATGGGCGACTGTGGGTTAACTGGTCGAAAAATCATTGTTGATACCTATGGCGGCATGGCTCGTCATGGTGGCGGTGCGTTCTCAGGTAAAGATCCTTCTAAAGTTGACCGTTCAGCGGCTTACGCGGCACGCTATGTTGCTAAAAATATTGTTGCTGCTGGATTAGCTGATCGTTGTGAGATCCAAGTTTCTTACGCTATTGGTGTGGCCGAACCAACCTCAATTATGGTGGAAACTTTTGGCACAGGTAAAATTCCTGAAGCACAATTAGTATTGCTAGTACGTGAGTTCTTTGATTTACGCCCATATGGCTTAATTCAAATGTTAGATTTACTACATCCAATTTATCAGCAAACTGCATCGTATGGCCACTTTGGCCGCTCCCAATTCCCATGGGAAAAAACTGATAAAGCAGAAATCTTACGTGATGCCGCTGGTTTAAAATAAGCTTTAATAAAACTATTAATAGGTCCTATATGATTATAGGGCCTATTTTTTCAGGAAATTCTTGTTGTTAGTAAACCCTCTTGTGCCATGATAGCAAAATAACCGTTAACCCTATTGATAGAGGCCACTATGCCAATTATTGGTGCCTTACTCTATTTTATCCCTGCTATTTATTTCGCCATACATGCCATCAAAACACACCAAAACTCATACTGGCTATTTATTTTATTTGCATTCCCTATTTTAGGTTCTATTGTCTATGCTTTAGTTATTTGGCTACCTTCTGTTCGCTACTCTCGCCATGGTTATAAGTTAGAAAACACCATCAGAAAACAATTGTTTTCAAGCAAAGATCTGAATGAAGCGAATCGCCAATATCAACTAAGTCCAACGACAGAGAACTGTGTCGCGCTGGCTGAAATCCTAGCAGATCAAGGTAAGTACCAAGACGCGGCCAATTATTATGTCGAGTCTTTACAAGGAGTAAATCAATACTCTCCAGATATTATGCAAAAATATGCGCAAGTGCTGTTTGATTTAGGTAACTATCAACATTGCCGTGACACACTTGATTTACTTTGTGAAAAAAACCCTGATTTCACCTCTACAGCAGGACATTTTTTATATGCGAAAACACTGGCTAAGCTAGGCTTGATCGAAGAAGCAAATCAAGAATTTCAAGCATTACTGCAATATAGAGAGCGCATTGAATACAAAGTTATTTATGCTGAAGTTTTACTAGAAAATCAACGCAGAACTGAGGCAATGTCACTGATTGATGACGTGATTAAAGAATATAATCTTTTACCAAAGCCAGCCAAAAGCTATAATAAACAATGGTATCAATTGGCATTAAAGATTAAAAATAATAAAGAGATTGAATAAGATCGGTGGTGGCTTATTTGACGTCCATGATGACTCAGCGTGTAAACAACTCTAGTGGCATTAGCCCTCTGCCACTAGAGTGCCTGAACAATAACCCAACCTGATAACATGAAATTACTGTTATGCTATCGATAAACTCTCAGTGAAGCTGGATGCATCAATTTTTCTTATTAACCTTTCCTTCCACCAAGAAAAATGTCCTCCTTTACTTGAAGGATGCCAAGCAAGCCAAACAAACTGATCATCTTTTGGTATTTCTACTGGAACAATCACTAATTCTTGGTTTTTTAATTCATTTTTTATATGAGATGGGCAGATAAAGCTATAACCAATTCCTCGTTTAATCAAGATTAATTTACTTTCTAAATCACAGACTAGTATTTGTTTTTGTAATATTAATTCCTTTTCTCTATTAAACGATAATTCATGGCTGCTATCTGCTATTTCCACATGAATATCATTTAATAGTTGCTCTCGTGTTATAACTTTATTTTTAGAGGCAAAAGGATGTGAGGGAGAAACACAAAGAGAAAAACTGAGTTTACCAAGCAATTGCATTTTTGCTTTTACATTTTCAGGTACACAACCAAGTGCTATAATAAAATCAGCTCTATTTTCTTTTAAAGCATCCCATGCCCCTGTCATTGCCTCTCGTTGTATTGATATATGAATATTACCACTAGTATTAATATAATCACGAATATCTTGTACAAAAATATCTAGCGGTAAAAACTTTTCAACTACAATGCGAATTTGACTGTCAAGTGTTGGAATGTTTCTAACTCTATTTTCGAGATCTTGAACTGCATTCAATATCCACGCACCTTCTTGCAATAAAAACTCCCCCTCTTTTGTTAAACGAATTATTGGGCCATTGCGATGAAACAACTTAACTCTCAGTCGGCTTTCTATATTTAACACTTGATAGGAAATTGCCGATGGAGTTTTATGTAACACATCCGCCGCTGTTGAAAAAGAACCTGTTTTTTTGATAGTGTTTATTATATTAATTGCATCCACGGATAATCTAGTCATATAAGCTCCGATTAATTTAAAATAGCCAATACAATGATTTCAGCGCATGAATATTAGATAACTACATATATAGAACTATCATAATATTAATAACAAAAAACCTAGAAACATCCTAATCTAATCACTTAATAAACATAATAAATTTAAATTGATTTGTAATTAATAAATATAATCAAATAAAAATTTGATAATAATAGAAAATATATATTTAAATGTTTTGGTTAAATATAGGAGAAAAAACACAAAATATAGATTATAATTCCATTTAATTATTTAAGTGCATTACCTAGGTTAGAGTTCATATTATTAAGGATATACTCGTCATACTTCAAGTTTCAGAGCTTTTCATTAAGGTATTGTGACTACACTCAGCTAACCAAGTCTCTGTGTTTATCTATACTCTCCGTCGATCTTCATTTTTGCCTACCTACAACTCAAATTATTTAGAATATATCACCATTATCGACATATATTTACCATGCAAATAATCTACCTAATTTTCTATCCAAAACATATTTACCTTTTTCATTATCAAAACATACATCATCAAATGTCGATACACTAATTTGATAAGTATCAAAAAAACCTAATCCCTCAGCAATAACAGCGTGAGAGAAATCAAATAGAGCAATGGCAAGCATAGGAAAGTTAATAGAGCATAGTTTTGAAATCGATTTCTCATCATTCACCTCTGTTATCTATTAAGATAATAATATTTGTATCAACTCTGTTGATGTCGTGCTCTGCTGAGTATTAGTATTATTGTCTACTTTAAAAGCGCTCTTTATGAATAAATCGATGCAATAAATAAAATATTTATCATAATAAATATTTTTATTTGTAAGGATAAGGATATTTCCATATAGATGACGATGAGCGAAATACAGATTCGCTTAATTATTTATATCTTAAATAAAATGCCCTAATACAAAAGGGCTAGTTTTTATTTTTTGAACATTTGAAAAATAGACATACCTGCAATCATGGCTAACGTAAAAATAATGCCTTCCGTTACCCCCATACCAGTTAATAATAATGCAGGCCCAGGGCAGATACCAGCAATTCCCCAGCCTAGCCCGAACAGTACGCTCCCGATTATCAAAGGATTATCTATTTTTGTATTTTGAGGGATCTGTATAGGGCAATTTAGCACACTTGTTTTACGTTTTTTAGCTATCGCAAAAGCAATGGCACTTACCGCCATTGCGACTGCCATTGTCACAAGTAAAGAAGGATCCCAATTACCTGTGATATCTAAGAAACCAAGAATTTTAGCTGGATCCCCCATACCTGCTAAAAGTAACCCAAGACCAAATAATAAACCTGATATTAATGCAACGATAATAGGCATTATTTATCCTCTCAACTCAAATGCATTAATGATCGCAACCGTCGCGAATGCAACAATCATAAAAGTAATCACGGCAACTATTGAACGACGGGAAAGCCTTGCCATCCCACAGATACCGTGCCCACTCGTACAACCACTACCGAGCCGAGTACCAAAGCCAACCAATAGACCTGCAATAATAATAAAAGGAGTGCTAGTAGAAATAGTCACTTCCGGCGCATAAAAAAAGAAAGTAAAAATAGCTGGTGTGATCATAATGCCTAAAACAAATGCCACTTTCCACGCCGTGTCACCAATAATTGGTTTTAATACACCACTTAAGATACCACTAATACCAGCAATTCGACCATTTAAAAGCAGTAGGATAGAAACAGCTAATCCAATTAATAAACCACCAATCGCTGCTGACCATGGAGTAAAGTGAGTCCAATCTATAGACATTATTAATTCCCCTCTTTTGGGCAATAAAGTGTGTAGAGCGTATTGAGTAAAATAAGTAATTTTTCATCTGCAATTGTGTAGTAAATACGTTTACCATCACGGCGTGTTGCCACTAGCCCTTCATTTCGCAACACCGTCAATTGTTGAGATAATGTAGGTTGTTGTATTCCTAGCGACGTCTCAAGATCACTAACACATGCCTCTCCTTGAGTCAGTTGGCATAGCAAAAGCAACCGATCCGAGTTACCTAAGGTTTTTAAAAGCGTTGAAGTTTGTGTTGCTGCCAGTTTCATTGCATCTAACAATTCACTTGAAGGTTGCTTTATCATTATTCATATTCACCATTAATATCATAAATTATAATATATGTTTTGATATAATGAATGTCAATAATACTTGTTTGCACACCATCGCTTGTATTAAGCTTAGCTAATGAAAACACTCCGCGTTCCCATCAATCTACAGCAAAAAGTCATGAGCACCTTGCGAGCAAAACTTATGTTAGCTCAGCAAAAACTTGGACAAACTTTCCCTGAGCCTACAATAAACTACAAACAACGCGGAACAACCGCTGGCAGTGCTTATTTAAAAGAATGGGAGATCCGTTTAAATGCCGTACTTCTGTTAGAAAATGGTGATAATTTTATCAATGAAGTGATCCCTCATGAGCTAGCACATTTATTAGTCTATCAAGTATATGGACGACGAGGTGTTGCACCTCATGGTACTGAATGGAAATGGATGATGGAGCATATACTAGAGTCTTCTGCCAGTCGCACTCACTGTTTTGAGGTCACGTCAGTAAAGAGCCGCACTTTTCGCTATCATTGCGCCTGTAGTACAACACATGAGTTGACCATAAGAAGACACAACAAAATAGTTCGAGGGGAAAGTCAGTATCTTTGCCGAAAATGTGGCGAGATATTAAAACAAGGATCAATTATAGCTGCGACAGAAGTCGAATAATTCCATCGCAGCCAGTCGGAAGTGGGATTAAGCGAACTCTGTCATCACCAATTTAGCAATTTCAAAGTAAATAATTAAACCTGTTCCATCGATGAAAGTAGCAATAAAAGGCGCAGATACTACTGCTGGATCGACTTTTAGCTTCTTCAATACCATTGGAATGATCGAAGAAACTATTGCGCTCCACATAGTAATAGCAACAATGGTCAAACTCACCACAACCGTGACTTCAGCACCAACACCAAGTATCCAGGCTCTTATTAAAGCAGCAGCACCAATCGTGATAGCGACTAAAAAGGATGTCGAAACCTCTTTTTTCAGAACCGCACCAACATTACGCAAACTAACTTCACCTAATGCCATGGCTCTAACAAGCGTTGATGTAATTTGTGTTCCACTGTTGCCCCCCGTTCCAATCAATAATGGAATAAAGAAAGCCAATGAAATGGCGGCTTCTAATTGCTCTTCAAAAGCCTTTAGCACCGTTCCTGTATAAGCCTCAGCAACAAATAACATCAACAACCAAACTACACGTTTACGCCACAATGTGACTGGACTTGTTGATAAATAAGGTTCTTCAAGTGGTGTTGTCGCACCTTGAAGCTGTGCATCCAACGTATTCTCGTCTTCAATTAACTCGGCAATATCTTGAGGGCGCAATACCCCCATCAGTTTACCGAACTGTACAACAGGTATCATATCAAGGCCACTGTGATTAATCAGATCATAAACATCATGACGTGATTGTTCAGGGCCGACAGAGAAGTAATTATGTCTCATAATATCAGACACATGTAAACCTTCATCAGCGGCTAACAGCGATTTAACTGAAAGAATACCATTTAAATAATTGTCCTGATCAACAACAAATAAGTAAGTTGGAATTTGTTCACCATCAAGATGTTCAATCAAATTCTTTTTTACACAATCGACTGAATCTGCAATAGAAACAGGTAAATATGACTGACTCATATACGCACTTACGGTTGAGTCATCAATTTTCGGTTGCTGTGAATTATTGTTTTTCAGGCGCGCGCCTTTCATTGCGGACTGAGCAATTGCTACAGCTCCCGCTTTGTTCTGGGAAGTGAATGTCATTTTTTAGTCCCTAGTTACTGTTGGTTACTCAAACAGTACTCACATAGGGGCGAAACCAGATGAGAGAATGCGATGGCTATCTCCACGTCTCGGTTTTAGCACTATACAACGTATCCCATTATAAAATAATGAGAAGTTACATGGGGATATACCTTCGTTCGATATATCCTGTCCTGATCTTGGGCGTCTCTCGACGTCGTCAGATCAGCAACCTGTGTTTGTATAGGAGCCTCGCCTAACGAGATACTGCACTTTTAATGCGTCGCGAATTATAACCATTGGGTTGTTAATTACCACCCCCAAAAAAGGGTTAATAATCAGTAGCCATTATTCTGTTTAGGATTTGTTTAAGTTCATGTATAACAACAATTCTTACTGAAACAAAATGTAACTAAGAATGAATTTATATTTATACTTTAGTCAGTGAAGACTATAATTAACTCAAATCAAACGAGTTTTAGTACATACAATACAGTACTAGTTTTATAAAAGGTATAAGATATAGATGAATTTAACCATTACTATGATTAATTGAAGAGTAATATTGAACATATTAATTTGTATTATTAGATATTTTTGAATAATCTTAATTTATAGAATAAAAACATCTAATACGAGTTAATTAAAGTAACAATAATATATTTACTTTAATTATAACCCCATTACCTTAGAATAATTTAAGTAAGAGAATTCACTTAAAACTTTATTAAGTTCGAAAAACAGACAATTGCCGTTAAGTTTCAAAATAAAACCATAAAATAATATATTAATTTGGTATTTAATATATTTTATTTTACATTAGAATAGTGTTAAGTTAATTAAAGAGTGAAGATTTAATTATGGACAAAACCATTGTTGGCATGCTGACAAACCTAACATTTAGGGTTAATGATGAGATAAAAATTGCTGCAATAGCAGCGCTAGGTGATTATAAGGCGACAATTGAGCATCAAGAAGCCATTGTGCGTATTATTAACCTCTGTCAGGATCCAAATAAAGAGATTGCAGTCTCAGCTATCAATACATTAAGTAAATTATCCATTTACTTTATGATAGATGGTAGTTATATCAAGTAAAGCCTTTTAATATTTAATAGGTTAATCCTTTTATCGAATTCTAATTCAATATTTTAAATACGTATATACTCTAAATAATTCGAGTTGCAGCTAGGTGACAAGTGAACGAGTCGCCAGGAGCATAGATAACTATGTAACTGGCACGAGTGAACGCAGTTCAACAACGCTGCAACTTGAAGTATAACGAGTGTATTTAATTAAGTATTAATACATAGTCCACTATCTCATTAATATTATAAAACAATGAGACAGTTCATATATTTTTAACAACGCTAAAAATAATCTACTCTATTTCGGTGTCACCCTGTAATTGGCAACTACATGCTAATACATAACCATTTTCAATTTCTTCAGTCGTTAATGTCATAGTACTGCTTGTTGTATAATTACCAGATAAAACTTTCGTTTTACAACTACCACAAACACCCGCACGGCAAGCAGCAATGACAGGTTGCTTATTTTGTTCTAAAGCAGATAATAACGATGTACCAACCGGCACCTTAAAATCCACCAAACGATGGCGTATTTTTAAACTTAAAATATCTTCACTTTCTGTCTGTTCTGGCTCTAATGAAAAGCGCTCCATGAAGAAATGTTCCATCGGAACACCAAGATTTTTTGCAAATTGCTGGGCATTCTTCATATAAGGCGTAGGCCCACACGTCATCACGACTCTAGAGCTAATATCAGGAACTAGCGCAAACAATTTTTCTTGCGTCAAACGCCCTTCAGCAACACCACCCTGATCTGGATTTTCAGCCATAATACATAGCTGTAATCTTGAAGAATACAATTTAATTAGCTGCTGCCATTCTGCAGCAAAAATAATTTGCTGATGATCACGGACGTTAAATAGAACTTTCACATCAGCTTGAGGACGATACCCCATTAACCAACGTACCATTGACATAATCGGTGTTACACCACATCCCGCCGCTAACATCAAATATTGGTTAGTATTGAGTTCAGAGCAAGTAAATTCCCCTTGCGCATCGGAAAGCCATAAATAATCGCCCGGTTTAACGGAATTAGTTAACCAACATGAGCCTATTCCCTGATCCAACCGCCTCACCGTAATAGTAATAAAACGGCTTTGACCCGGAGTGGAAGAAATTGTATAGGCACGCATTATTTCATCGCTATTTTTAATACTCACTAATGCATACTGACCAGGTGAATAGGTGTAAAAGTCGTGATTAATTAAATTAATCGTCCACACATCAGAGGTTTCTTGATAGATAGAATGGATCTGCATTCTATTAGGACATAAGCTGCTTGGCATTGTCATCTTAACGCTCCAATTGGTAGGGGGAATTACATTATCTCCCCCCTTTCCCTTCATGATTACTTTTTAAATATTACGCAGGCAAGATCTCAGCCAAATCTTGTTCAACAGTCGTAATACTGCGCATCCCAAATTTTTCATTTAGTACATTCAAGAGATTTTCAGTTAAAAAGCCAGGTGCAGTTGGGCCGGTGTAAATGTTTTTAACACCTAATGCTAATAGCGTTAGTAAAATAACAATCGCTTTCTGTTCAAACCAAGACAAGATCAGGCTGAGCGGCAAGTCATTTACACCACACCCCAATTTTTCTGCAAGATTAACTGCAAGCATAATGGCAGAATATGCATCATTGCATTGGCCAACATCTAATAAACGCGGTAAGCCTTCTAACGTACCGAAATCTAATTTATTGAATCGATATTTACCGCAAGCCAACGTCATAATTAAGCAGTCACTTGGTACACTGCGAGCAAAATCAGTGTAATAACTGCGTTCACCACGGCTCCCATCACAACCACCGACTAAAAATACGTGGCGTAGTTTTTTCTGTGAAACTAAATCAATAACAGTATCAGCTGCACTTAATAATGTTTGGCGGCCAAAACCAACTGTAATTTTGTGCTCTATTTCTGTGTATGGAAAACCATTCATTGATAACGCTTGAGCAATCATTTCAGAGAAATTATCTCCAGTTAAATGTTTTGCTCCAGGCCAACCAACAATGCTACGGGTCCAAATACGATCTTTATACTGCCCAACATCAGGGTCAATAATGCAGTTTGATGTCATAAGTACAGGGCCTGGAAATTTAGCAAACTCCACTTGCTGATTTTGCCAACCGCTACCGTAGTTCCCTACAAGGTGAGAATACTTTTTAAGTTCAGGGTAACCATGTGCAGGTAGCATTTCACCGTGTGTATAAATATTGATCCCAGTTCCTTCTGTCTGCTCTAGTAGCATTTTCAGATCTTTTAGATCATGTCCTGAAATAAGAATACATTTGCCTGCAACAGGACGCACATTCACTTCTGTAGGTACAGGATGACCAAATTCTCCCGTTTCACCTGCATCCAAAATTTCCATAACTTTGAAATTCATCATGCCAATCGCCATCGCGTTATCAAGCAGCTCATTCATATCTGCAGGTAATGTTCCGAGCCATGCCATTACTTGGTGGTACTGCGTATAAATTTCATTGTTATATTGTCCTAAAACATGAGCATGCTCCATATAAGCGGCAGCACCTTTTAGTCCATATAAACAAAGCATACGTAAACCATGGATATCCTCACCAACCTGCTCTTTATCAATATCTAATGAAAACTCCTCAGCTTGATTTTGCAGTGTTGCAATATCATTTCCCTTTAATTGAAGATTAATCAATGGGTGATTAAATACGATTGCCCCATTTTTAGCTTGGCATTGCTTAATTAATTTATCACGTAGATAAATAGCCTCTCGTGCATAACCAATAATGCGTTCCGAATCAAAGTTAACATTGGTTAGTGTCGAGAAAAATGCACGAGGAGCAAAACTATCTACATCATGATCGATAATCTCCAATTCACGTGCTACCACCGCGCTAGCGGATAAACTTTGTAGTACAGCAACTAATAAATCTTGCAGGTCAGATGTTTCAGCTGTTTTACCGCACATACCCTGCGCGTATGCACAGCCATTACCAGCTGGAGTTCTAATTGTTTGTTCACATTGCACACAGTACATGTTTATCGCCTCATAAGTTGCATTTGAAATACAACATTAAGATTAAACCTTTTTGATTAATAAGGAAGTGAGATTACAGACTATCAGCAGATTTATTGATCTAAATTAATATTCTCTTTTAATGAGAATCATTCACAGTTATCTACTTAATAAAATTAGATAAATTACTTTTATCAGCGTGCATTTAAAAATATCGACACAACCAGTCATCAAATTAATACTTGCATAATTTGATTTATTGAATTGATAATACCAACGCGCAACTTATTTAGCCGCGCAAAACATCACTTATTTAGTCAATAGTTTCAAGGATTTCTCATTATGAAGCGCAATATCCTTACAGTTACAATTCCAGTATTAATAGCTTCTGCCACCGCAAACGCAGCTGAAGTTTATAATAAGGACGGAAACAAATTTGATGTATATGGGCAAATTGATGTTCGACATTATTTTGCAGATGCCAAAAGCGGTGAAGATGGTGATGACTCAAGAGTTCGCCTTGGTTTTAAAGGTGACACACAAATTACAGATCAATTAATTGGCTTTGGGCGATTTGAGAGGGAAACGCCTACAAATAAATCAGAGAGTGATAACGAAACACAAAATCGTCTAGCCTACGCAGGTTTAAAATTTGCAGATTATGGTTCAATTGATTATGGCCGTAACTATGGTGTGATCTACGATACCAATGCTTGGACCGATGTATTACCGCTTTGGGGCGCTGATACCATGGATCAAGAAGATACCTTTATGATGGGGCGCAACCGAAATTTATTAACTTATCGAAATAATAATGCATTTGGCTATCTTGATGGGCTCAGTTTTACCTTGCAGTACCAAGGGAAAAATGGTGATCAAAATAAATCAACGGGTGAAAGTGTATTAGATAATAATGGGGATGGTTATGGCTTTTCAACAGCCTATGACCTTGGTTGGGGTATTTCGATCGGTGGCGGCTATGCAAACTCATCCCGTACACCAAGTCAAAATAACTCAACAACAGGCGCTACAGGCAAACGAGCTGAAGCATGGAACGTTGGCAGTAAATTAGAGCTTGATGATCTCTACTTGGCAGCAATGTACGGCCAAACTCTGAATACCACTCGCTTTGGTGATGATGACCATGAAACTACAGCCAATAAAACAGAGAACCTTGAATTAGTGGCGCTCTATTCATTCGATATAGGTTTAACTCCCTCTATTGGATATAACCAATCTAAAGGTAAAAACTTAGCTCGTTACGGTAGCAATGATTTAGTGAAATATGTTGCTGTAGGTGCAGCTTATGACTTTAATAAAAATATGTCTGCCGTTATCGATTACAAGATAAACTTGTTAAAAGATAATGAATTTACTCGTGATTACGGCATCAACACAGATAATGTGCTTGGTTTAGGTTTAATTTACCAATTCTAAAATAAATCATACATTCACCTCATTATAGAAATATGATGAGGTGAAATAAATTTACTTATAGGCGATAAGACATTATTACTGAACCATCACAATAAGCTTTGTTATCCTGCGATAACGGAATTAGCCAAGCTAAATTTGGAATAATATTTTTAGGTAATTGATCCACTGAGAACAAACGCACAACTTCTTTTTCAACTGTCTTTACCTGACTAAAATTTTCACTATAGGTGCAAAACATATACACACGATAGTTATTGGGGTTAGTTAAAATAAAAAAGCATCTCCAGTCTGTCAATTTCGTTATTACACCTGTTTCTTCAAGAAACTCTCGGCTCATAGCATGGCTAGCACTTTCCCGAGGCTCAATTTTCCCCCCCACGCCATTAAATTTTCCCTTTTGCCAATCAGGTTTATTTTTTTTTATCAGTACTACCTGCGAACCATCAGGTGAATACATAAAGCCTGTTACATAATTGATCATATTACTCACTCAATTCAGTCACAAATAATCGTTTTTTCTCTATCTGCACCATATGAAATATAACGAATTTTTTTATTTGTTTGCTCTTCAATAAAAGATAAAAAAACATTTAATGATTTTGGAAGTTGTGTTCTACTTTGATAGTATTCATTTAATAGGGGCCAGCCTGAAAATTTACGATATATTGGTTTCACTTCATCAAGGTTTAATAATGCAGTCTCACAGGAAACTGATTGGCCTTCTACCATATAGTCTACCGCAATATAGACATCCTCAAAGCCTGCCAATACGTCGACATTTGTTATTGCTAGTTCTGTAACACCATTAAGTTCTACCGCTTGTTTGACTAAATTTAAATCTAGCCAACCACATCGCCGTGGGCGCTTAGAAACTGTACCATATTCGTGCCCTTTTTCACGGAGTGTATCTGCAATTTCATTATGCAACTCCGTTGGAAATGGCCCATTTCCCACTCTTATCATATAAGCTTTCATAACACCTAGAATATGAATAGGAGAAATAGGGATCCCAATAACTGAAAAACAACTTTGAACTAATGTTTGATAAGCGACTGTATAAGGATAAGAACCGAATGCATTATCTAAAAATGTTGCCTGTGAGGTCTCAAGTAATACATCTTGGTTTTGATTGACTAGCTGACGAATTTTCCTATCAGTAAAAGATAGGAAAGGTTTTATATACTGACATTGTTCATACAGCAATTCAACCGTTTCTTCAAAATTTAAAGTTATCTTACCACTAAAGACATATTTGATTTGTCTTTCTCGTAATTGCCATAAAAAAGCTAATTTTTCTCTTAAACGATCTTTATCAAGCGCATCACATAGCCGGATTCCATGACGATTGGATTTATCTTCAAAACAAGCACCTATACCAACCCCAACTGATCCTATTTTTCTTTTACCTTTAAAATATTCAGATGCATGATTTAATGATGCATGAATAGGTAAAACAATATGACATCGATAGTCAATGAAAATAGAAGCATCCTGATATTTTCTTTTAACGCGTTCTATTTCACTAATTAAAATTTCAGGACTAATAAGTGCACCTTGGCAAACAAATAGATTACGATGATGCAAAGTAGCTGGCAGCTGAGAAAACGACTGACGTTGATTTTTAACTTGAACACTGTGCCCTGCATTTGCTCCACCATTGAACCTAGCAATATTGTTTATTTTTGTAGAAAGATAATCAACAAACTTGCCTTTTCCCTCATCTCCGAATTGTAATCCTATAACCGCATGTAACATATCCCCCCCTATTCAAATAATTTTCTCTGCTAATACTGCAGCTTCTACTAATGAATTAACAACATATGCACCTGTTGTTAATAGTTTTTCTTCACTATGTGTCCCTCCGGTATAAAGAATTGACTTAGCTCCAACATCAAATGCTGATAGTGCGTCATCAATAGCATCACCAATGACAATACAATCTAAAGGGGATATATTTAGTTTTTCAATATGCAATTCTAATTGCTTTGATTTCCCTGATTTCAATAATTTAGAGCATCTTCCATCAATTAAATTAAAATATTCACCTACCTGAGTATCATGTACACTTAAATCAAGATCATCTTGCTCCATTAGTGAGCAAACTGATTGAGTTAAATTTCTTTTTTTCTGATACTGTAAAGCATTGATAGCATCTTTACATAGTTTAGCTTTTTTGATTCCTGGTTTATAATAATAATTAAATATATTTCCAATATTCGTCCATTCATATTTTGTTGGGGTTCGCCCTAAGACACTACGATAAAAATCTTGAATTGGAATTGAATAATGTTGTCTATATTCATATAAAGTTAGTGGCTTAACACCTAAATGAATAAATACTTGATTGGCAGCAAAAAGCGAAACATTTACATCATCTAAAAGGGTACCATTCCAATCCCATATAATATGTGTATTTTTCATAATTCCTCTTTTATTTCGATAACTCTCTAAGTAAGATAAATTTTTCTAGCAATGCTAAAAAAACCTTCTCTTCTGGGAATACTTTATGCAATATTGATATGATCCCTGATGAATAGTCAACCCAATCTTTTGTTGAGATTCCAGAAATATTCAAACCGTTCTTTTCTTTGTTTTTTAATATATTAATAAATTCAAAATGCCTAAAGCACCATGGTGTTAATTCAGTGACATCATTTAGGCTAAATATTTTATCTTGATGCTTATATACCTGACATCTGAAAAATTTTTCCCAATGTAACTCCGTTGCATACGTTGAGACAGAACAATCAGTCACTGAATTTAAATATTGCTTGGCTTTATTTAGGGTCATTCCACTACCACAATTATCGTCAATCAATAATATATTCCCTGAATCTCCCCAATTTTTATATAGTGGTATTGGTTTATCTATATTTTTTTCATCATAATAAGAAACCTTTATTATACTAAGTGGTTTATTTAAATAACAACTTGCTATTGCTGCGCAACTAATTCCCCCCAATGCAATACCTACAACATAGTCATACTTATTCTTTAAACAACTTACTGATGTTAGAGAGATAAAATGGTTATCTGCTTCAATCTGTTCTCTTGGATATTTCACTCCTAAGCTAAATTCAATCGCAATACCCTCTAACTCATCTGTATATTTAGGCAAAGCATTTCCATGAAAAAAGTTTATAATTGTACTAGCACACCAATTAATGGCTTTAATATAGTTAGAAACAATATTATCAAAGCCATTATTAACCCCTATGATAAAATCCACTAAACGAACTAACTTAGAAAATATATGATCAACAATAACATATTTTATAACTCTTTCCGCTTCTACATAAGGAACCATCAAATATTTATTTTTCAATATTTTTATTTGATGAACAATTTGATTACAATTTAATTTATGATAATAGTTCTTCCCCCGGCTATTAAGCATACCGTTCTTATAATAAAACAACTCAGGTAAATATCTATATGCTTTATAAAATAGCTCATTATCTACAGGATAATATAATGCGCCTAATAGGCTTATATTTTCCATTTTAATAGAAAATAATTTTTCCATAAGTGCACTCTTAGTCAAGAATTAATCAAATTATCGCTAATACACTAGGTATATTTATTATTTCAATATGAAGTGCTTGCCCAAGTATAACCCCTTCAATACCTAGATTACGCATGCAAGATAACGTTCGAATATCGTCTAAAGATGAAACACCACCACCTGCAATAATGGGACTATCAGTTTTAGCGCAAACTTCTGTTAATAACTCAAAATTAGGTGTACTAAGCATCCCACCCTTTTCAACGTCAGTGACGACATAACGTAAACAACCTAACTGATTTAGTTTATCTAAAACGGGCCACAATACACTACCATTTTGTCCCCATCCTCGGCTTGTTAGATGGTAATCTCCATTAATTTGTTTAACATCTAAAGCTATCGCTATTTTATCGCCATATTCTTTAATCACCTTTTCACACCACGCCATATTTTCTAATATAGCAGTACCTATATTGACTCTCTCACATCCTAAATTCAATGCTCGTTCAAGCGTTCTGTCATCCCGTATACCACCGCACACTTGAGCATGAACTTGTGAGCTTAATATTGCCTCTTTCACTACTTGATAATTATCACCTTTACCTGCTGCAGCGTCTAAATCAACAATGTGTATCTTTTTTGCACCATCATCCTGCCACTTTTTAATGACTTCCGCTGGAGTTCCAAGAATGGACTTACTTATGTTAGATTGGTCACAAGCCTTTCCTAGCGTCATTTTTATCGCCGTTTGTGAAACCATCGCAAAACCAGATACGATATCAATTGATGGGTAAATATCGAGTGGAGTGCTCATGCTTACTCCTTATTGAAGCTAAATATAGGCATTAGATATTAAACACTGATTATTTAGCTTACAAACTCAATAAAGATCATTTTCTATTCATTATTATCGCTATTGAAATAACTTATACCCCATATACAAATAATTAGGCTTATCTGTGGCAGCACTTTAAAATAAAAATCATATTTCAATAGTTACAAAGTGCCTAAGTTTAATTTTCAATTCATTTTACTTCTTAAATAAAGTACCTATTTATATTTTTATGGTATGGTTTGCCTTATTCTTTGCTATGCTAGAATTATTGCCGTTTATCGTTAATCAAAAATAGAGAGTCATAAAGAGATGTCTGAACAAAGCCCTATTAGTCAATCCGCGATGAAGTACCGTTTCGGAATACTCAGACGATTAAAAGAATCCAATAAAACTCCGCTTGCAATCCTATTATTGGCCGCTTTGATTGGCGCATTTGTTGGTCTTGTAGGTTCTCTCTTTGAATTAGGTACGACATGGGTCAGTAACTATCGTAGTACTACAGTCAGTCAATATGTCACTGATCAATGGCTAATCATTCCAGCAATGTTTGCTGTATCGGCAATACTCGCCATGATCGGTTATTATCTGGTTAAAAAAATATCACCTGAGTCAGGTGGTTCTGGAATACCTGAAATTGAAGGTGCTTTACAAGATTTACGACCAGTGCGTTGGTGGCGAGTGATCCCTGTAAAGTTTTTTGGTGGGTTGGGCGCTTTAGGCTCAGGCATGGTACTTGGTCGTGAAGGACCAACTGTCCAGCTAGGGGCTAACATCAGTCAGATGTTTTATGATATTTTCCGCGTTAAAAATAATGAGTCGCGACATACCTTACTTGCTGCTGGCGCAGCAGCGGGTCTATCAACCGCCTTTAATGCGCCTCTTGCTGGTATTTTATTTGTTATCGAAGAAATGCGCCCTCAATTCAAATATAGTCTTGTTTCCATTAAAGCTGTGTTTATTGGCTCCATCACTTCAACCATCGTGTATCAATTAATCAGTGGCCAAGCAGCGATCTTAAATGTGGGTCATTTTTCATCTGCACCATTGAATACCCTCTGGCTCTATCTGATTTTAGGCATGTTATTTGGCGTTATCGGTATTTGTTTTAATAATTTCCTACTTTACTTACAGACCAAATTTCTCGCCTTCTATAAAGATAAAGTTTATAGATTTGTTTTAATGGGTGGGTTAATTGGTGGTTGTTGTGGAGCGATTGGTGTTTATATGCCAGAAATTGTGGGCGGCGGATTTTCAGTAATTCACCAAATGATGGCAGGAAGTTTTACTGTCACTATCCTACTGCTATTTTTTGCTCTGCGTTTTTTAACTTCGACAATTAGCTTTAGTTCTGGTGCACCGGGTGGAATTTTTTCACCTCTTCTCGCATTAGGTACGCTTTTTGGTGGAATTTATGGTTACTGCATACAAGAAATATTCCCTGACTATTCTATTGAAATCGGCACTTTCGCCATTGCAGGTATGGGGGCTTTATTTGCTGCAACAGTCCGAGCACCGCTAACAGGTTTAGTTTTAGTACTTGAAATGACTAGTAATTATCAACTGATTTTGCCAATGATTATTACTTGTTTAGGTGCGACTATGGTTGCACAGCTACTCGGCGGTAGACCGCTCTATTCAGTTTTATTAGAGAGAACGCTACAAAGAAGCGCACAACAAAAATCAAGTGACCAAGCAAAAGCAACAAACCAAGCTTAGCGATTAATTAACGGGATACTCACGTATCCCGCAATGATTTTATTTTTTCTTCGCAATCAACGTCGCAAAGTTAAGTTTGATACGGTTGCCATTCGCATCTGTTCGATGTAAATGCCCTGGATCTTCGTTGTATTTTAAGATATCCCAATCTTGATAATACTCTTTCAGCTCACCAGCTTTAAGAAAACATTTGAATGGGATCAAATCAAGTGGCGCATCAGCTGTTTCAACGGGGCAAACGATTAAATTAATACCACCAGCTAATGTATGCGCCTGCATATCAGCAATAACATTAGCAATGTTCTCTCGTTGTAAAAACATGAGCACAACCGTTGATATAATCAGATCATATTCACCTTTTATTTGATGACTATTGATATCATAAACAGCTGTCTTGATATTTTCGATCTCTGCTTGTTTTTTTACGAAATCGATAGCTTGAATATGTTGTGGATTGATATCTACAGCGGTTACATCATAACCTTTCAGCGCAAGATAAAAACTATTGCGACCTCGGCCTGAACCTAGATCAAGCGTTTTACCTGGTTGAGATAAGTTATTTTCACATAAAAATCTTACTTCCGAATGTGGAACGGTCAAACCATATTCTTTATAAAATTTAATATCTGGGTGACATAAAAAAGAAAGCTGACATTGCATATCATCACTACAGGCTGCAATACGATGCCAAACTTGTGGGGCAATAAGTGGCGGCTGATTATTCACATCAAATGTAAATTTTTGCTCACTACCATCATCAGCAAAAATGACAAAATCAAGTGTTCCTTTTAAAACACGAAGCTGAGCATAGGTATCTTCCTTCGTGTTATGTCTGTCTTGAAACATCAACGGGAGAGATACTTTATCCCATACTGGCATTGTTTTATAACAAACTAACTCATTCATACCATCACCTTTAAGTTGCATACTAAATGCATCTTATAGTTTTATTTAATACGCTGCAAAGATTTCATGATGTGATAAATACTGATTTGATTAAAATCAACCTTCTAGCAACCTAGAAGGTTGATCTAAAGAATTTAATAGCCTAGCTGCTTTGCAGATAGACCTAAAAAATCAAATGGCTTGCTATCAACATAGTCTTTGGTGGCGTCACCTGAAAAAATATGATCTTGCTCTACACCTAAATCTAATTTTTTAACTTTCCCAGTCTCTACTGAGAAATCAATTTTTTTCAGATCAGTCCAAAAAATGTTTGGTGTTAGCGCTGATTCAAAAAAGTAGAGTTGACGCTTGTGATCAACAAGAGTCCGCCAACGCGTTGATGAAATTTCAGGGGAATTTTCTGTTGTTAAACCATATGGAACTGAGACATTACGGATAACACCAAACACACTGGCTACAGCTTTATTTGGTGTTGTATGTTGTGGAATGGCATTAATATAGAACTGGGCTCGAGCAAACCTATCTGCTGAACGATTAGTCCCCGGTAACATGACAGTTCCACCAATTCCTTGCCAATATTCTTGCATTGCTAGCTGTTTTTCATAAATCGGCGAGTTTGTCATCACCTGATATTTACGGTTGTGGTGAATAACTTGCTTACCATCAATATATTCAATAATCGCACTATCACCGCTCGCATCAGATAATGATAAATGTAATGTCGCTAAACGGTCTTGCCCTGGCACGTTATCGGTCATGACGACTAAAGGCGTTTTCTCAAGTGCTTCTACAGCCTCAGCAACAGAAGCATAATTATCAAGCATATATTGTGCCCACAAAGAAATAGATAATGCAGGCTGCTTATTATCGGCTTGTGGATACTTAGATTCTGCTAACCATAAAAGATTCGCAACTAAGCCTTTTTCGTTAACACCATCGGTTGTAGAAATATCATAGCCAGAAGCAATCACACTGCCATACTTCGACTTCCACTTAAGGGAATTAGGCCCAGCAACACCATCTCTTTCCATACCGCGTGGAAATATCCATAAATTAGTCCCGATATCATATTTCCAGTCCATCGTTCTTGCTGTCATTGTTTGCTGATCATCACCTAAATAAACCACTCGGGTACAAGCTTGAGTGACGACAGAAGGAATATATACCGCGGCTGCTGTTAGCAGAGCAACCATACTTTTCTTAACAAATGACATCCTACCTCCTCAAGAAAATTCAAATTTATCATAATATTATAAAGATAAACTAATACAATATGTTAATTTTAATCAATTAAGAGACTTATCAGCTTACCCATAGAATTTAACACTGAAAGTATAGAAGAATTACTTAGCTTGCAAAGCGACTTGAAACATTCAATAACAATAAAACACTATTTTGACATCAAATGAGAGGAAGGAATAACCTGAGACCTATTAAAAATGGAGCCTTAGACTGCTGGCAAACGTATTATATACGACAACCACCGTTACGTTTTTTTGAAATGGCCTAGAAAAATCAATCTATTAGATTTCGGCTGATAACTCATGGAGGAGGAAACTACGCTTGTATCCCGCTCAGCCAACAATAGCAGGCCCCATTAAAAATGGAGCCTGCTATTTGCAACTATTGATTGGCACTTGAAAATAAGGATCTTAAAAAAGCTGCTTTTTGTTTATTATCAGGCATGGCAAGAATGTGGTCATAGAAACTAATAGAAATACGGCAAGTCAATGCAGGTTTTTGTTTCGCTTGCTCTAAATTTGCCAGTAATTGAGTTTCATTACCGTACTGTGTAGCCAGTTTCTCTTGCAGACTAGCTAAAATCGCCATCCGTTCTTCATTGGTTAGCATTGGCTGTTTTATATTCGCTTCGCTTGAAATAAGCAAGTCATTGGTTGCAGCTAATTGCTTAAGCAACATTGCATGGCTTTTCTGTGGTGGGATAACAGCCGCAGAATCACGTAAATAAGGAAATAGAGAGTAGAAACAAGTTTGCCCTGTCGGATCCGCATCTAATAACACTTTCAGATAGTCATTCACTTTATTTGTGAAGTTAATCACTGAATCATCCGTGGCATAAGGCATACGTTCAAGCACTAACTTCATAACGCTAGCAACGACTTGATCGAACATTTGTCGAGTCAGTAGCTCATTTGAAGGGTCATACTCACGCACAATTTGTTCAAGACTCTGATAAGCTTCAGGGCTCATTTTTTTAATCGTTTCAATAACAGGCATCTGCTTTTCTAATTTCGACAATGCTTCTGCTTGAGTCACGCTCAATGGTGCCGCTAAAATGTCTTCTTGAACTTCAGCATTTGTCTGTGTTGATAATGTATTATCATCTTTGCCTAACCAATAGAATCCGATAGCAAATGCAATAAAAATAACAACAACGATAAGTGCTGTTTTGCGTGAGTTTTTTGTCTCCAAGGGAATTACCTTTATAGCTAGATATCTGTCAATTTTTCAATTAGCACACTTCAATAAATTTAATTTATAGAAGCCATTTGATTTTAGACTCATTCTACCTTGTTATAAAGTTCTCAAGCTATAGGAAAAAGGGAAATTAATACCAATAAATACAAAAAGCCCTAATACACAATGTATTAGGGCTTATATCAATGAATAACGATTATTTGTCTTGAACGCCTTCAACGGAAATCAGCAATTCTGCTTCTTGTGATTTTGGCCCAAGATCAGATTTGATATTAAAATCTTTCAGCTTAATATTACCTTGGGCTTCAAAACCTGCACGGTAGCCGCCCCATGGATCTTTACCTTCACCCATTAGTTTTGCATCTAAAGTAATTGGTTTTGTGACACCATTTAAAGTGAAATCACCAGTGATCTTGTAAATTTCACCTTCTTTTTTCACTTCGGTTGACACAAATTTCGCTTCTGGGAATTTTGCTGCATTCAGGAAGTCACCGCTGCGCAAGTGTTTGTCACGCTCTGCATGGTTAGTATCAATACTGCCAGTTTTAATAGTGACTTCAACTTTATCTTTTGCAGGATCTTTTGCATCATAGGTAAAGCTACCATCAAAATCTTTAAAGCTACCGTAGACCCAGCTATAACCTAAATGTTGGATACGGAATTCGATAAATGCGTGCTGACCTTGTTTATCAAATTTATAGGTTTCTGCTAAAGCGGAACCTGCGGTTAAAAATAATGCTCCAGCAGCCAAACCAAGAACTGTTTTCTTAAACATATCTATCTCCACGTTTATTTATCAGGATTAAAACCCAACATTCTTTTTAAAGTAATATCACCATCAAAGAAGTGATGTTTAAATGCCGCAAAGGCATGCAAAATTGATAACAAAACAACGGCCCAAGCTAAGTACAGATGAATATCACCTGCGGTATCAGCCTGCGTTGCTGCACCAGTAAATAAAGCAGGTACTTCGAACCACCCAAAGACACTAATTGGCTGGCCATCAGCAGTTGAAATTAAATATCCACTGATCAAAATACTAAATAAGATGATGTAAATGAGAATTTGTGCAATTGCTGAACTTAATTTAGTTAAGCGGCTATAACTCTCAAGAGGTTTAGGGGGTGGCGAAATTAAACGCCAAACCACACGAAAGACCATAACGATAAATAATAAAATACCTATACTTTTATGAATTTCGGGAGCTTGGTGATACCAGCTATCATAATAACCAAGTGTCACCATCCATAAACCTAATGCGAACATTCCATATACGACGATCGCAACCAACCAATGTACGAGCAGAGAAATATGCCCATAACGTGTGGCACTGTTTTTCCATTGCATATAAATAACCTTATAAATTAAAAGGTAATTGAGTGTTTTAATAAACTACTGCAATCATAAGGGTAATCGATAATTATTCCTATCCCTAACTTAAACAAATATTTTGTTGAAGATATTCAAATACAATCACTGTTTTCAAGATTTTATATAAATAATGATTTGTCGAGCTTAAAATATTCAATATTAATAAAAGTATCTTCAGTTTTTGTAAGTAAACGAAACTATTTATTTTTATTACTCTTACTACAATTAATATTTTGGTTATATCTTATAATTAAAAAATATAGACTATTAATCATTCTTTTGTAAAAAAAACATTTGTAGACCCACTAAAACACCTTTAGATTGTTAAATTCGTATCACTTTTGTTCTCGTTTCTCATTCTCAGACCTATCACGCTACGGAGCATGTGACTATGTACAAACTTTGGATAGCCAATAAAAATTACTCCTCTTGGTCTTTACGTCCTTGGATCCTACTGAAAGCACTTAATATTCCTTTTGATGAAAATATCTGCTATTTCGAGGTGGGAATTGGAAAAAGTAGCCATGACAAATTTAAAAACTTTTCTCCATCTGGCTTAGTTCCCTGTTTAGTCGATGGAAAACAAACCATTTGGGATTCTCTAGCGATTAGCGAATATTTATATGAAGAGCACCCACAAGTTTGGCCTACAAATAAAAGTGCACGTGCTTGGGCCAGATGCGCTAGCGCAGAAATGCATTCTGGTTTTTCGACGCTTCGCCAAACCTGCCCAATGGATCTCACTCGACAAGCCCCTCTTGAAAAAATATCAAGGGAATTACAGGCTGACCTTAATCGTCTTCAACAATTATGGCAGGAAGGTTTTACCACTTTTGGCGGACCTTGGCTGGCCGGAGCACAATTTACTGCTGTCGATGCATTCTTCGCACCGGTTGCATTTAGAATTCGTAGCTATCAATTACCTGTGAGTAATGCAGCTCAACAATGGGTTGATCGCATGATCGCTCTACCTGCCATGCAAGAGTGGTATCGCTCAGCGCTCGAAGAACCGTTAGTCGAACACATTTAATGATTTCGATTTGCTAGCAAAGCGGAATAAAATCACTTGATTCTCCCCCGCTTTGTTAGCGATTGTGATATGAAAAAATCACCTGCACGTGCATCAAAATTATTTTTAAGCAATTTGACTAAGTTTGCAGCATTCCCAATTATAAATTAGCATCCCATGGATCAGCAGTTATCACATCGCCTTGTGGTGTATGTAAAGTCACTTTATCGTTTTTAAACCACTCCGCCAGTGAAAAGCCGCCTTTTGGTGTTTCTACATGAATATCAATACGGCATAACGGTGTATTCGCTTTAATCGCAAACTCAGCAAAATCTTCTTTTTTATGCGCTGTTGGACAACGAATAACAACATCCAAATCGCCATCTGATAGCATACTTTGAATATCAGTCACCAATGTATAAGCGCAACTCCCTGTCACCGCCCATTTCCATGGCCAATTATGTTGTGAAAGCAATAGCAGAACTTGTACTGGCGGTAGTACAATAAACATTGAACGCTGTAGCTCGCGCGAATTGCTGACAAGGGACTCAACATCCATAATATGTGTGATGGATGATTTATCAATCTGCGTAACAAAACGTTGTGTTGGCTTAATACCTCGGATCCCAACCGCAAGCTTATTTTCTGTGGTAGCATCTCGACGCACAACTAATGGCAATTGTTTATTCCATTGTGAGATCACCCACTCAGGTAATGTTTCCACAGGTAAATCATCAAGGCTATTGATCCAAACAAAATCATGTGGCTGCACTTGCATTATATGTTCCTTGTTTTCAATCTAATTGCATGCTCTAGGCTAAGCTTATTATGCATTTTTAGGTCACAAAAAAATACCATTCAACACATTTACGCAAAAGCGATGACTTATTGTTTATTTTCAAGCGATTTGATTGATTCTGAACGATAATTTTATAATTATGTTAGTATAAAATCATCTTAATAAATAATAACTTATAAAACCTATTGCGAGCATCTTTTTATGAGGAAAATTCCAGCAATCAATGACGGGCTCATGTTTAGTGGCTGTATGCTGCTAAGTGCTTTAGTCGCATTTGCCATCATGGATGTACAAGCTTCTATGTGGGCGGCGTTCTCAACTTTATATGCATTTAACCTATTTAATGCAGCTAAAGAATACAAAAATTATTTTTATACTGCTTTTTGGCTTGCCATGATCCTCGTGGCTATTTTTATCGGTGACACTCTACGCTTAGGTACAGCCTTCTATATTTACCTTGCAGTCTTTTCTTTTGTTTATTATCAGCTTTACGGTACTGACCCTGTTATGGATCTGACAATGAAATTTATGATTATCATGTCAACCATTGGCACTATCTTGCCTGATATTTCTAAAAGCTTAGCATTTGGGTTTATTATTGGCAGCAGTGTTACCTTAATGGCCTGTTACCTTCTGAGTAAAAAAATGCACCGCCGCTCCATTATTACGGGAAGTCTAGTTGAGCAAAATTTATTTACTTTGCGTAAGCACATCATTCCCCGTGCAATGACCTATGCTATTGGACTGATGCTGTCATTAACCATCCCACTGATGCTTGGCTTAGGACATTTCTATTGGACACTGCTTACCTTTGTATTTGTATTGCATCCAAAGTCACAGAGTATTATTCAAATCACCTTACAGCGTGTTGCCGGAAGCTTACTCTCTGTTTTACTACTTTATTTCCTCTTTAATACCCCTTTGATGCCTTATATCGGGTTAGCAGCAATTGTTGTCTTCGCATTTCTCATGCCAATGAGCTTCCATCATGGTTATACCTTTATGACATTTATTGTCACGAGTTTGATTCTCTCAGTGCTTGAACAAGTTATTTATTGGCGACATCCCGCCTATGTATTGTTATTCGATAGAGTGTTAGAAACTGCATTGGGTGGAGCGATTGCAATCGTTACTAGTATTATTCTCAAACTATTTAGAGATGCAAAATAGCTTGAATTAGCCCTTCCGGGCTAATTCATTCACCATGGAAGTGGTGCTTTTTCGCCATTACCGTGCTCACCATAGTAGAGTGATGGTAATAAACGTGAAAGATAGCTAAATTCATTATAACAATGGCGCATTAGCCCAAAGCCGATTTCATCAGGTAACTTCGATTCAGGTTCAGCGAGTGAAGCCCCAAATACAAAGCGACTACGTAGAACACAGCCAAACTCAGTATCACGCGCTAAATGCATCATTTTACCATCAATCGGGAACCCATCAGCGTCCATAATTATGTTCTCACCAAAACCGATAGAAGCACATATTACCGCTGAAATATGATGATTTTCTATCGCGTGAGATAACTTTTCTGCATCAAAAAAATCGCTTGGTTGCCTAAATTTCAATTTAGCCGCAACAGGAGGAATATCACCTAAGGATTCAACGGCATGAATTGAAGCACCAATATAGCTGTGCCCTTTAATCCACTTGTCATCCCACCCTCTATGTTCAACATGATCATGTGGATGCCACCAGCGAATATGCTGTGTTGTCTCAAAAAAAGTGAACCACCACTCCAACATCCTGCCTTTACATCCATGTAAGTCCGTTCTGACTGCGACGGTTAATAAACCTTGATCATCTCGCTCAATGCCCATTTCCATCCGCAAAGGCGCTGGTAACAACAATTGATTGATATCTTCTACTGCCCAAGTTTTGCACTTTTTCATTTTACCACTCATTTAGGAAACGTAATTTGTTTCCTAAATATAATTGGTGTAAAATAAGACAATGTCAATAATAAAAATAGCGAGTCGCAATTTATGTCTAATAGCAAATTGGTCCGAGGCCGCCCTAGCGTGCCAGAAGAAATATTAAAAGAAAAAATCACTCAAGCAGCTCTAACTTTGCTTATTGAACAAGGTTATCCAGCAACAACGATTGACAACATCGCCAAGCAGGCTGGAGTCGCGAAAAAGACGATTTATCGATTTGTAGATAACCGCGAAAGCTTAATTGAGTTAGTTGTTTTAAGTTGGACTGACAGTTTTGTTCCCTTATTTGAACAAACCGCTTCAAACCCCGATGAATTTTTTGAATTACTGACTACAAACTTGCAGGCTATCGCCCAAAAAGTGCTAACTCCTGAAGCTGTCGGTTTATTTAAATTATTACAAACTGAATTTAGCCAACGTGATGTGTTACTCGATAAATATCAAAAAAGTGGGATTGAGAGGAGTCGAGCTCTATTGCAAGATTGGTTAAATAAACACCATCAACAACATATTATTGCCAAACAAGATTTTTCTGTGATCAGTGATTTTATCCTATCGATGGCAATTGCGGAGCCATTGCGCCAAATGGCATTAGGGTTACTCACAACTGAAAATAATACTGATTTAAAACTGCGTATTGAGCAAGTTGTCAATTTTTGCAAACCCGCGTTGTTGCAATAACGTTCTTCTTTGCGAAGCGGCTCGTAATGAAGAGTAAATTCCACTACGTTGATTAACATTACGTTATACTCAGAGAGAACTCGCTAAAAATATGACTAATTAAAGTTACATAACTGAATGAAATACTCCCCATCATTCAAGGTACAGTTAGGTAAAAAACCTTAGACTCATCATTGGGTTAACCTAACACCGTGGTGCGAGTGATGATGAGTATAATTAACTTGCGGAGCAAACAATGAAAATATCCATTATTGGAGCAACTGGTTTTGTAGGCAAGGCACTCGTTAATGAAGCACTGCTTCGTCATCATCAAGTTACGGCTATTTCTCGCCATAGCAATCAACTCCCACAACATGCCCATTTAATTACTGCTGCTGGGGATATTACTGACACCTCTTGGCTAACGGCTCGCTTAAGAGGACAAGATATTGTGATCAGTGCCTTCAATGGCGGTTGGCAAAATCCTAACTTATACCAAGATACCGTGACAGGTAACCAAGCTATCTTACATGCCGTTCAACAGTCAGGTGTTAAACGCTTTATTGTTGTTGGTGGTGCTGGTAGCCTTGAAATAGCACCGGGGATTGATTTGATTGATTCACCTGATTTCCCTGCAGCTATCAAACCTGGTGCACAAGCGGTCAGGGAGTTAAAGCAAACCTTACAGACTATACAGGATCTTGATTGGACGTTTGTCTCCCCTGCCGCAGTACTTGAATCAGGAGAACGGACAGAAACGTTTAGAATTGCAGGCAATCAACTGCTAATGAATGGTAATGTTCCCGCTAAGATCTCAGTGGAAGATCTTGCTGTCGCCATTCTTGATGAAGCTGAGAAGCCCAAATTTATTCGCAAACAATTCACAGCAGCTTACTAATCAATGTGGTTTGCTCCTAGGAGCAAACCGCTTTCACTCTCACTATAAACCAAACTTGCCTTTTAGCTTATCCAACATTTGTTGTTGAAAGAGCTCAAATTCAGCTTTCGGTTGCTGTAAGCCAATAAAATCTAATAGTGGATCTTCAACTTCAGTTCGAATGCCCACCATTTCTTCAATCACCGCTAATCCACAAAATGGCACATAAGCTTCCGAGTAGCCACCTTCATGAACGATAACCAGTTTTCCATCACATAATCTATCCGCTGCATCCATAACCAATTGGGTCATTTCACGAAAACTTTCGCTATGTAGCTGCATTCTCGCAAGTGGATCTAATGCATTTGCATCATAGCCACTAGCAACAATAATCAATTCAGGTTTGAAGCGTTCTAAGGCAGGTATAACAATCTGTTTCATTGCATAGATATAGCTATTATGGCCTGCACCAGCGAGTAATGGGATATTTAAGTTATATCCTTCACCTTCACCACCACCAATATCATCTTCACCGCTATACCCAGGAGGAAAGCACCCATCTTGATGCAAAGAAATGGTTAAAACATCTGAGCGATCCCAAAAAATATGTTGAGTTCCGTTTCCATGGTGAACATCCCAATCAATAACAGCAACACGCTGTAAATTAAATTGTTGTTTTGCCCGCTCAATGGCTAATGGAATGTTAGCAAGGAAACAAAATCCCATTGACTCATCAGGTAAGCAATGATGTCCCGGTGGTCGAGAAAGACTATATGCATTATCCAATTCACCACTAAGTACCGCATCAACAGCAGCACAGGCTAACCCAACTGATAACTTAGCAATTTCATAGCTACCCGGCCCTAAAGGGGCTTCTTTGCCTAATAGCCCACCGCCATTATCGCTAACTAGTTTAAAACGAGTGAGATACTCTTGCGGGTGGATTTTAAGAAGCGTTTCTTCACTTGCAGGTTCAGCAGAAGATAAAACAAGAGAACGGCTTAGCCCTGAAACATCCATTAGGCTCTTAAGTCGCCTTTTGGTTTCAGGGGATTCCGCATGTGAGGCTCCTGCTGGAGGCTGCACCCAACCGCCGACGGGTAACGTTGTTGCATGTAAGCCAGTACTGTGCCAAAAACAATGCTCATCAAAGAAAAAACCTGTTTTATGCTTCATTCCTACCCCACTCATCATGTTTTGTTTACATAAAATTAACACAATGAACACATTCAAACAGATTAACATGTTAATAATGTGATTGGCGTAAAATTAAAAATGCATTAACTGCATTGGTAGCTAGTAAAATCCAATACTATTAATATGGAAATAAAAAAGCCAGCAACGAATTGCTGGCAAAGTCTAGATAACAGATTTTGGTTTTGGTTTCGGTCTATACTCTCAATAATTCAAGGTACAACTTGAAGTATGATGAGTATCAATACTACTTTTCATCACGATGCTTGGCGGCATACACTTCACTGTTTACCCAATTATGATCTTTCTCCCACGTAAAGAGCCATTTACGTGTTGGTCCAGCCATAACATTCAAGTAATAGTTATCGTATCCTGCCATTGTTGCCATTGGATGGTAGCCCTTTGGCACCATTACCACGTCTTTATTATAAACAGCCATACACTCATCTAATTCACGATCATCGGTGTAGACGCGCTGCATACAAAAACCTTGTGATGGGTTAAGACGATGGTAATAGGTCTCTTCCAGATAAGTTTCCGCAGGTTCATTATCAGTATCATGCTTATGACTTGGATAGGAACTGGTGCACCCCTCATCTGTAAACACTTCAACCACTAGCAAGCTATCTGCTGATTTATTATCCGGAAGGATGTTATGAACATAGCGTTTATTGTTCCCGTGACCACGTTGCTCAGCATCGATATCTTCAGGCCCAATCAAACGCGTTGGGTAAGTACCTTTACCTTTCGCTTGGCATACCGCTAATTCCAATGCTGTTTCAGCTGTCACTTCAATCGCTTCTTGTGCTGTCACATAAACGGCATAGGGCTTTTTGCGCTCAAAAGGATCCATGCGATCACCGATATTGGAAAATGTTTGCTTTGGTGTTTTGACTGTCGCTTTACCAGCAAATAACACTAAGCACACTTCATTCTCAGATGCAGGCAAGGAAATAGATTCACCCTGTTTTAGTTCATACGCATCAAAGTGAACATACCCCCATTTGGCTGATTCAGGCGTAATATGCTGTGTACGCTTCTGCTCATCTGGCGAATGATACTTTGATAATAATTTAGACATATCGCTTACCTCGGCCTCTAACAGAACATTTTAAGCTGCGGCTGTATGCCGCAACTCAAATTACTGACTTCACTACCACTGTGACTTAAATCAGACCTGCATCTTTGGCAAATTTATGCAGGTTATTATAGCCCAGTGTTGCATAAGTTAATGGGTGAGCAATAGCAGGATCCTGCTCTGCTTCAACCACTAGCCATCCATTTTCATATTGGCTATTTTTTAATACTTTAAATACCGCAGGATAATCGACACAACCATCACCAGGAACGGTAAATACCCCTGCCAATACCGCATTCAAGAAACTTGTTTTGCGATTCTTCACATCTTGCAGTACATCAGCACGGACGTCTTTACAGTGAACATGGTTGATACGTTTTGCCCAACGTTTAGCAACTTCAACAGGATCTGCGCCAGCAAATGTTAAGTGCCCTGTATCTAGCAGTAAGCCCACTTCATCACCAGTATATTTCATTAAATTATCAACATCTTCTGCGGATTCAATCACTGTTCCCATATGGTGGTGATAAGCAATTTGTACGCCTTGTGACAAGGTGTACTTCGCGAATTCAGTCAGTTTTTTACCGTACTCTTCCCACTGATCTGCGGGGAAAAGTGGACGCATATGAACAGGTTTATCTTGATCGCCATGAATACAGTTGGTCACTTCAGCGAATACCATTACTTTTGCACCTAAATCACGCAATAATGCCAAGTGGCCTTGAACAGCTTCAATTTCCTCTTCGACGCTGCGAGTCAGTAACTCACCTGAATACCAGCCAGAAACTAATTTAAGATCATGTTGTTCTAAAATTGGCCCTAATATTTCTGCTTTACGTGGAAATTTATTACCTAACTCAAAACCGACAAACCCTGCCTGACGGCCTTCAGTTAAACATGTTTCTAACGGCGTTTCTGCGCCGAGTGTTGGTAAATCATCATTGGTCCATGTCAAAGGGTTAATACCAAGTTGGATTGCCATGATGAAGCTCCTGTGTATAGGTAAGAGTAATATTATTTACGTTGACGCCATAAGGCGATCAGACCGTGGTAATTGGTTTTAATTGCTTGAACTAACGCATCATCATCAAGTTCACCCTTCATCCATGCTAATGATGGTTTACCAAATAATGTGCGGCCAACTGCAAACCCTTTTACAACGGATTTCCCAGCAGCGGCATTGAAACCTGCTTCTAATTCAGCTTGTGGTGCATCTAGGCCCAGTAAAACAACACCGCGGCAATACGGGTCACGCTCTTGGATCAGCGCATCGACTACATCCCAATTTTCAGCTCGCAGTGGTGGTAGCTTCCACCAATCAGGCTTGATACCTAAGTTATAGAAACGTTTGATTGCACGTAGATAGAGCTCATCATTACGCTCCATATCTGCTGGCAAAATGATTTCAAGTAATAACTCATGTCCAGATTGGCAACATGCGTTATAGACTTCTTGAACTGTTTTTTCCTGCTCTAAGCGCAATGGGTGATTGTCTTCTGGATGGAAGAAAACTAAACATTTCACAATGTGCTCTTTTGGCCAGCTAACTAGCTGTGAACCAATATTGCCATGCTCTAAACAAAGTGGTCGAGAAGCAGGCAATTCAATCGGCCGACCAATCCACCAACCTCTGCCAGTAACATCATTCAGCACATCTTGACCGAAAGTACTGTCGCACAATAACCCTGCTTTGCCTTGTAACCCTGCTTCTTCAGCAACTTCACGGCTAGCACGGAATATCAGTTTTTTCAGGTAAGGAATACATGAAATATCTGCGCCAGCGGTTCTTGCCATATCAACAAATTGAATACGATGGTCGAAAGCCATTACACACAGCTCTTCCCATTGTGTTCCACGCGTTGTCACACGATGCAAATGATTCAACATGGGGTCTAAGTCTGGACGAGGCACTGCTGCCGCACGCTCAAGATAGTTATCTAACTCAACTTTACTTGGCATAGCTGGCGCACAACCATGGCGCGATACCACGAGAGCACCACAGGCATTTGCATAAGCACATGCTTTTTCCCAACCTTCGCCATTCAGATAGCCGCGCAGTAAACCTGACATAAAGGCATCACCAGCACCTAATACGTTGAGCACTTCAACACGCACACCTTTTACGGTAATTCCTTCGTCTAATGTTTCAGGAATAGCTTTAGTAAATACTGAACATCCCAGTGCACCACGCTTACAAACTAATTCCGCATCAGTCAATTGACGTACATTTTTTAGTGCCTGAATAGTATCCGTCGAGCCACCAGCAATATGGAATTCTTCTTCTGTACCCACAATCAGATCAAATAGTGACAATACTTCTTGTAGCTGTTCCGTCACTTTATCTGATTCAATAAAACGGGTTTCACCATCACCTAAAGAAGTCAGTCCCCAAAGTACTGGGCGATAATCAATATCAATCGCTGTTTTAACACCATTCTTCTTCGCGTATTCCAACGCCTTTAACACTGCGGAACGTGTTTTAGGGTGAGATAAATGCGTTCCAGTGATCGCTAAGCAACGCGCTGAAGCGATAAAATCTTCGCTGAAATCATCCGCCGTGATCGCCATATCTGCACAGTTTTCACGATAGAAAATCAATGGAAATGTATCTTCGTCTTTAATACCTAAAATCACTAAACCTGTTAATCTGTCTTTATCAGTGATCAGATGACTAGTGTCACAACCAACACGTTGCAGCTCTTCACGAATAAAGCGCCCCATGTGCTCATCACCAACTCGAGCTAGCATTGATGATTTCAATCCTTGTATTGCAGTACCGTATGCAACGTTACCTGACGAACCACCTAAGTACTTAGCAAAACTACTCATATCTTCTAGACGCGAACCTATCTGCTGCCCATAAAGGTCAACGGCAATACGCCCCATGCAGATAACATCTAATTCCTTCTGCTTATCCATTAATCACCTCTTAAACAGAATTAATTGATTTCAGTAACTTTAACCCAACGCTGTTCTTCATAAGAACGTGCGATGGCATCAAGAATGCGTGACACTTTCCAACCTTCTTCGAAGTCAGGCCACATATTTTCATCCATTGCGACACCATCAATTAAATCGCGGATTTCAACTGTTTTTTGGTCGTTAAACCCAATACCGTGCCCCGCACCATTACAGAATGGCGCATAGTCTGGATGCTCAGGGCCCACTAAAATGGTTTTAAAACCTTGGCGGTTGCTTGGTTCATCGTGTCGATACAGTTTCAATTCAGCCATGCGTTCTTGAGTGAAAGACAAGGTGCCTTTTGTGCCAGTCACAACATAGGTAAGCCCCATTTTGCGACCTGAAGCAATCCGAGAGGTTTCAATCACGCCCATCGCCCCACCAGCAAAACGTACCATCGCATGTGCCTGATCTTCATTTTCAACATCAACCATGACAGAAGAACCTGTCTTTTCGGGACGTTGCTTAATGACAATTTCCATATCACCACATACTGTTTCAATATCGCCGACTAAGAATTGAGCCATATTAATAATATGGGCTGATAAATCACCAAGAGCCCCTAAGCCTGCTTTATCTTTGAAGCAGTGCCAATGAATTGGCGCTTTAGGATCCGCCATATAGTCTTCATTATGAGTGCCATAGAAATGGATAACGTCACCTATTTCGCCATTGGCAATAATTTCTTTTGCTAATTGCGCGGTTGGGTTTTTCATGTAGTTAAATCCAACCAGTGTTTTTACGCCTGCTTTTGCAGCTGCCGCGACCATTTCTTTAGCATCTTGCGAATTCAATGCTAATGGTTTTTCGCAATAAACATGTTTACCTTGCTTTATGGCTTCCATAGCCATTTCTTTATGTAGAAAGTTTGGTGAACAAATATCAACAACATCAATATTTGGATCAGCCACCAATTTACGCCAGTCATCGGTTGAACGATTAAAGCCCATCTCCTTTGCACGAGCTTCGGCTAACTCGGGGGTAATTTCCGCAATCATTTCACGAACAAGCTTACCTTTTAATGGGAAAACGGTTGGTGCCTGAGCATAAGCAATCGCATGAGCGCGACCGATATAACCAGTACCTATCATGCCAATACGGATTTCTTTCATTCTGTACTCTCCCTTCGTGCAGCTTATCTTATGTAGCGCAAGCTCAGCCGATGTCTGTGCCTGATGTTTTTATTTGATACTGATGTTATACGGAATATTTATTTCATTTTCAACAAAACAAGAAATATTAATTTCATTATGTGATCTGGCGTTAATTTTTTGTATAATTCATTAATATACAAGGAAATAAAATTCACAACTGAAGTGTTAATCCACTAGAAATGAAATAAAAAATGAAATAAAGGAGGAATTAATGAAATGAAATGCGATTTATTTCACATAATATTGAAGTGTATTACTGGCTACCATTAGAGTAGCCAGTAATACAGACCACAAACAAACGCATTTTGTTTGTCTATGATCATTAAGGTTTTTGAAAAAACTAGGAAAATCAATTTATTGATTTTCGACTGATAACACGGAGCGGGAAAAACCACGCTTTTATCCCGCTTCGTCAACAACCTCTATTAATGGCTACCACTAAGGTAGCTATTAATACTTGATCAACGATGCAGAATACTCAAAAACTCTTCTTCACTTGATGTCAGCGATAATGCATTTGAAATAAATTCGTCACTGAAAATCAGTGCAATCTCTCTAAGTACATCGATGTGTTCTCTCGATTTGGCAATAACACCAATCGCAATAAACATGACATTAGTTCTATCCCAGATCACTCCATCAGGAAATTGAAATATCTCAACACCGCTCGTCACAATAATATCATTTGCCGATTTTGGTAAGTGTGGCAATGTAATACCATTACCTAAAAAAGTAGATATCTGTTGCTCTCTTTCATTAAGAAAGTGAACACAGTCCTGATTAACATAACCTTTCTTTTTAAACTCATTACCTACCATTGTTAAAACTTCAGCTTTGTTTCTTGCTTGGCAACCTAGATGTAGGTTATTTGCTGTAATTTTCTCTATCATATATCAACCTCTTTGCTGATAAATAGGACTAGTCATACCCTGTATAATGATCCATTACATAGATGAAAGTTCTTCTTCCAACTCTTCCAATGATTTATTTGATGTTTCTGGTAGGAGCTTTGTCACAAAGAGTATGGCTAAGTAGTTTATCACTGCAAGGATCAAGAACACTGGGCCCAATCCAAGCTCAGCTTGCATCAGTGGGAATAGGTAGCTGACGATGGCATTCATGATCCACATAAAGAAAACTGAGATCCCCATTGATAGACCACGTATTTTTAGTGGGAACAGCTCCGCCAATACAACCCATGTTAAAAAGCCCATTGTACCTTGCATCACACCAACAAATATCGCTCCCAGTAACCAAATCAATGTTGCTTTAACATCACCAGTTAAGAAGTAATCTGCTGCGGCAATTAACAAGTGGAGCGATGCCATCAAAGCAAAGCCAGACACTATTAATGTTTTACGTTTAAAACGGTCAACTAAGAATATAACCCCAATCAACATGCCGCCAACAGAGAAGACACCATTTAAAACGTTAAATATCAATGAGGTTTGTTCAGAGAAACCAGCTGTTTTCAAGATCTCTGTACCATAGTACATGATCACGTTAACACCTGTTGTTTGTTGTAGCGCCGCCCAAACGATACCAATGAGTACCAGTTTAAAAATCCATGGAGTGTGAAAAATGAGAGCTAAGTTTTTCTTGTTTGCGTGTGGATTTTTTTGCGCTTCAGCAGCTTCAACGTCGAGAAGAGTCACGATGTCTTCATATTCTTGTAATGCTCTTTTCTCTGGTCTAATTTGTTTTAAGATGTTGAGGGCTTCTTCACGACGATTTTTGCTCATCAACCAACGTGGGCTTTCCGGCGCACGCCACATACCAAACAGTAAGCATAGCGCAGGTACTGCTTGTACTAATAACATATAGCGCCAAACATCAGGTAAGTGCCCCCAAATAGAACCAATGATTGCGTTGATAGCAAAAGCAGCAAGCTGACCAATAACAATAGCAACCTCATTCAACCCTGTAAGTTTCCCCCGCATTTCTGTTGGTGCAACCTCAGAGATAAATGTTGGCGCTGTTACGGATGCACCACCAACCGCAAATCCTAGTAGGAAGCGGGCAACAAGAAGAATTTCGATATTTGGTGCAGCAGCAGATAAAAAAGCACCTGCCAGAAAAATAAAAGAGAGATACAACAGATAGGTACGGCGACCTAAATAATCGGAGAAACGACCACCACAGATACTACCCAGTGCGGCTCCAACTAACAGAACGCTCATCACTAAGCCTTCTGTTGTTGGCGTTAACCCCATATTTTCTTTTAATGAGGAAAAAGCACCATTAATAACACCAGTATCATAACCAAAAAGTAATCCGCCAAAAGTGGCAACTAATGTAATTTGGTGCAATCTTTTCCTTTGTTGCTCATTAAGATTCATTGTTAATGACATAATTTTACCTTTTATCTGAATCACTATGCCGTGCAAAAAAATACAATGTATTATTTTTTAAATAAATGATGAGTGTTTTTTTGACACGCTGATTTGAATCACTAGTTAGATTGTTAAATCCTGAGATAATTAACTCTTCAAAAAGTTAACGTCATTTAATTCTTTAATGAACCAAGACGATATATGTAAAACATATTGATTGGAATGAGAATGCGAATTCCTCTGGATTACACCTTTATATGGATATAAATTGTCTGCATACCTTTGCATAAATTGTAGAGCCAGCATTGTTCCTCCGAACTTCTTATTTTTGTCATTGGAGAGAGTTTAATTATGTTCAGGCTTTATAAGAACGAGAACTTTAATTCTCGTTCTTTATTTTTATAATCGAATTTAATTTTTATTTTATAGCTTAACTTCTTTACCTGATTTTAATGATTCAAGCGCTTTATCTGCTAAATAAAGAGCCAATTCACCATCAGTACCCGTCGTTTCTGATTCTGCTCGTCCTGCTAAAATATCAACAAAGTGGTTCCACTCTGCTTTATAAGCTTCGTGATAACGTTGTAGAAAGAAAAACTCTGGTTTTGCGGATAAACAACCTACATCACTTAAAAACTCAACACTGTTTTCTTTTATATTACCCGCAGTTAATAAACCTTTTTCACCATGTAATTCGATGCGCTGATCGTAACCATAACCAGAACGACGACTGTTGGAGATGGTTGCCATCGCACCTGAAGGGAATTTCAAAATAATAAATGCCGTATCAATATCCCCTGCTTGCCCAATTGCAGGATCAACAACATTGCTACCTTGTGCATAGACTGAACATGGGTTTTCGCCAATCATAAAGCGCGCCATGTCAAAATCATGGATCGTCATATCTCTGAACATACCGCCAGATACTTTTACATATTCAGCAGGAGGTGGTGATGGATCCCGGGATGTAATAATTAAAGATTCTGCTTTACCAATTGCGCCTTGTTCGAATAAATTTTTCAGGTGACGGAATTGAGGATCATAACGGCGGTTGAAACCAATAAACAGAGGTACCTTGTGCTCTTTAACACTTTTTAGACACTGTCTAACGCGTTCTAAATCTAAATGTACTGGCTTTTCACAAAAAATAACTTTTTTGTTTTTTGCAGCCAATTCAATTAAATCAGCATGTGTATCGGTTGCAGAAGCAATCAACACACCATGAACGTTAGGATCTTGCATTGCCTCGTCGATTGACTGAACCTTCGCTTGGTACTTTTCCGCCAGCGCTACCGCATTAGGTTGGTACGGGTCAATCACAGAGTAAAGTGCGGTTTCTTTGTGGCCGGCAATATTGACAGCATGAACCTGTCCGATACGTCCTGCGCCAAATAGTGCTATATTGAACATTGAAATGCTCCTTGAGGCTATAAATCCACTATTAGGATATTATGAAATATAACAAATAAAACATTCATTTCAATTTATAATTAATTGAAAATTATGTTTTTGAGCGCTAGGTAACAATTGTTATATTAAAGTGGATTTTTAGTGTTAGTTCGATCACAAAATAACAATGTAAACTCAATCAATTAGGATAAAAAGAGGTTAACCCATCACAAGATGAATGGTTTTATATCAGGCAGGAAGTGATATCATCGCACAATTTGAAACAAATGTTTCATTTCTATATTTTTTGTCACAACTAATCTTGTTTATAACTACTCAATTTTTATACGAGCAGGATCCACTCTAACCCACATCAAAAAAGTTCTGGGCAGCCACTTATGGCTCTAGCAACCTATACTCGTCATACTTCAAGTTGCAACGCTTTTCGTTGAGGTATAAGTGACGCCACTCACTCGCACCAATCACAGTGTTTTCTATGCTCCAAGCAACTCATTGACTTGTCGCCTAGCAGCACCACGAATGATTTAGAGTATACAATTATATTGGATTAAAATTATAATAAACTTATACGCTAGTTAGCTAATTAAAAATCAGACCAATATCATTATGCTTCACAATACCCTATTTGCTAAATCTGTTAATCTTTTAACGGGTGCTTGACCCTTTTGGGTTTAAGCATTAATTAACAGCCCAAAACGGAAAAGCCCCGATGATTGAGTGTTTATGTTCAACCACCGGGGCACAATCTCCAACCGAACAATTGGGATTTTGCCTCTTAACAAATAAGAGGTCAAGAGGAAATGACCAAGTATGCAGTCATATCGCTAATTGCCATCTGTATCACTGTATTAGGTATTTCGTTGTTGATACATGATAGGGTATGTTCAATTAGCTTTAATAATGGCAGTACAACCGTTAAGGCAACCCTTTTCTACGAAGAAAGGTAATGCCGAGTGAGGGGATGGTATTTCCCCTCACCTTTTCCTCTTATTTTATTGTTTGGTTGTGGAAACAAGCACCTATTTATTAATCCCTCTTTTACTATAAAGAGGGATTATTTTTAATTAGATTAATTTTAAATCATGACAAATTCATATATTAGTTAGCAAATTAAATATCAGACCAACTTCATCATGCTTCACAATATTATATTTGATAGTCTTTTGGCGGGTGCTTGACCCTTTTGGGTTTAAGCATTAATTAACAGCCCAAAATGGAAAAGCCCCGATGATTGAGTTTTTGTGTTCAACCACCGAGGCACATCCCAACCTCAACAATTGAGATAGTGCCTCTTAACAAATAAGAGGTCAAGAGGAAATGACCAAGTATGCAGTCATATCCCTAATTGCCATCTGTATCACTGTATTAGGTATTTCGTTGTTGATACATGATAGGGTATGTTCAATTAGCTTTAATAATGGCAGTACAACCGTTAAGGCAACCCTTTTCTACGAAGAAAGGTAATGCCGAGTGAGGGGATAGTATTTCCCCTCACCTTTTCCTCTTATTTTATTGTTTGGTTGTGGAAACAAGCACCTATTTATTAATCCCTCTTTAATATTAAAGAGGGATTATTTTTAATTAAATTAATTTAAAATCATGACAAATTCATATACTCGTTAGCCAATTAAATATCAGACTAACTCTATCATCCTTGCAAACTTCCTGATAAATCATACTTAAATAAATAGCGAGAAAGCGTAAAAACGCTTTCAGCCATTTACCACCGCTCTCCCTACAGAGCGGTGTGTTTTAGTACTGGCGTGCCTTATTGGTTACCATATCTTTGATTTTATCTGCCGCCGCAACAATTTTAGGTTTATCAGCAACTTGAGCCGTACCTGTACGCCACCATGCTTCGTAGCCATTTGTCATCGTCTTCGGAAGTACTTTTATGTCGATCAATACACAACCCGAATGTAATTTTGCATCCTCAATAGCAGCTATCAACTGCGCTTCATCATGCACACGATAACTTTTACAGCCATAGCTTTCTGCATTTTTAGCAAAATCAACTTTCACTAATGGCCCATCCATTTGCCCTGTTTTAGGATTACGATGGCGATTTTCTGTGCCAAAGCTGCCCATTCCTTGGCTCATTTGTAAGTTATTAATGCAACCAAAACCTGCGTTATCAAATAGTAAAATAGTGATTTTTAGGTTTTCTTGGATCGCCGTTTGCAACTCACTATGTAACATTAAATATGATCCATCACCAACCATGGCATAGACGGGCTGGTCTGGGGCGGCAATTTTTGCCCCCACTGCCGCGGCAATCTCATACCCCATACATGAATAACCGTATTCAAGGTGATAAGTATCAGGTTGCTTAGGTAACCAAATACGCTGTAAATCTCCCGGTAAGGAGCCCGCAGCACCAACAACAATCGCATTATCTTCCATGTGTTGTTGCATTAGCCCTAGCACTCGAGTTTGTGCTAACTCCGTACCCAACACCTCACGATACTCAGCCAATTTGTCATCCAAGTGCCCAGCAATTTCTGGAACAAAATCTAATGGTTTATATTGAATTGAAAATAGTCTTTCTAACTCAGCTTGCCATTGTTGCTTAGCTTGTTGAACTTGTTCGCCCCACTGAGCTTGATAGCCACTGCCCTGCAGTTGGTTATCAAGTGCCGTCAATCCCTCTTTAGCATCTGCAATCAGTTTTAACGCATCTAATTTACCCGCATCAAACTCCGCAACGTTAATATTTAAAAATTGCACATCTGGATGACTAAATAATGATTTAGAAGCCGTCGTAAAGTCAGTGAATCGAGTACCAACACCAATCACAAGATCCGCTTCTTTCGCCAGTAAGTTGGCCGCTAATCCACCTGTTGTACCAATCCCACCCACATTTAGAGGATGGTTCGCCACAATCGCACTTTTACCAGCCTGTGTTTCACCAAATGGAATTGCGTAGTGTTCAGCAAATTTTTGGAATGCATCATGTGCTTCTGAATAACGAACCCCACCACCACAGATTAATAATGGTTTTTTCTTAGTACGAATGAGTTCTACTGCTTCGGATATACTGACTGTTGTTGCTGGGCGGCGTTCAATACGGTGAATGCGTTTAGCAAAGAAGTAGTCAGGATAGTCCCATGCTTCACCTTGAACATCTTGAGGCAAACAAATGGTTACCGCGCCAGTATCAGCAGGATCAGTAAGAACTCGCATGGCATTGATCATCGCAGCCATCAACTGTTCTGGGCGAGAGACACGATCCCAGTAACGTGAAACTGGGCGGAAGCAATCGTTGGTGCTAATTGTTCCATCACCATATTGTTCAACTTGCTGTAAAACGGGATCTGGCTGGCGTGTCGCAAAAGTATCACCAGGCAGTAATAACAGAGGGATACGGTTAGCGGTTGCTGTTGCTGCCGCAGTTACCATATTTGCCGCTCCCGGCCCAACAGAGGAAGTGACAGCACAAATTTGCTTACGTTTTTTTTGCTTTGCAAAACCGGTTGCAATATGTGCCATTCCTTGTTCGTTACACCCTTGATAAACCTGTAGGTGTCCAGGCGCTTGTTCTAGCGCCTGCCCTAAACCTACCACGTTACCATGGCCGAAAATGGTAAATATTCCCTGAATAAACGGATACTGCTCACCATCAACTTCAACATATTGCTGGTTAAGAAACTTAACAAGAGCTTGAGCCGTGGTCATTGTCTGCTTATTCATATGGGTCTCCATTTATTCCATTGTTGGCATCGTAAAGCTACTTTCATGATGTTCTAAACGAACACTTGCAGGCCAACGACTGGTGACTGTTTTCATGCGTGTATAGAAACGGACGCCATCATTACCATGTACGTTTAGCGGCCCAAAAATGGAACGTTTCCAGCCACCAAAGCTGTGGAAAGCCATAGGAACTGGGATTGGAATATTGATCCCCACCATACCTGCCATCACATTTTCTTGGAACTCACGAGCCGTTTCCCCATCACGGGTAAAGATCGCCGTACCATTACCATACTCATGTTGATTGATCAGTTTCAAACCTGTTTCAAAATCAGGTACACGCACAATTGCAAGTACAGGACCAAAGATCTCTTCTTTATAGATAGTCATCTCAGGCGTTACATTATCAAACAGAGTCGGTCCAACAAAATAACCGTTTTCAAAACCAGCTACTTTGAAATCACGACCATCAACCAGCAGTTTAGCACCTTGTTTTTCACCACTTGTGATGTAATCACAAATTTTCGCTTTATGCTGTGCTGAAATTACTGGTCCCATATCATTTTCTTTGCCATCAACAATACCTGGCCCTACAGTCATTTTAGCAATTTGTTGCTCAAGATTTGCAATAAGGGTATCTGCCGTTTCATCACCAACGGCTAGAACAACAGATAGTGCCATGCAACGCTCTCCGGCAGCGCCAAACGCAGCCCCCATAATAGCGTTAGTCGCCAAATTCATATCAGCGTCTGGCATTAAAATACAATGGTTTTTAGCACCACCCAATGCTTGGCAACGTTTCCCATGTTCCGATGCTGTTGTATAAATATATTCAGCAATAGGTGTTGAACCAACAAAGCTAACCGCCTGTACCTCAGGTGCACGTAGTAATACATCAACAGATTCTTTATCGCCTTGAACCACATTAAAGACACCATCAGGAAGACCCGCTTCTTTTAACAGTTTAGCGAGCTCAAGTGCTAATGAAGGATCTTTTTCTGATGGCTTAAGAACAAAAGTGTTCCCCGTAGCTAAAGCAACAGGGAACATCCACATTGGAACCATCGCTGGGAAGTTAAATGGTGTAATACCTGCACAAACGCCCAGAGGCTGCATCAGTGAATGACTATCAACACCTGTGGCAACATTAGCAGAGTGCTCACCTTTTTGCAGATGAGGAATACCACATGCAAATTCAACCACTTCTAAGCCACGAGTTAATTCACCCACTGCGTCCGAAAAAACTTTACCGTGCTCTTTAGAAATTAAACGAGCCAAGTCATCCATATGTAATTCGAGTAGTGCTTTAAATTTAAAGAGGATCCGAGCACGTTTTAGTGGTGAAAGTTTTGACCACATAGGGAAAGCTTTATGAGCAACCTCTATTGCCTTTTTAGTTTCAGCAGCGCTGCTCAATACTACTTGAGCGATTTGTTCACCTGTTGCGGGGTTATATACGGGTGCAAAACGCCCACTTTGGCTAGATACCAGTTCACCGCCAATGAAATTCTGAATCTGTTGCATGTTGCCTCTCTTTAGCTGATAGAGTTACCTTGTTGCTAAAGATATATGAAATATTCATTTCATTTTCAACTAAAACTGAAATAACATTCAATTTATGTGATCTAGCCTGAGTTTTTATGAAATTGTCGACTGAAGATAAAGACACATGTTTCAAAAATCGTTCTAATCTGCCATCGGTACAACAGGCAATATGAATTAATTATTCCATTTAGTCAGGTGAATTTTTCAAAAAGATTCGACTAACGGCTGAAAATAACTACAATCAAAGGCCTAGTCACGGAGGTTTTATGTCAACTGCATCGAATTTGAATGAGTTTCAGGAGCAAGTTCGCTCCCGCTACGATGAACTAAGTAAACGGCTACAACAAGTGGCGCGCTATGTATTGGATAATACCAATAGCGTGGCGTTCGATACTGTCGCTGTCATCGCAAAAGAAGCCAATGTACCGCCATCAACCCTGATACGTTTTGCTAACGCATTCAATTTCAGTGGATTTAACGAAATGAAACAATTATTTCGTATGAATTTAGTCGAAGAAACAGCTAGCTATACTGATCGTGCGCGTTTATTCAGAGAAATGGATAGCGAGCAAGAACTCAGTGATGATCCTGCTCAGATTTTAAAAGAATTCGCTCATTCTAATGCACAAGCACTACAACAGATGGCAGCTCGTACTCCAGCAGAAGATCTTGAAAAAGCGGTCTCCTTACTGGTTGAAGCCGATAACGTATACATTATTGGACTGCGTCGTTCATTTAGTGTCGCGACCTATCTGAGTTATGCACTCAGTCATTTAGAATGTCGCCCACAACTTATTGATGGTCTCGGAGGAATGTTCAAAGAGCAAATTAGCCGGATTGGTGAAAAGGATGTCGTTATCTCGATCAGTTTTACGCCTTACGCTGAAGAGACCATTATGGTGAGTGAAAAAGCAGCCCAAACTGGTGCCAAACAGATTGTGATCACAGATAGCCAAATTAGCCCACTAGCTAGTTTCAGTGATGTTTGCTTCGTGATCAAAGAAGCACAGGTAGATGCATTTCGCTCACAGTCAGCAACATTATGCCTTGCTCAATCACTTACCGTTGCCTTAGCCTATCGCCAAGGTAGCAAACTAGTTTAATTATTATTTATTTGGGCTTTGCCTACAAACACCTCCGTGTGGCATGGCCCTTACCAAACAATCCTCTATCCCCATCACTCAATTCCATCAGCCATACCAATAGCGTTAAAATTGTGATGTCAATCAGAAAATAAGAATTTCAATAAAAATACTAATGAAATTATTGTTTCGCACTGATATGTTGAGATAATGTAAATATTCCTCTGTCTCAATAATTCGAGTTGCAGTTAGGCGACAAGTTAAGATAGGTAGGAAGCATAGAGCAACTATGTAGTCCAACTCGCTGAGTATAGTCACCACACCTTAACGACCAGCCCTGCTACTTGAAGTATGACGAGTATATAACCAAGACTTTGTCGTGGAGCTCTAATAATGAATGCACATTTTCTCTACTTATTTGGTCACCTCCGCTTACTTGAAGAGCAACACAGTCTTATCTCCCTAAATAAAACAGGTATAGGTCTAATTGGCAGTTCAACTCATAATTCATGGTATGTAGAAGCAATATTACACAGCCAACATCATTGCGAGTTAAAATCTGTTTGTAGCCTAGATTTTCCCACCCACTCCGCTAGCTATTTTGTTCGCCAAAAAAGAAAGATCGAACAGATTATTGAAGATGATGCTGTAGATACCGTTATTGTCACATCTGTATATAACGACGAATTACTTAAATTTATTATTCAAGCTGCCGTTAATGAAGGTAAACATATCTTAGTTAATAATGTTCCAAATTATGGAACAGATGAACTCACAGAACTCCTTAAATCAGCTCATGATAATGACGTTAATATCTGCCTAGATAATGCACTTTATTTTTCATCCCAATATGATGACATTAAATCGCTATTATCCAACAAAAATACTCTCGACACTGGTTTATTACGTTTATCAGCTCACCGACAAATCAATAAAAATGATTATCTGCCCCATGATAAATTACGTTCATTAATTTCAGGGAAAATATCACTACTCCTATCAACTCTCCCTAATTTTAAATTTGAGTCGGTTTCTATTCAATATTCACGACCTTTTTCACTTATTGAAGATGGAGATGTTCTGATTATTAACCTGAAAAACAAAGCTGGCTTTCTCGTTTCAATAGAGCTCTTTTTTAATACAGGTAATACCTCAGATAAATTATCTTTAAAGCAATGTCAGCATGATCTTCAATTTGAGAACTTTCTAATTTTCAATAATCAAAATTTAATAGCTGATGAAAACTCTCTTATTATAAAGCAACTTGACCATTTTATATTAAACTTACATAAAACAAATAAAATAGTGATAACTTCACAGTTAATACACATCAATGCAATGACAGAGTCAATTTTAAACCACCTTAAAATTGATGGATTCATTTAGGCTGTATAAATTAACTGATACTAATCAATAATCTTGTTAATTATAACTTCGATGATTATTTTTAGTAAAAACTAAGTGTTACAACTTCACGTAGTATTACTTAACTAATATTACCTATTCAGAATCAAGCCCGGAAGAAGCAAGTTACAGATGCAGTAACCCTGCAATTTCTTCCGGTCCGATTAAATTGCTCATAGTATCTCGCTATGTTTTTTAGTGCTTTAACTAACAAGACTGACAAGATAATAGTTGTTCTTCCTTGGTTTTAATCGCCTTTTAATGGATGGTACAACGAGTTCCAACATTAACGTTAACAACACCATAAAGAAACGTTGTTGGCTCCAAGTTAAATAAGCAAGCAAACTGGAATAAAGAATCAACATCAATACAGCTTTCACCGCTTTCAAAACGATTCATCTCATCCTCTGATACACCTATCAATCTAGCTGTTTGTTTCAGCGACATTTTGTGACTCTCTCTTTGCTGGCGAATTTTAATACCCAGCATTTTTGCAATATTGTCTTTGTGCATAATAAACTCCTAAAAATATAATCAAAGTGAAGTTAGTTTTAACGATGCGTAAATTAACATTCTCATTCCATAATTTAATTGATTTAAATTAAAAAATAGCGCTAAAAAAAACAATCTAATTACGAGTATCCTAAAAAGATCATAAACTAACAAAAAACACTAACACATTGAATAAAAATAAAAATAAAAATATTATTCTTTTTACTACCTAATTGTGTATTGTGACACTAATCACAAAAAAAATGTATCCTAACTTCGAGTTACTCGAAGGATGAACTTCCTTTTATGATAATAAATAACTAATTTAATAGGTTTTATTAATTTTCACAACTCAATTTTAGTACTATTTTGGGAAGTGACTATAAGATTATTTCTATATTATCAGCAAACAAAATAAATTTTATCGTTAAGAATCATGACATTTTATGTCTATTGATTTCGGACTATTATTTTTCTTAATAAAAAAACATTTAATGTCATATTTTAATTTTTAAAGTCTAGTATATTATTGAGGATAATAAATATAAAAACATAAAAAATAATTATCATTATTAGATTAAAAAACATCGTTAAATGATTGTATCAGTAATTTACGATGATTGAATATTTCAGATCAGGGTAACAAGTGCAAATCTAGATTTTTAAATAACACGTTACCCTAATTAAAAGAAAAACCTGAAATTTTAATAAGATACTCTGAATAATCCAAGATACGACTAGCCAACAGTGAACGCAGTCACCATACCTCAACGCAAAACGTTGCGACTTGAAGTGTGGCGAGTCTTGAAATATCAACGAGTATATACACCAACTGGGGATCCTTGAATAACTGCTTGTTTATTTTGGAGAGTTCTAAGGTATGTCTCATAATGATATGAATAGTATGATGATGCTTGCGCGCCATTTGCCTCAAAAAGCCGTTGCTTTAATATTAGCGGGGGGCAGAGGTACACGTCTTAAAGATTTGACACTCAAACGTGCCAAACCCGCTGTTCATTTTGGCGGTAAATTTCGTATTATCGATTTTGCATTATCAAATTGCCTGAATTCAGGGATCCGGCGTATTGGTGTTATTACTCAATATCAATCTCATTCTTTAGTCCAACACATTCAAAGAGGATGGTCATTTTTTAATGAAGAAATGAATGAGTTCGTTGATTTACTTCCCGCGCAACAAAGAGAAATTACCGACCATTGGTATAAAGGCACTGCCGATGCCGTTTACCAAAATATGGATATTCTTCGTAATTATAATGCAGAGTATATTGTCATTCTTGCAGGTGATCACATCTATAAAATGGATTATTCACGCATGCTGCTTGACCATGTAAACAATGATGCAAAATTTACTGTCGCTTGCATTAAAGTAAAACAAGAAGAAGCCCACCAATTTGGCGTGATGGAAATTGATGATAACCGCTGGGTCACGCAGTTTCATGAAAAGCCAGAACATCCGCCAGTCTTAAAAGGAGATCCTGACCATTGCTTAGCCAGCATGGGGATCTATATTTTTAACAGTGATTACCTCTATAAAATGTTAGAGGATGACAATATTTTCCCTGAATCCAGTAATGATTTTGGCAAAGACATTATTCCTCGAATTGTTGCGCGTGGTGAGGCACTCGCACATCCATTTGAATACTCTTGCGTAACAAGTAATGTCGATGTTCCTCCCTACTGGCGAGATGTTGGAACACTCGAAGCCTACTGGTCGGCAACATTGGATCTCGCTTCAGTAACACCTGAGCTAGATATGTATGATCGTAATTGGCCTATACGCACTTATATGGAGCCACTACCTCCCGCAAAATTTGTGCAAGACCGCTCAGGAAGCCATGGTATGACCATGAATTCACTGGTTGCGGGGGGCTGTATTATTTCAGGCTCAATTGTGATGCGCTCGGTCTTATTTCCGCGGGTCAGAGTGAACTCATTTTGTAATATCGAGTCTTCTATTTTATTACCGGGTGTTAATGTTGGCCGTTCATCACGCTTACACCGATGTATTATTGATCGAGGATGTAATATTCCTGAAAATACTGTGATCGGTGAAAACCCAGAAGAAGATAGCCAACGTTTCTATCGTACAGAACAAGGGATCGTTCTGGTCACAAAAGATATGTTAGAGAACATAAATAAAAACAAGGAATAAAACAGTGAGCTCTCATTTTGTTTATGAATGCAATTCGCCTTTAGTGACCCATGAAGCACTAAAGAACTCTATTATCTATAAACTAAGATTTGTGATTGGCAAAGAACCCTATATTGCAACGCAGCGCGAGTGGTTAGAAGCGATTTTATTAGCTGCCCGTGATCGGATTGTCGACCGATGGATGACGACAAACCGTGCTGAATATTCACAACAACTCAAGCAAGTTTACTATTTATCAATGGAGTTTTTACTTGGCCGATCATTATCCAATACATTGATTTCAATGAATATGTATGATGACCTCACCGAAGTTGTCACTGAGCTTGGCTTTGATTTTGAAAAACTGTTGGAACAAGAAACAGATCCAGGTCTTGGTAATGGTGGCCTCGGACGGCTTGCTGCTTGTTTTTTAGATTCTCTTGCAACCATGAACCTCCCCGGTTGTGGTTATGGCATACGCTACGAATATGGTATGTTCCGTCAAACCATCCGTAATGGCCAACAAATCGAATGCCCTGATGATTGGCTGGCACACGGAAATCCTTGGGAGTTTCCACGTACGGAGAGCCGTTATCAAATACAATTTGAAGGTCATGTCATTGAAAAAAATGGGATCCAAGAATGGGTTAAAACCAATGATATTATTGCTGTAGCTTACGACCAAATCATTCCTGGTTATAAAACTCAAGTGACAAACACACTGCGCCTATGGAGTGCCAAAGCCAGCGACGAATTTGATCTGCAAATATTCAATGACGGTGAGTATTACTCTGCCGTCAAGAAAAAAAATGAGTCTGAAAACGTTTCACGGGTTCTCTATCCTAACGATTCAACCTATTCGGGGAAAGAATTACGCCTGAAACAAGAATATTTCCTAGTTTCGGCATCAGTACAAGACATTCTTTACCGACATTGGCTGGTTTATAAAACGTGGGATAACTTAGCCGATAAAGTTTCCATCCATTTAAATGATACTCACCCTGTTTTAGCGATCCCTGAATTAATCCGCCTTTTAATTGATAAGCATCAGGTCAATTGGCAAGATGCACTCTCATTAGCAAGTAAAATTTTTTCATACACTAACCATACCTTAATGGGAGAAGCCTTAGAAACATGGCCGGTAGAGATGATCCGTAAAATTTTACCGCGTCACCTGCAAATCATTTATCAAATCAATGATGATTTTCTACAACAAGTTGTTCAGTTATTCCCACACGACTATGAATTACCTCGCCGAGTATCCATAATTAATGAAGACTATGGTCAACAGGTAAGAATGGCTTGGCTCGCGGCGATCGTATGCCATAAAGTGAATGGCGTTTCTAAGCTACATAGCCAGTTAATGGTAGATGCACTATTTGCTGATTTTGCGCTGATCTTCCCAAATAAATTCTGCAACATCACCAATGGTGTCACACCAAGGCGTTGGCTAGCAGTTGCTAACCCTGAACTCACCGAAGTGATAGAAGAAAGTATTGGTCAACAATGGCTGACGGATCTGCCGCTTTTAGCTGAACTTAAACAATGGGTGGATTACCCACAATTTTTAGACAAGTTACGACAAGTAAAACTGCATAATAAACAAAAATTAGCCATTTTTATTGCCCAAACACAGGGGATTGTCATTAACCCTGAAGCATTGTTTGATGTACAAATTAAGCGTATCCATGAATACAAGCGGCAACTATTGAATTTGATGCATGTGATCACTCATTATAATCGAATTCTAGCTAACCCCGAGAAAAATTGGGTGCCACGAGTAGTTATTTTTTCAGGTAAAGCAGCCTCTTCATACAGTGCAGCGAAAAAAATTATTCACTTGATTAATGATGTTGCAAAAGTAATCAATAGTGATGAACGTATCGGTGCCCTTCTTAAATTGGTGTTTATCCCTGACTATGGTGTGAGCTTGGCTCAAAAAATCATTCCTGCAACCGATCTTTCAGAACAAATTTCACTTGCAGGGACAGAGGCCTCTGGCACGGGAAATATGAAATTTGCTCTTAATGGCGCCCTCACTATTGGTACATTAGATGGCGCAAACGTTGAAATACGTGAACATGTTGGCCATGACAATATTTTTATATTTGGCCATACCACTGAAGAAGTGGGGATGATCAAGCAAAACTACTATTACCCACGTTGGTATTATGACAATGACGCTGAACTGAAGCTGGTAATAGATCAGATAAACAATGGTTATTTTAAACCTGAAGCACCTACCTTTTATCATGACCTTACCCACAGCCTATTAGATGGCGGTGATCAGTACCTATTATTTGCTGATTATCGCAGTTACATAGATACCCAAGAGCAGGTAGATAATCTCTATCAAGATCCATTGGCATGGCAATCCAAGGTAGCTCAAAATATTTGTAATATGGGTTTCTTCTCATCAGATAGGACAATTAAAGAGTATGCTGAACAAATTTGGGATATAAAGCCTATCAATTTATGAGCATATCCTTTAAATTAGGCTAGATATTTAGGTTAAGATTACCTTCAATGGTAAAACTTACCTAACTTCACAACAATTTAAAAAAACTCTCAGTCGGTATGCTATTCTGCAACCGACTGAAATGTGCTTTTATCTAGTAACAAGTCCAAAAACGTAGCAAATCTTATTTTATACCTTGGACCAAGCCGATTTAAAAGGGTAACTATGCTTCAAGAAAGTGTTATCAGAGAAATTATTCTCTGGATCGAGAAAAACTTAGAGTCTCGCCTATCTTTAGATACTGTTGCCGAAAAATCCGGATACACTAAATGGCATTTTCAACGTTTGTTTAAAAATCAAACAGGCCTTGCTCTTGGCTCTTATATACGAGCTAGGCGTCTGTCTTGTTCTGCAGTTGCACTTCGATTAACCAATGACAGCATTATGGATATCTCTCTGCGCTATCGTTTTGATTCGCAGCAAACATTTTGCCGTGCCTTTAAAAAACAATTTAATGTCACCCCTTCGGAATACCGTAAACGCGCAGGTTGGAAAATAGAAGGTTTTTGTTTACCGCTTAGGGAAAGCAAAGAATTCAGTGTTGAGGTTAGCTTAGTTAAATTAGAGCCGATAAAACTCGTCGGTAAACAACATCGCTATACTCAAGGCATCAATGAGTGGAATTTTAAAACAGAAGAGTTGCGCCGTTATTATTGGCGTGATTTCCTTACTGATATCCAATATGTCACCACTAACCTATATGCGATCAATGGTGTCGATACCGTAGATGCTCAGGAAGGGCAATTTTGCTATACCACTGCGCTCGATGAGCGAGATATTGACCCTGTTCCACCCAATCCCAAAATCATGACATTACCAGCAGGTGATTATTTACAAATAAAATTTACCTGTGATGAGCTCCATGGTATCGATTATAACGATATTATTTATACCGTGTATGGGAAGGTACTTGCCAGTATGGATATTGCTCGAGGTGAAGGTTCGGACATCGAAAATTATGTTTTGAAATCAAAACCTAATTACGAACAATTTATTGAAAATTCTAGGCTTTACCTTAAAGAATTGAATTATTATATTCCTGTCATTGTCTAATTTTCCTGAAGAAAAACTGGCTATTTTTTAGTTGGTTTTTCTTTATTTAAAACCCAATATCATTGAATTTCTCTTCCGAACACTAATTTCCTTTTTTAATCTTTCATTAATAAAATTAAAATTAGATACTCATATATTGATTAAATAAGAATCACTCTTTTTGTAATAGAATGAAAATTACCCTTCATTATCCTTTACCTTCCGACTGATTTCACATTGAAAGCAAATGAATATCGCGCTAGCATTAATTTGAATTATGTGTCTTTACGTATAAATAGCAGGATAGATCATTTAATTTTACTATCAAGGATCAATGCTAATGGTAGAAAAAAATCAATCAACCAACCTCATGGTTATCTTTGTCGGCTTACTCGCAGCACTAGCGGGTCTCTTTTTTGGCCTAGATACAGGTGTTATCTCTGGGGCACTTCCTTTTATTAGTAAACAATTTGATATTTCTGCAACTCAGCAAGAACTCGTTGTCAGTTCTATGATGTTCGGTGCTGCCGCCGGTGCAATTATCAGTGGTTGGCTATCATCTTTGGGAGGACGTAAAAGAAGCTTATTGATTAGCTCTATATTATTTATTATTGGCGCATTAGGCTCCGCATTTTCACCAAATGCAGATGTTCTTATTGGCTCTCGCGTAATATTAGGTCTAGCAATTGGTATTTCGTCTTTTACAACACCCGCCTATTTATCCGAAATTGCCCCAAAAAAGATCCGTGGGGGAATGATATCGATGTATCAACTGATGATCACCATCGGTATTTTACTGGCATTTATATCTGATACTGGATTTAGCTATGATCATGCATGGCGTTGGATGTTGGGGATCACTGCAATCCCTGCTGTTCTGTTATTTATTGGCGTCACTTTTTTACCGGAAAGCCCACGCTGGCTGGCAAGTAAAAATAGATCTGATGATGCTAAAGCGATCTTATTAAAACTCAGAAACTCAGAAAATGAAGCAATCCAAGAATTAAACGATATTTTTAATAGTCTAAAAATCAAACAATCTGGTTTTGGCTTATTTAAAAATAATAGTAATTTTCGTCGTAGCGTTTTTTTAGGGATATCACTGCAATTTATGCAGCAATTAACGGGTATCAACGTCATTATGTATTATGCCCCTAAAATCTTTTCATTGGCTGGTTTCGAAAGTACCGCTCAGCAAATGTATGGCACAGTTTTGGTTGGATTAGTTAATGTTATTGCGACTATTCTTGCTATTTCCATTATCGACCGCTTCGGTCGTAAAAGGTTATTAGTCTTTGGCTTTAGCGTTATGGCTATAAGTATTGGCCTACTCGCCTACTTATTATCTTTCGATGCACATACTCTGCTAATTCAATACGCCAGTATTGCATTTCTACTTATTTTTATTATTGGCTTTGCTGTCAGTGCTGGGCCGATTATGTGGGTGCTATGCTCTGAAATCCAACCTCTTAAAGGGCGTGATTTTGGTATTACTTGCTCAACCACAGCCAACTGGGTTGCCAACATGATAGTCAGTGCGACGTTCTTAACGTTACTATCAACATTAGGTGATACCCATACATTTTGGCTCTATGCTGCACTTAATGCGGTATTTATTTTAGTCACACTCTATTTTGTGCCAGAAACTAAGAATGTTTCTTTAGAGCATATAGAAGAAAACTTAATGAACGGTAATTCATTACGCAATATTGGTCGTTAATCATTATGCTCCCCCCCAATAATGGGGGGGAGCATGCCTATTAGAAAGTTACATTCATTTTCGCCCAGAATGTCCGACCAGGTTCATTCACTGGTTGATTAGATGAATAACCAAATCCACTGTTGCCCGCTAAGTTCAGGTGCTCGCTATAGTTCTTATCAAATAAGTTATCCACACCGGCACTTAATTTCATATAGTCATTAACACGGTAAGCGGTATTTACAGAGAAAATGGTGAATCCAGCACTACTGCTGAAATCTTTACCAACTACGTTACCATCATTAATCGCAACACGATGCTGACTACTCACGACTCGCATTAACCCTGTTGTCGTCCAATCATTCTTTTCCCATGACAAACCAAAACGCGTTTCTAACGGTGGCATTTGAGGGAGTGGCTGCCTATCACTACGGTTTTCCCCCCATGAATAAGCAAGACTGGCATCGGCTTTCCACTCGTCAGTTAGCTTATAAGCCACCCCCATTTCTCCCCCCATAATCATCGCATTTACGTTTTCCACTTGGCTTTCGCGTGAATTATGGGGGTTATAACGGAATAAAATAAAATCATCAACACGACCAATATAAGCGGAAACCCATGCATTCGTTTTTTCGTTACTGTATTTAGCACCGATATCTAACTGGGTCGTTTTCTCTGTTTTGAGATTATCAAACACATTGGTGGTGCCATCAGGACCATAAGTCGGCGAGAACAATTCCCAGTAATCAGGGAAACGCTCAGTGTAGCCTACCCCTGCGTATAGCATCACTGGCATATTAGAAAGAGCATGTTCATAACGTACAAATCCAGCAGGCATTACGGTATTGCGCCCTGAAGAACCTATATTAGTCTCATTATCAACCAAAACTCTATCTGCTCGAGCCCCTGTCACAACCTTACTGTGTTCATTCGCTTCCCACGTTAGCTCACCAAACACACCATAGTCTTGAAATTGCGCATCTTTGTTCCAACGATTATTTGTTTCTTTACGGTGGGTATTACTTTGCATATCGGCACCAGCACGCAGCTCATAGTCAGTCCACATCCATGTTCCCATCACCCTACCACCAACAGTTTTACGATCCACACGCATTTTCATTGGCATATTCATCATACTGTGACCACTGCCCATCATATGGCCTGAACCGCTTCCCATTGAGCCACTGGTTTCACGCAATGAATAGTTATCCATGATGTGATCGGCATAGTTGTAGTAAACATTTGCTTCAACTTTATCAAGCACAGTACCAATATTGGTTTTCTCAAAACGCATGCCTAAACTTTCACGTTTAAATTGGGAGCCATCCATCCCTCTTCCTGCATAGCGAGCCTCGCCATCACCTTTACCCGCGGTTAGCTCTAATAACGTATACTCATCAGGTGTCCAGCCAACCGCAAAGTCCGCATTCCACTTGTCCCATTTTGATGGCACTTTATTGCCATCACCATCTTTATAATCATTAGAGCGTGATTTATTACCAATCAAACGTAAGTAACCTTTTTCACTGCCCATACTGACATCAGCATTGGCATCCCAACGCTGATTAGAAGCGGTTAATACACTCGCGTTTCCTTTAATACCTGCTTTATCAAATAATGGCTTTTCACGTTCAAAGCGGATCGTTCCCGCAGAGTTACCCGGCCCCCATAATACCGACTGAGGCCCTTTGATCATGGTGAGAAGATCGAAGTTTTCAGGTGAAATATACGATGTCGGTGCATCCATGCGCGATGGACAAGCACCTAGCATCTCGCTGTCGTTAGTTAAAATACGCAAACGAGAACCGAACATACCGCGAAAAACTGGATCCCCGTTGGTACCACCATTACGGATCTGTGAAAAACCGGGAATGGTTTTCAAGTAATCAGAACCATCACTTGCAGGAACAGGTTGCCGAGGTGTTTTAGGTGATGTACTGATCGTCAAGGGTGAATCAACTGGGGCGGTAACGATCATGACTGAGCTATCGGAAAATAGACTTTGGTTTTCTTCTCCTGCCCATGTGCTATAAGAAACTAAAGCAGTCGTCACTAAAAGTGCAACTGGTGTGATTATAAATTTGTCTTTGTTCATGGTTTTACCTAATTCTTTTCTTTATGACGTAACAAAGCCGCCTGAATGGATGAACCAAATTCAAGATAGAGAACGGCTTATGCATTCAAAACAGCAAATGCAACATAGCTAATTAAAAATAATGAAATTATTAATAAGAAAAGTGTGTAGGTGGTGCACGCGCAAAGCGTAATAGCCATGGGCGGAACAAATATAAACGAACACAAGGTTCAAGGGGTAAACAGGTCGTCAGTATTGCAAATAAGCGAATAACAATGGCAATAAAGAGGATGATAAAAGGAAAATGAACTAATAACTGGCAGTAACCACATGCAATGTCTTCCATGGGTGATAACCCTACCCCAGACATCAAAAGGTGGTTCATGGCGCCCCCGTTCTCACATTCTTCAGGCAATGACATATCCTGATGCGAATGATGCATCGAATGGGCTGCCATGCCATCCACTGGTGAGCAATCAGCCATTTGCATCATTGATTTGGAGACCAATGGCGCAATAAATAGCATTGCTACGGCAAGAAGGGCAAGATAAGCGGCAAATTGTTGAAATTGAGCGTGCAGGCGCAACGTTAATCCGTATATCTGTTCTTATTTTATTGCGCGAAAGTGTATCCTATTTGCATCTGTGTTGTTATCGTTTTTTGTCAGTTATGTTACTCCCACCTTGGTTTTACACCGAATACCAACAACTTTATTTCGCTAATGTGTTGGGTATTGAAAATACCTTCATGACTTTTACTGCTCACTTCAAATAAAACGCGGTAATAGCCATAGACTATTACCGCAAAGTCGAACATAAAATAACAAAGGGTTCCTGCTTAACTAGGCTAGTAAATTAGCCGGGTTATCAATACATAAGCGGTTAATAATGGCTTTATCAACCCCTTTTTTCGCGAGAAGTGATAAAAAGACATTTGGCACAAAGCCCCAGCCATTACCACCATTTTTTGCCCACATCTGTTTTAGAAAGACATCATGGCTTAATACAATTTGGTTGCTATAGCCTAATTCAATCAATGTATACACTGCATCAACAGTTTCCGTGACGGTTGGCGCTACGCCTTCTTTAGGGAATGAAATATCTAATCCTATCATATCGAATTCAAGCCATACGCCTCTGTCTAACATACGACGTTGATAATCGATATCTTTTCCTGACGGATCAGAATGTGCTAGCGAAATTTTAGCAGGATTAACGCCCATTTCTTTAATTAAAATATCTAGCACTTCGTCGCCACGACGTTGCCAACCTGGCATGTGAATATTCATTGATACATGGTCGTTAGCGAGCTGAGCAACCGATGCTGCTCTGAGGCTATTTTTTTCACCTTCAGTAAAAAAGGGGGATACGCCTATTTCGCCAATCATACCAGCGCAAATATCCGTTCCATCAATACCCACATTCAGCTCGTCATCGATCATTTTTGCCATGGCATCGATATTATTAACTAATCGTTCGCCTTCGAATTTTTCAATATAGAGCCCCGATGAAGCGACAACATTAACCCCAGTTTTAATAGCCACTTCACGTAACTGACGTACATCACGACCAATCGCTTCAGAGCCGGTGGCATCCACCAATGTTCTACCACCCAGCTCTTTAAAGTTATTCACTTCATAAATCACATCTTCGATCGGTTTTTTATCCATATTGTCGCAGCAGCAATACGGATCATGTTTAAGCCCCCATTGGATATCTGCACTGACTTTCTTATCGACTAAGACATGTGAGAAATCATAATAAGGCTCATCGACTACCGTTGATAAATCGTTAAATAAGTGTTCATGTGGAAGGGTTAACCCCATATCTTCTTTTTTAACGGGCCCTGTAACAGTCTGAATATAACCTTTCATTTTTACACTCCCGCTGTTTTCGCAGCTTTTGCTTCTTTAAATTCAGGGATGGTGGTGATGATCGCCCCTACCAGCGCAAATAGTGTACCAATGATGGTGACCAGATAGACGGTATTGCCTAAAGATGGTAATAGCAGGTCAATTAATACTGAACCTAATAACTGCCCAGCTGTTGATGCAACACCTAACATTAATAGACCCAAACCACGCACTAAGATCGCCATCAATGCAATTGACATTAAACCTAGCGGACCACCTAAATACATCCACCATACGCCTGGTAGTTCAAGGGTGATATGACCTAATGCCATACGAATAACTAATGCGATAGTTAACACGGTGAAACCAACAATAAAGTTCCATGTGATAGAAACCATCATAGAGCCTGTCGCTTCAGCAACTTTAGAGTTGCCCGCGGGTTGCCAGCCTGCCAATAAGCCCGCTAAAAATGGTAGGATTGCTAAATAAATCGCTGATGTAGAATGCCATTGTGGCGAAACCACAAACAGTGTTGCGATAACAGCAAATACAGCACCCATCACACGGAATGTAGTAAACGGTTTTTTCTCGTCAATACCAATCCCAAAGCGGTCACACAATAAGCCAGATAATAATAACGCTGAAATCAAGGCAGTTTGGAAGGTTGCAATACCCAGTGCGCTAGCAGAAGCGCCTTCAGAGAATACAACCATCGCGCCACACAGGCCTGCAAACCAGTTCCATAAAGGAATTTTACGTTGTTTGATTAAGCTAGGAATAGCTGCAAATTGTTGGCGAGTTTGTTTTTTGGCAATAATAATAAAGAACATCACCACAAGACCGCTCGCGAATGAAATTACCGCGCTCGCATTACCATCTTTTAATACATCCCCTAGTTGCCCATTAACGGCTGATTGCATTGGCGATAACATACCGGCTAAAACCGTTGCTATCATCAGTAAAGGTGTAGAATAATTTTTTGTACTCATAAAATATTCCTTTTGGATTTTTGACTATGAGTCATTATTTTTTGTAATCGAATAATCGGATGATCGGATAACAAAGTGCAGGAAAGTACCCCGCACTTATTTTTTATTTTTACTATTTTATTTTTACTATTTTATTCTTTGCTATTTATACTCTAAATAATTCGAGTTGCAGGTAGGCGACAAGCGAAGATAGACGATGAGCATAGATAAACTATGTGATTCGGCTAGCTGAGCGTAGTCAACACCCCTGCAACTTGAAGTATGACGAGTATATACTTACTTGGATATTTGCTTTAAGATATTTACCCACATATCGGAGTAATGTTCCCAAGCCATAAACTCTTTACTTCCCCAGTGTGGCGAGCAGTCACTCATAAAGCAGGCTGTTTTACCTTTTTCATATTCTCCAAAGACTAATAGTGGGTCATCACCAATATTCAGTACGGTTTGGGTATTTTCTTTGGCAAATACTTTGTTATAACCTAAGAACATCGGCCAATTATCAAAACCTTTGATTGAGCAATGTGCAGCATCAACTGCGGATGCAAATACCCCTTCCGGTGTTTCAACGCGGTCATCACCATCAAGCATTTCAACAGGTAATACATCTGCGAGTAATGTATTTTTGTAATTAGCTTTAGCTTCAATACCCATAAAGGATAAATAACCACCAATCATTAATAACCCACCACCATTAATCACATATTGTTTAATTAATTGCAGTGAATTTGGTAATACTTTCATATTATAGAAAGTATCGTTTTGCAGTAAGAAGGTATTTGCGCCAATATCACTAATCACAATAACATCGTATTTTTCGAGTTCTTCGACAGTTTTTGGAAATGACATTTGCACAATATGTGCAGGCATATAATCAACCTCAACACCTTTATTTTTCAAGCAGCTTAATAAAAATGTTGCACCTTCTTCATATTTACTCGATGTAAAGCTATCGTAGCCTTTTGTGTGGATCATATGAATGTGCCATGATTCACCAATAAATAAAATTTTCATTTTTATTCCTCTTTCAGAATAGACGTTATTCAGGAGATTGAGTCACAACCTGAGAGTAGGTTGTTTGATTAATACGATACATCACATTAATATCTTCAGGCATTTCTGAAGCGTTACTGGTTTCAACGGCAAGAGATGAAAATGCAGAGGCATAACGCAATGCGTAAGAGAATTGCTTCCCTTTTGCTAACGATGCCGCCAATGCACCATTAAAAGCATCCCCTGCACCTGCCGTATTTTTGACAACCGCAGTATAGGCGGGTGAGTAAATAAACTTATTGCCATCATAGGCAAGAGAACCTTTACTTCCCAATGTAATAACAATTTTTTTAACCCCTTTGCGATAGATAGCTTCAGCCGCTTGTTTTGCGGTGTCTAAATCCACCACATTAATATCGGATAGTAAACTCGCTTCGGTTTCATTTGGTGTTAAAATATCAACTTTTTCAAGTAACTCTATCGCAATATCATTGTAAGGTGCTGGGTTTAAAATAATCGGAATATTGTATTCATTACCTATCGCAATAATTTCTCTTAGTGCTTCAATATTGGTTTCAAGTTGCAGTAAGATAATATTTGAGTTAATGATTTTATCTTTCTGAATTTTCACTTCATCAGCGGTAATATCCATATTAGAACCAGGGTAGATGGAGATAATATTTTCACCACTATTTTCTGAAACAAAAATAGATGCAGTACCTGTTTGAAATTTTTCTGTTTGGTAAATGGTTGAACTTTTTATTTTTGACGATGAAATAAAGTTCACCGCGTAATCGCTAAATTGGTCAGTACCAATTTTAGTAATAAAGTGTACTTGTGAATCTGAATAACTGGCAGCAAGGGCTTGGTTACAACCTTTTCCACCCGGTGAAAAAATAAATTTGTTTGATAACAATGATTCACCCGCCTCAGGAAGGCGAGGCAAATAACTAATCATATCAACGTTAAATGAACCTAAAACACACACTTTGCCGATCACTGAATCATCCTTATTTACTGTTTCATTAAGGCTTTCATTGCACTCAAGAAATTGTATAATTTCTTTTTTGGCAACTTTATCTAGGGTTTCAAATTCAATGAATGCGCCACCGTGGCAACGGCTGATAATTCCTTTTTTTGCCAAAGAATTTAAATCTGCTCTGATGGTTTCTTTAGTGACATTAAGTTCTTTCGATAAAACAGAAACTTTTGCTGAGCCTGCATTTTTTAAAAAACTGATTATTTTTTTATGTCGTTCTGCTTTCATGCCATTTTACCTCATGGCATTTACTCTAATTTAGATATTGTTAGTTTAATGTGATAATAATCATATGTTCCCGAAGCAAAGCAAAAAAAAGCAAAAAAGACAAAAATAAAAACAAAAAAAAGCAAAAGCATATTACGTTAAGGTAAATTTATCTTTTAATACCAAATAAAATAGGAAATCATTAATTTATTTAATTATCATTTAACTTAAAACAAAAAAGCAGCGACATTATTTATAACATAAAAAAAAGATTTAAATAAAATTTAATAATTTTTTCAGTTAATTACAAAAAACAAAGCCAATTTATCATTAATAATTAACTATAAAGAATTACAAATAAATAAATTACTTAGTTTTTAGTTTTAATTACATAAATTAAAAATTGAATCGATTCAATTTTTTGCATTTTAATTCACCTTGCTTTTTTTCCTATAAACGTAATCAGCATACTCAAGAAGATCAGCACCATTCCAATCAACATCATGTAAGAAATTGCCTCATCAAGAAAATAATGAGACAACACGACACTAATTATCGGTGCGACTAACACTGCATAAGAAGACAATTCAGCACCGCCTTGTTCTATCATGTAAAACCACAGCACAAAAACGACTACACCACCCGCGACTCCCATAAACAGGATAGGGAAATAGATGTCTTTAATGTAGTGAATATGCTCCTGTTGGTAATCAAATATGTTTAAATCGGATGCAATAAACGGTGTGATCAGCAAGATAAGAGAAAATGAGATGATATTTTGATACATCACTTTAGAAAGTAAATCTAACCGAGTAGGGATTTTTTCCGCTAAAAATGTCCCTAATGCCCACATAGCAGCACTCAGCAGTATAATCATTTCACCTAAACCAAAGCGACTCAATGAAGTAAAAACAAACACGCCAGTTAAGCAAAGCAATGAAACCACTACTGAATTCAGTGTGACTCGTTTGTTGGCAATCATCATGATTACCGTGGTCATTGCTGGCATGGTATAGATCAGCACAGATGCTTTAACTGAATCCGTATACCCCAAGGCAATATTATTGAGAAGAGTTACTAAAAAAACATTTAAAAAACCCAATGGAATACAGATAACCAGCCCATACAGGCTAAGCTTTCGTCTATAAACCACTAGAACTAATAAAGTTAATACCACAACTGATGTCAGCGTTGAATAAAAACGAAAAGGCCAAGCCCCTATTTGTTCAATAGCAATTTTGGATATAGGGAAACTACTTCCCCATATCAATGAAATACAAATAGCAAAGCAAATGATTTTAATATTGTTCATATGAATAATACTATACTTTAAATAATTCGAGGTGCAGGTAGGCGACAAGCGAAGATAGCTAGAGAGCATAGATAAACACTGTGACTCGACTAGCTGAACGTAGTCACTTATAACTCAACGAAAAGCGCTGCAACTTGAAGTATGACGAGTATATCGTTATATAAGGAAACACAGATCTTACAGGATAATAAATTAACGAGCTTATATCACTTACCCTTTCTAGTTATTTTCTTGCTATTTGATATTCTTTCATCAGTGATAGAACAAAAATGGGAGCCTAAGCTCCCATCTTTACTTATTTTATCAACTAAAAACAGCCCGCTACTTAGCGGCTTTTTTCTCATGTACCATCATCAAAGCTTGTTCGATACTACGCTCAATCACCATGCGACGCTGATCGTTTTCAGGTAATAATTTCAACATCATTTGCCAAGCAGAAATCGCTTCTGCATAACGCTCTTGCTCAAAGGCATTAAACGCAAACATGCTAAGCGCTTTAACATTGGTGCGGTTTTCTGCAATTAATTTGCGTAATAGCTCCCCGCCCTTGCGGTTATCTTCCGGATCAGAAGAGCGCGTTAACACTTCGGCATAGCCTAATGCGACATTGTCATCGTTAGGTTTGAGACGATAAGCGCGCTCGTAGGCATCTGTCGCCATCGTTGCATTGTTGAGTACCATGCCGATACGACCTAACATCACCCATGCATCAACATTTTGCGGTTCGTCTTGCAAACGGGTACGTAACCCTAACGCAAGGCGTTCCATTTCTTCATTATTTAGTGGTGGCTCTGAAGCATCTAGTGCCCTATCAAGTAGTGCAGGAGCTTGCTGGTAAGCGGTATCCCAATTGCTCACCTTGCTATAACTACCCACTTGATAATAAGCCGTAATAGCAACACCTAACGCAATCACTACACCGGGTAAATATATCCAAGCGCTAGAGTGCGTTGCAGCAGGTAGTTCAGCTAATGAGTCGCTTTCGTCAATAACTTGCTTAAGACGTACACGCTTTTTAGAACGGGCAAAAATAATCCATCCACCAACAATAATTGCTGCAAATGGTAGACCCCATAGTAATACGGTTAATGGCGTTAATGGTGGGTTATAGGTAACAAAATAGCCATAACGCGCCACCATATAATCAACGATTTCATCGCGGCTTTTGCCTTCTTTCATTAACTCATACACTTTTTGCCGCAAATCTAAAGCAATCATTGAGTTTGAATCTGCAATACTGTTGTTTTGGCATTTCGGACAACGTAGTTCTTCTGTTAATTTACGAAATTGCTGTTCCTGCTGTTCATTATCAAAGGTAAAGACCTCTGTTGATGCAAAAGTAGTGGTTGCACTTACAATTAACATCAAAAAACCAAGAAGGTATTTCATTGATTGGCCTCCTTGTTGTAACGCTCCCATAGCGGTTTAACTTCCTTGTTCCACACTTGCTCGTCCATCGCGCCTGCGTGGCGATAACGAATAATGCCATTACCATCGATTAAAAACGTTTCAGGAGCTCCATAAACACCAAGGTCGAGTCCTAACATGCCTTCACCATCAAAGAGGCTCAATGCATATGGATTGCCTAATGTACGTAGCCAAGTAATCGCTTTTTGTCGATCATCTTTATAATTTAGACCAACCACGCGAACGCCTTGTGCAGCAAGGCTGTTAAGATACTGATGTTCAGCACGGCAGGTTACACACCATGTCGCCCAGACATTAAGTAAAATCGGTTTGCCTTGGATCAGAACATTGGACTCATAATGTTGTCCAGGGTTTTCCAATGACTCCAATCGGAACACCGGAACAGGTTTCCCTACTAATGCAGATTCAAGCGAACGAGGATCATCCCCTTCTGCATTGCGCATTAATTGCCATAGCAAGACAACAGCGATCGCCGCAAAAATTATCAGTGGGATCAAAAATACTTTGCGATTCATGCAGCCTCCGCTTGCATTTTGCGACGACGATAACGCGGGTCAATCAAGCAACACAGTGCACCCATCGCCATAAAAATACCGCCAGACCAAATCCAACGTACAAACGGTTTATAGTAAAGACGCATTGTCCACACATCTTGACTGATTTCTTCACCAAGAGCCGCATATAAGTCGCGTGTGATACCACCATCAATTGCCGCTTCTGTCATCACAGCACGGCTGGTGTTATAAAAGCGTTTTTCAGGCTGTAATTTCGTCAGCAGTTTACCGTTTTCAGTAACATCAATATTACCAATCACACCTTGGTAGTTAGGCCCATCGGCTTCATGCACACCTTTAAATACAAAGGTATAAGCACGAATGGTGACACTATCACCCGGTTTCATTTTAACATCACGTTCAATGCTATAGTTTTGGCTAAATGCGATACCTACAATCGTTACCGCGAGACCTAAGTGAGCCAGCACCATTCCCCAATAGCTTGATGTCATTTTAATTTTTTTACTGATGCGGACTCGCATTTCGGCAAACGCCAATATTGCAATCCAACAGGCCATCATCAGACCAAGCACAGTGAGCGCGGCTAATCTGTCTTGCATTAACCAAGGCAGAAGGAATGATAAAATCAGCGTCACCACTAAAGCTAATATCAATAATTTGCGGATCGATGCAGGACGATCACGCCCCCAACGCACCAGCGGCCCAATGCCCAATAGCAAAGCAAATGGCACCATCAAAGCAATAAACATAGTATTAAAGAAAGGTTCACCAATGGAGATGCTACCTAAACCAATTTGTTTATGAATCAATGGCAATAAGGTACCTAATAGCACCACTAACATGGCTGCGGTTAAAATCACGTTATTTGCCAACAACATTGACTCACGTGACCACAGCGCATTGTTGACTCTGGAACGAACTTTATGTGCCCTGACAGCAAATAGCAGTAATGAGCCGCCGATCACCAACACCATAAAGGCTAAAATAAACAAGCCCCTTGAAGGATCAGAAGCGAAGGCGTGTACAGAAACTAGTACCCCTGAGCGCACAAGGAAGGTCCCAAGCAAGCACAGTGAAAAGGCAAAAATAGACAACAATAGCGACCATGCTTTAAAAGTAGCCCGCTGCTCTGTCACGGCCAATGAGTGGATCAGCGCCGTTCCAACTAACCAAGGCATAAAGGAAGCGTTCTCGACAGGATCCCAGAACCACCAGCCCCCCCAACCTAGCTCATAGTAGGCCCACAATGATCCTAACATGATGCCTAATGTTAAGAAAAACCATGCAGCCATGGTCCAAGGACGAGCAAAACGAGTGAAAGAGCTGTCTAATTTACCGCTAAGCAAGGCTGCGATAGCAAAAGCAAACGCCACAGAAAAGCCCACATAGCCCATGTACAATAATGGTGGATGGAAAATCAAACCGGGATCTTGCAACAGTGGGTTTAAATCACGCCCTTCGATAGGAAAAGAGGGTAGCGTTCTAGAGAATGGGTTGGAAGTGAAAATAATAAATAGCAAGAAGCCAACACTGACCATTCCCATCACCGCCAACACGCGAGCAACAATATCCAACGGCATGCGATAACTACACAATGCAACTGCAAATGTCCAGCCACTCATCAACAATACCCATAACAGCAATGAACCTTCGTGCGCCCCCCAAGTCGCAGCCACACGATACCAAACAGGTAATTGGGTATTTGAATTATTCGCAACATAAGTGACAGAGAAATCATTTACCACAAATGCATTCACTAACACTAAAAAGGCACCCACTACGCAAAGAAAAAGTAGCCATGCAAGAGGGCGAGCTGAGCGCATCAGACGTTTATCGTTACGTGATACACCCCATAATGGGTAAATCGATAATAACAACGCCACACCCAACGCCAAACATAATAATAGGTTTCCGACCTCTGGGATCATGACGCGTTATCCTTATACATCGCAGCTGGCCTGCGGTGGTTCTCTTGCATCGCTTGCTCAACTTCAGGTGGCGTATAGTTTTCATCATGTTTGGCTAAGACTTCCTTAGCGATAACATGGTGATTTTCTGCGAGTTCACCTTGGACAACGACTCCCTGACCTTCACGGAACAAGTCAGGCAAAATACCTTCATAGCTCACATCGACTTCCGCTTCCGCGTCATATACTGTAAATGTGACTTTTAATGAATCAGGATCACGCTGCACGGTCCCTGGCATAACCATTCCACCAACTCGCAAACGTTGCCCGACTTCAGGGATTTGCTGTGTCTCTCGCTTGCCATAAATGATTTCACCCGGCGTATAGAATAAATCAATACTTGAACGCAGCGCGTAGAGCAGTAATGCAACCGTCAATGCGACACCAATCAAGATCGCACTGATCAGCCATAACCGATTTTTACGACGAATATTCACTCTGCCTCCCGACGTGCTCGTGCTGCTTTCTGTCTCGCTTCTCTTTCTTGCTGCACAATAATTGAATTTATAATTATTTTTCGTTGTAATTTAGTCTGAATGCACAGCAACAATAGCGGTATTAATGTCAAGGCAACGGCCAACCATACATAGAATGCATAGCCTCCCATTGCAAAAAAATCTGCCCAAGATGCAAATGCGCTGGTCATTATTTGCCCCTCATCTTATTAACAATATCAAGTACCCAAGGGCGATTACGTTCTAGCAGTAATAATTGGCTGCGCAAACGCACTAATGTTAGAGAAATAAACAAAAAGAGATAACCGAGGATTGCCAGACGTAAAGGGGTACGCATTGCTGGGTTGATGCTTTGCTGCATACGTGTTGAAGGCTGATGTAAGGTATTCCACCACTCCACAGAGTAATGAATAATCGGTAAGTTAATCACACCGATTAGCACTAAAATCGCAACCGCTTTGCCTGCGGTACGGCGGTCTTCAAAGGCATGCCAAAGTGCAATAATACCTACATATAAGAAGAACAAAATCAATTCAGATGTTAAGCGTGCATCCCAAACCCACCATGCTCCCCACATAGGTTTTCCCCATGTGGCACCCGTTACGAGTGCAATAAAGGTAAACACAGCGCCTATCGGTGCCATTGCCATGATGGCTAGTTCAGCCACTTTCATTTGCCAAACTAATCCGATAAAAGCAATGATTGCCATTGTGGCATAGATACCCATTGACCACATCGCTGCCGGCACATGCAAATACATAATGCGATAGCTATCACTTTGCTGATAATCGGATGGTGCAAACCCAAAACCCCAGCCCCAACCTAATGCCAAAAAAATGACACTCAGGGCCACAAACCAAGGTGTTAACCGCCCACATAATTGATATAGGTTGGCAGGAATAGCAAGTTGGTGAAGCTTTTTCCACATATTTTATGGCTCCGATTGATACCGCAAGCAAGCTTTGCGCCGATGCGATACAGCATATCGCCTTATAACAGTTAGCTTATTGATTTATCACAATGATAAATTGAGGCTAGTCAAACAATGACTGTTTAGCCAGCCCCTTCATTACCCATGATTGTTTTACTTAAAAACCGGGTTCAACATCACGCATATCAGGTAGCTTATGGGCTATCCCTTTATGGCAATCAATACAGGTTTTTCCATCAAGAACCGCTTGGTCATGCATTTTGGCCGCAACACTTTTTTGCGCAGTGAAATCCATATATTCAAAGTTGTGACAGTTACGGCACTCCTGTGAATTGTTGTCTTTCATCCGTCGCCATTCGTTTTGCGCCATCTCAAGACGATGTTCTTCGAATTTTTGTGGTGTATCGATGATGCCAAAAACTTTGCCATACAGCTCTTTACTGGCTTTAATCTTTCTCACCATTTTTGGCACAAATTCATGTGGAACATGGCAGTCAGGACAAGTTGCACGCACGCCACTACGGTTGGTGTAGTGGATAGTATCCATATATTCTTCATAGACGTTTTCACGCATTTCATGGCAGCTAATACAGAATTCTTCAGTATTCGCCTTTTCCATTCCTGTATTGAAACCGCCCCAGAAGATCACCCCACCAACAAAACCAATGATCAGCAACGTCCCCAAAGCTAAACGACTTGGACGCCACCACCACTGCCACACACGGCGGATAAAACCTGGTTTATCGTTATTCTTAGCCATAATTTACCCTTATTTTCCAAAACCTTTGGATGGGGTGAAAGTGTTGTCCACAATCGGCGAAGTATCTGACTGCGGTACATGACACTGCAAACAGAAATAACGATTTGGTGAAACTTCCCCTAAGACTTTACCTGTCGCATCAACAAAATGCGTAGGGCTGATGCGAGGTGCCCCCGTTGTACGATAGTTTTCGACACCATGGCATTGCAGGCAACGGTTGGTATTGGTGGTAATTTGATAACCATCAACGCTATGAGGGATCATCGGAGGTTGATTAACATAATTTAAGGCCATTCTTTCCTGCTCTTTAGGAATATGAATGCTACCTTCTTGCGTACCAGAGACTTCTGGCGATTTAGAAAGATCCACTCCATTTGCCGCCCAAGCAAGGCTCGTGGCAATCAGTGCCATCCCAGCCACCCAACGGCTCATTGTTTTAATCAGGGCATGGGTTTTCATCATTTCGCTCCCGAACTCCATCGTAGTGTTATTTTAAAAACATCCTCAGAACACACATCAATGCAGCGACCACAAGTAATGCAATCTTTATCTGAAATGAGTGCTGGGGCTTGTTTATCGAGAACCGGTGCACGCAAAACTTGCGGCTCCGGACAAATATGGAAGCAATCCATGCAGCGAGTACAGTTTTGTTTATTTGTCGCTGCGACTGCCAGTGCGCCTTTACAACTCGCAACACCATACAAAGCGCCTAGAGGGCAAAGGTGACCACACCAACCATGCTCCACAACCAATAAATCAAATAAAAACAAGGCGAGCAGCAATAATGCACCGCTACCAAAACCGAAAATGAGACTTCGGCCCATTAATGAAACAGGATTGATCCACTCCCACAGTAAAGTCCCTGTAATGGCTGAACCGAGCAGGATCACCACTAACAAGACATAGCGGATATAACGTGGGATGGTCGCTGATTGATTAAAATCGAACCTACGCCGTAGCCATGCCGCTGCATCAGTGACAGGGTTAACAGGACAGACCCAACTACAAAACAGCCGTTTTCCGAGCAATGCATACACCAGCAGTACAATCACCGCACCAATCAAAGCAGAAACCGCAGGCAAGTAGCCACTGGCTAAACTTTCTAATGTGATCAGCGGATCGGTGAGCGGTACGGTATCCAACAACAAGCTGCTGCTGTAATTACCATGTAAGATCCACACCCCAAACCATGGTCCACTCAAAAACATTGCCAATACCAATAGTTGACTGATGCGACGCATCCACAACCATTTATGGCTCTGCCACCAGCCTTTTTTTACCAGAGCTTCACGTCCGGCATCGCGCTTACGATTTGCCATCATTTCCCTCCAGCCAGCCAAAGCGGTAGTGATGCCCCAATTCTCCTTTTGCAAGGTTCCTTGGAAGCACTTTGATCGCAGCTTCCTCCAATACACAAGCTTGCTCGCACTTACCACAGCCAGTACAGGCATTGCTATGTACTGTCGGTAAAAAACGTGCGTGCTTACCTGTTCGGTGGTTCTGTTCCAGCTCCAATGTGATGGCTTCATCAATTAACGGACATACGCGGTAGCAAACATCACAACGCAGCCCTTGAAAATTGAGGCAATTTTCCTGATCAAGCAGTACCGCCAATCCCATTCGTGCATCATTGATAGACTCAATGTCCTTATCCAAGGCACCACTTGGGCACACTTTTGCACAAGGGATGTCATCACACATTTCGCAAGGATTTTCACGGGCAATAAAATAAGGTGTTCCCGCTGCTAGCCCTGAAGCCAATGTAGCCAGTTTTAACATGTCATAAGGGCATGCCTGCACACATTGCCCACAACGCACGCAAGCGCTGGCAAATGCATTTTCATTAATGGCTCCCGGCGGACGAAGGTGTACCCCGCTCGCTCGAGAAGTTTGTTGCTGTAGCCCCAGCACCACGCCAACAGCCGCGAGCCCACCTGCTGCGCGAGCAACATCACGCAAAAAACGGCGGCGGCTATTTTGGGGCTTCGGTTTCTGGGACATAAACAATTACACCTTTTCCAGTTTAACGGCGCATTTCTTGTAATCCGTTTCTTTCGAAAGTGGATCGGTCGCATCCAGTGTTAAGTTGTTCACTAGCTGTGACGCATCGAAGAACGCCATGTAAACCAGCCCTTTCGGTGGGCGGTTACGTCCGCGAGTTTCCACAATCGTCGTCACTTCACCGCGGCGTGATACCACTTTCACCTTGTCACCACGACGTAATCCTTTGTCTTTAGCATCAAGAGGATGCATAAATACTAAGGATTCAGGGAATGCGCGATGCAATTCAGGCACACGGCGCGTCATACTGCCAGTATGCCAATGCTCTAATACACGGCCGGTTGATAGCCATAAGTCATATTCTGCATCCGGAACCTCTGCCGCAGGCTCAAATGGCAGCGCAAAGATCACCGCTTTACCATCCGGTTTACCATAGAATTGGTAGCCCGTTCCTGCTTTCACATAAGGATCGTTACCTTCACTGTAACGCCATTGCGTTTCTTTGCCTTCAACAACAGGCCAGCGAATACCGCGTGCTTTGTGATAATCATCGAATGGCGCAAGATCATGACCATGGCCACGACCAAAGCTGGCGTACTCTTCGAACAGACCTTTTTGCAGATAGAAACCAAGTTCTCTTGATTCATCATTAAGTTGGTCTTCAGCGAGTTCAGAAACAGGGAATTTACTGACTGACTGGTTAGCAAATAACACATCGTAGAGAGTCTTGCCGCGATATTCAGGTTTCTTCGCCAGTAGCTCTTCAGGCCAAACATCTTCAGTTTTAAAGCGACGTGAAAACTGCACCATTTGCCATAAGTCAGACTTTGCTTCACCCGGAGCTTGAACTTGTTGACGCCAAAATTGAGTGCGTCGCTCTGCGTTACCATAAGCGCCTTCTTTTTCTACCCACATGGCCGTTGGTAGGATCAAGTCAGCTGAAATGGCACTCACGGTTGGATAAGGATCAGAAACGACAATGAAGTTACGCGGGTCACGCCAACCTGGCATACGCTCTTCATTGATATTTGGGCCAGCTTGCATGTTGTTGTTGCACATCACCCAATAAAAATTGAGTTTACCGTCTTTTAGCGCGCGATCTTGTGCAACCGCATGTAAGCCTACTTTTTCTGGAATTGTACCAGCAGGTAACTGCCATACTTGCTCAACTTTTTCACGGTGTTTTTCGTTAGTTACCACCATATCAGCAGGTAATCTATGGGCAAATGTACCGACTTCACGCGCTGTACCACAGGCAGATGGTTGACCGGTTAATGAGAAAGGACCGCAACCCGGCTGAGAAATTTTACCTGTCAGTAAGTGTAGGTTATAACACAGGTTATTTGCCCAAACACCACGTGTGTGCTGGTTGAAACCCATCGTCCAGTAAGAAACCACTTTGGTTTTTGGATCGGCATACAGCTGTGCGAGGGATTCTAATTGGTCTTTCGGCACGCCTGTCATTTCAGCAGTTTTATCAAGGGTATACTCAGCAACAAAGGCTTTATATTCATCCCATGTCATCGGATCTGATGCATCTGAACCTGGATTTTTGGCTTTTTGCTCTAATGGATGGGTTGGACGTAGACCATAACCAATATCCGTTACACCACGGCGTAGGTTAACGTGCTTATCTAAGAATTCCTGATTAACCGCATTATTCTGAATAATATAGTTAGCAATATAGTTCAAGATCACTAAATCAGACTGTGGCGTAAACACGATGCCATTATCCGCTAGTTCAAAACTACGGTGCTTAAAGGTAGACAGTACGGCAACTCGCACATTTGGATCAGATAAACGGCGGTTGGTGATACGTGACCATAAAATTGGGTGCATTTCCGCCATATTTGAGCCCCAAAGCACAAATGCATCAGCTTGCTCGATATCATCGTAGCAGCCCATTGGTTCATCCATACCAAAAGTACGCATAAAACCAACCACCGCTGAAGCCATACAGTGACGTGCGTTTGGATCTAAGTTATTCGAGCGAAAACCACCTTTAAACAGTTTTGAGGCTGCATACCCTTCCCAGACAGTCCACTGACCTGAGCCAAACATCCCTACGCCTTCAGGACCCTTCTCTTTTAACGTGGTTTTTAATTTTTCTTCCATGACATCAAAGGCTTTATCCCATGTAATTGGGGTAAATTCGCCATTTTTGTCATATTCACCGTCTTTCATACGCAGTAATGGTTGCGTTAAACGGTCTTTCCCGTACATGATTTTCGGTAAGAAGTAACCCTTAATGCAGTTCAAGCCACGGTTAACAGGGGCTTCAGGATCACCTTGGCTCGCAACAATACGACCATTTTGAGTGCCAACAAGAACACCACAGCCTGTACCGCAGAAGCGGCAAGGTGCTTTGTCCCATTTGATGGCCTCTTGTTGCCCAACTACCGCCTTAGCGATGCTGGGTACACCAATCCCTGCCGCCGCAGCAGCGGCCGCAACAGCATTGGCTTTCATGAAGCTACGACGACTGAGTTTCATCATTTTCCTCACATTGCTCATCCTGCTGGTGATAGACCAGCGAAACAGCCAGCACGCCATCAACATTACGTACTGAATCAATAGTATCTAATAAGGTGCTACTGTGTTCTGACTCAACAACCACGATCAATTTACCGGTTTCAGGTGATCTGATTGCCACCTCACATCCAGTTAATTGATTTAACGCGGTCGTGACAGTACCAACCTGTTCATTTTTTACTTGTACAATCAAACTGCATACTTGCCAGCTATTGTGCATTTTCATGCTCCAAGGTAATGGCTGATACAGGGCAACCGGCAACACAGGCGCCACAACCTGTACAACCCTGCTGATCAATTTTGGGCTGATAAATACCAGCCAGTGACGGGCGAAAAGAAATGGCTTGGGGCTCGCAGCTGTCTTCGCAACGCCGACACTCAATAGAGCGATAAGCTAGACAGGTTTGATCAATCGAAATCGAGATATCCCAAGGCTGGGTATTTTGCGGTAAGAATATTGGCTCAGGGCAGGCGGTGGCACATGCATAACAAAATGTGCATTCTCCTTGAGAGAAATCAACTGTAGGGTAACCACCAGGTCCCGAAATTAAAATTGAGGTTTCGCAATGCGTGAGGCATTCTTTGCAACGAGTGCAACTTTCAATGAAGCGATCTTCACTACCACTCCACGGCGGCCTGATAACTGGTGTTGTATTACGCCACGCACCAATTAATACTCCCCGACGGGTAATATCAACCATGTTCATTTCCTTAACATTGCTTAAACAAAATTAACGCAAATATTTAATATTAACCGCAAAATTTATATGTGTATTAATGACAAATATTATCTATTGAAGGGATAAAAATACATACTACCTAGTGGGTAATAATAATGATGATATTATTTATAACGGAATAAATTGAAAGAGCACTCAATTTATCAATCTTTTGACCATAATATGATCTGAATACGAATTAAATCATCTTTACAGAAATCCATTAACATATTTTAAATATAGAAAGCTAAATTTAACGCATTTCTCATGAAAAGTTCATTTAAATAACACACAAACATACCACTAAAGTGGTATATTTAAGCATTCCCCTATCCTTTAAATATTTAAAAATTAGCGTTACCGCACAATTTATTTTTTTACTTTAATATTAACTGGTTATCATTCATCAATCACGAAAACATCAATTAAGTTTTTTTTCGTTGATTATTCTCAACCCTATCTTTAAGAAGATAAAAATGGCATCACAGCACACCTGATTGATTAGTTTATTTTAATCTCAAGTGTGTTTTTCAAACTATATTTACCCCATAAACTCGATATTAATCACAATAAAATGATGACATTTCTTTTAATAAATTTACCTTTGATCAAAAACAATATTTTGTGTGTGGTTATTTGTTAGAGATATTAAGTTGCAATGTCATGATGGCATTAATGTGTATTGCCATCTCTTATAAATAATAATTTAACAGCCAGCGGGATGGCTGGAGGCTCTTATGGTAAAGATAAGAAATAATGCACTGTGCTTACTCAGCCTGCTTGCCAGTCTATTTATCTTTAGCACCTCAGTGCATGCACAAACACCGACAAAGGATACTATATCAACAATCAACACTAAAAATGAATCCTTTGCTCAAGCTCACCCTGATCAATACCATTCATGGCGTGCAACCTCAGAACAATCACAGCGGGAAGATGCGCTCGCAGAAGATCCACGTTTAGTGATCCTTTGGGCGGGCTATCCTTTCTCTCGTGACTATAATAAACCACGTGGGCACGCTTATGCCTTGATCGACGTGCGCGAAACATTACGAACTGGCGCTCCAAAAGATGCTCAAGATGGGCCTCTTCCTATGGCTTGCTGGAGCTGTAAAAGCCCTGATGTCGCTAGGTTGATCCAAGAACAAGGGGAAGATGGCTACTTCCATGGCAAATGGGCTAAAGGAGGCCCTGAAATCGTCAATGTGTTGGGTTGTGCCGACTGCCATAAAACGGATTCTCCTGAGTTCTCCCAAGGAAAACCTGCTCTGACCCTTACTCGCCCCTATGCTGAACGCGCAATGGAAGCGATTGGTAAACCATTCGACAAAGCCAGCCGCTTTGATCAACAGTCGATGGTGTGCGGCCAATGTCACGTCGAATATTATTTTTCGGGTGAAAACAAATCAGTCAAATTCCCTTGGGATAATGGTACTAAAGTCGAAGACATGGAAGTGTATTACGACAATATCGGTTTCTCAGATTGGACAAACTCACTTTCCAAAGCACCGATGCTAAAAGCACAGCACCCCGAATATGAAACATGGAGTGCTGGTATTCACGGTAAAAACAACGTGACATGCATCGACTGCCATATGCCTAAACTGCAGAATGAAAAAGGTGAACTCTACACCAGCCATAAAATCGGTAATCCATTCGATAACTTTGAGCAGACTTGCCGTAACTGCCACACTCAAAGCAAACAAGAGCTACAAGCAGTCGTTGCTGAACGCAAACAAGCCATCCAAGAAATGAAAATCAAAGTGGAGGATCAGCTAGTTCGAGCTCACTTTGAGGCCAAAGCAGCATGGGATGCAGGCGCAACTGAAAAAGAGATGGCGCCAATCTTAGCCGATATTCGCCATGCGCAATGGCGTTGGGATCTGGCCATCGCTTCTCATGGTATCCATATGCACGCCCCTGATGAAGGCTTACGCATGTTAGGTGGTGCAATGAATAAAGCGGCAGATGCACGAACTAAATTAGTTCGTTTGCTCGGTGCTAAAGGCATTACTCATGAAATCGCTATTCCTGATATTTCAACCAAAGAAAAAGCCCAACAGGCCATTGGTTTAGATATGCAAAAAATTAATGCCGAGAAACAAGAGTTCTTAAAAACCGTCGTACCTGAGTGGGATGCACAGGCTCGTAAAAATAATCTATTAAGCCAATAACCATCACCCGCCTTAGCAATGAGGCGGCAAAACCTATGGAGTCAATATGAGCGTATTACGTTCGTTATTAGCCGCTGGCGTGCTGGTATCAGGTTTAATATTGAGCATGGTAGCAAACGCTGCTACACCACCAGCCGATGAAAGCAATGAGCGCTGGGTTGTGACCCAGCAACGCAATCCTGATGCGGCATGCTTAGATTGCCATAAACCCGATAAAGAAGGCATGCATGGCACTCACGCATCCGTCGTTAATCCTAATAATAACTTGCCTGTGACCTGTACCAATTGTCATGGCAATCCAGGGCCACATCACCGTGAAGGCGCAAAAGATGTTATGCGTTTTAATGAACCGATGTATAACGTAGAGCAGCAAAATAGCGTGTGCCTGTCATGCCATTTACCTGAGCAGCTGCAAAAAGCCTTTTGGCCACACGATGTGCACGTCACAAAAGTCGCCTGTGCTAGCTGCCATGATCTTCATCCAAAACAAGACACCATGAAAGTTCTCAGTGACAAAGGACGGATTAAAATCTGTGTCGATTGCCACTCAGACCAACGCAATAACCCTGATTTTAACCCTGCAGCGGTGAAATTGCGTAAGGAGCAACCATGAGTTGTTCGCGTCGTCAATTTATTATTTATGCAGGGGCACTGGCGGCGTCTGGAGGGACAACAGTTCATACTCTAGCAAATAGCATGAAAGTCGATGGCGTACGTTACGGTATGATCCACGATGAAGCTTTATGTATCGGTTGTACTGCGTGTATGGACGCCTGTCGAGAAGTCAATCAAGTTCCTGAAGGCGTTTCGCGGCTCACCATTATTCGTAGTGAACCGATTGGTCAATTTCCTGACATCAAATATCGCTTCTTTAGGCATTCATGTCAGCACTGTGAACACGCTCCTTGCGTCGATGTTTGCCCTACAGGTGCTTCATTTATTGATAAAACCACCGGTATTGTCGACGTCAATCCTGATTTATGTGTTGGTTGCCAATACTGTATAGCAGCTTGCCCTTATCGTGTTCGTTTTATTCATCCAATCAATAAAACTGCCGATAAATGCGATTTTTGTCGTAAAACTAATCTAAAAGCCGGCAAACAGCCTGCTTGTGTTGAGTCTTGTCCAACCAAAGCCTTGGTCTTTGGTAATTTAGATGACCCGAACAGTGATATTTCTAAAATGCTACAACAGAAAACCACATATCGCTATAAACTTGCTCTCGGTACACGCCCCAAAGTTTACCGAGTTCCATTCAAATATGGGGAGGTCAGCCAATGACTACTTCTTCTGCTTTCCATTTTGAATCTCTGGTTTGGGACTGGCCAATTGCCGTTTATCTGTTCTTAATTGGTATTTCTGCTGGGCTCGTGGTGCTTGCGGTATTGCTACGTCAATACTATCCAACTGAAGCAACCAGCCAAAGCACGTTGATGCGAACCACACTGATACTCGCACCTACAACCATTATTTTAGGTTTGCTGATCCTCATTTTCCATTTAACGCGCCCATGGACCTTCTGGAAACTAATGTTCCATTACAGCCCAACCTCAGTAATGTCGATGGGGGTAATGCTATTCCAAGTGTATATGGCGGTGCTTGTCGTTTGGTTAGCAAAAATATTTGAAGTTGAATTAATTGCTCTGCAACAAAAATGGCTGCCTCGCTTTGGTTTTATTGGGCGGATCCTCAATCTACTCACTCCTGCAATGCGAGCGCTCGACATCATTATGTTAGTGCTAGCCGTACTTTTAGGGGCATACACAGGCTTTTTACTGTCAGCACTCAAATCGTACCCTTTCCTGAATAACCCCATTTTACCCGCGCTATTTTTGTTTTCGGGGATCTCATCAGGTATCGCCGTTGCTCTAATCGCTTTGGCTATGCGCTATCGTAAAAATATTCATCATCAAGAGGCTCGTTTTTTACATCGTGTTGAAGGTTTTGTCGTTTGGCTGGAAATCTTCTTGCTTGCAGCTTTTTTTGTCGGCTTAGCACTAGGGGATGATGGCAAAATGCGCGCACTTGAAGCCGCACTAGGTGGAGGCTTCTGGACTTGGTGGTTTTGGATAGGTGTCGTGGGGATTGGTTTTATTGTTCCACTTACTTTGAAAAAATGGGTTGAACACAGCCAAAATGCTTCACGAGTCCTTTTAATCAGTGGCGCAAGTTTAGTTGGCGTCTTTTTGCTACGCTTTTTTGTGCTATATGCAGGGCAATTGACGGTAGCCTAGAGGTTTGATAATTGGAACTATTCTTACCTGAAATTGGCTTTATTAGCTTATTACTAGCACTGTGTATTAGTAGCTATCATGCCATATTTGGCTTGATTGGCCTTTATCAACACGCCCCAAAAACCGTTTTGTGGGGCGTGCGTTGTTCTCTATTACAATTCAGTTTTTTATTAATAGCTTTTGCTTGCCTGACATTCAGTTTTATTCAAAGTGACTTTTCGGTTATCTATGTTGCCCAACATAGCCATCGCCTTTCCCCTCTGGCAATCAAAATTGCCGCTGTTTGGGGAGGCCATGAAGGCTCATTACTGTTATGGGTATTGCTGCTGGCAGGCTGGACACTGATGTTTGCCTACCGTTATCGTCAACAACAACATCCTTTATTTGCTTACTCATTAGCAATACTGGCGGCGATGGCTGCGGTACTACTGTGGTTTATTGTTGTTTATTCAGATCCTTTTGTACGTCTATTCCCCCCCGCCATCGAAGGGCGTGATCTTAATCCTATGTTGCAACATTGGGGCCTCATATTACATCCCCCACTGCTCTATTTAGGCTACGGTGGGTTAATGGTGGTTACTGCCTTGGTGCTGTCTGCCCTTCTTGCTGGTCATTTTAGTCAAGTCATCGCGTGGTTATGTTGGCGTTGGTTAGTGCCTAGCTGGTGCATATTAACGTTTGGCATCATACTAGGTTCATGGTGGGCTTACAGTGAATTAGGATGGGGTGGCTGGTGGTTTTGGGATCCCGTTGAAAATGCGTCATTACTACCTTGGTTATCAGCAACTGCCCTATTGCATAGTTTAGCCATATCAAGAAAACAAGGAAAATATCGCCATTGGTCGATGATATTAGCGATAACCACCTTTATTTTAGCTTTACTGGGAACACTGATTGTTCGTTCAGGCATTTTAGTTTCAGTACATGCTTTTGCACTTGATAATGTTCGAGCTATCCCATTATTTATTCTATTTATTATCATGAGCCTAATGGCGTTATTGGTTTACGCGATCAAAGCGAGACCTTCACCTATTTTAACAAAAAGCCAATTAACGCCACAAGAAACCTTCATACTATTAACGCTTATTTTATTTGTAATAGTACTGTTTATTGTATTAATTGGTACCCTCTACCCAATGCTTTACAGCATGTTTGGATGGGGAAAAATATCTGTCGGCGCACCTTACTTTAACCAAACATTATTACCGTTCGGCTTGCTCATGTTAGCGGTTATTGTTCTTTCAGCAAGATACAAAACGTCTTCACGACTTCGCGGGTATTTATATATCGGTATGACCATTATTATTGGATTAATCTATTACTTAACCACCAATGATAAATTAATTAGCAGTATCGCAACCGTAGCAACACTCCTTTTATTACTACTTTGGTTACGCCCTGTAACGCAAATACAAAAACAATTAGCTTCTTTAGTTGCCCATACTGGCGTGATTGTATTTGCTACTGGTCTCGCCTTTTCAGTTGTCAGCAAACAAGAAATTAGCGCTAATATTACGGTTGGAAATTCTGTCTCACTCGCAGGTTATCAATTTCACTTCAAACAAATCAAACTTGCTGCCACTCCTAACTATACAACTGAAAAAGCCCTAATTACGGTAACTCAGCAGAGCAAATTTATTACCGATCTGGACATTGAACGACGTTTTTATACAGCTCGCCAGCAATTAATGATAGAGCCTGCGATGCATTGGGGATTGCGACGAAATTGGTATGCAGTGCTAGGTGAGAAAACAGGCGATGAACGCTATGCAATACGTCTCTATGTGCAAGATGGCGTCCAATGGATTTGGGGAGGCGCTGTGACGATGTGTATTGGCGTTTTTATTGGTTGGACCAAAGGAAGAGCTAAACATGCGTAAGTTTCACCTTTACCTACTTGCCCTGCTACTGTTGTTGATCAACCTCGCCCATGCCGATATCGTTGATACTTGGCAGTTTACCAATACAGAACAGCAAACCCTGTCATTAAAAATCGCAGCACAACTGCGTTGCCCACAGTGCCAAAATCAGAATTTACTTGGATCTAACGCACCAACTGCGGTTAGCATGCGCCATCAGGTATACAAAATGGTCGCAGAAGGGAAAACAGAGCCACAAATTCTCTCTTACATGACCGAACGTTATGGCGATTTTGTACTCTATAACCCACCATTACAGGCAGGTACATTGATACTGTGGGCGGTGCCATTCGTTGCCTTATTATTCATTTGCTTATTTGCTTGGCGTTTACTGAAACATCGTTCTCTCATAATTTCCTCTCAAATCGAGAAAACAATTGCGGCTCAACGCCAACTATCAAAGCAACTTGAGAATGCGCTCCCTATGCAGACGACTAATAAAACATTTTATCCGCATAATCATTCATTAATAATACTCATTATAATAATTGCTCTAGTAAGTTATTTTTTATTACCTCGTTTCACAGCAACCTATCATGAATATCAACGTCTCTCAGATCCACTACAAATATTAACCCCAATAGAGCAACAACATAATGATTTTCTTCGACTGCAAAGTGATATTCGCCAATCACCTGAAAATGGAGAGCTTTGGGCGATCCTTGGTGAATATTACTTATATCAAAACAGTTATGATAATGCCTTAATCGCTTATACGCAGGCGCTGAAATATTCAGGAGAGAGTGCACAGCTCTATTCGGCTATCGCGACGGTGCTATATTATCAAGCAGGTCAGCACATGACCGATGACACTTTAGTCATGATCAATAAATCATTATCACTTGATAAACATGAAGTTACAGCTTTAATGCTACTCGCATCGGATGCATTTATGAATGCAAATTACGCTGAAGCCATTAATCTATGGCAAATATTACTCGATAGTAATAATTCTAGGATTAATAGAAAACAGTTAATAGAAGCAATTAATATGGCAAAAACAATACAACGTAAATAATAAAATCAATACAACTCTATTTATGAGATAAACTAAAACAAAAAACCATTACTGAAAATAAAAATTAGCACATAATAGTATGTTTAAATAAATTTAACATAACAATTCTTTTTAAATTGTAATTGTTTGTTTTTATTTAGCTATTGTTATTTCCGATCCATATAACCCTACTTTTATCCGTGCTATTTTATGATAGTCAAATAAAGATTGTTTTCACTCAGCAGATAAAAGAGCCATATCATGAAAAAGAACATATTTGCATATTTAATTATCGCGCTTATAGCGGGCGGTTCTTTTGTCGCAGGTATGATAGCAAACTACACGCCCGATCTTGATATCGTAAAAAAATCACAAAAAGCTGTTGAAGATTTCCTACCTTTTCCTGAAACCGCTGAATATAAAAATGTTCACTATTACTCAGTAAGAGAAACCCTTGATCACGGACTGTTAGGCTATGTTTGTGGTGATGTCCTGATCTTCAAGAATGAAAAATCCTTCAGCTATAGACGGTTTTTAGTCAAAACCTATATGCATAACGACGGTAGAAATGTCGTTTCTATCCCTTTGATTGAACGCCCAGAAAACAAATTCCCAAGTGAAGACTTCAATAATGTTTGGAATGATTTTTGCCATGAACAAACCGGTAGTTCACCGACTTATAAAGAATAATAGCCAATTATTATAAGGCATATTTATTATAAGGCTCTATGAGAGAATATTTTTAATTCACCCTAACCTCCTCATAGTTTGAACATTCTCTCTGTTTACTTAAAAATCAGATTGACTGGGAAAAATAATTAGTTGCATATTACAACTAATTGTCAGAGGAGGTTAACATGGATCCTATCAGTGATTTAACCAAGCAAATTCGTTCTTCATCAAGAATCATGGTCCGTGAGTTAGGTTTTATGCACTCAACCCTTGCCGCAACTGATTATAGCCCTTCAGCGGTTCACGCCCTACTTGAAATAGAACAAAACCCGCCCATTACTGCCGCTCATCTCGTCGAAATATTAGGTTTAAAAAAATCAACCGTCAGTCGTCTGATTCAGAAATTGATCCATAACGGTGAAATAGAAGAATCAGCCAATATTGCAGATGGGAGATTAAAAAACTTATCTCTTACCGCTAAAGGTAAAAGCTTAGTCAGTGACATTCATCGTTTTGGTCAACAACAAGTCACATCCGCATTGGCACAATTAGTCTTTAAACAGCAACAAATCGTTGCAGAAGGAATGACTCTTTATGCCAATGCACTTAAACAACAACGTTTAGGACAAACGATAACCTCCCCCCAATCAATCGATATTGTTGAAGGATATCAATCAGGATTAATTGGTCGAATGACCCAAATGCACGCTGAGTTTTACTTTAAGCATGCCAACTTTGGTGATTTTTTTGAAAGACAAATAGCAACAGGCGTTAGTGAATTTATTAATAGAATCAATGAGCCTTGTAATCAGATTTGGAGCGCGGTGCATAATAATCGTATTGTTGGTTCTATTGCCATAGATGGACAAGATCTCGCTAACAGCCATGCTCATTTACGTTGGTTTATTATTGACCAAGAATGCAGAGGAATGGGTGCAGGTAAATTGCTACTCGACAAAGCACTTTCGTTTTGCCACGCACAATCTTTTAATGCGATAGAACTTTGGACATTTAAGGGATTACTTGCCGCCTCTAAGCTTTACCAACAAGCTGGATTTCAACTTGTCCAAGAACAAGAAGGCACTCAATGGGGAACATCCGTCATAGAACAGCACTACATTAAAAAATTTATAGGCTGTGGCTGCTCTGCGTCATAAACGGTGAAGTTTCCCACATCTCAAGCCACTGCCGTCTATACCACGGATTTACGGCTGATTTAGCTAAGTAATTCGAGGTTCAGCTAAGTGACAAGCGAATGAGACGTTAGAAGTAGACATAAGTATGTGACTAGCGCTAGGGAGCGTAGTCACTGATGCCGTACTGAAACTTAAAGTATAACGAGTATAGTTAGCTAATAATCAACTCGCGAAGTGTAATAACATAATATAAGTTAGGTCGCCCATAACACTGCTGTGATACAGGGATTCGAACGGTGAATAAACCATTTTGATAGTTGCAGCAATAGAGTTACCGAGTAGCTCGATGGGGTCAAAGGCTGGCATAGTGTTCTCCTATTTTCTTTTTAGAGTAAGCGACTCTGTCACAACGCTCAATCAGAATAGTAGCAATCATGACTGAATTAATCGCTATTAATAGATTCAATAATTAGAATATATTAAGTTGCTCGCTGATTTGTGAGTTAATTCACATGCCACAACATTGACAGGTAGTCATACTTAATCGATATTTATGTTTTTTTACTCTATTTATTTGTATTAATTGGCAATTCTAAAAAACAAGACAGTAATGAGATTAATTCAATTAAAATCAAATCGTTACAAAAGCTCAACAATTAGCCAATGTGGTTATGCCTTTATTGATTTTCAATAAACCATAGAATTAATAAAATTTTTAAATTATTGAACGTGTATTATCCACTTTTAAAGAGTTAAATTTGATTTTTCCAAATTCTCTTTGAAAATTAACCGCACAAATAGCCAATAAAAGCTTCAATATTATATTTAAATCATATACACTTCTCACGTAACTGTGAAAAGGAATTGTTATGTTTAGGTTTATTGAATCATTTGTTAGTGAATTAACTCATGTGATGTCTGTAAATAGCCGCCGTATCATTGTAGGCATTTTAGCGATTGCGACTCTTTCAACAACGATTACCATGGAGTCAATAAACATCTATTTTATCGCTGCCTTTTTATCCGTCAGCATATCACTTTATCTACCTGAAATTTATAGGTTTTTAATGAATAAAGTCAACTAATCCCAGTATTCGCATGAGCATGGGGAATTCTTTTTATATTATATAATGATTATTCACTATTAGTTATCTTTAGACATTTACATGTTAGCCTCTCATTCAGCTATTTTTCATAATTTATAAAGTAATACATAGGCGATAAAAGAAAATTAATACTCTTCAGCATTAATTTACTACTTTTACCAATAATAACGTTGCGAATTCTGCCAGCGAAGATCATTTAACACCCTATTCAGTCAGGAACTGGTAACTTTTCAGGTGTTATTGATATTAAATCAGAGCTATATCGCGACAGTGTTTAGTAAAACTAGCTAAAAAAACCAGAACGAGTCAGCTCCCCAATACCAGTAATAACAAACTGCACGCCCATACAAACTAGCAAAAATCCCATTAGTCGGGATATTGCATCAATACCACCTTTACCAAAAAACTTCATAATAAGATTTGAGCTTTTTAGACACGCCCATAAAATGACGGCAAAAATCAAAAATACCAATGGTGGCGCAACGATAATAACCCAATGCGGATAAGCACTTTCATTAGTAATTGCAGATGAAGCCATACTGATAATCATCGCGATAGTACCTGGCCCTGCAGTACTTGGCATCGCAAGAGGAACAAATGCAACACTGGATGTGTTATCGACTGTCTTTTCCCCTTCATCATGAGCATTGTTTACGACGACAGGGAATAGCATCCGAAAACCAATGTAAGCGACAATAAAACCCCCCGCAATCCTCAAACCTGGGATAGTGACACCAAAAGTGTTCATGATCGCTTGCCCTGAATACCATGAAACCAACATGATAAAAAAGACATAAACAGGCGTCATTTTTATGGTTTTCTTACGTGCCTCAATCGTCATTCCACCCGATAAACCAAGAAACAATGCAACGGTAGTGAGTGGGTTTGATAATGGCAACAATACCACTAACCCAATTCCTATCGCTGTTAATAGCTCAAACATAACCACCTCTTACCTTATGAATATATACTCGTTATACTTCAAGTTGCAGCGGCGTTGACTACACTACGCTCGCAGAGTCACCGTGTTTTCGATGCTCCCCATCTATCTTCGCTTGTTGCCTACCTGCAACTCGAATTATTTAGAATATAACAAAAAGCCAATAACTTCTTTGGCATATTGAATACTAAAATCAGAATGGTTATTTTCCGAACCATTAAGAACTCTCAATATATTATCTTTATCATCTCTAATTGATACTGCATAAATAACCCTAACCATCAATTCTCTTACCTGCTCTGATTGTGACAATTCATATAAGCTAATCAAGGCAATTAACACGTAAAACTGGTTAATATTTTTATGCTCAGATAATGAATTTACGTTCATTAATAACGTATTACGAATTTTTCTAAGAACTAATTCATTTAATGATAATGTATTTATTTTGCATAAAATAAAATTAACTTTACGTGCTTCTCGCTGCTGTGCACGACTTAATGGGATAATATACAGCATCAAAATGACAATAATGATCGAAAAAATAAGCGCTATAGCAGTATTTGCGAAGAAAACAAAATCAAAATCCATCGGATTAGTAAAATTAATTAAAAATATTATTGAAATACACATAATATGAGAAATCAAAAAAGCTAACTTACCCATCGTTTTTAAGACACCAAGTATGATAAATATTGGGATCATGATCAAGGTAGCCTGTATAAAACTTGATGCTTGGATTAAAAAGAAAAATTTCAACACATAGCTCAAAGCGATAACCAAAAGTGCAACAATAAATACAATGAAAGCAAGCTTATTAGCATTGGGAATGGTAACCCCAAAGGTAAAAGAAATACTCACTAACACAGGTAATATGTAACCATATTCCCAACCCGTATTAAGCCAAAACATCACACTAATCACTAAGCTAACCACTAGCCTTAATGTGTTTAAAAAAGCATCTTTCCAATCAAAAAATGCATAAAACTGACAGTTTGAACCATCTTCAATTTCTTTTTTTAAGTTTAAAAACTGACTATACTTGGCGTACCTTAAAAATTTCCGGTCCACCATGCCAATCACTGACAAAGTCACTAACATCGGCAATTTTAATATTTGGCTACTCGCCTTCTTAAACGATAGAAAATGGCTTTCATACTGGCTCACTTCATCATAAGCAATACTATCCGCAATAATAATGGACAAGCCTTTTATGGTGCCATTCGTATCACCTTTGAATAAACTTGATAACACACTTTTTCTGTCTACCTTTATTTTACCCTTCAGTAGAACTGTTTGTGGTGTATTTGACCGATTTGGCAATGCATAGCTAATAAAGGTATAAACAATGATACCTATCATGACCTCCATTAACCTTTCTTGAGACAAATTAAATATTGTCATTGGCAATGGGTAAACCGAGGTACCAAAAGCTATAATCGCAGAAGTATATCCCGATAATGAAAACATATAAGGCATCATATAACGTGAAATTAATGCCATAAACAAACACACTGACAACCAAACAATAATCAAAGAGGTAAAGAGCCAATGGTCACTGAGACTAATATTCGCGATGAATGTAACTGCGATAACACCAATAAAACTTCCAGCAAGACGTGCTGCCATTTTAGCTAGGCTTAATGACGGATCAGGATAGCCGATGATAGCAACCGTCATCATTGACCAATAAGGTTTATCAAAACCAAAATATGATGAAATATACCAAGCCAATAAAATGGCTAGCGTATATTTAACTGCGAATACCCAATTTAATTTCATTACTTAATCTTCAATAAATACAGTGCAAGTCGTACCTGGAATAAGGGTAATGCCTTGTGTATCTTGTAATGATATCTTAATAGGTACTCTTTGCGCTAACCGAACCCATGGATAATTAGGCTGTACATTTTCAAGTAATTGGCTTCCTGTCGTTGAGTTATTATCGTCAATTGCACGACCAATGCTTTGTACTTTCCCTGCTAATTGATGATTGTTACCATATAGTTTTATCGTTGCCCTATCACCAACAACAACATTAGCCATTTTTGTTTCTTCTAAATAAGCGATAACATAAAAAGAATCTTTATCGACGATAGCAAACAGAGGAGAACCTGCGTTGATATAATTCCCTGCCCGTAAATTCAAATTGGTAATAAAGCCATTCACCGGTGAACGAATTTGTGTTCTTGATAGATCAAGTTTAGCTTTTTCAATCTTCACTTTTGCTAATTCAATTTTTTTAGCTAAGCTTTCTTGACGCGATTTTGCATCGTCTAGCTCTTCCTTCGATATTGCTACCTGACTTAATTTAGTACGCCTTGTTAATTGACTCTTAGCAAAATTGTATTGGACTACTAAATCATTAAGTTCTAATTCTGATTCACGTAGTTTAATTTCATAATCAGTAGGGTCAACAACTAGCAATAACTCACCTTGTTTAACCTCTTGATTATCGATGATCATCAGCTGTTCAACTTTCCCAGAAACCTCTGCGGTCACTTGGTTGATTTCAGCCCTCACTCGACCATCACGGGTCCATGGACTTAATGCATAGTGATCCCATAATAAATATATTGACGAAATGATGATGAATACAGATATTACAATTAATAAATATTTCTTTATATTCATTATATTACCAACCATGAATTAATAATCAAATGCATAATCAAAATACAGAAAAAAAGCATAGCAATGTCAAACAAGCTTCCTGCATATTCATATTTGCTGACTAAATTTGCATAAACAACTCTAATTAATAACCATGAAAAAAAACCTAAAAAAAATACCAAAGCAATGCCTGGTATAAAAACCGTGCCCCCTAAAATTAAATCTTCCATACGGTTATCCCATGAACAAAAAACGACCAAGCAATATTAATCATTATCTTATCTAGATGATTATATTACTAATAAATTACAATGTATAATTTGAAAGCATCAAAAGTTAACTTGTTAGAGTTAAACACCAAATCTAGTCATAATCCATCATTTTACAGATAAATAAAATCACGATAAATACCTGTATTCTCATTAGTCACTTAGTGAGTTTTCTAATTAAATTTACACCGTATAAATAACAACATAGCTCAATTGAGCCCCCTATATTCTAATCAAACAGGTGTTTATTTCGTTCACTGTTAAAGTCAATTACAACAAAAATGAGTAAAAAATATCTACCGTGTAATTCAATACTTATTAAGCCGAAATGACTTTTTGACTTCGCAGGTTTAACCTAAAACCTTTCATCTCATTCGAAAAATAAACATTTCACTCAAACAAGTTGTGACAGAGATCGACTATTCAAACTTTGTGATCATCAGTTAGTGATAAAGCTCTAGTTTTTATCTTTATTGACTAGAACTTGAAATGGAACCGGTCCCATAATTCATCATCAGCTATCGTCAAAGGCAAAGTAACTCGAAGCCGAGGAAAGTTATGAGCAAACAAATCATTGTCGTCACAGCCGCCTATGGGGCAAGTAAAGTCAAACATATGGGTGGGCAGAAGGCGCTATTAGATATTATTCATGAGGCAACCGCTGATGGCGTTGAAATTCGTCAAGAGTTGTTACTTGATGATGACAAACTGCATGAGATTTCAGCTAATTTACAGTCTCGCCAATTAACCGCTGTCTATTCAGTGCCTGACACATTATTTCATGACGGCATTTTGATTGAACAACAAAAATTGCATCGCTATTTAGAGCAAGCTCAGCAGTTGAACGCATGCTTCCTCAAATTATCTTTAGGCTATCTCCCCGTCAGCTATGACCTCAGTTCTATAGTTAATCTATTAAATGATTTCTCAGTACAACTCGTGATTGAGAATGATCAAACTGATGTTGGTGGCCATATTACGCCATTAAAACGCTTTTTCACCGATATCTCATCTCAAAAATTACCGATTAAGATGGCCTTCGATATGGCGAATTGGACTTGGCTTGATGAGGATCCACTACAAGCCGCTCATGAGTTTGCACCTTTCGTTGCCTATATTCATGTCAAAGCGAGTTATCTACGCTCAGATAAACGAATCGCTATTCCTTTAGATGACAGTGATGGCTCTTGGAAAAATGTGTTACTCGCCCTCCCTACAGACGTTCCACGTGGTATTGAGTTTCCTTTAGAGGGTGATGACCTAGTCACAATGACTAAACACTATGTTTCATTATTGAGGGGGATTTGAAACCATGACAAATCAATTAGATGTTATCACCCTCGGTGAAGCCATGATGATGTTCGTCGCAACACAAACCGGTGAATTACATGATGTTGAGTGTTTTCTCCGTCGAGCTGCAGGTGCAGAACTCAATGTTGCCATTGGTCTCTCACGTATTGGGTTGAAAAGTGGCTGGGTGAGTCGAGTGGGTAATGACTCATTTGGTCGTTTTATTCAAGCAACCTTGCATAAAGAGCAAGTTGATAGCCAATGCGTTAAGGTTGACTCGTTATATCCAACGGGTTTTCAGCTGAAATCTAAAGCTGAAGATGGTAACGATCCCACTGTTGAATACTTCCGAAAAGGCTCAGCAGCAAGCCACCTCTCTACAACTGATTTTAACCAGCCGTATTTTCATTCCGCACGTCATTTACATTTAAGTGGTGTTGCAGCGGCTTTATCCACAACCAGCTACGAATTGTGTTTATATGCAGCAAAATGGATGAAAAATGCAGGCAAAACCCGCTCATTTGATCCCAACTTACGCCCTTCTCTTTGGAAGAGTGAACAAGACATGGTCAGTAAACTAAACCAATTAGCCTTCCAAGCAAATTGGGTATTACCTGGCCTCAAAGAAGGGAAAATCCTCACTGGTTTTGATGCGCCTGAAGCGATCGCTGATTTCTATTTATCTCATGGTGTCGAACTGGTTGTTATCAAGACGGGTGAACAAGGTGCCTATTATAAAACCGTAGCCGGTCAACAAGGTGTCGTACCTGCATTTAAGGTACAGAACGTTATTGATACCGTTGGTGCTGGTGATGGCTTTGCTGTTGGCGTCATCAGTGCATTGCTTGAGGGTTTGACACTACATCAAGCCGTTGAAAGAGGTAATTTTGTTGGCGCTCGAGCTATTCAAGTCATTGGTGATAGTGAAGGCTTACCTACTAAAGCACAGCTGCAGCAAGAAATGGTATCACTTACTCCTAGTGTCACTGCCTAACGCGTTAAAGAAGGAATACATCATGACAATGAGAACCCCTGCCGCATCTCGTTGGTGGCGCATCATGCCAATTGTGTTTATCACCTATAGCCTTGCCTACTTGGATAGAGCGAACTATAGTTTTGCTGCCGCTGCTGGGATCAATGCCGATTTAGGGATCACAAAAGGCATGTCTTCACTGCTTGGCTCTCTGTTTTTTCTTGGCTACTTTTTCTTTCAGATCCCCGGTGCCATTTATGCTGAAAAACGCAGCGTACGTAAATTAATTTTTGCCTGCATTTTCTTGTGGGGACTGTTTGCTAGTTTAACCGGTATGGTCAGTAATATACCGATGCTAGTAATCATCCGTTTCAGCTTAGGAGTGGTTGAAGCTGCGGTCATGCCTGCCATGCTAATTTATATCAGTAATTGGTTTACGCAATCAGAACGCTCACGAGCAAACACTTTTCTGATCCTCGGAAACCCAGTCACTGTTCTATGGATGTCAGTTTTATCCGGCTACCTGATCCAAGCTTTTGGTTGGCGTGAAATGTTTATCATTGAAGGAGTGCCTGCCATTTTATGGGCATTCTTTTGGTGGAAAACCGCACGCGACAAACCAAAGCAAGTTAATTGGCTAAGCCAGCAAGAAAAAGATGATTTAGACAAAATACTCAGCGATGAACAAAAAAACATCAAACCTGTTCGCAATTATCGTGAGGCCTTCAAATCACGTAATGTTGTCTTACTGTGTGCACAATATTTCTGTTGGAGTATTGGTGTTTATGGCTTTGTGTTGTGGCTACCTTCGATTATTCGTGGAGCTTCTAACCTTGGTATGATTGAAACTGGTTGGCTCTCAGCGGTGCCTTACCTTGCCGCAACAATTGCGATGATCTTAGTCTCTTGGGCATCAGACCGAATGCATAACCGCAAATTATTTGTCTGGCCAATGCTCCTTATCGGCGCAATCTGTTTCCTTAGTTCTTATCTGCTTGGTAGCAGTAATTTCTGGCTTTCCTATACATTATTAGTGATCGCTGGCGCCGCCATGTATGCACCTTATGGCCCATTCTTTGCCATTATTCCTGAAATGCTACCCAAAAACGTCGCCGGTGGCGCGATGGCATTAATTAATAGCATGGGTGCTCTAGGTTCATTCTTTGGTTCATGGTTTGTAGGTTATTTGAATGGCGCAACTGGCAACCCAAGTGCCTCTTATATGTTTATGGGGCTTGCTTTATTAGCCTCGGTTTTCTTTACTATCATTGTAAAACCAAGCCAAAAACAAAGTGGTAATCTAACTACCATAAAACACGCTTAATCGAGATGAACAGACATGATGAAAAAAAATATTATTTTATATAAAGCCATACCATCTGACCAACTTGAGCGTTTACAACAACGATTTAATGTCACTATTTTCGATGGGATTACCCCAGAAAATGAAGCCGATTTCAAACAAGCGCTGACGACCGCTGATGGCATCATTGGAGCAAGCTACCCCATCACAGTAGATGAACTGTCAATCGCGCCTCATTTAAAAGTCGCATCAACCATTTCAGTTGGCATTGACCAATTTGATGTCGATGCCATGAATGAACGAGGTATCGCTCTAATGCATACCCCCAATGTATTAACAGAAACCACTGCTGACACCATTTTTACCTTAGTATTATGTAGCGCTCGACGGATCATCGAGATGGCCGAAATGGTCAAAAATGGCCAATGGACGAAAAGCATTGATGAAAGCGCCTATGGCAGCAATGTGAATGGCAAAACAATGGGTATTTTAGGTATGGGACGAATTGGCTATGCTGTAGCCAAACGTGCTCATGCAGGTTTTGGCATGCCAATTTTGTATTACAGTAACCACAATCACCCAGAAGCAGAAAACCAACTCAACGCACGCCGTTGTGATTTAGACACCTTACTTGCAGAGTCTGATTTTGTGTGTGTCGTTGTACCACTACTTCCTTCAACAGAGAAGTTGATTGGTAAAAATGAGTTGCAAAAAATGAAATCGAGCGCTTTTTTGATTAATGGCTCCAGAGGAAAAATTATCGATGAAAAAGCGCTGATTGATGCATTGGAACAAGGCACTATCCGCGGTGCGGGCTTAGATGTATTCGAAGTCGAGCCACTTCCATTGGATTCAAAACTACTAACATTACCTAATGTTGTTGCTCTGCCCCATATTGGCTCAGCAACCCATGAAACCCGTTATGCGATGGTTGAATGTGCAGTAGATAACTTAATTGCGGCTTTGGATGGCGATCTCAGCCATAACTGTGCAAATCTGAAATAAACGATACTGATTTGGGTAGTCGGTTACTCGTTACCGACTACTTCGTTCTACAATGTTGTTGAGTTACGTACCAACAACTCACCATTAAATAAATATTGAGTAGGTTCTTTTTCTGGATCTGCTAATTTCTCAAGTAAGCAAGTCACCGCTTTATGACCCATTTCAGCAGTAGGTTGTGAAACAGATGTAATACCTTGCCCTGCGAGAGCGGCCCAATCTAAATTATCGAAGCTAAGAAAGCCAATATCAGCCCCCCAACGTAGCCCTAATTTATTCAAAGCATAAGCCATTTGTAAGGTTAATACGCCATTGGCAGCCACCACCGCTTTACGCATACCGCGATGAGAACGACAAAATTCAGTAATAATCAGCTCTAGGCTGTCGGGATCAGGCAAAGTGACCTCATGATATTCCCCCTTTATCTGCTGATTGTCATGCAGAACGTGTTGAAATGCCTGTAAACGTTCTTGACGCGCACTATTATAAATAATGGGTTCAGTAATCAAACAAATGGCCTCAAAGCCTTGGTCTATTAAATGATGAAATGCCATATTGGCAGAGGCTGGATTATCTAACCCCACCATATCGCAAGGGAAATTAGCAATTTTCCTATCGAGTAAAACAAAAGGTAATGTGGTCTCTGCCAATGCATCAATAAATTGTTGATTAACACCAGCTGAGTTAATAATTAATCCATCAACTCGATAGCTTTTTAGCAGTTGAATAAACTGACATTCTCTTTCAATACTATTGTTTGCATTACAGACTACCGTCATAAAACCTTGTTTTATCGATTCTGACTCAACCCCTTTTAGGACTTCAACTGAAAATGGGTTAGCAATATCAGCAATAATTAAACCAATAAGACCCGTTCTACCTTGTTTTAAGCTACGTGCCATTTGATTTGGGTGGTAATTTAATTCACGGATCGCAGCTTCAATGCGTTGACGTAGTTTGTCTGATAATAAATGGAATTCACCATTTAAATAACGCGAAATACTGGTTTTACCTGCTTGAGCTCTGGCAGCGACATCTTTAATGGTAACAACCTTTTGTGTTTTACGAACCATAGCGTCAAATTTATCCATAACAGGTTTATCTATTTAGCTATCTTAATTGAAAGTAGGCCAATTCACTATAAATCCAATGATAGAAAACACGATGACTGGTGCAATTAAGCGTAGTCACATATACCTTAACAAAAAGCACTGCAATTTGAAGTATGGCGAGTATATCACTTTAGCTCGCTTAGATGCCGCTTAATTGCAGTTGAACACTGCTTAGCATCATCAATAGTGATAATTTTTGGAGAAAAATGTGGGTTTGACGCAAAAAACTGATCTAATTGACGATCAAATTGCTTGGCAAAATCAAGTAATTCAAAAGTATTTGCGACTGTTTCTTTCGGCGTTGTTGCTACTATTTTTGACCATAAGAAGCGCTTAACAATTCGAATCATACAAAGCCAATATGGCGTTTTTAGCCTAATAATCAATGAACAAGATTCAAAAAAAGGCACCATCCGCCTATCATAAGCCCCTTCAACTATCCAAGCATCTTGAGATTTTATATTGGAAACTAAGGATTCAATCACATGCTGATGATTTTTGATATATTCACCACCACTTTTATCCCAATACACATCATCATACCCATAATTTGGAGTATTAAATTCAATAGAAAGCTTTTTAGCTAATGTGGTTTTCCCTGCGCCTGAAATACCAACAATACAAATTTTCACATTAATCCTCTGAAAACAAAAGCAAAAAAACATTATTTAGTACAATAGATGGACGCTATGTTTGATAGTAAAAACATAAACGAATATATTCCCATCAAAGATGTTACACCCGATCATATAAAAAAAATACTATCTGAATTTACCAGTCGTGGAACATTCGCTGGGTAAATAAGGCTAGGTCTAACTTACCTGCTATATTTAACTTTGGGTTAATAGTTCCTGCGTAAATTTATAATATTCTTTAAGTCACGATAACTAAATCATCAAAAAATTAAATTAATCTAGCAACGCAGGATAAATACTATTCTGCTCCGGAAGAAAATAGCTTTACAAAAATAAGCTTGGGGGCATCAGACTGGAAGTCATTAATAGCGCCAATATAACCATACCGACGCTATTGCGATTATTAGAACCCAAACTTTCTCATCGAGGCATAGTTTAGCATAAGGAACGCCGTAAATTAGAAAGCCTTCACGTGACACTCAATCACTAAGGTACGCGCGATAGCAAACCCTAGTTTCATAAAAATAATATTATCTATTTATGGAGTACTGCTACACCTGAAATTTTATCGGATTCACAGCTCGTTATCTTAATAACCGAATTTGATAAATATGCCGTATTCATCAGCTTGAACATGGCTTGTCCGTAATAATTTATAATCGGTTCCGATACAGATATTTCATTTGTACTATCACTTTCATTAGTATTATTATTACGTAACGTTATAGTGAAATATGCCCGTTTATTACTGACATTTTGTGCGCCTAATGTTATTGAAGAGATTCTTTTCTCTTTATTAACATACGAACTACAATTCTCCGCAAATGCTTTATTCGCTTTATTTGTGCTCGCCATAACAAAACTTGGCACCAATAAACACATTAATAACATTATTTTTTTCTTCATTATATCGTTCCTATTTTTCAGAGTTAGTTTTAAAATAATTTACACATCCAGAGTAGCTAACAACAACTGAATTTATTTTATCGCCACTGCTATTTAATATAAAATAGGCTATTCTTTTAAGTACTATTTCGCTTCTTCCATTTTAAACTCTATGACTCAATTCCACTTGAATATCAGTTTTATTATTCATAGCACACTCACCATAATTAAAATCACGAAACAAATATTTATTTATCTTTATTTAACCAAACGATAGAGGGTAAAAGCTATTTTTAAAATTAGTAAGAAATGATGATAATAAACAGTCTATTTTAGAAATTATTCTATTGAAGCACTGTGTTAAATTAAAACCATAAAAAAATACAGACATTACTCACGTTTAATGTCAACAACACTAAAGAGAGGTCAGGCGGAACATTAATACCAAGTATTAGAAAAATATGAATTGATTCTAACACTGCATGGAAAGCCGCACTGAAAAGAGCAGGAATTGAAAAATTCCGCTTTCAGTTTTACAAGAAATGGGTAGATGGGGATCAGTTGATATGGTGAGAAGCTATGTGCACTAAACACCCAATCATTTAACTGAACACACAAAGCAAATAGATACTATTTTCGATACTTGCGCCCCAAAAACATCCCAGCTAGCAAGAGTGGAGAATTTTAAATGATGGTAATTGATTGAGAATTAATGGTACGCCCTACAGGGTTCGAACCTGTGACCTACGGCTTAGAAGGCCGTTGCTCTATCCAGCTGAGCTAAGGGCGCATTGGGGAAATGCTTCAGCCTATCTGGCTGATGGCGTTGAATTATACGGTTGCTACGCGCCGAGTCAATGGCTTTTCTCTACTAAAATAACTATCTGCTCATTTTATGTTACAGATGGGACTGACATTAGTGCTAACTTCTGACAAAATAGATCTATCCCCAAAGTCTCATATATGGATTAAGTCACAGATGTTAGCAAAAATTATTGATGGGAAAACGATTGCGCAGACAATTAGGCAGGAAGTTGCCCAAAAAGTACAACAACGTCTCGAGCAAGGCAAGCGTGCTCCTGGCCTAGCGGTTATTTTAGTCGGTGCAAACCCCGCTTCACAAATCTATGTGGGCAGCAAACGTCGTGCCTGTGAAGAAGTCGGTTTTCTCTCGCGTTCTTATGATTTGCCGGATACCACAAGCGAAGCAGAACTTCTAAAGCTGATTGACGATTTAAACCAAGACACTGAAATTGATGGTATCTTAGTCCAATTGCCACTTCCTGCTGGTATTGATAATGTGAAAGTGATCGAGCGCATCCATCCAGACAAAGACGTTGATGGCTTCCATCCTTATAACGTTGGCCGCTTGTGTCAACGTGCTCCACGTTTGCGCCCTTGTACTCCAAGAGGGATCGTCACGCTATTAGATCGTTATGGTATCAACACTTATGGCCTAAATGCCGTTATCATCGGTGCATCAAACATTGTTGGTCGCCCAATGAGCCTTGAATTATTACTGGCGGGTTGCACCACAACCGTAACTCATCGCTTCACCAAAGATCTAGAACAGCATGTCCGTAATGCAGATTTGTTGGTGGTTGCTGTGGGTAAACCTAATTTTATTCCTGGTGAGTGGGTCAAACCGGGTGCCATCGTCATTGATGTTGGTATTAATCGCCTTGAAAATGGTAAAGTTACCGGTGATGTTGACTTTGATGAAGCCTCAAAACATGCATCTTGGATCACCCCAGTACCGGGTGGTGTTGGCCCGATGACAGTTGCCACACTTATCCAAAACACGCTACAAGCGTGCGAAGAATATCACGATATTTAATGTAATCAGGAGCAGTAATGGAAATTTTCAAACTTGAAGGCTACCCACACATTGAACTGTGTGATTTGCTCAAAATTGAAGGTTGGGCAGAAAGTGGTGCAATGGCTAAAGCGATGATCGCTGACGGTTTAGTTCAAGTTGATGGCGTCATTGAAACACGCAAGCGTTGCAAGATCCCCGCAGGTAAAATCGTTTCTATGGGTAGCCAAAAAATCAAAGTTCAAGATTAAATACAAAAGTAGCTGATACTCGTATCAGCTACTTATCCCCCATTTGCCATTCATATCAAAAATTCACTCCCCTTTATCATTTTGTTGAGAGTTCGATCAAAAACCCTCTTGCTCACCGATAATCTGCCCAATATTTTTGTTTTTTTATTCATGACTAGATCAAAACATCACCTTCAGCAAGCTTCAGCAAAATATCATTTCGAGTGTTAAAATTAGATTGCGATCACATTTATGTATTAATTCATTAGTCATGTGAAGATAATATCGAGTAGATTAATTAAGCAAAACGAAACGATTCAGCGATAATGATAACGATAACAGAAGCATATTAAGTCAAATGCACCGTAATGAAACGACCCTTAGCTGAATCGATTCTACTATCATGATAATGAGGAGTGACTATGTTAAACCTGTCAGTACAAGATATACATCTTGCAGCTGCGGCGGATAGTAAAGAAGAGGCTATCAAGCAAGTTGCCGCAGCGCTAGCTGAAGCAGGCTATGTTAAAGATGGTTATGTACTTGGCATGCTCGCAAGAGAGAGCCAAGCGCCGACTTTCCTAGGCAATGGTATTGCTATCCCTCACGGCACCACAGACACCCGTGATCAAGTGATCAAAACAGGGGTAGCCGTATTCCAATTCCCTCAAGGTATTGATTGGGGGGATGATCAAGTCGCCTACATTGTTATTGGTATTGCAGCACGTTCAAACGAACATCTCGCACTATTGCGCCAACTTACACATGTCATCAGCGATGAAGCGACAGCTCAAACTATGGCGCAAGCAGATTCAGCTGAACTTCTACGTAGCCTTTTAATGGGCGAGAAAACCATTCAGCCGCTCAAGTTTGATGGCACCATGGTGAAATTAAACACCGAAGCTAGCAGTTTAAATTCGCTACAAGTCTTGAATTTGGCTCATCTGCAAGATCATCAAGCCATTAACGCTGAATTTATCTCTCATGTTTTGACCCATGATCCACATTACCTTGGACAAGGTGTTTGGTTAAGTGATAGCCCAGCAGGTAATCTGCACAGCGCAGTCACACTGGCCACAACCAAGTCAGCTCTGAGCTATCAAGATCATCCCGTTAAAATACTGATCACACTCTCATACGCAGATGAACAAGTCGCACTATTTCTTTCTAACCTGAATCAATTACTTCAGCACCAACAAATTGATACTTTGTTGCAAGTCACTGATGCTGATGCACTTGCCTCTTTATTAGCTGGTAGCAACCAACCTGAAACCACAGCGTCTGAAGGTATTACTGAGGAATTTGTAGTTCGTAATCCACACGGACTGCATACACGTCCAAGTACATTATTAGTCAGCACAATTAAAAAATTCGCAAGCAATGTCACTGTGGCTAACCTTGATGGTTCAGCGACCCCTGTTAATGGACGCAGTTTAATGAAAATGGTCAGTTTAGGCGCGAAAAAAGGCCATCGCCTACGTATCAATGCACAGGGGGCTGATGCAGCTGAAGCGATGTCAGCCATCAGTCAAGCTATCAATAGCGGGCTTGGAGAGGAGGTAGAATGAGTCGTAGGGTCGCAACAATCACATTAAATCCAGCCTATGACCTCGTTGGCCTATTACCTGAAATTGATAAAGGTGAAGTCAACTTAGTCAAAACAGCAGGCTTACATGCCGCAGGCAAAGGTATCAATGTCGCTAAAGTCCTTAAAAACCTTGGTATCGATGTCACTGTTGGCGGTTTTCTAGGAAAAGAAAATCAAGATGGTTTTCAAAAGGTTTTCAGCGAAACAGGCATCGCTAACCGCTTCCAAGTGGTCGATGGACGTACACGTATCAATGTCAAACTTACCGAGAAAAATGGTGAAGTCACTGATTTTAATTTTTCCGGTTTTGAAGTAACAAAAGCCGATTGGCAACGCTTTGTTTCTGATTCACTGAGTTGGGCTGGGCAATTCGATATGATTTGCGTTAGCGGCAGCTTACCTAAAGGTGTGGCATTAGAAGAGTTCACCAAATGGATGATGCGTTTACGCAACGAATGTATGTGTGTCATTTTTGATAGTAGCCGTGAAGCGTTTGTTGCAGGTCTAAAAGCCTCTCCTTGGTTAGTTAAACCAAATCATCGTGAACTCGAAATTTGGGCTGGTAAGCCATTACCTACCCGTAAAGATATTGTTGAAGCGGCTAACCAGCTCCGTGCACAAGGGATCGCCCATGTAGTGATTTCTTTAGGCGCTGAAGGTGCCATGTGGGTGAATTCATCCGGCGCTTGGTTTGCTAAACCACCACAATGTGAAGTGATCAGCACAGTGGGTGCGGGGGACTCAATGGTTGGTGGCCTGATCTATGGCCTAATGATGAGTCAAACCAGTGAACATACTTTACGCCTTGCAACTGCCGTATCTGCACTTGCAGTATCGCAACCGAATGTGGGGATCACTGACCGTGAACAACTTGCCCGTATGATGGCACGTGTTGACCTACAACCTTTCAAGCCTGAGTAAGGAAGGACATTATGAAAATATTTATCACAGCAAATCGTCAGCAAAACCCTGCTACGGCTTGGCTTGCGATTGACGCACTAAAAAATGCCGCTTCCACCCAAGAACTCACGGTCACTGAAGATCTATCAGAGGCAGATATTGTTATTGTTGCCGGTGATAGCCTCCCTGAACACTGTGATTTAAAGGGTAAAAAAGTCTATTTCGGCTTCCTCGATAGTGCAGTGCAAAACCCAAATCAATTTATTCAAACTGCACAGCAACAGGCCACTCTCTACCAAGCAACACAGCCCATTGCTGATGTTTCAGCCCCCTTCTCCGTACTCGCCGTCACGGCTTGTCCAACTGGGGTAGCACATACTTATATGTCAGCTGAAGCATTAGAGGCTGAAGCAAAAAAACGTGGTTGGAACATTAAAGTTGAAACGCGTGGCTCCGTCGGTGTTGGTAACGAAATCACAGAGGAAGAGATCGCTAAAGCAGACTTAGTGATTGTTGCCGCAGATATCGAAGTCAATGTCGATAAATTTGCCGGAAAACGCATGTATCGTACGTCGACCAGCGCAGCATTGAAAAAAACCGCTCAAGAGCTCGATAAAGCACAAACAGAAGCCACTCTATTTACACCACAAGGTGGAAAATCAGCAGCACAGGCCGGCAGTAAAAGTGAAAAAAGAGGCGTCTATCGCCACTTGTTAACCGGTGTTTCTTATATGCTACCGATGGTCGTTGCTGGCGGCCTATGTACTGCACTGTCCTTTGCGTTTGGCTTAGATGCATCCAGTGTCGAAGGCTCATTAGCATGGGCACTCAGTTTAATTGGTGGACAAACGGCACTTGCGTTAATGGTACCGGTTCTGTCTGGCTATATTGCTTACTCCATTGCCGATCGAACAGGTTTAACACCGGGCTTGGTGGGGGGCGTATTAGCAACCACTTTAGGGGCAGGTTTTTTAGGCGGGATAATTTCAGGTTTCCTTGCAGGTTACAGTGCGCACTTTATTAGCACTCGCTTGAAATTACCGCAAACTATGGAAGCGTTGAAACCCATCTTAATTGTACCGCTGATTTCAACGTTATTTACTGGTTTAGCGATGATCTATGTTATCGGTCACCCAGTTGCTTGGTTGATGGACTGGCTAACCAACTGGCTAAACACTATGGGAACAACCAATGCGGTCATTTTAGGCGCGATCCTTGGCGCGATGATGTGTACCGATATGGGCGGCCCTGTCAATAAAGCGGCCTATGCCTTTGGGGTTGGTCTATTGAGTTCACAGACTTATGCGCCGATGGCGGCGATTATGGCGGCAGGTATGGTACCACCATTAGCAATGGGCGTGGCGACCTTACTAGCAAGACACAAATTTGTTCCAGCAGAGCGCGAAGCAGGCAAAGCCTCTTTTGTACTTGGTTTGTGTTTTATATCAGAAGGGGCAATTCCCTTTGCCGCTAAAGATCCTATCCGTGTATTACCGACCTGTATTATTGGTGGCGCAATAACTGGAGCACTATCAATGTACTTTGGCATTCAATTAATGGCACCACATGGCGGCTTATTTGTGTTGCTGATCCCCGGTGCTATCAATCATGTATTACTGTACTTACTGGCAATCGTCATTGGTACGTTGGTGTCTGGTATCCTGTATGCCATTATCAAGAAAGCGAGCTCACAAGAGGCGCAACAAGAGATGGCAAGTCTTACTTGATGTTCATATAAACTGAAGTACTTGTATTTTTCCTCCCCCTATATGGGGGAGTTTTTATTTATTAGTACCAACTCGAACTTAGTTTTACTTACCTCGTTGTAAATTACCAAAAATTGGTTCCTCAATACCCGTGCTCCTGTCTGTATAAGCATCTTGCATATATTCTCTAGGTATTTTATAGGATTCTGGCGTTTTTACTGGGATAGGTGGTGGGGTATCATCCTCATCCCGATAATCACTCCATTCGCCTTTACTAGTGCTAATCTTATTTGAGTAAGGTGATCCCTCAGTTTTTTCCATCGCTTTATTTGGCACTGAATAAATGGCCTCATCATCTTTTTTTTCATTCATATTTTTCGACTGAGTTTCAGCTACCTCCGATGAGGATTTTAAAGGAACTACCTGCGGAGACTGATATTGATCTATAAGATCATAATCACTATCAGTACTGAATTCGATGTCATAATCAACACTTGGTGATGCTGTCGATGATGGCGGTAATTTTTGCGATGTATTATCTACATGCCTAGAAATAGAACTAATAGTAGCTAAATCAGTTGTATGAGCTACTGTTTTTTCTCTTTGAATTGAGCAAATTCTCAAAACAGAGTTAATCATAGAAGTGATAGTTTTTTTGACTGTTGCTGCAAATGCAGCAAATCTAGAAGGTGCCGTATCAGACACATTTTTTGTGCTTTTAATATTATCTGTAAAGCGACTTCCTGTTTCAGCGATTCCATTTGATTGTTCTTTCGGGCATTGAACATTCTTCGCTGCTCCAGAATTCCTAGATAATACTTGATTCAATACGTTAAAGTCATTTAAATTCAATTTATTTGGTATAGTACTGTTCATATTATTCCCTTCTTTTTTACCTTGAAAAAGGTAATCTGCTAATTCGTATTACATATTCTTTACCCTCATTATTAACTGTGGCTAAATTAAACTCTTTCAAATTTAGCCACTGTATTGATTGTTTAATTATTTATTCAAACAACTTAAAGTATCCAATTCCCCATTAAACTATTTTAGGTTCCAACTCTGTTAATGTTTGATACTGTTCTTCTGTCTGCACCATATGTGGTGTCCCTGTCTCACGTAACGACTTAACCACTTTATGGGTTGAATATTGATTATCTGGTTGAACTAATTGCATTGCTGCAACAACCGTTCCCGCACGCCCAGAACCTGACATACAATGAATAACTGGCAGATCACCCTCACCTTTAGCATATTGATTAATATCCACTGCTAGTGCGCGAAGTGCCTCTGCTGAGATCGTTCTTCTATCCCCCCAATCAGTAACATGAATAACGGGAAGCGCTACTTTTTGCCCATCTTGCCCATCTTTAGTTAACGTTAACTGATAAAGATCCGCACTAACTTGGCTTGCATATTTCACTGTGCCATTGGCCTCTGATTTGACCTCAACAGAACCATATTTAGCATGTTCAGCATAATAGGGTGGCAAATGCATTTCTTTGTTTGGTTTTATACTTTCCCCATCAATATCATTTTTTGAAGCAATAACTACTAGCACACTCGGTTTTTCTGCCATCAACATTTTTAAATGCTGTTCGATAGATAATGTATTATTTTTAGGATACTGGGTACGTATAGCAATATTTTTATCAGCAACTTGTAAATAGTTTGCTGGTAAAGGTATTAACTCACCCGTCGTTTCATCCTTAATAGAGACTTGTGTTTTAACTGCGGTTTTTATATCAGGGTAGCGACTTGAAGCAATGCCAGTGTAGTTGTCACTATGTTTATCAGTTTCTTTTTCAAGTTTTTGAAAGCCGGATAGTTCTTGACTAGGCTGAGTTTGCGGCAAACTAGATAAATTTAGTGTTAACTTTGGCCTTCTTTTTGCCAAACCGTTTGGCACAGACGTATTTTTTATCTCCGCTACCTGATTTAAAACTGAGGTAGGGTTAATTAAATCAGTTTTAGTGTTTGATTGGTTAGGGGTCAATGAAGTGGTTGGCGTTTTTGATGCATTTGAAATAGAAAACATATAAAATCCTTGTCTTGAGAATAATAATCACCAAAAGTCATTCCTGTTACACTTTTGTGAAAAAATTATTCATAAAGCAAGGCTAATTAGCTTGCAAATTTAGCTAATACCAATAAAAAACCCGTTAACAGTGCCAAACACCATTAACGGGCTGATTGATTATTTTAATATAGAAACTTACTTACGACGCCAGATAGTCCCTTGTGCACCATCTTCAAGCACAATACCCATTGCCGTCAGTTCATCGCGTGCTGCATCTGCTAAAGCCCACTCTTTGCTTTGACGTGCATCATTACGTTGCTTGATCAGAGCTTCGATTTTAGCCACTTCATCATCGCCTTCACTTTGTGCATTCCCCTGTAAGAAGGCTTCAGGTTCTTGCTCCAGCAGTCCTAACACATTAGCCAGCTTGCGCAGCTCTGCGGCTAACGCATTAGCAGCATTCATATTTTCTGATTTCAGACGGTTAACTTCACGCGCCAGATCAAACAGTACCGAATAGGCTTCTGGGGTATTAAAATCATCATTCATCGCTTCTTCAAAACGCTGTTTAAATACCTCTCCGCCAGCTGCTTCAACGGATTTATCAGTACCGCGTAATGCAGTATATAAACGTTCAAGCGCAGTGCGAGCCTGCTTTAAGTTCTCTTCTGTATAGTTTAACTGGCTACGATAGTGGCCCGATAATAAGAAATACCGCACTGTTTCTGCATCGTAATATTCCAGCACATCACGAATAGTGAAAAAGTTGTTTAGCGATTTAGACATTTTTTCGCGATCAACCATCACCATGCCTGAATGCATCCAGTAATTAACATACGGTCCATCATGTGCACATGAAGATTGAGCAATTTCATTCTCATGATGCGGGAACATCAAGTCAGAACCACCGCCATGGATATCAAAATGGTTGCCTAATGCCTTGCTGTTCATTGCCGAACATTCGATATGCCAACCAGGACGGCCTAATCCCCAAGGAGACTCCCAGCTAGGCTCGCCTTCTTTCGACATTTTCCACAACACAAAATCCATTGGGTTGCGTTTTACATCAGCCACTTCAACGCGAGCACCTGCTTGTAACTGTTCCAAATCTTGACGCGACAGCAAACCATAGTTTTTATCAGTTTTGACTTCAAACATCACATCGCCGTTATCTGCCACATAAGCGTGGCCACGCTTGATTAGCAGGTCAGTGATTTCAATAATTTCTTCGATATGTCGTGTCGCACGTGGCTCGCTATCAGGGCGTAAGATATTTAATGCATCGAAATCTTTATGCATTTCAGCCAACATGCGAGTGGTCAGCTCATCAACGGTTTCACCGTTTTCCGCCGCACGTTTGATAATTTTATCGTCAATATCGGTCACGTTACGCACATAGTTCACATCGTAACCTAAATAGCGTAGGTAGCGGCTAATCGCATCAAACGCGACAAATGTGCGCCCATGACCAATATGACACAAGTCGTAAATGGTAATGCCACACACGTACATCCCAATTTTCCCTGAGTGAATAGGTTTAAATTCTTCTTTTTGGCGACTCAGTGTATTAAAAATCTGTAGCATCTGATTATTCCATGTTATCTGTACGTGTGTTTTAGAGCTTCGCTTACTTAAGCGAATAATAAGAATAAATTATAACTATATTACAAAAGGCACTAGTTTTTATAAAATAACACATTATTCAAACCTGAACACAGCAATAATGCAAGGTTTAACCACAGTATTTATCTGTCTATTTTTCATCAGTGGATCAAGCTCCGTCACTTCAAGTTGGGATTCATCTGTGATATAAACTTTCTGACAATAACGCCTTCATCTGAAGGTGTGTAAAATACAATTATTCAGGATAGCTATTATGGTGACTTTTCATACCAATCACGGTGACATTGTTATTAAAACTTTTGACGACAAAGCGCCAGTAACCGTCGAAAACTTTTTAAATTACTGCCGTGAAGGTTTTTACGATAATACCATTTTCCACCGTGTTATTAATGGTTTCATGATCCAAGGCGGTGGTTTTGAGCCAGGCATGAAGCAAAAAGACACAAAAGCACAAATCAAAAACGAAGCTAACAACGGCTTAAAAAACACACGTGGTACGCTAGCGATGGCACGTACTAACGACCCACATTCAGCAACCGCACAATTCTTCATCAACGTGGTTGATAACGACTTCCTTAACTTCCGTTCAGAACGCCCAGATGGTTGGGGTTACTGTGTATTTGCAGAAGTGGTTGAAGGTATGGACGTCGTTGACAAAATCAAAGGCGTTTCAACCGGTAACAGCGGTTACCACCAAGACGTTCCACGTGAAGATGTTCTGATCGAAAAAGTGACTATCAGCGAGTAATTCGACGCAATATGTCCACTTATATCATTGCAGATCTGCATTTGAGTGAAGATGAACCGGCGATCACCGCCGGTTTTATCAATTTTATTCATCAGCAAGCCATCCATGCTGACAGCCTATATATACTGGGTGATTTTTTTAATTATTGGATTGGCGATGATGATAAAACGGAGCTCCACCAGCAAGTCGCTGACAGCTTAAAAATGCTCAGCGGGCGAGGAATTCCTTGCTACTTTATTCATGGTAATCGTGACTTTTTATTGGGTAAACGCTATGCCAAACAATGTGGCATGACCATTTTGCCTCAAGAAACCCTACTTGAATTGTATGGAAAGCGGGTACTTATCATGCATGGTGATACATTGTGCATTGATGACCAAGCCTATCAAGATTATCGTAAAAAAGTGCACTCGCCGTGGATCCAACGAATTTTCCTAACACTACCTTTATTTATTCGTCGCCGTATTGCTGAAAAAATGCGTAAAAACAGCCAATATGCCAGCAGTATGAAAGCAGAATCGATTATGGATGTGAACCCGCAAGCGGTTGTTAACGCATTAACTCACTATCAAGCAGATTGGATGATCCATGGGCACACTCACCGCCCTGCCATTCATGAAGTTTCTGTAGGTGATAAACAATGTTATCGTGGTGTTTTAGGCGCATGGCACCATGAGGGCTCTGCATTTGTGATCAATGAACAAGGTATTGATTTAATTTTTTTCCCATTCCAATCCGCATAAATAATCATCCTAACCTCTCTCGTTTGCTGACTTTTTAACCACGCAAACGTTTTCCTTACTCAGTTACCATGATATGATCAGGCCAATTCATTTTTCCCACCTCACGGTGAAAATTTATTAACCACAGGGATCACACCACATGACTGCCCAAGTACCTGCTCAATCTGCGGCAAAAATCGCCATTGTTATGGGTTCTAAAAGTGACTGGACGACCATGCAACATGCCGCTGATGTCTTAACTGAGCTGCAATTGCCGTTTCACGTTGAAATAGTCTCCGCACACCGTACCCCAGACAAACTGTTTTCCTTTGCTGAACAAGCGAAAGGCAATGGCTTCAATGTGATCATTGCAGGTGCTGGTGGTGCAGCCCACTTACCGGGTATGTTAGCGGCAAAAACGTTAGTACCTGTATTGGGTGTGCCTGTACAAAGTGCTGCATTAAGTGGTGTCGATAGCCTCTACTCCATCGTACAAATGCCTAAAGGGATCCCTGTTGGTACATTAGCAATTGGTAAAGCAGGTGCAGCAAATGCAGCGCTATTGGCGGCTCAAATCCTTGCAACCACTGACGCAGCTATTTTTGCTCGCTTATCGACTTGGCGTGAAACCCAAACTAACGATGTGCTAAATAACCCAGATCCTCGGGAGGCACAATGAAACCGGTTTGCGTCCTTGGCAATGGTCAACTCGGTCGGATGTTACGTCAAGCTGGTGAGCCATTAGGTATTGCGGTATTCCCTGTTGGTTTAGATGCCGAGCCTGAAGCGGTTCCCTATCAACAAAGCGTGATCACCGCAGAAATTGAACGTTGGCCTGAAACCCCTCTGACGAAAGAGTTAGAGCGCCATAACGCTTTCATTAACCGTGATATCTTTCCGCGCTTAGCCGATAGATTTCCACAAAAAAGCCTGTTCGATTCATTGAATTTATCAACTGCACCATGGACAAGACTTGAGTCAAAAACACAATGGCCTGAGTTATTTGCCACACTCGGTGATTTCTTGATCGTTAAACGTAGAACTGGCGGTTATGACGGACGAGGCCAATGGCGAGTTCGCCCCGGTGATGAAGTTGATCTCCCTGAAGAAATCTATGGTGAATGCATTGTCGAAAAAGGGATCCCATTTGATGCAGAGGTCTCAGTAATTGGCGCTCGCAATCGCGCAGGTGACTGTGTATTTTACCCAATCACCCATAACCTTCACCAAGAAGGTATTTTACGTACCAGTGTCGCCTTCCCTAAAACATCTAACTCGCAGCAACAACAAGCTCAGCACATGCTAAGCGCAGTGATGAATGAGCTTGATTATATCGGTGTGATGGCTATGGAGTGCTTTGTAGTTGGTGATAAACTGCTGATCAATGAGATTGCACCTCGGGTACATAACAGCGGTCACTGGACACAAAATGGTGCTTCGATTAGCCAGTTTGAGCTGCATTTACGTGCTATTTTAGATTTACCGATGCCATCACCAGAGGTTTTCAGCCCATCAGTCATGGTGAACCTGATTGGTACAGCGGTTAATCCACAGTGGTTAAGCTTACCGTTAGTTCATTTGCATTGGTATGAAAAAGAAGTTCGCCCCGTCCGAAAAGTCGGTCATTTAAATCTGACGCACAGCGATGCATCTGTTTTGGCAAACACGCTCACTTCGTTGGCAAGCATGCTACCAAATGAGTACAAAAGTGGCATTGAGTGGGCAAATGCAAAATTAGACTGGCACTGTAACTCATAAACAGCGAAAATACCGTCATTCGATGCCCGATTTTTCGGGCATCTTGCGTTTTACATCACTGTCGTTTTAGCCAACAAAACAGGCAGTGTGATTGGAGTTGACATGGCAACCACAAATTCCTCGCTGTTTAGCCCACTGTATCAGTGGAGTATCCTGATCCTATTAGGAATGGTGTATTTCCTTGCCACAGCAACCACCTTTACCTCACTTGGTGTCGTGCTGCCCGGTATGATTGGTGAGTTAAAATGGAGTTGGACTGAAGCCGGTTTTGGCTTCACATTACTGGGTTTGACCTGTGGCCTTGCCAGTTTTCTCCCTTCTTTATTGATCCGCAAAATCGGTGTTCGCCTGACACTATTGTTAGGTACCTTAGTATTTGTTGCCGGTTTTTATAGCCTCTATTCAACCGAAACCATTAGCCGCTATTTTCTCGGCACTGCCTTGATTGGTATTGGTTTTACTCTGCTGGCGACTGTACCGGGAACCTATGTACTCTCCCGATTATTTGAAAAGCAATCACTGGCCTTTGGCCTTTACTTCACTATTGGCGGTTTAGGTGGAGTCGCAGGGCCTTGGATCTATTTCTACGCTTCAAATCAACTTGGCTCATGGCGTATGCACTGGGTGCTATGTGCGATTTACCTCAGCGTAGTCACCTTGATCACCATACTGGCGTTACGTGAAGGTAAACGTGAACAAGAGCATGCTAAAAATATCATGCAAAAACAGGTCAGCGACGCTAGCAAACCCGTCTACCGTACCAAAGAAGTTTGGACAGTACGCCGTGCCTTACGCACTTGGCAATTTTATTTGATTGCCGCCACCTACACCTCCTTTTTATGGTGTGGGATCACCGTAAACAGTTTTGCTGTCGCCCATATTGAAGAACGCGGTTTTGGCATGACCGTTGCCGTTTCCCTGCTCAGCACTATGGCTTTTGTAAATGCGTTCTCTCGATTTATCGGTGGCGCTGCGGGCGAATGGCTAGAGCCTAAAAAATTACTGATAGGCAGCCTGATCATCATGGTGTTTGGTGTCATTTGCTTGAGCATCGCGACTTCATGGTTATGGCTGATTTTATTTGTGCTGTGTGTTGGAATTGGTTATGGCATGACCTTTTTGGCTTCGAGCGTATTACTTTCAAACTATTTTGGCCGTGGCCCTTATTTAGAATTGTTTTCAGTGGTCAATTTGATCTCCACTGTTGCTTGCCTTGCGCCATTTATTGCTGGTGCAGTTAAAGACTATACCCATAGCTTTACCCCTGCATTTTTAATTATTGCTGCGCCAGTCCTTGTGATCCTCATACTCACTTTAATGATGAAACCGCCTGTTTTGTCTGCAAAAAAATAAAAAAACTCGGGTGATGAGCCCGAGCAAAATCAATAAACAAGGAAATTAAGGATTTAACAACGCAGGCACTTTCAGCAAGATAAATTCGTTATCATCCGCTTGGTTTGGCTCACGGCTAGATGAAAATGGGTAGTTATTGTCGTTGCCAACAATGATGTGCTCATTATCAACAACATCAACGTTTTCAATGGTAAAGAATGGGAAGGTAAATACGCCATCATTTAATGGTTTTTTGGCGACACCTTCTGGGTCTTTAATATTCATTAAATCAATGTAAGCTTGCTTATCAACCGGTGCACCTTGGTTTTTATCTGAAAACTCAATACGGTAAACACGTTTGAATTTAGCTAAATTGCTAAAGCAGTTGGTGGTATCTGTTACCCCCTCCGCGCAAGCTTTATCAGCAGTTCCTTCGCCATTATCTCGTTCAATAATCAATCCATGGCTATCATCGATCATATTGAAATCGCCGATCGCATTTTGATTGTCTTCAAAGACATACAGCCAGCTACGGCCTGTCCATTGCTGATTTTTTACATCGAATTCAAGAATTCGTGCAGCGCGTTTACCATCAACATTTTCATAGTCTTGTTTTTCTTCATTCCATAAAGCGCCTTCTAGCATTGGATACAGCTTGCTGCCATCAGGTGAAGAAGCCATTCCTTCAAAACCTTTTGAACGATTGACTTGGAAACTCACTTTATCAGTAGGTTTACCCGGTGTGGTGACTTGATAGTGATCAGGTGAAACCACTTTTTTGCCATCAACTTGGGTTTCAAATAGCGCTAATACCTTACCATTGAGATCCATTTTTATCAGATAAGGTCCAAACTCTTCCCCGACCCACAGTGCACCATCTGCAAATTGGAAACTTTCAGGATCAAAGTCACTACCAGTTAAATAGCGCTTATCGCTACTTTCATTAATAATATGAAATGGAATGATTTTATCCGGATCATGGAAAAATACCGTTTTTAATGGATCCACTTTGCCTGTTTTAAAATCAATATCATATTGCGTTAAGTAAAGCATCGAGTCTGGTGAATTCACTTTATTACCATAACCATTATCGGTTAACACCCAATAAGTGCCATCGGCCATGCGTTTAATACCTGAGTGACCTTGCAGTGGCTGACCTGTGATTGGCACATGCATACCAGTCGGACGATCGGCTGACTTACCTTCAACCTTGCCTAACTGATCAATACGATTACCCGTCGTATATTTACCGCTAACTTGTAAATCTTTTGGCGCATCAGCAGGCGCGGGTACGGTAGAATCAACCGCTAAAATTGAGTGGCCAGCCAACGTTGCTGGTACTTCTTGTTGAGCATACCCTGTGGTAGAAAAGGCAACCAAAGTTGCAAGTAGTGATAATGAACTCAGTTTTATGGTACGGTGCGGCTGCATTATTTTGTTCCCATTCGTAACGTTTATCATTATTGACGATGGGATAATAAGCAGGATAAATGACAGTTTGGTGATGATTATAAGACGATTATTTGAATGGCTTCTTGCTTTATCAACAACAAGAAGCCACTAAGATCACACTGACATTCGGCGATGCTGATTGCCTGTACCTAGCAAACGCAGCCCAAGCCAGCTGCCACAGACTGATAATAGCAACGCAGCACATAGCGGTAACAATAACCACATTGACCATTCAGGCTGCCAAGGGAAATCAAACACTTTCGTTTGTAACAACCATAATGCCACTTCAGCACCAAAGGCCGCCGCTAGCCCAGCCATCAGTCCTAATAACACAAATTCGCTCCATAGCGTGCGACGCATCAGCTTTTTGCTTGCTCCTAATGTACGGTAAACCACTAACTCACGTTCTCGTTGGCTCATACCGACTTGAATTTGCGCCAATAACAGTAGTAAACCGCAGAAAATCACTAGCACTACCATCACTTCTAGCGCTTGGCTGACTTGCTGTAAGATCTGCTGAATTTGTGCGATCAATGCCCCTATATCTAATACATTGATTGTTGGGTAATTGCGGCTTAAATCAGTCAGTAACTTGCCATCGCCTTCATAGTGGAAACTGCTCATCCATGTCGCGGGCACATCTTTCAAGGTGCCTTCAGAGAAGATAAAGAAAAAGTTAGGCCGCAAGCTCTCCCAATCAACAGTGCGAATACTGCTTACCGTAGCGCTAAACTCCTGAGCACCTGCATTAAATGTCAGTTTGTCACCAATTTTAATGCCAAGCTCTTTCACGACGGTTTGTTCAATTGAAACTTCACCCACTTTCGGTGGCCATGTGCCTTGATCTAACACATTGGCTTCAGGCAACTTCGCTTGCCATGTTAAGCTTAATTCACGACGCACCGTGTTATTATCAGGGTCACGAGCGTCCGCCCACTCAATCGCCGATGTGTCATTAATCTCAGCTAAACGCGCTAACACAACTGGATAGAAATCCGTCGGTTTGACTTGGTTTTGAACCAATAATTCAGTAACCGGTTTGATCTGGCTTTCATTCATGTTGATCAGGAAATAATTTGGGCTATCGGCTGGCAATTGTTGCTGCCAGCGATCCAATAAATCCCCTCTGACTAAAATCAACAACGCTAACAACATAAATGACAGCGAAAATGCACTCATTTGCGTGATCGTCTGTAGCGGCTGGCGCAGCAAACGACTGACAGAAAGGCGCAAACTGAGTTGTTTGAACTTAAATTGGCGCAGTACCCATAAACCTAGCCAACCAATTAACGCCAATAGAACCGCAACAATCACAATACCAATTAGAATTGACCATAGCAGTGGGTTGACTCCTGCAAATAAAAATAACCCACCAACCACAATTAACGTAACAATAGGCAGATAGTAACGTAGTGGCCAAATTGGTGAAGCAGCATCCTCACGCAACACACGCGATGGCTGGGTTGCCATTAATTGGCGATACGGGCGGATCCCAACAATAATCGCAATCACAAATAAAGTGCCAATCGCCCACACCCAAGGCCATAAACTGGCTGATGGTAAGGCCTTAGGTAACATGGCACCCAGTATTTGCATTAAAATACCTTCAAACGCTAACCCAAGCAGTGAGCCTAACAAGGCTGCCGCAATGAGTATGACTAGCCACTGACCGATAATCCATTTTTGTAAAGCTGAACGACCCGCTCCCAATGTTTTCAGCACCGCAACTAACTGATGACGGCTACGGCAATAGTGGCTCATTGAAACCACCACGGCGGCTATCGCTAACAGCAAGGTCAGTAATACAGACAGCAGCAAAAACTGTTGAGCGCGCTGGAAAGTTTTGCCCACCGCGCCACTATTATCTTTTAAGGTATACCAACGCTGATCGGTTCTCAGTTGTTTGTCATATTGGGCTTCAAAAGCATCAATCACTGCCGTGTCACCTGCAAACATCTCACGATAGGTTAAACGGCTGCCAACTTGCACAGCACCTGTTGCTTGTGCATCATCGAGCGAAATCAATACACGAGGTGCAATTTGAAAAGGATTAAAGCCACTATCAGGCTCTTGAATTAACTGCCCTGCTACTTTCAATGTGGCATCACCGATATCGATGTCATCACCAATTTTGAGGTTGAGTAATTCAAGCAGGCGTGGCGTAACCAAGATCTCCCCTTTGGTTGGGCGAAGACCCGCTGGCTCAGTGACTAAATCACCGTATAACGGATAGGCAGCATCGGCAGCTTTAACCAGCACCAATTGTGGTCGTAAGTTTTCATCTGCCGTTGAATAAGCCATCGTCGAAAATGACATTTGCTGGCTGAGTTTCAAGCCATCGTCTTTAGCCTGTTGTAACCAAGTTGCCTCACTGGGTTGAGAGGAGCGCAAAACGAGATCGCCCGCCAGTAGCTCACGGCTCTGATAACTCATGCTATTTTCAATGCGATCGCTAATTCGTCCCAATGCCAAAACGCACGCAACCGCTAATGTTAGCGCCAGCCACACAATCAGCAGTGATGGCGTTTTCCATTCACGCCAAAACCAACGCCAAATCATGACTCTTCCCTCAACACACCATCAACTAACCGTAAACGGCGCTGACAGCGTGCCGCCAGCTCATTATCATGGGTGACAAGGATCAACGTTGTGCCGTGCTCTTTATTCATTGAAAACAGTAAATCTGCGATTTTATCCCCTGTGTGGCGGTCAAGGTTGCCAGTGGGCTCATCAGCAAACAAGATTTTTGGTCGACCATTGAATGCTCTGGCTAATGCCACTCGTTGTTGTTCACCACCTGAAAGTTGTGCAGGCATGTGTTTTAAACGGTTTCCTAGCCCCAGCTCCGCTAATAAATTGGCAGCTTGTTGTTGGCTGGCGGATTCAGGCTCACCACGCAATAAAGCAGGTAGTTGCACGTTTTCTAACGCATTTAATGTGGGTATCAACATAAAAGATTGAAAGACAAAGCCAACACTTTGTGCTCGCAAAAAGGCACGTTGCTCCTCATTCATTTGGGTGAGCTCTTGCCCCAGTAAACTGACGCTACCGCTACTACCATCATCTAAACCGGCAATAATGCCTAATAAGGTGGATTTCCCCGAACCAGACTCGCCGATCAAAGCAATTGTTTGACCAGACTCGACAATTAGCTCAACACCTTGCAATATAGTGAGCTCATGTTCACCCTGACCAACACGTTTAACGAGATGATGAACTTCAAGAATATTTTCCGCCGACATTTACTGGTATTTCTCCTGTTATTTGTCGCGAGTGGTCAAACACTCGCAGCCACAAAACTATTGATCCTTGGTGACAGCCTAAGTGCTGGCTATCGCTTACCGGCAGAGCAGGCATGGGCCTCATTACTCGCCGAGCGTTGGCAAAAACTGTCACCGCCCGTTATCGTGATTAACGGTAGTATCAGTGGCAACACCTCTGCACAAGGGCTAGAGCGTCTTCCTGCTTTACTTGAACAACACAAACCTGATTGGGTGCTGATTGAGTTAGGTGCCAATGATGGTTTACAAGGGCTATCTGTCGAGCAGATGGAAAACACTTTACAACAAATTATTCAACAAATAACCCAATCAGGCGCTAAACCGCTTTTAATGCAAATTCGCATACCGCCAAACTACGGTAAACGCTATACTTCTAGCTTTGAAAAGGTCTACTCTACATTGGCAGAAAAAAATGCGATTCCGTTACTGCCTTTTTATATGGAAAACATCATTACTCGGCCTGAGTGGATCCAACAAGATGGCATTCACCCAACCGTAGAAGCCCAGCCAACCATTGCTGATTTTATGGAAACACAACTTAAGCCCTACCTTGTACCATCAGCAAAATAGTTTGGTTCTAGCTTTAATTGAAGACAGTAAAACAGTTTTTATCTTAATTAGCGCCTACAGGTAGGTAAAGTTATGCAAAAATCGGTCTTTATCACAGGTGCATCCAGCGGTATCGGCTTTTGTGCCGCTCAAACTCTTCGTCAGCGTGGCTACCATGTCATCGTCGCTTGCCGTAAGGAAAACGATGTCTTACGCCTAAAAGAGCTTGGCTTTGATGCTGTCACACTTGATGTTGATGATTACCTTAGCATAGATCGTGCAGCCGAAGAGGTGCTGACACTGTGCCATGGGCGACTTTTCGGATTATTCAATAATGCAGGTTTTGGTGTTTATGGTGAACTGACTAGCATCAGCCGTGAGCAATTAGAGGCACAATTCTCGACTAACTTTTTCGGCGTTCACCAATTGACCCTGAAACTGCTCCCTGCCATGCTACAACACCATGAAGGGCGTATTGTCCAAACCAGTTCAGTCATGGGGATCATTTCGACCCCCGGTCGTGGTGCCTATGCCGCCAGCAAATACGCCTTAGAAGCTTGGTCTGATGCATTACGCTTAGAGCTCAAAGGCTCGGGTATTCATGTCAGTTTAATCGAACCGGGGCCAATCCATACTCGTTTTACCAACAATGTTGCTCAAACCCAGCAAGACAAACCCGTGAAAAACCCCGGTATTGCAGAGCGTTTTACCCTGACACCTGAACATGTGGTTGCAAAATTAGTGCATGCGCTGGAAAGCCCTCGACCACGTATTCGCTACTCAGTGACACTATTGACCGTCGTGGTACGGTTTTTAAAACGCATACTTCCTGACTGCCTAATGGATAAAATACTGGCTGGACAAGGCAAGAAGGCTTGAAAAAACACAATCTAGCCCCACCTTTAAAGTATTAAATAATTATTTAAAAGAGATCAACTATGCAAGCTTTTGCCCAAATCGTGGATGTTAATGAACAAAACCTGCACCAAGTGGTAGAACAATCAATGAACATGCCTGTTATGTTCTATTTCTGGTCAGCTCAAAGCCCCCACTGCCAAGAGTTTGGCGCGACACTTGATAAAATTGCCAATGACTACGCAGGTCTATTTATGTTAGCGCGTGTTAACTGTGATGTTGAACAAAACGTTGCTGCGCAATTTGGCCTTAGAGCGATCCCAACTGTTTATATCTTACAAGAAGGCCGCCCTGTTGATGGTTTCCAAGGCCCTCAGCCTGAAGACGTCGTATTAGAAATGCTGTCTCGCGTATTACCAAGTCCAGAAGAGCTGAAAGCCGCACAAGCAGCCGAGCTAATCGCGGAAGGGAAACTGCAAGAAGCGCTACCGCTACTCAAAGAAGCACACCAGTTAAATCCCAAAAACAGTGACATCACATTTTTGCTAGCCGAAACGCAAATCGGCCTAGGCCAAGTGGATGATGCTGAAAAAACACTGTCAGTCGTTCCGATGCAAGATCAGGACAGCCGTTATCAAGGGCTAATTGCACAAATCGAGCTATCACGACAAGCGGCAGATACCCCTGAAATTCAACAATTACAGCAACAATTCACAGAAACACCCGAAAATGCCACCCTTGCTGTGCAATTAGCGCTAAAATTACATGAAGTGAATCGTAACGAAGAAGCGCTAGAAATTTTATTTAGCTTCTTGAGAAAAGACCTTGGTGCCGGAGACGGCGCTGTGAAAAAAACCATGATGGATATCATGTCTGCGATGGGTACAGGGGATGCTGTAGCCAGTAAATACCGCCGTCAAATGTATTCATTACTTTACTAATTAAGGGTTAACAATGGACTTGTTCGCATATGGTGCAATACCAATAATCATTTTTATTGCCATTGTTATTGTTTTTACCTGTGTAAAAACCGTACCACAAGGCTACCAATGGACCGTTGAACGTTTCGGCCGCTATACCCGTACGTTACAACCGGGGCTACATATCCTAGTGCCATTTATGGATAGGATCGGTCGCCGCATCAATATGATGGAACAAGTTCTTGATATTCCTTCACAAGAAGTTATCTCTCGCGATAATGCTAACGTGACGATTGATGCCGTATGCTTTATTCAAGTGGTCGATCCGGTTCGCGCTGCTTATGAAGTCAGTAACCTTGAGTTATCCGTTCTCAACCTCACCATGACCAATATCCGTACTGTACTCGGTTCAATGGAATTGGATGAAATGCTCTCACAGCGTGACTCGATTAACTCACGTCTTTTACATATTGTCGATGATGCGACCAACCCTTGGGGGGTTAAAATCACCCGTATCGAAATCCGTGATGTAAAGCCGCCAAAAGAGTTGATCAACGCCATGAACGCACAGATGAAAGCTGAGCGAACTAAACGTGCTGATATTCTTGAAGCGGAAGGTATTCGCCAAGCGGCGATCCTCAAAGCCGAAGGTGAAAAACAATCACAAATTTTGCGTGCTGAAGGTGAGCGTCAATCAGCCTTCTTACAAGCAGAAGCACGTGAAAGAGCCGCTGAAGCCGAAGCAAAAGCCACTCAAATGGTGTCTGAAGCCATTGCGGCGGGTGATGTGCAGGCTATCAACTACTTCGTTGCTCAAAAATATACCGATGCGCTAACCAGTATTGGTTCCGCTGAAAACAGTAAAGTGATTATGATGCCACTTGAGGCAAGCAACCTGATGGGTGCGATAGGTGGGATCACAGAACTTATCAGCGAAAGCAAAAAAGTCGGTGCTGATAAGAAGCAGGCTAAGCCATGATAGAGCTGATCAGTACCCAACCGGCATGGTTTTGGCTATGCCTTGGTGGTTTATTGCTAATTGCTGAATTATTGGGTACAGGCGGTTATCTATTATGGTCGGGGGTCGCCGCAGTTGCCGTGGCGATCATCGCACTGGTATTGCCTTTCATTGGTTGGGAATGGCAAGGCATTTTGTTTGCTATCTTAACCATTGTCTGTGCCGTGTTGTGGCGTAAATGGCTTAGCTTACGCAAAAACCCTCAGGCCGATGATGTTAACCAAAAAAGCCACCAGCTCATTGGTCACAAAGTACGTTTAATTTCAGATACTGATGAAGGTTTTAGCCGTGTCAAACTTGCCGATGGCAGTTGGCGTGCCTATAGCGAAATTCCACTGAAAGCAGGTACTGAGGTGGTGATCACCTCAGTTGATGGTATTACACTGCACGTTAAGCCTTGCCATGATGGCAGCAGCTTCGAGCCAAGTGATCAATAATCGGGCAATCTGCCCCTTCATCACCGGGGCAGGCATCCACTAAACTTTGCAGAGTCTCTTTAATGGCAGACAATTTAGCGATTGTCTGCTCTAACTCGGTAATTTTTGCCATCGTAGCACTTTTAACGTCTGCGCTATGCCGCGAAGGGTTACGGAATAGCCCTAATAGCTCCCCGCACTCTTCCAAAGTAAAACCAACATCTTTTGCCTGCTTCAATAAGCTCAATTCATCAACATGACGCTCTTGATAGTAACGGTAACTATTTTCACCACGCTCAGGTGGTGTGATCAAACCTTTGTCTTCATAAAAACGGATCGCCTTTGCGGTAAGCCCCGTTTTTTTGGCAATTTCACTAATATTCATATTTCCCTTGACCTTACCCTTGTGGGAGGGTTTAACCTTCTCTATATATCGAGATCCATTAGATTCTGCCATGATAATCAAAAAGACAGGATCCGTCATGAGTTAAGGAGATTTCACTTATGAGTAGCAAAATCATTCTCTCCCTGCAAGGACTAAGTTGCATGCACTGTGTTGGCACAGTGACCAAAGCACTCGAAGCCCGTTCAGACATTAATCAAGTCAAAGTCACCATTGAATATGCGGTCATTGACAGCGATGCCTCCACGCAGTCGTTGATTGAAACCATTGAAGCGGCTGGCTACCAAGCAAAAGTGGCTGAGCAACCAGATACGATATTACAACTTTCAGGTCTGACTTGCATGAAATGCGCAGCCAAAACGCAACAAGCTCTCGAAGCGGTTGATGGCGTTGCCGCCGCGATCGTCGATACACAGCAAGCCAAAGTTTATGGCGTAGCGACTGCTGATGTCTTGATCAGCGCCGTCGAACAAGCAGGTTACAAAGCCAGTATTGAGCAACCTAATACACTGGTTTTAGCACTCTCAGGACTAAACTGCATGAAATGTGCAGAGAAAACCCGCTTAGCACTGGAAGCCGTCGATGGTGTAGAACAAGCAGATGTGGATACCACGACAGCCACTGTTCGTGGTACAGCATCTGCGGACGCCTTAATCGCCGCTGTTGTCGCTACGGGTTACCAAGCAACACTTACCTCTAAAGAGAATACGTCCCCAAAAACTGAGCCGCTGACAACACCAACTGAGCAACCGGAAACTGACTCAGCGGCAATCTGTGATATTCCGGCACAGCAAGCTGATTTGGGTGAACAACCTGAAATATCACCGTCAGATGACAGTGTTCAGTTACTGCTAGATGGCATGACCTGTGCAAGCTGTGTGAACAAAGTGCAAAAAGCCCTCAGCAGCGTGCCAGGGGTTGAAAACGCTCGCGTAAACCTTGCCGAGCGCAGTGCATTAGTGACAGGTACTGCGCAACCAGCAGCCTTGATCGCCGCAGTTGAAAAAGCAGGCTATGGTGCTGAAATTATTCAAGATGAAACTGAACGCCGTGAACGTCAGCAACAAGTTGCTGACGCCAATATGCGTCGTTTTCGTTGGCAATCAGCGCTAGCACTCGCTTTGGGGATACCCGTCATGATTTGGGGCATGATGGGTGATAACATGATGCTTAGCCCACAAAATCATTCCATTTGGCTAACCATTGGTGTGTTAACTTTAGCTGTCATGATATTTGCTGGTGGCCACTTCTATAAAAATGCGTGGCAAAGCCTAAAAAATGGTAGTGCAACCATGGATACCCTTGTTGCATTGGGAACTGGCGCTGCATGGCTTTATTCTATTGTGGTCAACTTATGGCCAGATATGTTTCCTGAACAAGCACGCCATCTTTATTATGAAGCCAGTGCCATGATCATCGGTCTTATCAACCTCGGCCATGCACTTGAGCAACGAGCTCGTCAGCGCTCTTCAAAAGCCTTGGAAAGATTGCTTGATCTAACGCCACCTACCGCTCGGGTCGTGACAGAGCAAGGTGAAGTAGACATGCCTCTTGAGCAAGTAAAACAAGGCATGGTATTACGCCTTGCAACAGGTGACCGTGTTCCCGTTGATGGTGAAATCATTGAAGGTGAAGTTTGGCTAGATGAAGCCATGTTAACGGGTGAACCTATCCCTCAGCAAAAAAGCAAAGGCGATCAGGTTCATGCAGGGACTGTGGTACAAGACGGAACCGTACTGTTTAAGGCAGCGGCAGTGGGCAGCCAAACTACATTGGCACGAATTATTCACCTCGTTCGCCAAGCGCAAAGCAGTAAACCACAAATTGGTCAGCTTGCCGATCGCATCTCAGCCATATTTGTTCCTGTCGTGGTCGCTATCGCCATTATTTCAGGATTGATTTGGTATTTTGTTGGCCCTGCCCCGCAAATTACCTATGCATTGGTCATTACCACAACAGTTCTGATCATCGCTTGCCCATGTGCATTAGGTTTAGCCACACCGATGTCGATCATTTCAGGTGTCGGACGTGCGGCTGAGTTTGGCGTGCTGGTACGAGATGCCGATGCTTTACAACAAGCTAGTGAATTAGACACCATCGTGTTTGATAAAACCGGCACATTGACAGAAGGTATGCCTCAAGTTACTGACATACACACGTTCAATGATTTTTCACAAGATGAAGCCTTACAGCTTGCTGCTTCGTTGGAAAGTGGCTCCAACCACCCATTAGCCAGAGCGATTGTGGGTCGCGCGAAGGAATTAACCATTCCAGCAAGTGAACAATTTAGAACACTCGCAGGGCTTGGTGTTAGTGCGGTCGTTAATGGCAAAACCATTTTGCTCGGTAACCAAAAACTATTAACACAAAGTAATATTGATACCAGTGCTGTCGAAGAAACCTTACATCAACAAGCCTCAATGGGGGTTACCCCTGTGTTGTTGGCGGTTGATGGTAAAATTGCTGCATTACTGTCTATCCGTGATCCTCTACGTGAAGACAGTGTCAGTGCGCTGGCACGCTTACACAAACAAGGCTTCCGCTTAGTGATGTTGACGGGTGATAACCCTGTGACCGCTAAAGCAATTGCTAAAGAAGCAGGTATTGATGAAGTGATTGCTGGTGTGATGCCTGATGGCAAATCAGCAGCCATCGAAGCATTACAAGCAAAAGGCCACAAAGTGGCGATGGTAGGTGATGGTATTAATGATGCCCCTGCTCTTGCCCGCGCCGATGTAGGGATCGCGATGGGTGGCGGTAGTGATATCGCAATAGAGACAGCATCAATTACATTGATGCGCCAAAGCTTACATGGTGTGGCTGATGCGGTTGCGATTTCAAAAGGCACGCTACGTAATATGAAACAAAACCTGTTTGGTGCCTTTGTGTATAACTCCTTAGGTATCCCAATCGCTGCGGGTATCCTTTATCCATTAACAGGAACCTTATTAAATCCAGTGGTGGCAGGTGCGGCGATGGCATTATCATCGATTACCGTAGTCACTAACGCAAACCGATTACTGCGTTTTAAACCAAAACAGGATTAATCATTTATCAAAAGACCCGAGCCATCGGGTCCTTTATTTTATTAACTAATCTTTCTCAGCCACTTTCTTATGTAATGCAATAATTTCGCGGCCAAGTTCAGTTAACATAATTGCATTCATTAGATGGTCTTGGGCGTGTACCATCACAATATGCATCGGTACCTTACCGGTACCTTCATCCATCTCAATTAACTTAGTTTGTGTATGGTGTGCGGTGGATAACGCCTCTTGCGCTTGCTGCATTAAATTCTCTGCTTGCGCAAAATCACCCTCCTCACGCGCTACCGCTATTGCTTGAAAAACCAAACTGCGTGCATAGCCTGCATTGGTGATCAGCTCCATCACTTCGTTTTCTAAATCCATAACCTCTCCTTAGTCTATCAATGCCAATGCTTGATCGAGGACTTTGTCCCCTTTTAAGGTGCCATAGGCCATCATATCAATACACTCGACTTTTTTACCTGCCGCAGCGGCTATTTGTTGGCATTCTGCCAATTTATAACGAATTTGTGGGCCCAGTAAAGCAACGTCAAAGTCTGCTACACAAGCTTTGTAATCACGTACCGATTTGGCGGTAATTTCGGCTTCAATACCACGTACCTTGGCGGCTTCTTGCATTTTTTTCACCATTAGACTGGTGGACATGCCTAAATCACAAATTAATAAGATCTTTTTCATGTTACTTCTCCAAATCGTTCATAATATGTTGAATTAGCAGTGGAATAGGACGACCCGAAGCGGTACTGTAGCCATTTTCACGCCACAAAGCGGTTCCACTGACATCCAAATGCGCCCAAGGTACCTGTTTAGGACAAAATTGACTTAAAAAGTAGGCGGCTGAAGCACTGATTGCCGCGTTATTACTGGGTGTATTACACAAATCAGCAATATGACTCTTCACCTGCCCAGATAAACGTTGATCCAATGGGAGTTGCCACACTTCATCACGGCAATCCAAGCCCGCCTGCAATAAATCTGCACTCAATGGTGGATTTGATGACATCAGACCCGTTAAGTCATAGCCTAATGCTTTGACTACTGCACCAGTCAGCGTTGCCACATCAATAATGTATTGCGGTTCCAATGAAGCTGCATAAGCGATACCATCCGCCAGTACTAATCGCCCTTCCGCATCCGTATTGTTGATTTCTACCGTCAGCCCTGCGTAACTGGTTGCAACCTCGCTTGGGCGCATCGCATCGGGGCCAATCATGTTTTCAGCTAACATTAATACACCAATCAGATTGACGGGTAATTGCAATTCAGCGGCAGCCACCAGCAGGCCAAACACATTGGCAGCACCACACATGTCATACTTCATGGTATACATGCCTTCGCCACTTTTTAGCCAATATCCACCCGTGTCATAAGTTACCCCCTTGCCAACATAGGCACGATAAGCTGCATCTCCAGCACCTTGATAGCGCAATACCACCATTCTTGGCGGATTGGTTGCCCCTTTACCTACCGCATGTAATAACCCTAAACCTTGCTGCTGGATATCCTGTTCATCAAACACGGAAACTGAAATTTTCGGGTAAGCACTGACCACAGAAGAAACCGTATTAGCAACAAATTCAGGGGTACAAATATCACTGGGTATGTCGGCTAGTTGTCGTGCATCAACCATGCCTTTACTCACAGCAAAAGCATATTCAGCCAATTTTTTGAGTGCTTCAGCTTGATCCTGTTCGCTGTATAACAACAAAGAAGCGATTTTCTGCGACGGTGCAACAGTTGTTTTAAACTGTTGCTCATCAAGCTGATAGCCATGATTAAACAATAAGATCAACAGTTGCTGACACGCCGCTTGATGTTCTCTTTGTTGTAAATTAAATAATCGGCAATCCATCAATAGCTCTGTTGATGGCATTTTCAATAAGGCGCGTACGTCAACCAACAGCTTACCGTCAGGCCATGATAGCCAATCAGTGGTCGGGATCACCGTGATTTTTCCGAGAGGCTCACAAGCAAATTGGCTCTGGGCTACTTTGCCTGTTTCTGCATAGGCATCGAGCTGTTCTGCCAATGTTGTTGAACAGCCTAGCTGTTTTAACAAACCGCTATTTGAATAAGTGACAACTTGCGTATTCGCTAATGAATGGGTGAATACTTTACTGTCACTGATGACTTGGAAGTTAATCATAATGTAGCGCTCCATCGATTGGCTCACGGATCCGCTGTTCATAATCTTGCAGCCAATCACTATCTGCTAGGGTGTATGTGGTATGTTCTTCAAGACGTTCAGCAAGGTAAACTGTCGGCGGCGTATTGGCAGTTGCAATCACAAATGAGAAGGTTTTGATATTGGTCGAAACGCCAAATTCACCATCTTTATTCATGCAAACAACCGATAAATCACCACAGCGACCAAACCGCTTCATGAGTTTATCTTCCAGTTCAAACACCACTGAATCAGCCGCTTGTTGTGGTGTCATTCCTTCGGCCATGCGTCTGACAATTTCATAACTAGTGCAACCTTTCATTAGGTCTTCACCAACACCGGTTGCTGTTGCACCACCAATTTCACTGTCACAATAAAAGCCTGAACCGATGATTGGCGAATCACCAACACGACCGCGCCGTTTCATAAACAATCCGCTGGTAGAAGTCGCCACGCTCATACTGCCTTGTAAATCTAATCCAACCATACCCACAGTATCGTGCCCATCATAAGGGCTTAACCCTTTGTCGATGGTGTCCCGACAACGCTTTCGATAATGGGCGATTGCCCTATCTGTGAGCATTTTTTTCTGTGCAAAGCCTTGCTCTACCGCCCATTCACGAGCGCCACGTCCAACCAATAATGAATTAAAGCGTTCACGACTTAAGGCATGAGCCACACGTACTGGATTGGCGATATCCACTAAATTACCAACGGCACCAAAGGCCAGTGAATCGCCATCCATAAAGGCAGCATCTAGCTCTACTTCACAGTTCTCGCTAGGTAAACCACCATAACCAACTGATTTGTATAGCGGAAAATCTTCGACATCGGAGACAGCCTCAACCACTGCATGAGCGGCACTCTCTCCACGGTTCAACAGGGCTGTAGCACGCGTTACGCCTTCTAAAGCCATACGCCATGTTGCAATCATTCCCCACATAACAACTCCTTGAGTTTCCAATAAAACAACGGATTACCCTTGTTTTTCTGTCGCTAAATACTGTTTATCGATAATGCGTAAGAATGGCAGGTAGATCATCGCACCAATCAATAAGTTAATGATTTGCATAATACTGCCGCTGATATGGCCCGTGACGATAAAGCCACTGATCACTGGTGGTAATGTCCACGGAATGAATACCCCTGTCGTTGATGCAACTGCACCAAGGCTCATGGCAATATATTGCGTGGTGATCAATACCAATGGCACAAGGTTAAATGGGATCAACATGATCGGGTTCATGATAATTGGCAGGCCAAATAAGATAGGCTCATTGATATTAAAAATAGATGCACCGGCCCCCAATCCCCCTACTTCGCGAATGCTTTTACTGCGTGCAAAAATCAACATTGCAATCACTAATGACAGTGTTGCACCAGCCCCGCCCATCCAAATCATGTCAAAGAATTGTTCTGTGATGACATGTGGAGGTGTCATACCTGCTTGAATTGCAGCGATGTTATCGGTTTGGTTTTCCATCCATAAAGGACGAATAATGCCGTTGACCATGGAGCCTGAGTTGATCCCAACAGACCACAGCAAAGTGATACTAAGGCCAGTTAACAGTGCACCCACATAGGAGGTGCCGAAATGGCGCATTGGTGTCGCCAGTGTTTGATAAATAAACTGATGAACAGTTTCATAACTGGTTTGTGCCACTAATGTGCGGATCGCTAATACTAAAATCACCACTAATAGAGCAGGGATCAATGCGGCAAATGACTCTTGAACGGCAGGTGGAACCCCTTCAGGCATTTTGATCACCCAATTTTTGCGTTTAATGTAGCAAAATAGTTCCGTCCAGATTAATGAACCGATCATAGCAACGAATAGTCCTTTACTACCAATCCATTCGGTTGAAATAACGGTGACGTTACCCAGTGATTCCGCTTTCAAGAAAGGCGTTAAAATTAAAAAACAAATTAGCCCTAAAATGCCGCAAGAAACCTGATCTTCGTTATAGTGTTCAGCTAATCGATAAGCCACCATAAAACTGATAAACAAAGACATGGTAGAAAATACAGCATTGAAAGGGATTTCAACAATACTTGTCCAGCTCGCGCCAAAAATACCTGTCATGAACTGTTGGTAGGCTTGATTTGGAAAAGAAGAGATAATTAGCATCACCGACCCAACGATGATGAATGGCATAAAAGAGACATATGCGCCGCGAATAGCACACAGATGTCTTTGCTGCGCGGCTTTAGCAGCCAATGGCATCAATTTGGCTTCTAAGTAATCGAGCACCTTACTCATAGTAAATCTCCCGTAAAAGGCGATATCGGATCTAACAGGCTGAGGTTATGGTTAATTTTTTGTTTGCTTGCCGGCGACCTGATTATTGCCCAAGGCAATTTAAATAAAGTTGCGATAGGTCACAGTATTTAGTTCAGAATGAATTAGTCTCATAAGATTAGATACCATCACCGTTAGGGAAAAAGCCAGTATGGAAATCAAATTACATGCGAATGCCACCACCACTCCAAGAGTACGGCGTTACCTACAGCAGTCAGACAAAAGTGACCGAGAACTGGCAAAAGAGTTAGGAATTTCTGTGTCGACAGTACGCCGTTGGCGGGTTAGACAAGAGGTTGAAGACCAAAAATCCACCCCAAAAAATGTACACAAGGTAATGAGACAAGAACAAGTGGATCTTGCTCTTTGGTTAAGAACTCACTTTGTGTTGCCACTGGATGAATTGGTCACCTGCATCAATGAAGGTATGGGGCAAGCTATCTCACGAGCCAGCCTAGATCGCTTACTGAAAAAAGGTGAAATGGTGCATATGAACGTGCTCGGCTCTCGTGTGTTAAAGGGAAAAAAAGCCATTCAAAGTGGTGAACAGTGCGGTAAAGTAAAATTATATTACCGTCGTTTAAATTTACTACCACAGGATGGTGGCCAGTTACATTTATTGTGGCTAGAAGAGCAAGTCAGCGGCTTTTCCTGTGTCGATATTTTTCAAGGTATCTCTGCACAGTTGGTGGTTAATTGGCTAAAAGAAATACAAACCAGACTACCTGCTGATATGCAATGTCTTGAGACTGAAAAAAGAAATTTATTTTTAGAGTCCGTATTTGATGAACACCCGCTACAACAATGGTGTGCCGAGCAAGGGCTCGCACTCAACTATTTCGATGTTGAACATGAATCATCATTACGGCTCGATATTTCATTATCGACCCTATTACCCGCTACCAATGGATTGCCATTAGCTGAATTTCTGCCTTATGTTGTACAAATGTATAATCAGCAGTGGGTACAAAAGAAGCTCGGTGGCTTAACCCCCCACGAATTTTGGCAACAAAATAGCGCGAAGTGAGTCGAAAATTGTGCCAAGATTGTTTAACCTAATGGATTGATGATGAAATACGGGGAAGTACTATGGTCAAGCTGCTCGAAAACTTAAAAAATTGGCTTCATATGGAAGCCGCACCGGCCTACCCTTACCCCGCGATCGATGTCCGTTTATCGAAAAAATTAAAGTTACACATCGTTGGCAGCATCCATATGGGTACTGAAAATATGTTCCCACTGTCTGATATTTTACTCGATAAACTCAACCATGCAGATGCTTTAATTGTTGAAGCCGATATTACGGATATGCGTACGCCCTTCACGCAAGACGAACTTTCACGTGCCCCCATACAGCATCGCTTAACTGACGATGAATACGCCTTGTTTATTCATTACTGCCAAGAAATCCATCAAGATCCAGCACAGTTTGATTCATTACCTTCATGGCAAATAGCGTTGATTTTACAGGCCACCCAAGCTCAAGGGCTAGGGTTGCGAGGGCAATATGGCATTGATTATCAGTTATTACGTAACGCTCAGTCGCAACAAAAAACCATCATTGAGCTTGAAGGCACTGACTCGCAAGTCGAATTGTTGTTAAAACTCCCTCAAGAAGGCTTGCCTTTATTACAAGACACATTAGAACATTGGCGCACCAATGCCCGCTCGCTACAAACTATGATCAGTTGGTGGCTTGATTATCAGCCAGAGAACCACATCACATTGCCTAAAACGTTCAGTGATGATGTTTATCAAGTGCTTATGGCGCAACGTAATCAAGACTGGAGTGCTAGGTTGAAATCATTACCTGATGGCAACTATGTGGTCGCAGTTGGCGCTTTACATTTATTTGGGGATGGTAGTTTAATCGATTATCTACGCAATTGAATACAAATAGGTATAATAATGACTCCCGCAGTAAAATTATTAGAAAAACAAAAAATTAGCTTCACCATTCACCCCTATGAACATGATCCAAATGAGCATAATTTTGGTGATGAAGCGGTCAATAAATTAGGGTTAGATGCCAAACAAGTCTTCAAAACACTACTTGTCGCACTTAATGGTGATCAAAAAAGCCTCGCTGTCGCTGTCACACCCGTGTCAGGGCAACTAGATCTAAAATTGGTTGCTAAAGTATTTAAAGTGAAGAAAGTTGAAATGGCTGATCCTCAAATTGCCCAAAAAACCACGGGCTATTTAATCGGTGGCATTAGTCCATTAGGCCAAAAGAAACGCCTACCGACAGTAATTGATAGCCAAGCACAACAATTTGCCACTATGTTTATTTCGGGTGGCAAACGAGGGTTAGATATTGAATTAGCGCCTGCTGATTTAGCCAGTGTGCTGAATGCGACATTTGCTGAGATCAAAAAAGATTAACCGATATAAACTCAAAATAATTCGAGGTGCAGCTAGGCGACAAGTGAGTGAGTCGCTAGGAGCATAGATAACTATGTAACTGGCACGAGTGAACGCAGTTACTGATACCTTAACGAAAAGCGCTGCAACTTGAAGTATGACGAGTATAAAAAGCAAACAACTTAAGCCACCAACCCATTCAGTGGCTTAAGTTAGACAGTGATTATTTGTTTTTATAAACAATTTCACCTTTTGGTTCATAATCTGCTGCTTTAAGTGGTGAATGTTTTTCAATATAACCTTTCAGCACTTCAGCATCGACAAAGCCAGTATTCACATAGCTTGGATGGCTATCGATTTTCGGATATCCATCACCACCGATCGCATTGAAATTCAATGTCGCCATACGGTAGGTTTTTTGTGGGTCAACTGGTTTGCCGTCGATTTTCACATCACTGATACTACCATCTGCATTTAATGTCAGACTCACATTATAGAATTGTGCATAAGCACCTGAGTCAGGCTTCATATTTGCAGCTGCTTGCAAATAAGGCAGTACCTCACTACCTTTAAAATCCACATACACTAATTCGTTCGTGAAAGGTTGAACCTTCAATACATCTTTATAGGTGATGTCACCACTCTCGATGGAGTCACGAACGCCACCACCACTCATAATCGCAAAATCGGCACCTGCACGTTCTTTTTGTGCAGCTAACAATAAGTGCCCCATATTGGTCTGAACAAAACGCACTTTACTGCGGTCACCTTCAAGCTTACCGTCAACAGCACCCACTTTAACATTCAGTTGTTCGCCACCTTTCTCTTGATAAGGAGTCAAAAGCTTCATCATTTCTGGGTTATGTGCGATTTCTTGAGTGTAATAAACACGTTCACTTGTCCCGTCATCTTTAGTGACTTTTTTCTTCAAGTTAATTGGGATCAGTTGATAGTGTTTTAGCGTGAATTTGCCATTTTTAAATTCAAAATCAGCTCGACCCACATATTTACCCCACTCATGGGCTTGTACTATCCATGTGCCATTTTGATTATCAGGGGCACAAGGCGTTCCCGGTACATAATCAACTTGTTTGTAATTTTTATTCTCTGCTGACATGCAAACGGGATCTTGTGAATGCCCACCGACGATCATATCCAAATAACCTTCAGGTAAGCTACGAGCCATTTCCACATCACCCGGTGCATTTGAACCATGTTGCCCATCATCATAATGCCCCATATGGGTTGCTGCGATAATGATATCTGGCTTCTCTGTTGCACGAAGCTCTTCGACGACTTTTTTTGCTTCAATTGCGGGGGTTCTAAACTCTACATCAGGGAAGTTGGCTGGATTGCCCAATTTTGCCGTGTCATCGGTGGTTAAACCTAATACTGCAATTTTCACACCTTGCTTATCAAAGACTTGATAAGGCTTGAATAAGCGTTTGCCAGTACTGGTTTGGTAAATATTTGCTGATAAAAATGGGAAGTTGGCCCATTTTTCTTGAGTACGTAACACATCAAGTGGATTATCAAATTCATGGTTACCTAATGCCATCGCATCGTAACCTACTAAATTCATGCCTTTGAAATCAGGCTCTGCATCTTGTAAATCTGACTCAGGAACACCTGTATTGATATCACCGCCTGAAAGTAATAAAAGACTGCCACCTTGTTTAGCTACTTCATCACGGATTTCATCAACAACGGTTTTTTGTGCCGCTAAACCGTATTCGCCATGGTCATTATGCCAAAAATGGCCATGATGGTCATTGGTATGCAAGATAGTAATATTATAGGTTTTATCTTTTTCCCAAGCATTTGCCAATGCAGCAGGCAACAATGCTAAAGATACCGTCAATGCACAGACGGATGCTTTAAAGGTTAACTTCATTTTTTTCTCCCTGCTAATATAAATTTCATGCGTTATGTGTAGATAATAAGCTTAATATTAAAAGACTGTTTATAGCATAAAACTGCGATCATAATCGGTTACAGCCTGCATAAATCAGCGCTTGTTTCATCAAATTGAGACATCAATCAAATTAATACCGTAAGTGATTTTATTACACGCAATATTTATTGATTTTAATAAATTGTAGATCAGTTATATTGATAACAATTACGCAACACCATTTTACAACCACAACCAGAAGTTAATCATTATGAGTGAACAAGCAAGCAACCCCAGTAATACGACGCCAACCAAACCCATAGGCAAAACAGGAAAAACCGTTTTTAGTATCCTAAGTGCGATCAGCTTTTCTCATTTACTCAATGATATGATCCAGTCGCTGATATTAGCTATCTACCCGTTGTTACAATCTGACTTTTCATTAAGCTTTGCACAAATTGGCTTGATAACTCTAACTTATCAAATAACAGCCTCATTATTGCAACCCATTATTGGTTACTATACCGATAAGCACCCACAACCTTATTCACTACCAATCGGGATGGGTTTCACCTTAACTGGCCTTCTGCTGTTAGCAATGGCTGAAACTTTCCCTGTGATCTTGTTAGCCGCAGCACTAGTGGGTACAGGCTCTTCAGTGTTCCATCCTGAGTCGTCGCGTGTTGCTCGTATGGCTTCAGGTGGTCGTCATGGACTTGCACAATCCTTTTTCCAAGTTGGTGGTAATTTAGGTGCCTCTTTAGGACCTCTATTAGCAGCATTGGTGATTGAACCTTATGGTAAAGGCAATGTAGGTTGGTTCTCACTCGCAGCGCTTTTAGCCATTGTTGTGCTATTACAAGTGAGCCGTTGGTACAAACAACAGCATCGCGCAGCCAGCAAAAAACCGGCTCATCATGTTGAGATTAAAGTTATTCCACGTAAAGTGGTGGTCGGCTCGTTAGCTGTGCTACTAGTTTTAGTGTTTTCTAAATACTTCTATTTAGCCAGTATTAGTAGCTACTACACCTTTTATTTAATTGATAAGTTCGGCGTTTCAGTACAAAACGCACAGATACACTTATTTATTTTCTTATTTGCTGTTGCAGCAGGCACCATGATCGGTGGGCCTGTCGGTGATAAAATCGGTCGTAAATACGTTATATGGTTTTCTATCTTAGGTGTTGCGCCTTTCACACTGCTGCTTCCTCATGCTTCTCTTTTCTGGACTAGCATTTTGACCGTTATTATTGGGTTGATACTGGCGTCTGCGTTTTCTGCCATTTTAGTCTATGCACAGGAGCTGATCCCCGGTAAAACAGGCATGGTTTCAGGGCTATTTTTTGGATTAGCGTTTGGCATGGGAGGCGTTGGTGCAGCCGTGCTAGGCCAAATTGCTGATAAGACCAGTATTGAGCAAGTCTATCAATATTGTGCTTTTTTACCCTTACTTGGCATTTTTACTGTATTATTACCAAATCTAGAACAAAAATAGCCATTTTTCTTTATTTTGCCCATAGTTATCGAAACATAAGTATGGGCAGTTCCCTCTATATCCCACTTAAAATTCAACAAAAAATCATATAAATGACATCTTTGTAACGATTTAGCACTAAAAAAGCACTTTTATTTGAAAAACATTGAAATTTTTTAAGGAAATTTTTCTCAAATAACGCTAAAATAGCAACTCTGCCATTCACAACATCAATTAATACCCTAAATAATTAGAATTGTAGCTAATCAAAAAGTGACTGAATGCCTAAATCACACAGATGATTTTGTGACTTGGGCTAACGAAACCAATAATGCTGCGCTTCAAAGTATGATGGGAATTTTAGAGGAGACTAAATGGAGCATTCTACGCCCTTAATCACAACCATTGTTGGTGGTCTCGCCCTTGCATATTTGTTAGGTATGATCGCTCAGCGATTAAAAATCTCCCCTCTCGTGGGTTACCTAGCCGCAGGTGTTTTAGCCGGTCCTTTTACACCGGGTTTTGTTGCCGATACGACTCTTGCGCCTGAATTAGCTGAAATTGGCGTTATTCTGCTAATGTTTGGCGTTGGTTTACATTTTTCGTTAAAAGATCTGTTAGCCGTTAAAGCGATAGCCATCCCCGGCGCTATTGCACAAATTGCCGTCGCCACCCTATTAGGTTTAGGTCTTTCCACGCTATTTGGCTGGGGAACGTTCTCAGGGATTGTATTTGGCCTGTGTTTATCAACCGCCAGTACCGTTGTATTGCTACGGGCCTTAGAAGAACGACAGCTGATTGAAAGCCAGCGTGGGCAAATCGCTATCGGTTGGTTGATTGTTGAAGACCTAGCGATGGTACTGACGTTAGTGCTGTTACCTGCTGCTGCGGCTATTATGAATTCTGAGCAAGCAAGCTTTAGTGAATTACTATTAGGGCTTGCTTGGACTATTGGTAAAGTAGTCGCCTTTATTTTCATTATGATAGTGATTGGTCGCCGCGTTATTCCATGGATCTTATCGCGTACCGCCTCGACGGGTTCTCGTGAGTTATTTACCCTTGCCGTGCTTGCCTTAGCTTTGGGTATCGCATATGCAGCTGTTGCGCTATTTGATGCCTCGTTTGCCCTAGGTGCCTTCTTTGCAGGCATGGTACTCAATGAGTCAGAGCTGAGCCATCGTGCAGCACAAGATACTTTGCCACTGAGAGATGCATTCGCGGTTCTGTTCTTTGTTTCTGTCGGTATGCTGTTTGACCCAGTAGTACTGATTGAGCACCCATTAGGGGTAATTGCGGTTCTTGCGATTATTATTATTGGTAAATCCGCCGCCGCATTATTACTCGTACGAATGTTTGGCCACTCGCGGCGAACTGCGCTTACCATTTCTGTCAGCCTTGCTCAAATAGGTGAATTTGCCTTTATCTTAGCAGGTATGGGTATGGCTCTCGGTGTGATGGATAAAGAAGCGCAAAACCTCGTTCTCGCCGGTGCTATTGTTTCGATTATGCTCAACCCAGTATTGTTTAGCTTGTTAGATAAATACTTAGAAAAAACCGAAACGATTGAGGAGCAGTTGCTCGAAGAAACATTGGAAGAGGAAACACAAATTCCTGTCGATATTTGTGGTCATGCAATTATCGTTGGCTATGGTCGTGTGGGTGGAATGCTAGCGGATAAACTACGTCGTCGTAATATTCCATTAGTGGTAGTTGAAGATACTCGAGCGAAGTTTGAAGAGCTGGCAGAAAATGGTTTCAGTGCCATTTTAGGTAACGGTGCAAATAAAGATATCATTAGCCTTGCACGTATTGAATGTGCCAAAACCCTTCTACTGACCATTCCAAATGGTTATGAAGCAGGTGAGATCGTGGCCCATGCAAAAGAGCTTAATCCAGATATTACCGTGATTGTCCGTGCTCACTATGATGATGAAGTCAGCTTTATTAAAGAACGTGGCGCCGATCATATCATTATCGGTGAACATGAAATTGCCAAAGCGATGGCAACCTTTATGTGTAATGATGTGACCGAATATGGTTGTTCTATTGATGATGAACCAACATCAAAAGACAGTGAAGCAAAAAGCCTTGATGAGTACCTAAAACCATCTCATTAATGTTACAAGGGAAGCTCCGGCTTCCCTTAGATTTTTAACAAAAAGAAAGCAAAAGCCTCCCTTATTTTAAATGTTTTATGAAAGGGGTCGGTTGTTTTTTTTGCTTAACACTATTGATATTTAATAAAATATTTAATTTGCGTTCAATTTTTTTATTGGGTTGAATAATAATATCCCCTGATTTTTTGGTAATATTATCAACATTATCACGAATTATATCGACCAACTCCCTTACATCATTCATCTTCGAATAAATCGTTTTCTTTTTTTTACCATTATACAACTTTAATTTTATTTTATTTTTTTCAACATTATAATCATCAAATTTGAGTTTCCACTCATCTAATAATTTAATTTCAACTTTATCTTCTGATAAATACTTTTTTGTTGTTGTAAAAACATCATTATCATCAACTTTTCTGATATTGATTTTTTTATTATTTTCTCTAATTGGCATATAATTTTCAAACCTAATTCTAAAATTAGACTCTTCACCATCTACTCTTCTAAATTTAAGCTCTTGATCATACGTACTAAAAAAATCCATAAAACTGCTAAAATCATTATATTTTATCATTCCTTTATTTGGATCAAAAAACTCATAGCTGTAACATTTATTTATAGCATCATAATTTACTACTAATGCCATTGTATGTTCAACACTAGCTATACTTAAATATAAAGGTTCTTTAATACAAAATGACTCATGTTTTTCTAATTTTAGGCGTAAATCAGATAATGTAATTTCATGGATCCCGAGATTAACCATTTCATCTTTGCTATAATTTTCATAAGTAGACAATCCACTAATGTTATTTAATAAATTCATATTTAATATTAAGCTTTCACTATAATATTCAAATGCATTCCACATAAACTCCTTAATTTTCATTACTCTATCCATACATTTAGATTTAAGTATTTTTCTTGCAATAGATATATATTTATTATTATCATTGATATTATTACCCATTAACTTAGTATGAATACACCCTATTATTTCAGATAGAGAATCCAAGTGAACTTTAACATCACCTTCAGCCTTTACATCAGCTAACTTTCTATTTATATACTTAATATCAGACTCTCCTATAATGGGAGGAGTAAAATCCATATAAAATATAATATTATTAATCAAAGCTATTACATCATGATTAGTTCGCGTATTTAATATAGGTAAAGATAAATTATTTAATAATACCCTATAATGTTCTCTTAAGGATTTATCATAATAAAAGTCAATCGAATCACCAGATATAGCTGGAAGCATGATAATATTAATGCTTTCATTTAGCTGATTAATCAAATCTTTCTGTAAACCAGAATGAGAGCAACGCAATATTAAATTACTCAAGCCATAGCAAAGACCTGATTCTGCTGCTGTTACATTATATGCCTGAGTTATTTTATCTTTAAATCCTTTTCCATTTAAACCATCAATATATTTAATCAATTTATTTTGTGAAAATTCCACATCAAATTTAAAATTACTTATCATTTAATTCTTTCCCTATAATTAATCAATCATAGGTTAATAAATCAATATTAATAACTCTATTAATAAATGATTATTTAAATATTTTCGCAACTAAGTACCTAACAATAAAATAATTAATTTATATTTATCACGGCATTAAATTTCCTAGATAAATTTATCATAGGTCCAAACAGGCATCCCTTTCTGCTTAAAGTAATCTACCTCTGCGGCAACACCACTGCTTCTATCCCAGCCATCAAGCGCCAATACAATTAAGCCATCACAGAAAGAAATGCCATATCAATCGATGACCAAGCCACTTTGTTACCTTGCTGAACTAAATATTCATTAATCGGGTATATCATCGTAATTCGGCTATAAATTGCAATACCTTTTAACGCAAGCTCAGCAGCCACTTTGCTACATTCTTAAAAACGCATTTCAACCACATTACTGTCTGGATCTGAATAAGGACAAGCAATAAAATATAATTCCATAATTAAATCCTGATGTTGACAAGTTAAATTTTAGGTAAAAAATCCATAAAGAATAAGCAACATTATTCTTTAGTAAAGTTTTAATTATTTTTTAGTAAAAGTTTTTATTCTAATTCGGCCACAATAATTTTAGTTTTAGGGCGTTTTTTATTATCAGATAATTTAAACTCTTTAGAAGTTGTTATTAAATAATCAATATTTTCCCATCCAGTCACAACATTAATCGCATGCTTATCTGTTTTAGTTGAGTCCGCTAATACCATTAATTTATCGCTATTTTCCATCATTTTTTGTGCAATTGCGGCTTCATCAACATGTTGATCCATCACACCATGCAAACTGTGTATTGCACTTGCACCAATCACAGCATAATCAGCAAAAAATTCACTAATATTTTTTAGCGCAATGGCACCCAAGCAAGCATTCTGTGCCGCATTAAATTGCCCACCAATTAGGATCGTTTCTATTGTCGGGTTTTCTTGCAATGTATTGGCTAATAAAGGTGAATTAGTGATAACTGTTATATTATCAATCAATTTAACTCGTTGGCTAAATTCAAACGTTGTGGTACCAAAATCGATAAATAATGTATCTCCCGGTTTTATTAGCGATGCCGCTTTTGTGGCAATCGCTTTTTTCTCTTCCACTGCGGCCTGAGCTCGTTCAGAAAAATTACGCTCAAACTTTGATTGAATATTTACTGCCCCTCCATGGACTTTTTTTAATAATTTTTGAGATCCCAACTTGCTGAGGTCCCGCCGGATAGTCTCTTGCGCAACATCAAAATGCTTCGCAAGCTCCTGTACATACACCTGCCCTTGAGCTGAAAGTAACTCGATAATAGTTTGGTGCCGTACCTTAGAAGAACGCCCCTCAGACATAGTTTTACCCCTCTCAATTATTTAACATTTACTGCACTATACAACACTGATGCAAATTTCCGTAGCATCAGGTTGAATTTTTGTTAAATCGATATCTTTCAATAGGATACGAAGAGTTGGTAAACAACGTATTTTTTTCTTATTCAGTAGAAAATATTCCTCAAGAGCAGCCGATAGCTCTCGCCAAACAAGCGTAACCTTTCTGACTAACAGTGCCTTTGTCGCAAAAACACTGGAGGTTGTTGACGAAGCGGGATAAAAGCGTGGTTTTTCCCGCTCCGTGTTATCAACCGAAAATCAATAAATTGATTTTCCTCTTTTATTTCAAAAACCTTAACGACCGCAGACAAACAAAATACGTTTGTCAGCAGTCTGAGTGTCTTTGCTACAAAAACACTGTTTTCTTTTTTTAATTAAGGATCAATTAAATAACAATCTATTTTGCTGGCTGTATTCCAAATCATGACATTTAATTTCAAATTTAGTCTGAAATGGAATAATCAATAATAGATAGATTCATAATTTCTTCATTTTTTAGAACATATAGGTAGTTATACTCAATCTCGCCTAAACCATTATTAATGATATTTTTTGTGTCCTCTTTCCCCCACTGTGTGGGGGGTTTTTTCTTTTAAGCCCTCATAAAAAATGCCCCGTGGTTTTTAATTCACCATGAGGCATTGTTTAGAGTGTAACCCGTAAAAAATTAGCGTTCCCAATAAGACTCTTCTAAGCTATCTTCTTTTTCTGGTAAGCCACGTGTCAGACGAGGTGAATGCTGTGAAAGTACTTGGTAGCTAACACGATTAGCGTACTTACAAACCTGAGCCAATGATGAGTAGGTTAAATATTGGCGGCTATGTTTACTTGAATTAGGCACATTCATGCGATGATAGGAGTTAGCTGTAATATCATGCAATAAGGCCGATAAAGCACCATCACCAGCCCCATTGGTATTCATGATTTTTTCAGGACCGCCCATGTAAGGCTCAATGTGTGAGTAAATGCGCATTGGAAAGTCACAATCCTGTCTACGCATAGCCCGACTGAATTCATACAAATTAAATTCAGCGATCGCACCGGGTAGCAATGGATGCTGAGTTGTCCGTTTAAATGCTTCTTCAGTGTAGCCAGCCATATATAGCCCCGATGGCCCTGCGGTACATAAAACGAGATCAACCCAATTCAGTGCCATATCAGAAGCAAGTAATGGATCATTAAAACCCGTTAACTCTAGTGCTTCATCTTCATTCATTGCCACCACCGATACGTGCTCTGCAAGAAAATCACGCCAAAATTGCGGATCCTGTGCAATCACAAATTTAGTTCCTAGTGTTAAAACCACTGGCACATTGTGTTTCTTTGCATAATGAATAGCTTGCATTGTGGCTTCAGGCATGGTCTCACCTGGTTTGCAACGAACTAAATAAGCAGTCAATACTAATGCAGAAGCCCCAGCAATAATATCTTCAGGAATACTTTCAGGACGTAAGCGATTCATATGACCAGGGCTAATCGCAAATGTCCGTTCACCGTTTTCAGTGATCAACGTAAAACAACGACCAATTGGGCCATCAACCCCTTGTAGATAGTTAAGATCCATACGGCTTGAAGTATGGCAAAGGTAACGGTAGGAATAACTACCGATTTGAATGTTATTACACATAGTGCCTAATAACACAGAGCGATCATCAGCAAGCACTGAATAATTGTGCAATGTGTTACCGATGGTTCCCCCTGCAAACTCATGGGTTATTAACGAATTGCTGGTTAGCTCTTCATACAATGCTTCTGCTGCATCATCTTCAATGACTAACGAATGACCTTTGCTAAGCTGATAGCGCTCAATAAACGAATCATCAACTTTAGCTTCAATATCGACCAGTGTTTGGTCAATACCAACAATATAAGATTTACAGTTTTCACTGTCATCCATACGTTCTTGAATAGGCTGCAACAGTGGATCTTTAAGACTAACAGGAAAGTAATGCTTTGATTTACGTTGACCGGGGAATTTCATAGTGAACAAGTTAGAAAGTATACATTACCGTTATTCTATCACGATAAATAAAAGCCGGCACCTTTCATCAAAATACGGGCTAAGGTTGTTAACAAGCGGGATAAAAGCGTGGTTTTTCCCGCTCCTTGTTACCAGTCGAAAATCAATAAATTGATTTAAAACACCTTAACCACTACCGGCAAGCTTATTGGCTATTTAGTCAGTGTGTTATTCTTTTTAAAATCACGATACAACTCGCGAGTTAGTACATATGAGCAGCTTAAAATAACACCTAATATAGCACTCAGCGCAACGATCAATGACGATTTTGGTGAATCCTTTCTCGCCGGCAAGTCTGGCGCTAATATAAACTTAACTGGCATAAATTCGATAGTATCAATATCTAGCTCGGAAAGGTTTTTAATATAGTGTTGGCGAATTTGTAAGTTTTCACTTAACAAAGCGATATCACGGTTTTGTAATTCAATCGCCAGTTTTTTCTCCAACGCTTCTGTACCTAACGCAATAGGGTAATCAGGATCATCACTGATAATCGCTGAATCGGTCACGATAGGTTTACGTACACCCGCTGCTTTAGCAATATCAATAGCACGTTTCAACCTTTCAACTTTCACATCATATTCAGTACGAATTTTAGTGACTTCTTGTTTAAAAGTTTCATTGGCAAACACTAACTGACGTGCAATGGCATTTTGAATATCAAGTTTAAACTGCTCCCTGACTTTCGTTGCAGTATAACGAACATAGCCCGCTAACAGATCTTGTGCCTCTGAAGGTTGTGGAGCAGTAAAAGTCAACACGATATCGCTTGATATACTGTTTTTCTCTTTTGACTGATCTTGGAGCTGAATACTATTTGCGATAATGGTATTCACCAAACGCTGATCACCATTTGCTTTATCAACAGGATCAACTTTTTCAGCAAGCTTTTTATAGTAATCAGTACTACGAACATAAGCTTCTTGATTAACTTTAGAACGATATTGGTCAACAAAAGAGCCAAAAATACGCTGAGCTGATAAATCAATCTTGACATCTAACACGGAGAGTTGAGCACCCAAGGTATTGATATCTTTGATTTCTTCAGACGATGGTGGAATTATAATCGCTGTACTGCTCCATTTTTGTGGTAATTGGGTTACCACTAATGCACTGATGAGCGTGATAACAACAGTGATAGCAATAATAAGAAACTTATTTCTCACTAAAACAGCAAACAGGGCCATCAAATCAATTTCGTCGCTTTGCTGCATATTAAATTGTGGGACCTGTATTTTTGGTGCTGTTTTACCATCCTGCGATTCTTTATCAGTGCTCATATAATTTCCAATTAAATACCAAATTAAGAATACTACTAATTTTTGTATCGGCTAGTATAATGATTTTTCCAATTTATGATATATCGATTAACGCCAGTTTTTATATCAATTTAACGCTTAAACCTATCGAATTATACTACTGATAAGTGATTTAAATAAGTTAATATTGTCATCATTATCATTTAAAGCCGGTATATAATGGAACGATTTACCACCATTACTTTTAAAAAAGTGTTGATTTTGCTCACTAATTTCTTCTAGTGTCTCTAAGCAATCCGCTGAAAAACCTGGGCAAATAACTTGAACTGATGTTACTCCCTCAGCAGGTAATTGGCTCATAGTTTTATCAGTATAAGGCGTTAACCACGGTTCTCTGCCAAAACGAGATTGATAAGTTAGCAAAACACGATCTTGTGGGTAGTTTAATGTTTGTTTAATTAACTCGGTCGTTTTTTGACAATCTTGCTCGTATATATCGCCAGTATCTATATATCTTTTTGGGATCCCATGAAACGAAATAACTAATCTGTCGGGTTCACCATATTGCGCAAAACTTTTCTCAATAGAATTCACTAACCCCTGAATATAAGTAGGGTGTGATGCGTAACTACGAATAAAATGTAATGATGGTATTGTGCGCATTTTTTTCAAAATAGCCGAGATACCATCATAAACTGCAGCTGTCGTGGTACATGAATATTGTGGATAGAGTGGCAACACGACTAATTCAGTCACCCCTTGGCTCATCAACGAATCAATCGCGCTTTTCAATGACGGCGAGCCATAACTCATCCCGACTTCCATTGGTATATTAGGGAAATGAGGAGCAAGTTTTTCCTTTTGACGTAAAGTATAGGCTAATAATGGAGAACCTTCCTCTGTCCAAATAGATTGATACAACTTAGCCACTTTTGGAGAGCGAAACGGTAAAATAGCGCCGTGTAAGATAGGTTTCCAAATAATCCTAGGAACATCAATGACCCGTTCATCACTTAAAAACTCAGCAAGATAACGCTTAATTGCAGGGGTTGTTGGGGAATCAGGGGTTCCTAAGTTAACCAATAAAATGCCATATTTACATTCCGACACAATGATCACTCCTAAAATGATAACTATTCCCAACTTTATAACACATAATGATGTCTTTTTATTGCCTAAAAGCAAAGGCAGCGGTTATCGCTGCCTTTATTCATAACTATCATTGATGATTAACCAAGAATTTTAGCTAATTCAGCACTCACTTCAGTCACTTTACGTGTACCATCAAGCTTAAAGTATTTAGTATTACCTACATCAGCTTCTTTTTGATAATAAGCAACCAAAGGTGCTGTCAAATCATGGTACTCAACCAAACGCTTACGCACCGTATCTTCTTGGTCATCTTTACGAATGGTCAGCTCATCACCTGTGACATCATCTTTATTTTCAACTTTAGGTGGGTTGAATGTCACATGGTAAACACGGCCTGAAGGCGCATGTACACGGCGACCAATGATACGCTCAACAATGATTTCATCGGGTACATCGAATTCAAGGACAAAATCTACGTTAATACCAGCTTCTTTCATCGCATCGGCTTGTGGGATCGTACGCGGAAACCCATCCAACAAGAAGCCATTGCGGCAGTCATCTTGTTTGATGCGCTCTTTAACCAATGCAATCACTAATTCATCAGTAACTAACTTACCGTTATCCATTAGCTCTTTTGCTTGTAAACCTAGCTCACTACCTGCTTTAACTGCGGCACGTAGCATATCGCCAGTTGAAATTTGTGGGATCCCAAATTTCTCCATAATAAATTGAGCTTGAGTGCCCTTACCGGCGCCTGGAGCACCGAGCAGAATGATACGCATTGCGTAAACCCCTTGCTATTTAGTTTTTTATAATTTGAAAAGAAAACAAGATACCATACCATTAGCATGGCGCTTTACTCAAGAACACACGTAAACGTTTTCGCATTTAACTTCTTTCGCAAAAGAAAAAAACCACGCTAAAGCACAAGCTAAAACGTGGTTTTTGCTCAAAAACGAAACCTCATCAATGCATTACTTCAACAATAATTCATTGATTTTACGAATAAACAAGTTTGGATCTTCAAGTGTTCCACGCTCAGCTAACAATGCTTGATCTAATAACACATCAACCCAATCAGCAAACAAGGCTTCATCTGTCACCTCAGAGGCTTTTTTAACCAACGGGTGTGCTGGGTTTAATTCGAAGTTATATTTAACTTCTGGAGCAGCCTGACCCGCGGCAGCAAATAATTTTGCCATTTGAGTGCTCATTTCATCAGCATTAGTGGTCACAATTGCCGGTGTATCCGTTAAACGGTGAGTCAGTTTAACTTCTTTAACACGTTCACCCAGCAAAGTTTTCACACGCTCAACGAATGGCTCTAATTGCTTTTCAGCTTCCTCTTGTTCTGCTTTGTTTTCGTCTGCCAATTTATCCAGCGACTCATCCGCTTTACTCACTGATTGGAACTGCTTGCCATCAAACTCAGACAAGTAATTCATCATCCATTCATCGATGCGATCAGAAAGCAGTAAGACTTCGATGCCTTTTTTACGGAACAACTCTAAATGAGGACTACTCTTCGCCGCAGCATAGCTATCAGCAGTGATGTAATAAATTTTGTCCTGGCCATCGACCATACGGCTGATATATTCATCTAAAGAAACATTCTGCTCGCTGCTATCATTATGCGTTGATGCAAAACGTAATAACTTAGCAATCGCCTCACCATTACTGCTATCTTCCGCAGGGCCTTCTTTCATCACAAGCCCAAATTGCTGCCAGAATGTTTGATATTTCTCTGCGTCGCTCTTGGCTAGTTTTTCCAGCATTTGTAAAACACGTTTAGTCAATGCGCTACGTAGGCTACGGGTCAACGCGCTATCTTGTAGAATTTCGCGAGAAACGTTGAGCGGTAAATCATTCGAGTCCAGCACACCACGCACAAAACGCAGATAATTAGGCATAAATTGTTCAGCGTCATCCATGATAAACACGCGCTGAACGTACAGTTTTAAACCATGGCGCTGTTCACGATTCCACATATCAAATGGTGCCTGTGAAGGGATATACAGCAAGCTAGTATACTCTTGCTTACCTTCAACACGGTTGTGCGACCACGTCAGTGGATCTGCATAGTCATGGGAAATGTGCTTATAAAATTCAGTGTATTCTTCATCTGAAATTTCAGATTTATTACGTGTCCATAGTGCTTTTGCTTGGTTGATTTTTTCCCAAGTGATTGTGCCGTCTTCTTCGTTCTTAACTTCGATTTCAACAGGCAGAGCAATATGATCCGAATATTTGCTGATCACTGAGCGTAAACGCCAGTTATCTAAGAATTCGCTTTCATCGGCACGCAAGTGCAAAGTGATTTCAGTACCACGTTCAGCTTTTTCGATATCAGCAATGGTATATTCACCTTCGCCAGCAGATTCCCAAAATACACCTTGATCCGCTGCTGCTCCCGCAGCGCGACTGCGTACAGTAACTTTATCCGCCACAATAAATGCAGAGTAAAAACCAACACCAAATTGGCCAATCATTTGGCTGTCTTTTGCTTGGTCAGTACCCAAAGTTTCTAAAAAGGCTTTTGTACCTGATTTAGCGATAGTCCCTAAGTTATCAATAACTTCGTCACGGCTCATACCAATACCGTTATCGCTAATCGTCAGTGTCCCATTCTCTTTATCGGCGCTGATGCGAACACGCAGCTCACCATCGTTTTCATACAGCTCTGGCTTAGACAGTGCACGAAAACGCAGTTTATCTGCCGCATCGGATGCGTTTGAAATAAGTTCACGCAAAAAGATTTCTTTGTTTGAGTAAAGAGAGTGGATCATCAACTGAAGAAGTTGTTTTACTTCTGATTGGAACCCGCGAGTTTCTTGTCCTTTCATACTCATTAATGGCCTCTATATCATCAATCTAATGGAATAGTTTTGACTTATCGATGAAGTTTAACTGGGGGCAAAAAATTGGAATTCAACTCAGTAAGATAAAAAAGCTGTGAAGCGAGAGGGATTATGATGTGATTAATGAATATTATTGATATGATTGCTCATCAATTGAGCTACAGCTAAGCACTGTAGCTAGAAAAATAATTATATTCTTTGCCTTCCCGCTAAGGAATGAGAAAGTGTTGTGCCATCAACCATTTCTAGCTCGCCTCCCACAGGAACACCATGAGCAATACGACTAGCAGTTACCCCATATTGTGCGCACATTTGCCCAATATAGTTGGCCGTTGCTTCCCCCTCTACTGTTGGATTAGTTGCAAGTATCACCTCGGTAATGGTTTCTGAAGATAATCGCTCTTCTAACCTATCAAGCCCAATATCCATTGGACCAATACCATCAAGAGGAGACAAATGCCCCATCAATACAAAGTAACGTCCTGAAAACTGGCCTGTTTGCTCAACAGCATAGATATCTGCGGGACTTTCAACAACACAGATCAAACCATTTTGTTGGCGACGTGGGTTTTCACAGATGTTGCACACTTCTTGTTCAGTAAAGGTACGGCAATCACGGCAATGGCCTATTTCTGACATCGCCCGAGTGAGCGACTGCGCTAAGCGCATGCCGCCACTACGATCACGCTGGAGCAGATGAAAAGCCATTCGCTGCGCTGACTTAGGCCCCACTCCAGGGAGACAGCGCAGGGCTTCCATTAACGACTCTAGAAGCGGACTGGTTTGCATTAGAATGGCATCTTAAAGCCAGGTGGTAGTTGCATACCACTTGAAACACTCGCCATTTTCTCTTTTTGCGTTTCTTCGATACGACGTGCCGCATCATTGAATGCAGCAGCAATCAAATCTTCCAACATGTCTTTATCGTCTTCTAACAGGCTTGGATCGATTTCAACACGGCGGCAGTTATGTGAACCATTAATCGTCACTTTAACCAGACCAGCTCCAGATTCGCCTGTCGCTTCTAGATTGGCGATTTCTTCTTGAACTTTCTGCATTTTATCTTGCATTTGTTGGGCCTGCTTCATCAGGTTACCCAAACCACCTTTACCGAACATAGTTATCTCTCACTACTGAGGCTACAGCTTACTCACAGAGACTGTAGCGTTAAACGGGGCGGATACTCTCTTCATCCAACTGAGCATCAAACATTGAACGCAGTTTTTGAATTGTTTTATCCGCAATAATTGACTGGCGAGCTTGCGCCAGCTTCTCTTCATAAATCGCTTGTCGCCATTCTAGCGGTGTTTTCACCTCATTATTATCATCTTGAACGATATTCAATTCAACAGAATGACCATAATGTTGGCTTAATGCATTTTGCAACGCATCTTGTGCAGAAGGCTTATTCAGGTGACGCTGTGCGGAACGCAAATGCAAAACCATTTGCGACTCACCTATTCTCTCTATATATGAATTCAAAGCTAATTGTTCAACTAGCTTAGGAATTTTTAATTGTGCAATTTCTGCTGACCAACTATCTCTTTCACGCCCTTCTTCAATAATTTTTACCGCTAATTCAGGCGTTTTTTCGTATTCAAGCGCCTCTTTTATTTCAGTTGGGGTTGTAACCGCTTCTTTTGTTTGATTATCTTCAAACTGCGGACGCCACTGATAAGGTTGAGGCTTCGCTGGTTTCTTTGCTTCGGTAGCACGGTTCGCAATATTTTGCTGATGTTGGCTGGTGACAGCGGCCAGCCTCTCAAGTGCTGACATCGCCGGCTTAGCCTTTTCAGGCGCGGCCGGTTTATTCTTTTTTGCGTTAAAGCCCTCATTCTGTGAGGACTGTAATGACTCCCTTGCCTTTAATAATTGCGAGGTTGGACTATTTTCTGCTATCGCAGCGGGGGCAGCCCTCGATGGTGGAGCTGTTCGAGTCACCGCCGCAGGTGATGGCGGAGCAATAAGTGCAGGCGCTGTTGGCTCTTCAATCACATTCTTAGGATGAAAGGCCAAAGCACGCAACAATGCCATCTCAACGCCCATTCGACGTTCAGGTGCATAAGGAAGATCACGACGCCCAACAAGTAGCGTCTGATAAAATAGTTGTAGATCCGCAGGCGAAATCATACGTGCAATTTGCCTGAGTCGCCCTTCCGTTGAAGACGGATCCGTTTCTTTTGCCGCTGGTAATAGTTGGATCATCGCAACACGGTGCAATAGCGAAAGTATCTCCACCAACAAGTTTTCCCAGTCAGCGCCTCGCGTTGCAGCTTGTTCTACCTCAGACATCACCGCAATGCCATCTGCACGAACTAGTGCTTCAATAATGGCTAATGGTTGCTCATCATCAAGCGTTCCTAACATTTGGCTAACGATGTCCGCCGTTACCTTTCCTTGCCCCATCGCAATGGCTTGGTCGGTTAAACTGAGTGCATCACGTAAACTGCCATCAGCAGCACGTGAAATCAGTTGTCGTGCACGGCTATCATGTTCAATGCCTTCTGCATTCAAAACATGTTCCAGTTGCTCGCTGATTTGGGTGACATCCAGCGCCTTTAAATGGAACTGTAAGCAACGCGATAAAATTGTCACCGGCAGTTTTTGCGGATCAGTCGTTGCGAGTAGAAACTTGACATGCTCAGGCGGCTCTTCAAGGGTTTTTAACAACGCATTGAAGCTATGACGAGATAACATGTGTACTTCATCAATAAGGTATACTTTAAAACGCCCACGCGCGGGGGCGTACTGCACGTTATCTAATAACTCGCGGGTATCCTCAACCTTTGTTCTTGATGCGGCATCAATTTCAATCAAATCAACAAAACGACCTTGTTCTATTTCAAGGCAATTTGCACATTTACCGCAAGGTGTCGCGGTGATCCCTGTTTCGCAATTAAGACCTTTAGCAAATAGACGAGCAATAGTTGTTTTACCGACACCACGAGTGCCAGAAAACAAATAGGCGTGATGAAGCCTCTGGTGCTCCAGCCCATTAGCAAGTGCAGTCAACACATGTTGTTGACCAACAACATCAGAAAATTTTTGAGGGCGCCACTTACGGGCAAGTACCTGATAGCTCATGAATTATGCAGTTTCTAAACAGGGTGATAGCACCATGCTACCACAGCCTCAGCCCTTACGGCGAGACTGCGATAAAAATAGTGGCAAAATTAGGATTAGTGGCCTGGGAATTCAACTAAACTAAATGAATTGATCCCTTGAGCAGCAAGGCGCTCTACACCACCTAAGTCAGGTAGGCTGATAATAAATGCAGCATCGACAATATTTGCGCCTAACTGTTTAATCATTTTAACTGTGGCTTCAACAGTACCACCTGTCGCAAGTAGATCATCAATGACCAACACATTGTCTTCAGGCAAAATACTGTCTTTATGAATTTCAAGCGTATCGGTGCCATATTCCAAATCATAGGTCATACTCAACACTTCGCGTGGCAGTTTGCCTTTTTTACGTACAGGAACAAATCCAACACCTAAACGCAATGCAACAGGTGCACCGAAAAGAAAACCACGGGCTTCCGTACCGACAATTTTAGTCACCCCTTTGTCTTTATAATGCTCCACCAGCAGGTCAATCGTTGCCTGATAAGCAGCAGGGTTGTTTAACAGTGTCGTAATATCACGAAATAGCACACCTTCCTTTGGATAATCAGGGATTGATGCGATACTTTCTTTAATTAATTGCAGTTGTTGCTCTCTAGCGGTCATAATAATAGGTGCCAATTTAATTTAAACACGAAAAGATAGAATCTATTTAAAGTACCATAAAAATGCAATAAGCGGCCGTATATTTACGGTCAGTTTTATTAACACACATCAACTTTTTAACTTTTATTGGAATGCAAAATGAAAGTACAAGCTCTTTTAGATGCGCTAAAAATGCAAATCGAGGCGTTGCAAATACGGATTGCCCCCATCGCGGATCAAGAGTTTTCGCATTCCCGTTTTGATAGTCAGCTGTTTAGTAGTAAATCAACCCATCTCGGTGATTGTCAGAAAGAACTCAATAAACTGTATCAACAGCTATGTCATAGCGTGTCACTCAATCACAAAGAGCAAGTGAACTTTCTAACAGAGAAAATTACCCACCAGATCCAAGCACTTTCACGGGAGCTTTCGACACAATCCTTACGAGAGAAAGAAAATGCCTTTCAAGAAAAGAAAGAGCAAGTTGACCTCTATGAACGCTTAGCACAACATCAAGACTATGAACGCCGACTAGTGGGTATGATGAATGAACGTGAACTGCAACTAAACACCTTAGACGATCACACAAAACGTCACCAATGCCAAAAAGAGATTGCGACATTGGCTGGGCGACTATACCGCTGTCGCCAAGCCCTGATCCGCATTGAAAAGGCAATTGAACATCAGGAAAATCAATTTTTAGAATGAAGCTTTACTGTTGATTGCTTCATGAGCGATTTAATACAGTAGCTACAAACGATAGCGAATAAGCCACCTATCAAGGTTTCCATGATCCTCTCGGACAATAAATGGTAGTCAACATTATTAAAGTAAATTGACATTTCAATCAGTGATAATACCAACCCCGTAATGCAAAATGTACCAAACACATTATTTTTCTTATTGTTGCTTATCGGGATCAAGAATGAAAATAGTAAGATAAGTGCAAAACCAATGTAAGGCATTAGCGCCGCTGTATTAAAGGACAAATATAATACTAACACCACAACTAATGTGCCAATAACTCTATCCCGAGTAAGCTTAATAATATTTTTTAGTTTCGGATTTAATACAAAAATAAAAGTCAATGGAGCCCAGAAGAAATGGTCAACATTAATAGCCCTAGAGACTAAAACGCATAACAATAGCCCAATAGAGTAAATCAACGATTGATAAATTAAGCTAATATTTAGTTTATCTCTTTTTAATGAAATATATTTTTTAATCTGAAATAATGATATTTTTTCACGTTTACTCATGCTATAGCAGAAAACAAGCGTGATAAATGTCCCGATCAGTAAACCAATCACTAGCCCATCAAAACTGGCTTTGTTTAGTGTCGCCCCGATGATATAGAAGATCATAAAATACTTAATCGACATATCTAAAGATGAATCGATATTATAAAACTGGTAGTAGAAAAAAGGAGCTAAAAATAAAACCACAAAAAACAAATAATTAATTCCAAGGTAGTAACCGAGAGCGGAACCCACAAATACAAATAAAGAGCATAACAAAGAGTAAATAATATTTTTATAACGACTCGCTTTATTGAAAATAGTATAACCGTGTAGCGTTGACAGCGAACTCCATAATGTCGCATCAATACCTGCTACCTGATAAGTAATGAGAAAGCTCACCACAACACAAAATGTTAAGTAAAAACTTTCTGATAATTTTGTCACAACATCACCTAATCATATTTATACCAATAAAAAAGCATTAATACACTAGCATGCCTCTATAGCGATAACAACACAAAGTAGCAGGTGATATCTCATTGTCTTTTAAGGACAATCCAATTAATACCTTTATCTAATTAGATTACAGATAATAGTTTATTATTTAATATATGCGCTATTTTATCATGCGATAGCCCCCCTTCTATCTTGATATAAAACCTAGAATCGGCTTGCTCTGATTATGATAAAAATCTATTATTTATAGAAACCTTAAATGATTTGAAGGGCAGCTAGGCACCAAGTGAATGAGTCACTAGGAGCGTAGAAGTGTATGTGGCTGGCACGAATCAACGCAGTTACCATGCCTTAACGAAAACACTACCGTATGACAAATATATTCACTTTGCCAATCATAGGGAGCATGTATGGACTTACTAAAGAACGCGCCAAAAGAGACCCAACTTGCTGTTGATTTAATCTATCTTCTGGAAACATCTGATATTGATACTGATGTTGTATTGAAAGCCCTTGAAATTGTCAAAAGTGATTATCTCACTAAACAGGCCACTGAAGCGACCTGTCTAGCAAACGATTAATTGTCAGAATCTGTTTTTTTGTTAGGGTCCCGTTTGATTTCTTGTACCTCATCACCTTGATTATTATGTAAATGAACTTCTAATTGGTTAAAGGCTATATTAATATCATTTTCTCGACATAATCTATCTATCGCACGATTAACTTCATCACTGGTCGTTCCTCTGTCACCAATTTGGCGGACATAAAAACGCAGCTCATGATCTAAAGTACTCGCCCCAAATCCAGTAAAATAAACAGCTGGCCCAGGCTCTGTCATCACCTTGCTGTTCGATGTAGCAGCACTTAATAATACTTGTTTCACTTTATCAAGATCAGAGCCATAAGCCACGCCAATAGCTACCGTGATCCTCGTCACTGTGTCTGAAAGCGACCAGTTAATTAAACGTTCAGTTACAAATGCCTTATTCGGTATGATCACCTCTTTGCGATCAAAATCAATGATCGTCGTTGCTCGAATTCGAATTTTACTGACTGTTCCTGAATAAGTACCAATGGTGACGGTATCACCTATGCGGATCGGCCTTTCGAACAATAAAATGATCCCCGATACAAAGTTCGCAAATATTTCTTGTAAACCAAACCCTAGACCAACCGTTAAAGCAGCCGCCAGCCATTGAAGCTTACTCCAGGTGATCCCTAACATGCCTAGTGAAGTAATCGCACCAATCCCAACAATAATATAAGTAAGGATCGTCGTAATCGCATAAGTTGAACCTTGACGGAGTTTCAAGCGCGATAAGACTAAAACTTCTAACAGGCCCGGCAAGTTGCGCGTCATAATCCATGCAACCACAATGATTACCAACGCTAATATAAGATTAGCGAGTGTCACCGATTGTAAAACATTGGTTCCTTCTGCCGTTGTCCCAGTGTAATGCCATAAATCAACGCTATCTAAGAACGAGAAAATAGTTATAAAATCAGACCAAATAGCATAAAAGCCTAATGCAAAAATAATAAACAACACCATCGATGTTAAACGCAACGATTGCTGGCTGATGAGCTCAATAGTCATTGGAGGTTCTTTAATCGGCTCATTTTCGCCATTTTCTTCTTGGCTTTGTGCTTTCCTGCGCTCAAGCGCCCGCTGATAGGCGAGCTTACGTGCCACTAAAGTCAGGCCGCGCAAACATGCGTTATAGGTAATATACCAAAGCAAAAATAAATACAGGCTGTCTAACCAACGATTAGCTAAGCGTAACGTAGTATAATAATAACCCGCCATCATCAAGCCAATTAATATTAATGGTGAAAATGTGAGTAGTGTTATGACGACTGAACGCGTTAAATGACTACCTTTTTCCTGCCAAATCTGTTTGCAAAATGGCAAGGTAAAAATAAAGAGTACCAATAGAGACACTAAAACGATTAGCTGACCAATAACATCTTCAGAAACCTTTAATGGATTAATAACCCCATAAGTTGAAAAGTAAATCAGTGGTAATAGTGGAATAGATAGCCGAGTTAGTCGCCGCCGTGTTTGCGAGACCACCTGAGAGTCAATGCCAAAATGTTTTTCAGCAATGCCTTTTGGTTTTAATACTCGCCATATTAATTCGAAGAGGATCCAGAAAACCGCCAATTGCTGACATAGAGCCCACACAAACCCACCTTGTGCATTGCCTGTTTTCAAGAACCAGTAGCCCACAGCCAACAGAAATAGTGCGGCTGGTAAGGTTTGCAGCATAGTGAGTAGCAATGCAATTGGCGTATTCAGTATGCTATCTTGTCTTAAACTGGATAGTCGATGGTCAATTTCTTGTAAACGTACTGATATCTTACGGTATAACCAAATAAACATCAGCGCGAGTAGCAACAGCGGGATCACCACTAATAATGAATTAGTGAGCCCTCTCTTGATATTGCCTTTCGACAAACTAAAATCAAAATTACTAATTTGCTGTGCTGCCGCCTCAGGAAAAGCTTGTACCCATGTAAGATCAATAGGTTTATTACTGTTTACCCAAAAAATTTGCTGTGCCAGTGTATTCTCTAACGACTTCACAACACCCAGTAATTGATTTTGATCGAGCTGTAAATTAATCGCTTGGGAAATTTGGCTACCTAACTGTAGATTTAGTTCATCTAACAGCTCACGTCTGACATCCAATAGCTTAATTAGCGCATCACGATCTTCAGGAGACAATAACTCTTTTTCTGTTTCAACACCTGATTTCTCTGCTAGCTGCTTCTCAATATTGGTAATATAAGTATTAACTTGATATAGCGAATCCCTCTGTTGTGCGACATCAAATTGTTCAAGACGTAAATCTGCAATAGTGACGGGCAAATTTTTGGTTAGAATATCGTTTGGCAAATCAATTTGCTGTTGGAACAAAATACGCGATAACAACAGGCTTCCACGTAGCACGCTGATTTGCTCTTTCAAATTGCGTTCAGACTGCGTTGCGCGCTCAAGCCATGCCTTTACTCTAATACTATTTTGCATCATACGGTTATTAGCTTGAGTCACTTCAATCAAGCGCTCACTTAATCCATTGTTAATCGTTAATTCTTTCTGGATAAGCGGATTTTGTTTTAACTGTAAATTATTTTCTGTTGAGCTTTGCGCCTCACGTGCAGTCGCCTCTGAATCGTTCAATCGTTTGTCGCTAATAAAAGACTGCAAAAGCTGAATGCGTGTTTCTAATTGTTCAATATACAACGTGGTGTAATCACGCTGCTTTTGTAATACATCCTGTAATTGAGTATTTCCCTGTAACACATGTTTTTGATACTCATTTTGCTGCTGTAAATAGTTTTGCTCTATCTGTAATAACTCAACCTGCGTATCACGCAGTTTTGCTGATTCATTAAACACACTATTTAATTCATTACGAATTTCCTGTAGACGGCGTGCGTTATCCAACATAATGGCCTGCGCCCTTTCAGGCTGTGTTTGCAAGCTGATTAAATAGCTATTGTAATTAGCGAGATCATTTTGTTCTGTTTGCAGCTGCTCCAATGCGCTACTGAGCATAGTTTCAAGCTGAGACTGCGAAGCGTTTTTAATGCTATTAGCAAAGTTCAGGGTTTCTTCTTCACTGCTGTTTTTTAATTGTAATAGTAAACGCACTGCATGTTTTGCATCATCACTCGCTCTATCAAGGCTTTTTTGCAGATCGTCCGACTTACTGTCTAATTTATTTAATTCATCATAAAACGTGAGCGCTTTTTCTAAATCAGCTATTGAGAGCTTATCTTCAGCACTTTGATTGCTTTTTTTGCTTAATGTGTTTAGCTGATTTTGAATATCGTTTTTACTTGGTAGGGAATTGTTGGTTGCGGCAAAGCTATAACTGGAAAACAGCAAAATGAGTAGTGTTAAGAGCCCACCGACTTGCCTAACCCATTGACTTTTCATTGTCTGCATGACCGAACCCATGATAGGTTGTATTTATGTGTTTTTTAATCGATACGCCGTATTAATGACAAACAACGTATCGCTAATCCCTAAAAAGTTAAAACTTTATCGGCTTCTAGAGTCCAGGCCGCAAGCTCTACCAAGGTTCCAATCTCTACACCATCGGCTAAAGGCAGCTCACTCACTCCACGGGCGTCAGTACATGTTTTACACAGCTTAACCGCAACTTGTTGTGCGGTTAAAATCTCTAACATTTGTTGAATATTATAACCTTCTTTAGGCTTTTGAGCACTTAGCCCAGCGGTAACAGCATCTGACATTAAAAACAATCTAAGTTCAGTTTGTGGGTGCTGTTCTTTAAGTGTGATTGCTAAACGTAATGAATTAAATAAAGTTTCATTACCATAAGGTGCACCATTAGCAATGATCAGAATGGATGGCATGGTATTTCTCCAATTTCTTAGTCTATACCCGAAATCCTTCAAGCTGCAGTGTTGTTGACTACGTTCAGCTAACCGAGTCACCTAGTTTATCTATGCTCCCCGCCTATCTTCAATTATTGCCTAACTGCAACTCGAATTATTTTGAGTCTATTTTTATGCGCAATGATGGACTGTATTTTAATGTTTCTAACATAGAATCCACCAACGTTTCTGTTCGTGACCGCATATTAAAACTATCAGGCTGTAATAACCAGTTTTCCAATAAACCACAAACCATAGCACGTAGCATGATGGCGGAACACTCTAAATCAAGGTTTGCAGGCAGTTGCCCTAAATCAACACAATTGCGTAAATGCTCAACAATACGGTAGTGGCTAGCCATGAAGTTTTCTCTTTTGAGATCAACAATCGCCGCCATTTCCCCCACCAATTCACATTTGTGAAACAGAATATCCATCAAAGCACGATTTTTAGGGCTTTCAATAAAATCCGTCAAAATATAAACTAAAATTTCTTTTAGAATTGCCAGTGGATCATTACTATACTTCGAACGATAATAGTTCTCAGCCTGTAGTATCTGACTGTCACTGAATTCACAAGCTTGTTGAAACAGATCGACCTTATTTTTGAAATGCCAGTATATCGCACCACGGGTTACACCAGCGGCTTTTGCGATGTCGGCTAAAGATGTCGCCGAAACGCCTCGCTCAGAAAAGGTTTTGATGGCAGCATCTAAAATTTCCTGACGGGTTTCTTCGGCCTGTTGTTTAGTTTTTCGTGCCATTGCAACTCGTTTATATACAAAGCTGATTTACATACAATAGTGTATGTTTGTACTATAGCATAGTGAAAAATCTTATTGTTTACCATTTTTCTTATTTTGTATTGTACTCATAATTATTGATTAATTGAGGTTAACTTATGCGAAAAAACAGAGGGGTGTTACCTCTGGCTCTGTTGGTTCTTTCAGGTGGCTTAGCTTTATCAGGTTGTAACGATGAACAAAAAGGTGGCGGTGAACGCCCGGCGCCTGAAGTAGGAATTGTTACGCTTAAAGCCGAACCTCTGACTATCAAGACCGAATTACCGGGCCGTACATCTGCATTTCGTATCGCAGAAGTCCGCCCACAGGTAAGTGGCATTATACTCAAACGCAACTATAAAGAAGGTAGCGATGTTGAGGCCGGAACGTCTTTATATCAGATAGATCCAGCGCCTTTCCAAGCCACTTTTGATAGCGCTAAAGCTTCGCTTGCTCAAGCACAAGCTAACGCGAATATTGCCGGTTTGACAGTTAAACGCTACAAGCCACTTTTAGGCACTAAATATATTAGTCAGCAAGAATACGATCAGGCAACCTCAACATATGCTCAAGCCTTAGCCGCAGTTAAAGTCGCTGAAGCAGCTGTTGAAACTGCACGTATTAACTTGAACTATACCAAAGTCACAGCACCAATTAGTGGTCGTGCTGGGATTTCAAATGTGACTGAAGGTGCATTAGTTTCAACTGGACAAACTACTGAGTTAATGCGAGTTCAACAGCTTGACCCTATTTATGTTGACGTTACGCAATCCAGTGAGGATTTCTTACGTTTACGCAGTGAGATAGAAAAAGGTGCTCTACAAAAAGAGCCGGGCAAAGCCCCTGTTAGCTTAGTCATTAATAATGGCCAAGAGTATGCACAAAAAGGTGCTCTGGAATTTTCTGACGTTACAGTGGATGAGACAACAGGCTCAATCACAATGCGTGCAATCTTCCCGAACCCCAACAAAGAGCTGATGCCAGGCATGTTCGTGCGCGCCATCTTAGAAGATGGTGTGAGAGAAAATGCGATTTTGGTTCCTCAACAAGGTTTATCTCGTACCCCACAAGGTGACTCTCAGGTCATGGTTGTTGGAAAAGAGAATAAAGTTGAAGTCAGAAAAGTGAAAGCAGCACAAGCTGTCGGCAACAAATGGCTGGTGACTGATGGTTTGCAAGACGGCGATCGTGTGATTGTGATAGGTCTGCAAAAAATCAAACCAGGTATTACTGTCGTACCTAAAGAAGCTAATTTAGAAACGCAATCTATAGACAATCAGGCACAACCTGAACAAAAGTCTAAATAAGGGAGCGGTTGATTAATGCCTAAGTTTTTTATAGATAGACCAATTTTTGCATGGGTAATCGCAATTATTACTATGCTTGCTGGTCTGCTGGCAATTATCAAGTTACCTGTAGCTCAGTACCCAACTATTGCACCGCCATCCGTATCCATTTCGGCTAACTACCCTGGCGCTGATGCATCGACGGTACAGAACACAGTGACTCAGGTTATCGAACAGAACATGAACGGTATCGATAACTTGGTGTATATGTCATCAACCAGTGATTCATCAGGCTCCGCCAGTATCATGCTGACTTTTGAAGCAGGTACTGATGGTGATATCGCACAGGTTCAGGTTCAAAACAAACTGCAACTCGCGATGCCATTGCTGCCACAAGAAGTTCAGCAACAAGGTATCAGCGTTGATAAATCTACCAGTTCCTTCTTAATGGTAGCCGGTTTCGTTTCTGCCGATAACTCAATGGGTCAATATGATATTGCCGACTATGTAGGTTCTAATATTAAGGATCCACTTAGCCGAGTTAACGGTGTTGGTGAAACTCAGTTGTTTGGTACGCAATACGCGATGCGTATCTGGTTAAAACCAGAGCAGCTCGTGAAGTACAACATGACAACAACCGATGTTATCAATGCCATTAAAGTACAAAACAACCAAGTGGCGGCAGGTCAATTGGGTGGAACACCTCCTGTTGGCGGTCAACGCTTAAACGTTTCAATTATTGCTCAGACGCGTTTAAACAACCCTGAAGAATTTGCCAATATCCTGTTACGTGTTAATCAGGATGGTTCTCAAGTTCGTTTAAAAGATCTTGCGACAGTTGAGCTTGGCGCTGAAAACTACAGCACCATTGCACGATTTAATGGTAAACCAGCTGCTGGTATTGGTATCAAACTCGCGACGGGTGCTAACGCACTGGATACTGCTAACAACGTTCGTGCAGCATTAGCAGGTATGGAGCCGTTCTTCCCTGAAGGGTTAGAAATCGTTTATCCATATGATACAACGCCATTCGTTAAGATTTCGATTAACGAGGTAGTCAAAACGCTGGTTGAAGCGATCATGTTGGTTGTTGTAGTTATGTATCTGTTCTTACAGAACATTCGCGCAACATTGATACCGACTATCGCAGTACCTGTCGTATTGCTAGGAACATTCGCGATCCTCGCCGCGTTTGGGTATTCGATAAACACCTTAACCATGTTTGCGATGGTGCTTGCCATCGGTCTTCTTGTTGATGATGCCATCGTTGTTGTTGAAAACGTTGAGCGTGTAATGCAAGAGGAAGGCTTACCACCAAAAGAAGCGACCAAGAAGTCCATGGGGCAAATTCAAGGCGCATTGGTGGGGATTGCAATGGTACTGTCTGCGGTATTTATCCCAATGGCCTTCTTTGGTGGCTCAACAGGGGCTATTTACCGTCAGTTCTCAATTACCATCGTATCGGCCATGATCTTGTCAGTATTGGTTGCGATGATTTTGACCCCAGCACTTTGTGCGACCATGCTGAAGCCTATCGAAAAAGGCGGCCATGGAAGCCAAAAAGGGTTCTTTGGTTGGTTTAACCGTACTTTTGAAAAACAAGCTCACCACTATACTGATAGTGTTAGCCGCATGTTGAATGGTACAGGTCGCTACCTGATTATTTATTTAGTTTTAGTCGCGGCCATGGCAGTCATGTTTGTGCGCCTCCCCTCTTCCTTCTTACCAGAAGAAGACCAAGGGGTATTCTTAACGATGGTTCAATTACCACCAGGATCAACGCAAGAACAAACACAAGCTGTATTGGATGAAGTTAACACTTACTTCCACACAGACGAAAAACGTAACGTAGAGTCAGTGTTTACGGTTGGTGGCTTCAGCTTCGCAGGCCAAGGTCAAAACATGGGTCTGGCGTTCGTTGTATTGAAAAACTGGGATGAACGTAAAGGCGATGAAAACCACGTTGAAGCCATTGTTCAACGAGCCAATATCGCCTTGTCACAGAAACAAGAGGCAATGATTTACGCCTTTAACCTGCCAGCAATTGTTGAGTTAGGTACAGCAAACGGCTTTGACTTTGAATTGGTTGACCAAGGCAACTTGGGACATGATGCCTTAATGGCAGCACGTAACCAACTACTTGGTTTAGCGGCACAGCACCCTGAAATGTTGCAAGGGGTTCGCCCCAACGGCCAAGATGATACCTCACAGTATCGTATCTACATTGACCAACAAAAAGCTCAAGCTCAAGGTGTTGCTATCTCTGATATTAATGCAACATTAAGCTCAGTATTTGGTGGAACTTATGTAAATGACTTTATCGACCGCGGTCGTGTTAAGAAAGTTTATGTTCAAGGTGATGCAGAAAGCCGCATGCTGCCATCCGACATCAGTGCACTCTACGTGCGTAATGCTCAAGGCAACATGGTTCCTTTCTCCGCGTTCTTGGATGAATCACAAGATCCATGGAAATATGGTTCGCCGCGTTTAGAGCGTTATAACGGTGTTCCATCAATGAACATTCAAGGTCAAGCAGCACCTGGTCAAAGTACTGGTGACGCCATGCTGATGATGGAGCAATTGACAACAGAAAACCTGCCGAAAGGTATTGGTTATGAATGGACAGGTATGTCATATCAGGAACGTCTGTCTGGTAATCAGGCACCGGCTCTGTATGCCATCTCATTAATCGTCGTCTTCCTATGTTTGGCGGCATTGTATGAGAGCTGGTCAGTACCATTCTCGGTTATGTTAGTTGTTCCATTGGGTATTATTGGTGCATTACTGTTTACCTCTGTGCGTGGCCTATCGAATGACGTGTACTTTAAGGTAGGTCTCTTAACAACCATTGGCTTATCGGCGAAGAACGCAATCTTGATTGTTGAATTCGCCAAAGACTTGATGGAAAAAGAAGGTAAAGGGCTAGTCGAAGCAACACTTAACGCTGTTAAGATGCGTTTACGACCAATCCTGATGACATCATTAGCCTTTATGTTAGGTGTTATCCCTCTGGTATTTAGTAATGGTGCAGGCTCTGCGGCACAGAACTCCGTTGGTACAGGTGTACTTGGTGGTATGTTCGCAGCGACTTCGTTGGCTATCTTCTTTGTTCCGGTATTCTTCGTGGTGATCCGTCGCCGCTTTAATAAGAAATCGGATGATATTGAACATAGCCATCCACCGGCAAAGACTGAATAACCTGTTCAGATAAAATAATCGCTAAGGGCCACAACAGTGGCCCTTTTTTATGAAGCATCTTCGATAAAAATAGGTATTTCGGTGTAAGTATTCTTATTTACGTATTTTATTTTTTAACACATCACCATGAAAAGATGTTGCTATGCTATCTCTAAATAACAGGGATCATTCACAGCAAGGAGCATCATCTTATGAGAGTTATCATTATTCCGTTAATTGCTTTACTGACTCACCATTCAACGCTTGCAGAAGTAAATTCTGACCTTAATTTAGCTAAAACAATCAATATCACCGCACCACTTGAAAATCATGTTTCATTTAATAGCTTTGAGAGTCTTTCATCTAATGAGCATGGTTTAGTCTTTAATAATGATATTAATGACAATAGAGCGCTAGATGGAAAGGCAGCACAATTAATACTAGCTGAAGTAACAGGTAACGAAGCCACTAATCTACAAGGCGTACTGGGTATCAAAGGTCAAACAGCTAACCTAGTGATTGCTAACCCAAATGGCATTACGTGGACGAACGGGTCAGCAAGTAATATAGGCAGCCTATCACTAATCGCTGGGAATTTTGAACGGCAATTTATAAAAGACAAAACAGATCCTAATAAGCTGCTTCCTAAGCCACTAAAAGATTATACGCAGCTAAAATTTACTGTTGTCCCCGGTAGCCAAGTCTCAATTAGTCAACAGCAAGCAAGCCCTATTCAGTTGTCAAAAGTTAATGTATTTGCCGACCGAATTAAACTGCAAAATGCAGTAAACATCACTGCTGCCATGCAAAACTATCTCAGTACTTCTGGCGGAGCAACGCTTTCTATTCGTGAAGGTGTATTACGTTCAACGGCAAAATATAAGCCAACAACTCTTCATAGCGAAGGAAGCCTATTTGAGCTAAATGAAAATGCAAAGCTTATGGGTCGTTCTATTTTGCTAGAGAGTCATCAATATCAGTGCAAAGACAGCTTTATGTGCCCGCAAAATAAAATTGATATTAAAGGACTGATAGAAGCAATGAGTTTATCACTTCAAGGTGATAGTCAATTAGCTGTTACCGGAAGGATCCGGTTAGGAAGTAACCAACAAACTTTAGTTGGACAAGACCCAAACTAACTGGATAACTTGATGCATTAGAGTAATAAATATTGATCATTGCAAAACACTATATCTGGGGATCACTGCAATCCCCCTCTTTATTCATCCAAAATCTATGATTGCTTTTACATTTATAGACTAAAAATTAGATTTAAATTGATTTAAAAATTAAACATTAGATAAATCTTTATTAAGATAAAGTTCAAGAAAGCTCAAAGATATAACATGGTATTGTTCATACTTATTAACAATAAAAGCACACTAAATAATGGAGATAAGAATGCATAATACAAAGGACAACTCATCAATAACTAGCCAGTATGATAGTGCTGTCAGAGAGCATCTGAGAATTAAAAACACACTTTTTTTACGAGGTATAGCTAATTACGCTGAAATTGAAATCCCAGACTTTAATAAACAAATGACTTCATTACAAATGAAAGAATTATACGTTACAAAAGGTGTCACTAGTAATAATTTATCACTATCCCAGCTAGGTGCTTTATATCAACACATCAAATTTAAATCTCAAGAAGAGCATATCAACTATATTTTAAATACGACTGAAAAATTCAGTGAATTATTTACCCAAAATGGCTGTACCTCAAAAAGACTTATTCCACAAAGTTTTTATTTAGCCTTAGTTGGAGATAAATATACTGGTCGTTGTTATCCCTTAGTACGTGTAATGTCGGTCGCATTAGCGACTAATGGAACGTCAAGTGCAAATAATTTTGTTGATAGCCTTTTTCTCGCCTCTGCATCACCTAATGAGAATAGTACCGAATTACTTAAACATGCATTAGCAAACCTGCATTCCAATTTAGATGCAACATCTGCATCTTCTCTTTTAGGAAAATTCAACCTATCTGAAATTAAACATTTATTTCATGAAAATAATCGAGATTTCATGTATGCCCTAAATAGTAAAAAACATTCGATGTTACTTGGTAAAAAAATTGAAAATGGCATTCCTCATTATTATTTTTTCGATCCTAATTTCGGATTATTTACCTTCGATGATAATAGTAAATTATTTATTGCTTTAAACGAATTTCTGGTCACAAAAAAAATGGCCAAATATTATTCAGCTGAAGGAACATCATCAGTCCCTCTATTTGATATTTTAGAAATCGATACAGAGAAAATGGCCAATGTTCACATTGGTAATGGTTTATATGTTTCTGATTTAATCAACTCAAGTGACCTCACTGAGGTTTCCCAAAGTCGCCAAGAAATCACCCCTATTCTTGAAAATCAACAGCAAGTCATGTCAGATCTACAGTTACGCTGTTCGCTAGAAATTGTAGAAGCCCAACAATGGGGAGACAAACTAGAAAAAATCATGTCATCAATAGCAGAACAATATGAATTGAATAATAAGTGGTTACCTGTATTTTCCAATATTCGAAAGTTAGATGATGGAAGTTACCTAGTCCCATTTGTTTATCAAGATATATCTGAAGAACCTCAATGGTTAGGAATATCTGATGAAGCATTTATTGAGTTCTTTGACTATTTTTATGAAAAAGTGAGTACATTAAATGAATATTATACTTTTAATGATAATGAACTTGAGCTTGCTGAACCCATTGAAAACACAAATGTTAGTGGGGGACTAAATAGTATCATTGCCATTCAAGCACTCATTCAATCTGTTGAAAATCATAATTCAACATCTACTTCAAAAAATAATATTTCAAAAAACCTAGCTACCGCATTAAACATCAATACTTATGTGAATTATTCAATGATAGCTCAAGGTGGTATCAATGATACTACAAAAATTACAGATTTAGTCGCTAGGCTTTGGCGTCAAACAGAGCCTGCTCTTCATAATAGCTCGGTTAATTTTACCTTAGCTTTAGCCAGTAAGGCTAATGAGGGTCTTGGCTATATTTTTAATGTCACACAAATAAGTTTAGACATTTATGAATTAGCAAATTCAACGACAGAGGCACAAAAATCTATTTTTGGCACTCAACTAGCATTTGATACAATGACTCTAGCCGCTGGAATGGCTGGTTCTTACGCAAATATAGTAGGTGCATCAGCAACAGCAACCGTTTTTGGTAGTGTCGGAGTCATTCTCAATGGACTCGGTATCGGATTTATTGCTCTCAGCCGTGCTTTTTCCAAAGTTGCTGATGATGCTAAATCTGTTGGCATGTACTTTAAGTATTTAGATAAAGCTTATAAAGGTAATGGCTATGACTACCAAGAAGAACATCAAGTTCTCATTCCTCGTTTTGGAGCTGTTATCAAAAAAATTAATTTGCATACAGGTAATATAGAGTTTGATAGCCAATATATTTATCGAACAAGTGAAAGATCAGCCGCTGGTGGTCGACATAATTACATTTTTTGGGCCGGCGACTTCCCTCATGTTATTCATGATAGAAATCAGGCGCTAAATATTAGAGAAAATATTGGTTATACCGAAACAACCCATGACCTTAAAGATAGCCAAAATATTATTCTACCTATCACACCTAAATCCTATATAGATTATACTTATAATATACTTCCTGGATCGACAACTCGTAATGATTTAGGGTTCGACGTTATTCGTCGCTTAGAACAAACAGACAAATTTGACTATGACTTTTATATTTTTCCATTCGAAAATACAATTACTAAGTTAACTCAGGAATATGTTTATACGCCGATTGAAATCATATTACCCAATCAAAAACAAAATATTATAATTCCAAAAATACCAACTGAGTGGCATGGTAAGCTCCATTATGATGTAAAAGGAAAAGGCAACGAATATCATATATCAATTAATTATGGCGCTTCACTTTCACTACATAATTATAGTCATAATGAAACACCTGCAACATGGATAATTAATGCAAGTGAGATCAATAGCGATAATATTACGATTGATAATGACAAACTCAATATTGATGGAGTGATTGTTAATATTGGTTATTCATCAGGCAATGATATAATCAAACTAGTTAACTCTAATGGTGAAGTTAAGTTAATTAGTTTATCCAAAAAAACAGCGGATATTTTGATTGAGGATGGAAATCATTGGATAGATAGAAATAATAATATTGAGAAGTATCTAAATGAATTAAGCCAAAATCATAAATTATATGAAAAATATATCGCAATTAATGATTATCACCATGAAGGCATAAATGTTGGCCGTGCTTTTTATGATGTAGAATATCAACGTATCATCTTCACCAACTCAACTGATGAAGAAAATAATCACGCACTTTTAAGTTCGATAGATGATAATAATGCTTACTTTTATACCCCTGAGAAAGCTTTATTTTGGCGAGTTGATATACCAACAGGCACTATTAATATGCGCTATGATGCATCTAACGTTATTGCATCTAACTCAAAAATTACTAGACTATGGCAGGATAACAACCAAACCTATATTAATTTCATACACAACCATAAAAATAGTTTAATATCAAGCGCATATCGCTTATTTAGCAATAGCATAGAGTTATTGAACGTGACAGATAACCAATTACTGATTGATAAGCTTATCAGTACCCCAACAACTTTACTTGAGCAAGATCTCGCTTTATTGTCTTCACATAATTATTTAGTACATCATTTATCACCTAATGAAGAAAAACCAGAGATACTATCCAATACAAATAACCCTATGATATCAAATATTATTTCAATAAAAGGTCATGACCAACATGGTATTAATCAACATTTTTGGCTACGTCTAAGTGATGGTGTTTTAATTAAACCCAATCTTGAATCACCAAATAATGACTCAAGTATAGCTAATCCAATATATCCAGCACAAAGTCAATGGCCAATTCCTTTTGATTTAGTCTTAATTAGTAGTCATGTAAATATAACCGGGGAGGAAGTGTTTTTCTTTTATAGCAAAGAAAAAAAGTGTGTTTTCATTCAGAATGGATTAGGACAAGATATACTTGATGTTAATACTGCTACAGCTAAGCATATTAATATACCAAATATTAAAAACGTAACTAACTGGAAAGATTCTATTCTAGTATCTACTGATGAAGGATATATCTATCAAGTTGATACCAAAGGGGAATCAAAGCTTGTCGCCGTTAATGGGCTATGGTTTAACAATAAAAAAAACTGGATAGAAGAACTAAAAGGCATTGTATCTTCAAATCATTTAGTCACTCTATTTGGTTTAAAAAACATTGATAATTATCAAATCATTCCAGCTTGGTATATGAATAATAAAATTGCACTATTACCGACCATACCCAATGTTAATAATTTAAAGTTCCTAAGTTTTACACCTAATTTTGATAATGCCTTTATATTTAATAGTACAACGGGAGAATTATATCGTCAAAAAACAGTCAGCATGGAAATATTATATTCTGCTTTCAATGAAAAAAACTGGCTACAAAACCCCAGAGCATTACCTAATTATATTAATATTTATCCAGGTCTTCGCTTTAAAAATATCAGAAAAGAAGGTAATGGTTTATTAATGCTTACAACCGAAAATCAATTATTATTTCATATTATATCTGAAAATACCACTAATAAAACATTTAACTCAACACTTATCATTAATGGTCAATCAGCATCTGATAATATTAATCCATCTTTAATTGAAGATGTAGAGACATTAGTTATAAGTGGAGGGGATGGTCCAGATACCTATAAATTTGATTTGGAAAGTTGGAATGGGTATCGCACTATTATTATCAATAATAACTCAACAGATAAAGAAATAGACAGGGTCATTCTACCTATTAGCATTTCACAAGGCATTTATGTTAACAGAAAAGATGACGATCTTGTTTTAACAGATATGGCAAATGCAACAACATTAATAATACGCCAAGTATGGGGATCACAGGCCAGTAATCATCAGCATTTACACTTAAACTTTAAAGATGCACCAAATCCTATTACCGTTACAAAATTAATAGAGTTTTATGATATAAAAAAAGGGGTTATTACTCTAGAACAATATACTAATCCAACTCCAGGGCTTGGACGTGCTAGCGACAATGATCAATTAATTGACTCAATTTCCGCAATAGATAATGAGATGGATCTTAATTTCGCTGATGGATCACCTGAACATTTGTCAGAAAATCATCTAAGAAGAATAATGTTTCCATCAAATCACTATTAACTGCTGATAATCTAACAAAAGTAAAAAAGTGCGGTTTACATCAAAACCACACTTTTTATCACATTTTACAGCCAGAAGAACCAAGCAAATAGTGAAATCACAATGATACAGGCTACGTTTAATACTGCTCCCACTCGTACCATTTCAATCTGCCGGATGTAGCCAGAACCAAATACAATCGCATTCGGCGGTGTGGCAACAGGTAACATAAAAGCACAAGATGCACCAATACCAATAATCATTGTCAGCGCCATCACAGGCATACCTAATGCTTCTGCAACCGTTGCAAAAATAGGCACTAATAATGCAGCACTTGCTGTGTTACTGGTAAATTCAGTTAAGATAATAATAAAGGTGGTGACCGCTAAAATAATAATAAACCAGTGGCTTTGACCAAATGTCATTTGCATCCAGTCAGCCATAATCTTACTTGCACCTGAAGAGCTGAGAATGGCACTGAGTGTTAAGCCACCGCCAAATAGCATCAATACGCCCCACTCGGTATTTTTTTGAATTTGCGCCCAACTAGCAACACCGGTCACGCCAATAAGGATTGCTGCACTGACGGCAATAATTGTGTCGAGGTCTTTAACGCCACCTAATGCATCGCTAATAAAAGTACTGGTGATCCAACAAACCACAGCTAATAAAAAAATCACCATTGCTGTAATACGTTTACCATTCCACTTCACATGTTCTAATTCTAATTCAAAGCGGTGCTTCAAATTTGGGCGTAACATCATAAACATCAGCACAAACATCATCGGTAACAGCACCACCATAATTGGAATGCCGTATTTCATCCATGATAAGAAGTCTAGCCCTAATGCCGATGCGGCAATCGCATTAGGTGGGCTACCTACAATAGTGCCTAAACCACCAATACTTGCACTATAGGCTACACCTAACAGAACAAATACAAAGGTATTGCGCTCATGGCGCACATCTAGGTTAGAGAGAATACCCAATACTAATGGCAACATCATAGCAGCTGTTGCCGTGTTACTGATCCACATTGACAACAATGCAGTCACGCCAAACAGCAATACGACGGCAATGGACAATCGACCACGTGCAACCATTAATAAGCGGTTAGCAATTAAACGGTCGAGCCCTTGAATATGCAAAGCTGTTGCCAACGCAAAACCACCAAAGAACAAAAAGATAATTGGGTTGGCAAATGACTTGAGCGCATCCCCTGTATTCATTAATCCAAGCCCAACCGCTAAGATTGGAATACATAATGCAGTGATAGTGACGTGTATAGCTTCAGTTAACCAAAGCACACCAATAAATACCATCATTGCTAAGCCTGCATTCGCTTTATCATCAAATGGCAGATATTTTAAAAGTAGAATTAGCAATACGATATCAACAGCTAAAATAACCCAACCTCTTACATTCGATGGGGTTGGACCTACAGCGGGTTTTAAGGACTCAGAAGCATCCATATGTACTCCCTCGGCTGATATTAGTGCGAATGCACTTCAAGCTCTTGTTAAGATTTATTTACAGTGAGGGAAATATAAAGTTAATTGAATGAAATTCAAATGTGGACGATCCAATTTTGAGATCTGAAACGCGCAATTTAACTATTTTTTCATTTGAAATACAAAAAACTATCGATTTTATCGACAGTTTTTTAAATTGAGATGCTAGACAAAAAAATGGAGAGCCTAAGCTCCCCATTTTAATCAATGAATTAACATAAATTAAATTATGCTTGGCCTTTAACTTCTTTCAGACCTTTAAATGGAGCACGGTCACCCAATGCTTCTTCAATACGGATCAGTTGATTGTACTTAGCAACACGGTCAGAACGGCTCATTGAACCTGTTTTGATTTGGCCTGCTGCTGTACCTACCGCTAAGTCAGCGATAGTTGCATCTTCAGTTTCGCCTGAACGGTGAGAAATAACCGCAGTGTAGCCAGCATCTTTCGCCATCTTGATTGCAGCTAATGTTTCAGTCAAAGAACCGATTTGGTTAAATTTGATCAGGATTGAGTTAGCGATACCTTTATCGATACCTTCTTTCAGGATCTTAGTGTTAGTTACAAACAGGTCATCACCAACCAGTTGGATTTTGTCACCAAGAACTTTAGTTTGGTATGCGAAACCATCCCAATCTGACTCGTTCAGACCATCTTCGATAGAAACGATTGGGTATTCTTTAGTCAGACCTTCTAAATAGTGAGTGAACTCTTCAGAAGTAAAGGTTTTACCTTCGCCTTTCAGCTCGTAGTTGCCAGTTTCTTTGTTGTAGAACTCAGAAGCTGCGCAGTCCATCGCCAGAGTCACATCTTTACCTAAAACATAACCTGCTTGTTCAACCGCTTCTTTGATAGCAGCCAGCGCAGCAGCGTTAGATTCTAAGTTAGGTGCATAACCACCCTCATCACCAACTGCGGTGTTCATACCTTTAGATTTCAGTACTTTTGCTAGGTGATGGAAAATTTCAGAACCCATACGAACAGCTTCTTTCAGCGTTGGTGCGCCAACAGGCTGGATCATGAATTCTTGGATATCAACGTTGTTATCAGCGTGCTCACCACCATTGATGATGTTCATCATTGGTAGAGGCATTGAATATTGACCGTGAGTACCGTTCAGGTCAGAAATATGCTCATAAAGAGGCATACCTTTTGCCGCCGCAGCTGCTTTAGCGTTTGCTAAAGACACAGCAAGGATCGCGTTCGCACCAAACTTAGATTTGTTATCAGTACCATCCAGATCAATCATGATCTTATCGATATTCGCTTGGTCTTTTGCATTTTGACCAATCAGCGCTTCTGCGATTGGGCCATTAACTGCACCAACTGCTTTCAGAACGCCTTTGCCCAGAAAACGTGATTTATCACCATCACGCAGTTCCAGTGCTTCACGAGAACCAGTAGATGCACCTGATGGCGCAGCAGCTAAACCAACGAAGCCACCTTCTAAATGAACTTCAGCTTCTACAGTTGGGTTACCACGAGAATCAATGATTTCACGACCGATCACTTTAACGATTTTGGACATTAGGTTTTCCTCAGTACAAGTTAAATTGTGGGAGGTAGGCCATTAACCTACCCCGCCATATCTTATTTCAACTCACCTTTCTGGTAGCTACCAGCGGCTTTAACAAAACCTTCAAACAACGGGTGACCATCTCTTGGCGTTGAAGTGAATTCAGGGTGGAACTGGCACGCCACAAACCATGGGTGATTTGGATTTTCGATAATTTCGACCAGTTTGTTATCCACTGAACGACCAGCAATTTTTAAGCCAGCCTCTTCGATGCGTTTTAACAGCAAATTATTCACTTCATAACGATGACGATGACGCTCAACAATAGTTTCTTCGCCATACATATCACGAACCAAGCTGCCTTTAACTAAATGACATGGTTGGCCACCAACACGCATGGTTCCGCCGAGATCGCTCTCTTCAGAACGGACTTCAAGGTTCCCCTCTTCATCGCGCCACTCTGTAATTAATGCAACAACGGGATACTTACAATTCATATCGAATTCAGTTGAGTTTGCACCTTCCATATTGGCAACATTACGTGCAAATTCAATCAGAGCAACCTGCATGCCTAAACAAATCCCTAAATAAGGGACTTTGTTTTCGCGTGCATAACGCGCAGTCATGATCTTACCTTCGATACCACGTTCACCAAAACCACCTGGTACAAGGATAGCATCTAAGCCTTTTAACAGATCAACACCACGAGTCTCAACATCTTGTGAATCAATCAGTTTGATATTAACGCTCAAACGATTTTTCAGGCCACCGTGTTTCAACGCTTCGATGACTGATTTGTAAGCATCAGGTAATTCAACATATTTGCCGACCATACCGATGGTTACTTCACCAGTAGGGTTCGCTTCTTCATAAATCACCTGTTCCCACTCTGCCAAATTGGCTTCACGACAATCTAAGTTGAAACGCTTGCAGATGTATTCATCCAAGCCTTGTGATTTCAACATGCCAGGGATTTTATAGATAGAATCAACATCTTTCAGTGAAATAACCGCTTTCTCAGGAACATTACAGAACAGTGCAATTTTGGCACGTTCATTAGCAGGGATCACACGGTCTGAACGGCAAATCAGCACATCAGGCTGAATACCTATAGACAGCAATTCTTTCACTGAATGTTGAGTTGGTTTAGTTTTCACTTCACCCGCAGCTGCCAAATATGGCACAAGGGTCAAATGCAGATATAGAGTACGTTCACGGCCGACTTCTGCCGCCATTTGACGAATAGCTTCTAAGAATGGCAGTGATTCAATATCACCGACTGTTCCGCCAACTTCGACGAGAACAACATCATGACCTTCACCACCACGGATGATGCGGTCTTTGATTTCATTAGTGATATGAGGGATAACTTGGATGGTAGCGCCTAAGTAGTCGCCACGACGCTCTTTACGCAAAACTTCTGAATACACACGGCCTGTGGTGAAGTTATTACGACGCGTCATTTTAGTACGGATGAAACGCTCATAATGACCTAAATCCAAGTCAGTTTCAGCGCCGTCTTCTGTAACGAAAACTTCCCCGTGTTGGGTTGGGCTCATTGTCCCCGGATCGACGTTAATGTACGGATCCAGTTTCATAATGGTGACATTGAGTCCACGGGCTTCGAGTATAGCCGCCAGAGAGGCTGCGGCAATGCCTTTACCCAGAGAGGATACGACCCCGCCGGTCACAAAAATATAATTAGTTTTCATGCTGAACCTGAAAGTTTAGGTTTAAAAGATGATGGATATAACAGGACGGGAAAACAGTATACCCGAACCTTAATTTCGCTACAAATGTTCTAAGCACAATAAGGTTAATTTTCATCTGTATTCCATTAATATCAGCAAGTTAAAAGGAAAAATATTTTTCGCTCTCCACTGGTTTGCTTAACATCCAAGCACACATATCGCTATCGTGATGCTCATTCAACCACTTAGGTCGTTTTTATCACTACAGCCAAATGACTGCCATACTAAAAATAATTTTGCTTAAGGCTAAATTGCAAAACCTTAGCATCAGTATAATACATATTTCAGACTGATGATTTTGTGCCAACGTGCCTTCATTGTACTCAAAATAGACACTCAGTCCTTGCCGGCTCTATAATCGCTACTTGGAGTAAGACTAGCATAGTTTTTAGAAAAGCTAAATCCTTTCAGCATTAAGAGAGGGCTGTGATTGTTGTTTTATATCAATTTAATGAAACTTTTTTGTTAAACATTTTAATTAATATTGATGAAGGCTTTTAATTGACTGGATATAAACAATATTTTGAGCTATTCCCCTTTTTAAACCAGCTAAAAATGAGCACCAAAAATACCAGATTCAATAATCTTATAATCACTATTTTAGTGTCTAATTAAAGCATATTTATTAATTAGCCTTTTATACTCGTCATACTTCAAGTTGCAGCGTTGTTGAACTACGTTCACTCGCGCCAGTCACAGTGTTTTCTATACTCCTAGCGACTCGCTCACTTGTCACCTAGCTGCACCTCGAATTATTTAGAGCATATACTTGCCATATTTTACTCAGACAATTTAATCTGCTGCCAATGCTGCTCCATCTCTTCCAATGTTGCGGTTTCGGTGGTTTTGCCCTCTTTTGCAAGGCGTGACTCGATTTGACGAAAACGCTTTTCAAACTTCTGGCAGGCTTTGTTAAGTGCCATTTCAGGTTTATGGCCTAGATGGCGTGATAAATTCACAGTAGCAAATAGTAGATCACCAATTTCTTCTTCTAAACGCTGATCATCAATCACCACTTGTGTGGCTTCTTCCATCACCTCATCCAGCTCTTCGCGAACTTTATCGACCACAGGCCCTAAAGTATCCCAATCAAAGCCCACTGATGCGCAACGTTTTTGAATTTTATAAGCTTTCATTAGGGCTGGTAATGAATTTGGAATATCATCAAGCACGGAAAATTGCGCCTTTTGCGCACGTTCAGCAGATTTACGTTTTTCCCACCCAGCTAACGCTGCATGGCCATCAGGGTGATTTTCTGCGTCAAAAATATGTGGGTGGCGATGTTCTAATTTATCACTTACCGCTTGGCAAATTTCCTCAAAATCAAATCGTGACTGCTCCTTTGCCATCTGTGCATAAAACACCACTTGAAACAGCAGATCACCTAACTCACCTTTTAAATCGTCAAAGTCTTCACGCTCAATGGCATCAATCACTTCATATGTCTCCTCCAAGGTGTAGGGAGCGATGGTTTTGAACGTTTGCTGTGTATCCCATGGACAACCTGTTTGTGGGTCACGTAGCTTTGCCATGATTTCCAGTAAACGTTCAATTTGTGGTGTTGTTGAACTCATATTTTTAACCTTTTAAGCATAAAAAATCCCATGTACGAAAGGGGTAACATGGGATTTGGAATTATTTAGAGAGCATAAAACAAGTTATTGTGAATGACGTTTGGCTTCAATCACATCAGGCAACTGGTTAAGTTTCGCTAATACCCTTGCTAACACTTGCAGATTGTATATTTCAATCGTCATATCAATCGTTGCCAGCTGCTGCTTAACATCACTGCGGCTACTCACACCCAACACGTTAACTTTTTCATTGGCTAAAATGGTGGTGATATCACGCAATAAACCACTTCTGTCGTTGGCAACCACACGTACTACCAACGAGTAGCCACTTGAGTAGTTTTCACCCCATACTGCTTCAACAAGGCGTTCAGGAGCATGGCTTTGCAGTTCTGCAAGTTGTTCACAATCGACGCTGTGGATCGAAATCCCTCTGCCTTTGGTGATAAAACCAATGATATCATCGCCTGGAATTGGTTGGCAGCAACGTGCTATATGGTGCATTAGGTTACCAACACCTTCCACTACGACGCGCCCACTGCTATTGCTTTGCGATACTGGGCGCGGCGCTGCTGTTTTGCTTTCCAGCGTTTTCATGGCTTCACGATCAGCTTCCTCAGCAGTAGTCTTTTTAAACTTGCTTTGTAGGAAGTTAACCAATTGGTTGATTCGAATATCACCACCACCAATACCTGCCAATACTTCATCCAGCGAATGTACGTTATAGCGAGCTATCAGTAATTTTTCCGCTTCCTTAATGCCAATATCTAAGTGAGCCAATTCGTTATCGAGGATTTGACGCCCTGCTAGCACGTTTTTATCGCGATCTTGTTTACGGAACCAGTTGTGAATTTTGGCTCGTCCACGGCTAGTGGTCACATAACCTAAGTTTGGATTGAGCCAGTCACGACTTGGGTTTGGGTGTTTTTGCGTAATAATTTCAATTTGATCACCCATCTGTAATTGGTAGCTAAATGGGACTATACGCCCACCAATTTTCGCACCAATACAGCGATGCCCAACATCACTGTGAATATGATAAGCAAAATCTAATGGCGTTGAGCCCGCAGGTAAATCAACCACATCTCCTTTAGGTGTAAACACATATACACGGTCATCAAACACTTGGCTACGTACTTCATCAAGCATTTCGCCTGAATCAGCCATTTCTTCTTGCCATGCAATCAACTTACGTAACCATGCAATACGGTTTTCATAGCCGCCACCTTTACCGCCTGCGGTAGCACCTTCTTTATATTTCCAATGCGCCGCAACCCCAAGTTCTGCATCTTCATGCATTTGTCGTGTACGGATTTGTATTTCAAGTGTTTTACCATTAGGGCCTAACACCACGGTATGAATCGATTGATAACCATTTGGTTTCGGGTTCGCCACATAATCATCGAATTCATCAGGCAAATGCCTAAAGTGGGTGTGCACAATACCTAATGCGGCATAGCAATCTTGTAGGCGTTCAACTACGATACGCACCGCTCGCACATCGAATAACTCATCGAAGGCCAGCGATTTTTTCTTCATTTTGCGCCAAATGCTATAAATGTGCTTGGGACGGCCATATATTTCCGCTTGAATGTGCTCTTTAAGCATTTTCTTACGTAACGTCACTACAAAGTTATCGATATAGTCTTCACGGTCAATACGGCGTTCATGCAGAAGTTTCGCAATCTTCTTATATTCATCGGGATGCAGATAACGGAAGCAAAAGTCTTCTAACTCCCACTTTAGTTGCCCAATCCCTAAACGGTTAGCTAAAGGTGCATAAATATTTGAACACTCTTTAGCTGCTAATACTCGTTCATCTTCTGTGGCATCTTTCACTTCACGTAGATGTGCAATACGCTCGGCAAGTTTGATAACTACACAACGAAAATCTTCCACCATGGATAGCAACATGCGGCGGACATTATCCACTTGGATAGAGCTGGTTTCGCCCGACTGAGTCGCTTTCAATTGGCGGATAGCATCCATTTCAAGGACGCCTTTGACTAAATCGTGTATAGATTGACCAAAATCATCAATCACCGATTGGTCATCGAGTTGTTTTTCTTCAACTAAAGGGAATAGGAGAGCGGCCTGTAAGCTGCCAATATCCATACTGAGCGTCGAGAGAATTTCAGTCATCTCGATCCCACGCCACAGTAGTAAAGGTGCAATTTCTTGCCCCGCTAATTTGTCATGACAGTATTGCCAGGTGTGGATGAGCTTTTGTTCTGATTGTGGATTATTTAGCCCTAACCCGCTCACCCACTTTTCGGGGGCGAACTCACCTGCTGGGGTAAGATGTGCACTTCTTACAGCAACCATATTTTCTCCCTACCTGTTATCTGGGCTATGTATAAATAGCGCCATTGATTCCAGATGACTCGTCTGTGGAAACATATCCAACATTCGCAGCTGTACTAGCTGATATCCGGCCTCAAGCAAAACTTTACTATCCCGTGCCAAAGTGGTCGGGTTACAAGAAACATAGACAATTTTTTCAGGCGCTAGTTTAACTAAATGTTCCATAACACCGGCAGCCCCTGCTCGAGCTGGATCTAACAATACTTTGTTAAACCCTTCAGCAGCCCACGGCTGAGTATGGATTTGCGCTTCTAAGTTTTCATTATAGAAGGTCGCGTTATTAATTGAGTTGCGCAGAGCGTTATTTCGGGCTTGCTTGACTAAATTTTCAACACCCTCAACACCGACAACTGATTTCACCTGCCGTGCAATTGGTAAAGTAAAATTGCCCATGCCACAAAATAGGTCTAAGACACGATCATGAGGGCGGAGTTCAAGCCATTCAAGTGCTTGAGCAACCATCTTTTGGTTAATTTCGCCATTAACTTGAATAAAGTTTAACGGGCTAAACTGTAACGTCTCATCAACAACCTGATATTCAGGCAACACGGCATTTTCACTCAATGGTTGCAAGCTCTCTTCATCACCCGCCAACCAAACAGCAACCCCATGTTGTTGCTCAAAATTTTTAAGTTGCTGTTTATCAGAGGAGACGAGCGCAGCTAAATGGCGAATGAGCACGATCAAGCTATTATCAGCGCGGATCAGCTCAACATGGCCTAATTTTGCGGCTATTTTTAGCTGATTTAAGCAATCTGATAGAGGTTGAATCAATTTATCTAAATCAGGATGCAGGACAGAACATTGCTTGATGTCAACCAGTGTATTGGATTGTGTTTGGCGAAACCCCATCACCAAATGTTGATTTTTATGTTGATACTGCAGACCAAGACGTGCTCTACGGCGGTAGCCATAAGCCTCACCAACAATCACCGGCTGTGCTGCTTGTTGCAGCCCTGTTTCTCGCGCCATTAAATATTGTAATGCGTTGGCTTTGCTTTCTCTTTGCAATGAAATATCAATGTGTTGCTGCTGGCAGCCACCACATTGATTAAAATAACGACAAGGCGGTTTCACGCGCAGTGGGCTAGTTATGAGTCGTTTGACAACTTTGGCTTTTGCAAAACGGCTTTTTTCCTCGACCAATTCGATGAGTGCTTGCTCGCCGGGCAGCAGCCCCGCGACAAAGATGGCTTTGCCATCAGAACGGGCTACCCCTTGGCCTGCAGCATCGAGACTATCGATAGTCACCGTGATTTGACGGCGTTGGGTGGTACGACGGTTTGGCGAGTAAAATTGGGCCATAATCAATCACTACGGAGAATTAAATTTCAAGAATACCGCTGCTAATTAACTCAACAGCGTAGTAAAAAGCGAGCCCATAATAGCAGTTTTTTTGCCAACATGAGTCATCACTTTTTTACTTAACGTATATTTTTTTATTATTTTTAGTCGCTTTATGATTTTTTATCAAAAATGGAAATACGCAATTAGTTAGCTACGATACTTTTACGATACTCTTCATACGCATAGTGATCTGTCATGCCACTGATGTAATCTTGAATTAAACGGGCGCGATAATAGAATTCAAGAATGGATTTCTCGATATCACTGGTTGCACGAATACTTTCAATAGCTTCACTGTATGACAAACGGTGTTTGTTAGATAGCTTATGAAATAAGCGGGTCTCAATGAAAAACTGTTTATGGTAGTTATTTTCCACTAATGAGCTAAAACTTGCTCTTTCTAACAGCAAAAGCGGTTTATAAAAATCCAATAATCCACCAATAATGCGGTAACCTTGTAGCTCAAGCTCCTCAACTTCATGGTGGTTAAACACATGTTTGAACGCAACAGTTTTCAATATTTTAAGCAACCGGTGTTCAGGGCTTTTATCTTCCAATAGAGCACTATTGAAACGCCCTGAATAAATTTCAGGAAGATTTTGGATAAAGCGTTGAGCACTGTAGCGAGCCAACTTGCTGGTAATATTGACACGCAAGTACATAAAAAACTGATCTTGCTGAATACGCTTGGTATGGTTGTCACTGATATTGTTGAATGCTCCCATAATGGTTTCATCAAACAAATCCCCTTTTTTGACCTCCCCCCATTCAGCCTGTAAATACCCCATCAATTGCTCAACCGTAAAGATGCCTTTTTCTGCTGCATCATCCAAATCAGCAATACAATAAGAAATATCATCAGCCGCTTCCATAATATATGAGAGTGGAAAACGACAGTATTTGCCCATGTCCAGTTTTTTACAGAGTTCATTCACAAAACTGAGTTCAGACCAGTAGTAGCCCGGTTTTTTCATTAAATAATCAAACTCGGTAGGGATCGGATCAAGATCATAAGCGCCACGTGTATATTTTAAAATAGAGCCCACTTGCGCATAAGTGAGATTAAGTTTTAGCAAACGGTGCACCATGCGCAGCCCTTGAGCATTACCTTCGAATGAACAGAGGTCTTTTTTTAATTGGCGACGAAAGAGATCGAGACGCTCATCCCCAGTCAAGCGCATTACTGCAATCTTACAGGGATCAGGAGTTTCTCTACTAAATAGGTAATCCGGCGCAAGTAACTGACTAAACCAACTTTGGATCGCGGCCTCGCCAAAGTGACCAAATGGTGGGTTGCCAATGTCATGCATTAAGCAAGACATCTCAACGAGGCTTTCAAAAGCATCGGTGCGTTCATTCAAACCGTATTGTTCTAACAGTTTTTTCTTTTTTAATTCGTGTAACACGGTTTTACTAATGTAACGACCAACTTGCTGCACTTCTAATGAATGCGTTAATCGGCTACGTACAGCGGCATTTTGTTCTAATGGAAACACTTGGGTTTTTTGTTGTAATCGGCGAATAGCGGCGGAGTTGATAATGCGGCCTCGATCACTTTCAAATAAACGGTTAACCGCATCTTCGTTATTGGCTGAAACTTTAGGGCTTTTCGAACTGCTATAATTTCGTTGGTAATTCAATTTAGTCAGGAAATTAATTTCATTCACGCTAATGCCCCATTCTTTTGCCCAAGATTAATTAAAAGAAATCTACCGTTCAATGCTACACTTTAGCCATCTAAGGTATCATTGTCTAATTAATCAACGAGGAACCTAGCATCATGAAAGTGGGTATCATCGGCGCAATGGAGCAAGAAGTTGCTATCCTGCGCGAACAAATTGAAGGTTGCCAAACACTAAGCCGTGCTGGCTGCGAAATTTATACTGGGAAAATTAATGGTGTTGAGGTCGCACTGTTAAAATCAGGTATTGGTAAAGTGGCTGCCGCTGTTGGTACTACGTTGCTATTAGAGCATTGCCAGCCTGATGTGGTCATTAACACAGGTTCAGCGGGTGGTTTAGACCCACGTCTCAATGTTGGTGACATCGTTGTCTCAACAGAAGTTCGTTATCATGATGCAGATGTCACCGCATTTGGTTATGAACCAGGCCAAATGGCACAGTGTCCCCCTGCGTTTATCGCTGATCAAAAACTGATTGCGTTGGCAGAAAAATGCATCCAACAGCTGGGAATGAATGCAGTCCGTGGTTTAGTATGCAGTGGTGATGCTTTTATTAATGGTGCAGAGCCGCTAGCACGTATTAAAAAAACCTTCCCTCAAGTTGCAGCGGTTGAAATGGAAGCAACGGCTATCGGTCAAGTATGCTATCAATTTGCAGTCCCTTTCGTGGTGGTACGAGCCATTTCAGATGTGGCAGATAAAGAGTCACATACCAGTTTTGATGAGTTTTTACCGATCGCCGCACGCCAATCATCATTGATGATCAGCGCTATTTTAGCTGAATTAGCGTAATGCCAAATAGAAAGCGTGGGTTGAAAAACATCCATGCTTTTTTACTTATCTACAGAATTGAATTATGAAATTTTACCTCTCGACACTATTGGCAGTACTACTGTTTTTTAATGTTCAGGCTCTAGCTGAAACTAAGCATCGAGTGATCAGCCTTTCCCCTGCAAATACAGAGTTAGCCTATGCAGCTGGATTCGGTGAAAGTTTAATTGCAGTGAGTGCTTACTCAGATTATCCACCAAAAGCGAAGCAACTCGAGCAAGTTGCCGATTGGCAAGGCATAAATGTCGAACGGATTATTGCGCTAAAACCTGATTTGATACTGGCGTGGCGCGGTGGTAACCCTCAACGCCCTCTCGATCAATTAGCCGCTTTAGGAATTCCAATTATTTATTTCGATTCTAATAGTATTGAGTCCGTTATTTCGGACATTGAACAGCTCGCACAATATAGTCCCAAACCTGATATTGCTCAACAATCAGTCTCGAATATGCGAGAGCAGCTAGCTCAATTAAAGCAACGCTATGGGCAGCAGAAATACAAAAAACCGTTGTTCGTCCAATTAGGAACTCAGCCGCTATTTACTACCGGAAAAGACACCATTCAAAATGATATTATTTCTTTGTGTGGTGGTGAAAATATATTTGCAAACAGTTCAGTGCCTTGGCCACAAGTTAGCCGAGAGCAAGTATTAACTCGCAAACCTGAATTGATTGTTATGACAGGGGATCAATCGCAACAAAAAGTTGTACAACAGTTTTGGAGCACACAGCTGTCTGTACCGATTATTCGTTTAAATGAAGATTGGTTTCACCGGGCAGGGCCTCGATCATTGCTTGCCGCACAATCACTTTGTGCTCAGCTACACCCAGAACAGAAATAGTATTTGAAGTAATTGACGAAGCGGGATAAAACCCGCTCCGCATTATCAATGCGTTATACGCTAAATGAAGAACCACAACCGCAAGTGGATTTAGCATTTGGGTTGGTCACGATAAAACGAGACCCTTCTAACCCTTCAGTGTAGTCAACGCTGCCACCTACTAGATATTGTAGGCTCATTGGATCAACCACCAAAGCAACGCCTTGCTTTTCAATGGTCATATCACCTTCATTGATTTTATCATCAAAGGTAAAGCCATACTGGAAACCGCTACAACCACCACCGGTAATGTAAACGCGTAGACGCAGGTTTGGGTTGTCTTCATCAGAAACTAAATCTTTTACTTTAATTGCTGCCGCATCAGTAAACTGCAACGGCAGAGCTGCATCATCACTCATTTTTTACTCCAAGCCGGTCAACCGGTAATTCAGCGTAAGCAGATAGCCTACTCAGATCAATTAACTTAATTATCCGCCAGCTTAGATATTGATTCAAGCCCTGTTACACAATTCAACACATTGTGCCTACCAATCAATGCATTTGGTTTAATTGGCTATGTGCTTTAATATACAATCACTGTTTTATTTTTTAATTAGTCCCGACTCAGGAGCCCTGCATGAGCCACTCTTTAGATCTCTATAATCAAGCACAACAGCTGATCCCTGGCGGCGTTAACTCACCAGTCCGTGCATTTAATGGTGTTGGCGGTACGCCACTGTTTATTGAACGCGCTGATGGTGCTTATATCTATGATGTTGATGGTAAAGCGTATGTTGATTATGTCGGTTCATGGGGGCCAATGGTTCTTGGCCATAACCACCCTGCTATTCGCGATGCCGTGATCAAAGCCGTTAATAAAGGTTTAAGCTTCGGTGCACCAACCGCAGCAGAAGTTGAAATGGCAAAGCTGGTTTGTGAACTCGTGCCTTCTATCGATATGATCCGTATGGTTAACTCAGGTACTGAAGCAACCATGAGTGCAATCCGCCTTGCGCGTGGCTACACAGGTCGCGATAAAATTATTAAATTTGAAGGCTGCTATCATGGGCATGCTGACTGCCTACTGGTTAAAGCTGGCTCTGGCGCATTAACCATGGGTGAGCCAAACTCTCCAGGTGTACCTGAAGATTTTGTAAAACATACCCTGACTTGTACCTATAACGACCTATCATCGGTTCGCCAAGCATTCGAAAACTATCCTGAAGAAATTGCTTGTGTGATCGTTGAACCCGTTGCTGGCAACATGAACTGTATCCCACCAACCGCAGAGTTTTTACCGGGTCTACGTGCACTGTGTGATGAATTCGATGCATTGCTTATTATTGATGAAGTAATGACGGGTTTTCGTGTCGCACTGGGTGGCGCGCAAGATTATTATGATGTGCAGCCTGACCTAACTTGCTTAGGTAAAATCATTGGCGGAGGTATGCCAGTGGGTGCATTTGGTGGTCGTTATGAAGTGATGGAAAAATTAGCACCAATAGGCCCAGTTTATCAAGCGGGAACATTATCGGGTAACCCAGTCGCTATGGCAGCTGGCCTCGCTTGCTTAAATGAAGTCTCACAACCGGGTGTCCATTCAAGACTGACTGAGCTGACCGATAAACTAGCACGTGGCTTAGAGCGTGTTTCAAAAGCGCAAGGCATCCCAATGGTGATTAACCATGTGGGTGGTATGTTTGGTATTTTCTTTACTGATGCGAAAAACGTGACTTGCTATCAAGATGTGATGAAATGCAATGTTGAGCGTTTTAAAACCTTTTTCCATCTTATGTTAGAACAAGGTATTTATTTAGCGCCATCCGCTTTCGAAGCCGGTTTTATGTCTATCGCGCATAGCGATGAAGACATTGAAAAAACTATCGAAGCCGCGGAAGCCGCATTAGCCAAAATGAAAGCCGCATAACTCTCCTCGCTTTTGGAGGCGATCGCTTCGCCTCCTTATTTATTTTCAGCCAATTTTTATCTTTTTCTTCGCTCATCTCATGCTACATTAGTAAATACATGTACATTGTACACCACCAAAGAAAGTCAACCCTGTATAGAAAAACTGAATTTGAATACGAAGACAATCACTTAAAGTGAGATATCAAATGAGTATTTTCAATGAACTAAAAACTTCATTAGAAGAAGCCGTAGAAATACAAAGCGGTAAAAAGAAGCCATCAAAAGTAACTCGTTATAAAGTGGCTGATGTTAAAGCGATCCGAGAACAGCTGAAAGTTTCACAAGTTGAATTAGCAGATGCGCTAGGCACAAGTGTCGATACCATCAAAAGTTGGGAATTAAAACGACGTAACCCAACTGGATTAGCAGCCAAAGTTTTAATCGCGATTAAAAATAACCCCTCACTGTTTCAAGAGTTAGCAGCCATTTAATCCATAAAAAATGCCCCGTCAGCTTTATCCTAACGGGGCATTTTCATTTACGGTACCAATTAATTATTACCGAACATTTCCTTCACCCAATCAGGTGCATCATCTTTTGCAGGCTGTTCAGAATTATTATTATTTAAATCCCAAACAGGTGCTTGATTGGCTGATGATTGACATAAAGCATCTGGGTTGTCTGTCCAAATTGGCAAGGTACGTCCGCCACCAAAGTCAGAACAGTTAAATTGACCATCTGGCATCACCTTCATATCAACGATCCCTTCAGGCTGACGGTTGATCAAGGCTAATGGTGCCTGATTGTCTAAGTAGCGCTGGTACACTTTTAATGCACCAGTAGAGCCAGTTAGTTGGGTTGGACCATTGTTATCACGGCCAATCCACACTATCGCCACTTCTTTACCGTCAATACCTGCATACCAGCTATCACGTAAATCGTTAGTGGTACCCGTTTTACCCGCTAAGTTATATTTGCTGTATTTAGTGAGCAGAACACGCCCAGTCCCTTGCTGAACCACTTGCTGCATGCCATACAGTGTCAAGTAGGCCGCTTGGGAAGGTATAGCACGCTCTGCAGATGGATAGCTCTGATAAATTTCACTACCATCGCCATCAATCACTGAGCGCAGTGCTGACAATTTCGCGCGGTTACCATTGCCACCAATGGTTTGATAAATTTGTGCCACTTCAGCAGGTGTTAAGTTAATCGCACCAAGCAACATTGCAGGCACTTTTTCCATCGCACTTGCCGGTGCGCCTAGGCGCACAAAAATGTTCATGATCTGATCTAGCCCAACTTCTAACCCTAAGTTTACCGTTGGGATATTTTGTGACCTTGCTAATGCATCAACCAATAACATACCACCAGTGAAATTACGGCTGTAGTTTCTTGGCTGCCATGTTTGGTTGCCCACCTTCACGGATAACGGTTCGTCTTTCAACCATGTGTTCAGGCGGAAACGATCAGGCTCATTTAATGCTGCTAAATAAACAGGCGGTTTTGCCAATGAACCAATGCTACGACGAGCATTCAGCGCTCGGTTAAAACCTGAATATTGTGGCTGCGAACCACCCACCATTGCACGCACTTCACCATTAATACGGTCAACAACGACCATTGCGCCTTCGATATCATTCAAATTACGATCTTTACGTAATTGAGCAACACCTGATTCAACCGCGGTTTCTGCTGCTGTTTGAGCGACAGGATCTAAGGTAGTAAAAATTTTCGCACCCGATAACTGTTGAACTTTATCACCCAGTTTTTCGTTCAGCTCCTGACGTACCATTTGCATAAATGCAGGTTGTGAAGCCACTAAGCCTTCTTTCGTTTTCACCCCCAATGGACGCGCACTTAGTACCTGATACATTTCACTATCAATAACATGGCGCGTTTCTAAGATTTTCAACACAATGTTACGGCGCTTAGTCGCATTTTCAGGCTTAGTCCATGGATTAAAGGTCGAAGCACCTTGCACCATACCAACTAACAGAGCTTGCTGATCAAGGCTTAATTCATTAATAGGGCGTCCGAAATAATACAGGCTGGCAAGAGGGAAACCACGGATTTCATCATTACCATTTTGCCCTAAGAAAACCTCATTGAGGTACAGCTCAAGGATGCGTTCTTTACCATAATTATAATCAAGCAACACCGCCATAATGGCTTCATTTGCTTTACGTTTAAGGGTACGTTCGTTGGTTAAGAATAAGTTTTTCACTAACTGTTGGGTTAATGTACTTCCCCCTTGAACAGATTTACCTGCCGACAAGTTAGCCACAACGGCACGGCCAATAGAGTAAAGGCTCACCCCATCGTGCTCATAGAAGTTGCGGTCTTCCGTTTCGATCAATATTTTGACTAACGATTCAGGGAAGTCCGCCAGCGGTAATACCAAACGTTGTTCATTATTTGCTGATTGCATCATGGTGATCAGCTTAGGATCTAAACGGAAGAAACCAAATGAACGGCCGTTTTCCATGTTTTCGATCTTAGTTAATACCCCATTGTCAAATGACATTCGGGCCAATATTTGCCCCTCTTTTTGATCAGGGAAATTAAACGGGCGGCGTAAAATTTCAATCGAGCTGCCTTTTACCGAAAACTCACCTGAACTGGTGATTTTAGTCACTTTACGGTACTGCATACCTTCAAGTAAGCGCACCATCTCTGCTTGGCTGTAATCCATACCCGGTTCAAGGTTAACCATACGACCATAGACAGCAGCAGGGAGATCCCACACCTTGCCATCAAGGCGTTCCTTGATTTGCTGATTGAGGTAGAAAGCATAAGCAGCAAGTAATACTGCAAAAACAATAAATAATTTGACCAGTAGCCAAAACCAACGCCATTTGCTTTTTGGTTTGCGGTTTTTGTTACCGTTATTTTTTTTCTTAGCCACTAGCTCGTCCTCTTCATCATCGAGGTCTTGCTCATTAATATCATCATCGTCAAATAATTCTTCATCATAATCATAGTCATCACGGCGTCGACGGCGTGAGTCAGATGGTTTCTTTTTGGTTGACGGTTTTTTACGTCTACCGATAGGCTCTAAATCTTTACCGGACATGGTCGCTCCATATCACCCGAATTCTTAAACTGAATATCCGTGATTTTGGCTTAAAAACACAATTCGTTCACAGAAGAAAGCTCTTAATTACATTTCATTACGCTACTTAAAGCATATCACCTTCTTGTAGCGGGCACCTATTAGAGCACAAAACCGTCTAATTTCGCACTTATCTTTTGTGTAGCACTTTGGTAAGTGAATACACATTTGCTAACGAGTCGTGGCCGCATTAGTGGCTTTTTTGGTCTTATTGGTTGGCTTTGTATTCGCAGGATCATCGGGCCACAGGTGCTTTGGGTAACGTCCTTTCATCTCTTTTTGTATTTCACGATAGCTGCCTTGCCAAAAAGCCCCTAAGTCTTGGGTGATCTGTAATGGCCGCATTGCAGGTGATAGTAAGGACAATGTCACCACAGCTTGACCATGGGCAACCGTTGGGTTTGCAGATTGCCCATACATTTCTTGCATACGGATCTCAATAAGAGGTGGCTTCTCCAGAAAATAGTGAATACTTACATTACTGCCTGTTCCAGCTAGATAGTGTGTTGGTAATACATCATCTAGCCATTTTTTTTGTTGCCAATCTAATCGATACCCCAACAGCTCCCCCATATTCAATGTTTGCAGCTGTTTGCGATGGGTAATGCCATCCAGATAGGGAGCTAGCCAAGACTCTAGAGAGGCTAGCAGTGTTTCATCATCCACCGCCGGCAGCGAAATATCTGGAAACCATTGTTGTGCCAACTGGCAACGAATGCGTAACTGCTGAGCAAATGGAGTCCAATCCAAATTATCTAACCCATTTTGGCGGATCCAATGCAGCAAAGCATGTTTAATTTGTTGGCTATTCGGATTTGCCAACCTTTCAGATTGAACAGCTAGCTGCCCGCATTGCAAGCGTTTCCAAGCAATTAAGGTTCCTTTTTGTTCATCCCATTCCACCGTTTCCTGCTGATAAAACAATTCAGGGCAAGTCGTTTGCAGTGTTTCGATATCAATAGACAGTGCCAACGCAATTTTTGCATCAGCAGATGTTTCTGGCTGCCAAAGTGTCGGTGTAATTAACCATGCAGAGGCAAGCAATGGATCATGTTCATCTAATGAAGCACCTAAACCACTGGACAATAAATAGCGTCCTTGGTTATCACGCTTTTTCGCAATGCGATCTGGGAACCCTGCGGCTAACAACGTAGGTAACCACTCACTTATCAAGATGCTATTTTTGCCAACGGTTGATGTCACTTTGTACCCACTAAGTATAGAAGCACGTTTACACCAATTTTCTGTTGACCTCTCTAAATAATGGTGCAAATCACAATGGCTCTGGCGTGGAGGCTCTTCAATGATCGCGACCAGCAATGCAGCCAGTTTAATCACTTCAATATTTTGACTTTGTTGAGCTTTGTATAGAACAGCGGCAGTACGCACAGAGCTCCCTGATTCAGTCATCCCTCTGCCTATTTGGGTCAACTGGCCCTGTTGATCTATGGCACCTAACCGCTTGAGTAAATCTTTTGCCGCAGCAATCGCTGGCGATGGTGGCGTATCGAGCCATTGTAATTGAGTGACTTCATGGCATCCCCATTGTAGTAGTGATAGCCATAATCCACTTAAATCACTGTGTAGTATTTCCGCTTCACTAAATTGTGCAGCACGTTCCGCTTGCTCTTGACTAAATAAATGCCAACAAACACCTGATTCTAAACGCCCCGCTCGCCCTGCTCGTTGTACCATTGAGGCTTGGCTAATGCGTTGCTTAACGAGTTTTGTTAGCCCTGTTCTTGGGTTAAATAAACCGACACGTTCAAAACCACTATCAACCACTAACCGAATACCTTCTATGGTAAGACTGGTTTCAGCAATATTTGTGGCTAAAACCACCTTTCGTTTACCTTCTGGTGCTGGTTGTATGGCTTGTTGCTGTTCTTTTATAGAAAGCGCACCATACATAGGACATAAAAGTGTGTCCTCACTAACTATCAAAGCTAGCTCTGTACGCGTTTTTTCTATTTCGCCAACACCCGGTAAAAATAACAACAACGAGCCACTTTCTTGTTGAAGCAACTGCCAAACTGCACTTGCGACTTCTTTATGAAACAGTTTGTTCGGATTTATTGGCTGAAAGTATCGAATGACAGGGAATGAGCGACCTTCAGAGGTTATTACTGGCGCATGAGGAAATAGCTGAGTTACCCCTTGATCATCAAGCGTTGCTGACATCAGTAAGATTTTTAAATCATCACGCAGTGCTTCTTGAGCGTCTAATAGCAATGCTAATCCTAAATCAGCTTGTAAACTCCTCTCATGGAACTCATCCAATATAATTAACCCGACCCCATCTAACATCGGATCCTGTTGCAACATACGGGTTAAAACACCTTCGGTGACCACTTCGATGCGGGTTTTAGCGCTGATTCGACTTTCAGAACGCATGCGTAAACCAACCGTTTGTCCAACTTCCTCACCGAGCTGCTGAGCTAAACGCGCTGCCACACTACGCGCAGCAATCCGCCTTGGCTCCAACATAATAATTCGTCCATCAATCACCCCACTTTCTAATATAAGAAGTGGAAGAACTGTTGATTTACCTGCGCCTGTTGGTGCGTTCAGTAATACTTGAGGCGATTGCTGTAGTGCAGCTAATAGGGGAGCACTCACATCATAAATGGGTAGCACGCGAATAATAACTCCGATGATGTTTAACTTTTGCAAATAAAGATTGTAGCATGAGCCATCATCTTTCTTGAGTGCAACTATTTGGAGACAACATGGAATTTAAGCCTCCTTTACAATCCGCCACCTTAATTAAGCGCTATAAACGATTTTTAGCTGATGTTGTTACCCCTGAAGGCGAGGTTATGACTATTCACTGTGCAAATACAGGCGCGATGACAGGGTGTGCAACGCCGGGTGATACGGTCTGGTATTCAACATCCGACAACACCAAAAGAAAGTATCCTCACAGCTGGGAAGTGACGCAAACATCACAGAATCATCTTGTTTGTATCAACACATTACGAGCAAATCAGATCGTCGCTGAAGCGTTGTCGCAAAAAAACATTCCAGAATTATCCGAATATAGTGTAATAAAGCCTGAGATGAAATATGGTTCAGAAAATAGCCGTATTGATTTCTTCTTATCGGGTGATGGCCTACCTGATTGTTTTATAGAGGTTAAATCAGTGACTTTACTGGAAAATAACCACGGTTATTTCCCAGATGCAGTCACTGTACGCGGACAAAAACATTTACGTGAGTTAACAATAATTGCTAAAGAGGGAAAAAGAGCCATACTGTTGTTTGCAGTTTTGCATACGGGGATCTACGAGGTATCAGCAGCAGCCCATATTGATAAGCAATATGATAAACTTTTAGATGAGGCTATCGAAAGTGGTGTCGAAGTACTGTGTTATCAAGTAGATATCAATACACAAAAAATGCTATTGGGTCAAAATATTAAGTTTACATCCATCAAATAATGATGGTTTAATTGTTTCTTAAAGCGAGGACGCATGGGTTCTGGGGGCTTAAAAAGGAATAAACACGCGCGCCTTCACAGCATTACAAAACTCATAACATGAATGATTGCCAAGACGACACTCTTCTGTTATTTATAGCGACCTTAATTTTTCCCCTTTGGGGTTTTGTGAAATTTTGCGTGTGTAGGAGAAGCATTATGCAAGAAGGGCAAAAACGTAAGACATCGTCCTTAAGCATTCTCGCCATTGCTGGGGTTGAACCCTATCATGAAAAAGCTGGCGAAGAGTACATGAACGAAGCCCAGTTGGCGCATTTTAAGCTCATTCTCGAAGCATGGCGCAATCAACTCAGGGATGAAGTCGATCGGACAGTTACTCATATGCAAGATGAGGCAGCTAACTTTCCAGACCCTGTTGATCGGGCTGCTCAGGAAGAAGAATTCAGTCTTGAATTACGTAACCGGGATCGTGAACGTAAGTTGATTAAAAAAATCGAGAAGACACTGAAAAAAGTCGAAGAAGATGATTTTGGCTTCTGCGAATCATGTGGAGTGGAAATCGGTATCCGTCGTTTGGAAGCCCGCCCTACAGCTGATTTGTGTATCGACTGCAAAACATTAGCAGAAATTCGCGAAAAGCAAATGGCTGGCTAATTGCTGATTATGGAGTCCTTAACGGCGCATCTCACCCTGCGCCGTTACAAGGAAATCTAATAATGAAAAGCACAACATCCCCTTATATTGGTCGTTTCGCTCCCTCTCCTTCTGGTAACCTTCATTTTGGCTCCCTTGTGACCGCTTTAGGTAGCTACCTACAAGCACGCTCACAAAATGGTAAATGGTTAGTCCGTATTGATGACATCGATCCCCCCAGAGAAGTCGCTGGAGCGGCTAAAGGTATTTTAGCAACACTTGAACACTACGGTTTATATTGGGATGGTCAGGTTTTATACCAATCACAACGCCATGATGCCTATCGAGAAGCCTTAGAGTCTCTTCGCCAACAAGGGAAAAGCTACTATTGCACTTGTTCGCGTCATCGAATTAAAGAGTTGCAGGGGCATTATGATGGGCATTGCCGTCATCTTCAGCTCCCCGATCACGATGCAGCGATACGTTTAAAGCAGACTCACCCTGTTTATCAATTTACTGATAAACTACGCGGCACCGTTCATACAGAAGCCAATGTGGCAGAGGAAGATGTCATCATTCTCCGTAAAGATGGGTTATTTGCTTATAATTTAGTTGTTGTGATTGATGACCATTATCAAAATATCACTGAAGTCGTTAGAGGTGCAGATTTGCTTCCTGCAACTTTGCAGCAAATTTCGTTATACCATCACCTTTCATTACCTGTTCCTCACTATGCCCATTTACCATTAATCCTAAATCATGATAATAATAAGTTGTCGAAGCAAAATCATGCCACTGCGTTGCCAATGACCGATCCTCGCCCTGTTATATGTCATGCTTTAGCGTTATTGAACCAACAGCTAATCCCGCATTGGCGTGATCTAAGTACACACGAATTGTTGGACATTGCGATCCGTAAATGGCGCCTCGCAGCGATCCCATCTCATGATATTATTGATAATGCTTATGACTGAATATGACTTTTATGCGTTTAAGCATTCTCAAAGAAAGGCCAGTAAGCTATGATTAGCCGCTTATTTTGTTTAATGAATATTTGTAACGATATCGAGGTGTACTATTTTTAACCGAGTAGCAAATTTCTGCCGCAATATTTTATCGCGAAATGACAAGGATACGCGTGACGCACAGGCAGCCGGTGAAAGGCCAGTCACTTATTCTGACACGGCGAAAACTCCGCCCGTTGCGCAGAACGCTAAACAAACAAAACCCACGGTTCGTCATTCCAAGCGTGCCGATATACAGGCAGAGAAACAACACACAATGACGACTGAAATTGATGAGAATATCACCATCATCCCGCGTTCGGGGCATACTATTTCACGTAATGATATTAGCGATAATGCGTTAAAAGTACTTTATCGCCTCAACAAAAGTGGCTTCGAAGCCTATTTGGTTGGGGGCGGTGTGCGTGATCTTCTTCTAGGCAAAAAACCTAAAGATTTTGATATCACCACCAATGCCACTCCAGAGCAGATCCGTAAGCTATTTCGCAACTGCCGCTTAGTTGGTCGCCGTTTCCGCCTTGCTCATATTATGTTTGGGCCTGAAGTGATTGAAGTGGCTACCTTCCGTGGCCATCATGATCAAAACGAATCAGATGATAAAAATCTGTCGCAGCAAGCGCAAAATGGCATGTTGCTGCGAGATAATATTTTCGGGTCAATTGAAGACGATGCGATCCGTCGTGACTTTACCGTTAATAGCCTCTATTACAACATTGATGATTTCTCTGTTCGTGATTATGTTGGCGGCTTAAAAGATCTCAAAGAAGGTATTATTCGCCTGATTGGTGATCCTGAAACACGCTACCGCGAAGATCCTGTAAGGATGCTACGCGCAGTGCGTTTTGCTTGTAAGCTGGATATGCGTATCGAGTCAAATACAGCGCAGCCAATTCAGCGACTCGCCTCCTTGTTGAGAGAGATCCCTTCAGCACGTTTATTTGAGGAATCCTTAAAACTGCTACAAGCAGGGCAAGGCTATGCTACTTATAACATGCTGAAAGAGTATCACCTGTTTGAGCAGTTGTTCCCAGTGATCAGTAGCCGTTTTACGGCTAATAATGATTCGCCGATGGAAAAGATCATCGATCAGGTACTCAAAAATACTGATTTTAGGCTTAAAAATGATAAACGGGTTAACCCTGCGTTTTTATTTGCCGTTATGTTATGGTATCCAGTCACTGAGCATGCTGAGAAGCTGTCTCAAGAAGGTGGTTTAGCCTATTACGATGCCTTCGCACTTGCCATGAATGATGTTCTTGATGAACAATGTCGCTCAATTGCCATACCAAAACGCATTACCACAACAATGCGAGATATTTGGCAGCTACAGCTACGTCTCCCGCGTCGCCAAGGCCGTCGTGCAAGTAAATTGATGGAGCATCCTAAATTCCGCGCTGCCTTTGATTTATTAGAACTAAGAGCCAATGTGGAACGTAGAAACGAACTCCAAGAGCTTGCAGTTTGGTGGGATGATTATCAACGCTCAAATAATACCAAACAACGCGAAATGATTGCTGAACTTGGTAGTGCACCTGTGCGTAAACGTCACCGTCCACGTAAACCTTCATCAGGCGCACGTAAATCGAATAAGCCTCAGGAGTAATAGAATGGAGTTAGTCTACATAGTGATTGGCAGTAACCTTGGTGAGCCATTAAAACAAGCTCAACAGGCTATTGGAGCATTGAATGCTATCCCAAACTGTCGTGTGACTAAAACTTCTTCTATTTATCGTTCTAAGCCTCTAGGGCCACAAGATCAAAACGACTTCCTTAATATGGCGGTGTTACTTGAGACTGAGCTTGAACCGGAAATGTTGTTGGATCATACACAGCGCATCGAGTTAGAACTTGGGCGCGTCCGTAAAGATGAACGTTGGGGCCCTAGAACACTCGATCTTGATATTATGCTTTTCGGTGATCGTGTTATTAATACTCCGCGATTAACCGTACCCCACTATGGGCTGAAAGAGCGTGAATTTATGCTATACCCGCTCAGTGATATCGCCCCCGACCTTATTTTCCCTGATGGTGAAGCACTATCAGAAAGGCTCACACTCGTTCCACGCAATGGCCTTAGCTTTTGGGATACTACAACCTTCTAAACAAGCAGGGTCATCAGTGGATCTTTTCCGGAGGTTATTATAATGAAACCAATTTCTCTGGCTACTTTGGGTCAGTTCAAAAAAGACAAACACAAATTCGCTACTATGACGGCTTATGACGCTAGTTTTGCTCAGCTATTTGCAGAACAAGGGATCCAAGTCCTGCTGGTTGGTGATTCTTTGGGTATGACCATTCAAGGGGAATCAAGTACACTTCCTGTTACCGTCGAACAGATCGCTTATCACACGCGTTGTGTCCGTAAAGGCGCTCCTGACACATTTATCATTGCTGATATGCCGTTTATGAGTTACGCCACGCCCGAACAAGCTTGTGCTAATGCAGCAATACTCATGCAAGCAGGTGCTAACATGGTAAAAATTGAAGGTGGCAGTTGGTTATGCGATACCGTCAAAATGCTCTGTGAGCGCTCTGTTCCTGTTTGTGGTCATTTAGGGCTAACACCGCAAGCAGTCAATGTGCTGGGTGGTTATAAAGTTCAAGGACGTGATGAAGTCACAGCAAACCAATTAATGAAAGATGCGATTGCTTTGGAAAATGCAGGCATACAACTATTAGTTTTAGAATGCGTGCCAACTTCTCTGGCAAATAACGTCACCGAAGAGCTGCTACTACCCGTTATTGGTATTGGTGCAGGCAATGGCACTGACGGTCAGATCCTTGTCATGCATGATGCGCTAGGGATCACCGCTCGCCCACCTAAATTCGCAAAAAACTTTCTTGCGCAAGCTGGCAATATCCAAGATGCTGTACAACTCTATATCCAAGAAGTTGAAACGGGTATTTACCCAAGTGAAGCTCACTCTTTTGAATAATTCGATTATGATTCAATAATAAGGAATGCACTTATGCTTATCGTCGAAACGTCACCTATACTTCGCCGCGAGATCCGCCGCTGGAAGCTTGATGGCAAACGTATTGCGCTTGTGCCGACCATGGGTAACCTCCATGACGGGCACATGACTTTAATTGATGAGGCAAAACAACAAGCAGATATTGTTATTGTCAGTATTTTTGTTAACCCGATGCAATTCGATCGTCAATCAGATTTAGCGAATTATCCACGTACCTTGCAAGAAGATTGCGAAAAATTAAAACGCCGAGATATCAATCTTGTTTTTGCGCCATCCGCAAAAGAATTTTATCCAGAAGGAATGGAAAAACAAACATTTGTTGAAGTACCGGAATTATCTTCAATTTTAGAAGGCGCCAGCCGCCCAGGTCATTTTCGTGGTGTATCAACCGTTGTTACTAAGCTATTCAATTTAGTGCAACCTGATTTAGCCTTCTTCGGTGAAAAAGATTTTCAGCAACTCCAATTGATCCGTAAAATGGTGCACGATCTTTCCTTTGATACACAAATTATTCCAGTTCCTATTGTTAGGGCTAAAAACGGCTTAGCGCTGAGCTCAAGGAATAATAACCTTTCAGCTGATGAGCTAAAGATTGCGCCTCAATTATATGGCATTATGCAGCAAGCTTCACAGAAACTGATCGTAGCGCCTGAAACGGCAGATACCCTTATTCAAGAAATGAATGAGTCTCTTCGCCAAGCAGGTTTCACCCCTGATGAACTGTTTATCCGCGATGCTGAAACACTGGCACCACTGAATAGCGCAACTAAAAAAGCAGTTATTTTGATGGCTGCATGGTTAGGTCAAACTCGCCTGATTGACAATATGCAGGTTGAGCTACCGACTATTTCAGCGTAAAACAATAAGCAAACACAGCACCACGATTAAGACGGCAGATAACTATTATGTTGAGAAAAATGTTACAAGGTAAGCTACACCGAGTCACTGTGACACAAGCTGACCTACATTATGAAGGCTCCTGTGCAATTGATCAGGATTTTATGGATGCCGCGGGGATCTTAGAATACGAAGCTATTGATATTTATAATGTCGATAATGGCGAACGCTTCTCAACCTATGCAATTGCGGGTGAAAGAGGCTCTAAAATTATTTCCGTCAATGGTGCTGCGGCTCGCCGCGCTGCTGTTGGTGATAAGCTGATTATCTGTTCTTATGTCAATATGAGCGATGATGACGCTCGCCATCATCAGCCGAAAGTGGCTTATTTTGATGGCGATAACATCATGAGCCGAGTGGCGAAAGCAGTACCTGTACAGGTTGCTTAGTCTATTTTGTTAGCACCTCTGCATTCAGGTGCTAACAAATCTTAATCAAACTGCAAGACAAACTGTGCCGTTGCTTCTGCTTTTCCAGGCGTAATTGAATCACCATAACGATAATATTCGGCAATCAATGGCACGTCCGTTTCCCCATTTTTTAAATCTGCTAATTTTACAAATTCATTATTCTCTAAAAAAGTATCGTGGCTTAAGGGTGATTTGACCGTAAAACCAATACCACTCGCATGATTACTTTCCCCTTCATTATCCAATGTGATAATGGATTGTTTCCCCTGATAGCTTCTTGTATTGTCGGCTAATAATTTAATACTCGCAGACATATCACCTGTACAAATAATTCGCATATTATCTTCGGTGGCAGAAGCCTCTGATGGGAAGCCTATTGATGAAAAAGCAGCGGTTGATAATGGCGGTAAATTGAATTCCAAATCAGTATTTTCGGCTGAACAAGACGTAGGGGCACTTTCAATCGCACCTTTTAGCTCATACGTATAGCCAGTTCGTGTCGTACCACCGCCTGAGCTATAACGATTAATCAAGACCGTTCCCACGATAGATTGATTGAAATAGGTGGATTCAGGGTTATCTTTTGCGGCATAAAAAATGATTGTGGCATTAATCGGCAGCAATGGTCCTTTAGGTACAGGTAAAGCTTGCCCTGGTTTATTTCTAAAAGACTCTTGTGAATCATCATCGATTAAGACATAAACTATGCTGTCTGAGCCACCACGATGAACATGATAGGCAGGTCTGCCATCAATCTCACCATAATAACGTGCTACAATTCCTGAGCCTTCACCGTATGAGGTATAGCCATACACTTGTGCATTTTCACCACACTGTGCTACACCACCATTTCCCCATAAACGTACAAATGACGCTCTCCCTAACTCATCATTCTTTTTAATTGCACCGGTTAAATTTAACGAAACAGTTGCACGCAATGTTGAATGGCTTTGTCCTTGCCCACCCTCTTCACAGTCGTTCATTGCCACCGCTTGTCTGCTCGTCACTAATAATAAAATGAAACTTAACACTAATGCATAATAGGTGTGATTATTTATTTTCATGATATTTCCTTAGCGGCAATCTGCATCAATAATATAAAGCCCGTTAGTTGGCATAATGTTTTTAATATTAAAATCGACCTGACACGATTGTCCTTCACCCTCATTTTTCCAATTAATCATCACCTTTCCATCCAATTTATCAGTGACAAAATACAACGTATTAAAGTTAGAAACTAAATGATGGGTTCCATCATCTAATATTGCTTTTGCACCAACAGGGAGTTCTTGCTGATTATTGAGCTTTAATTTAAACAATAATTTATGACCTTTTTTCGCATCAAAATCCGCTAATACCAATGCACCTTTAGTTGGGATCATGTTACTTTTGATATTATTTTCAATTTCAACATCTTCAGGCAGTGTTTTGGTATCAATACTCAAACTATTTTTACGATAAGGCGAAATTCCTGGCATAATCGCTAAACCCGAAGCATTGGTTTCAATTGATTTTCCATTGACAAGACCAACACCTTGAGTATCTTTCGTCAGGATCAATGCATTAGTTTCTTGTAATGAAGATGCTAGTAATACACCATATTCCGTACCGACCACTGCACCACTAATACCGTAATTGAGTTTTTTATTATTTTCGTTATACGCATAACCTGCATTCATATTGGCAAACGTCGAACGATAAGAAGTACTCACCCCACCAGCATACCCAATACCTTGATTAGTATAGTTTTGATAAAAATCCCAACTACCTTGGCCTATTTGTCCATAATTACCGCTAATACGCGCACTATTTTGCGTCTGGTGTTGGCTATCTGTCGCTAAGCCGTAACTCATGAACATGCGATTATCATTGAAACTCAGTGGAACACTTACATTTAAACTTAAATTATAAGTATTGTTTTTACCGCTTTGATAACGGCTACCTTTGAAATACGTGTAATAAAGGCTATAACGCACTTTATCAATACTGCTACTAAAGCCCACATTGTATGACGACTGTTTTTTACCACTCGCATATTGATAAACCACTGAATTAACATTTAATGCACTCACACCATCAAATAAAGGTTGAGAGAATGATAATGTGTATTCATTTTTTAATTTATCTAGCGAGCTATTGGTCGTTTCAGTGAATGAAAAAGCATCCTCAAGACTCAGATAATCAGCATCAAAATGGCGGAAACCCGCCAAAGTAACACTAGTATCCGTCAGTGCAATACGTTTAGCATAATTAATGCGGAATGCATTACCTTGGAATGTTTGGTTATTATTCACTGTAGCTCTTGAATGGATCATATCTGTGGTTATTGCTCCAAAAGAGCCCAAATTAAATCCGCTTCCTATTGCAACCGCTTGATAGTCTTTTGCCAACAAAGTACCACCAAAAAGGGTTATGAAATCGGTTAGCCCGTAAAAAACCTCAACTTGATTAATATAACGACCATTTTTAGCGCCTCGGCTATCATACTTTCCTGTTGCAAAACTGTATTTAAATGCGCCTTTACGCTCTAAATTAGCGATTGAAGAATAAGGCACAATAAAATCATTTTCGCTGCCATCGGCTTCCTTCACGTTGACATAAAGATTTCCACCATTACCCAAAGGATAATAATCAGTAATCGCAAATGGTCCCGCAGGAATACTTTTTTGATAAATAACCTGTCCATCCTGCACAATGGTGACAACAGACTCTGAGTTTGCAATACCATTAATCGCAGGAACGTAATTATTCAGCTCATAAGGTTCCATCAGCCTATCTGTGGCGAGTTTTAATCCTTTAAATTTGAAGGAATCAAAAACTTGCGAGTTGGTGTAAAGCTCCCCGAATGTTAGCTCACTTTTAATCGCGTTAATATTACGAGAAATTGAACTACTAATACTGTTCCAATTATTTTTATTATGACCGCCATTTGCCCATGTAGAGTAATTACGTAAGCGCCATGGCCCCAAATTTATTTTAGTTTGAATATTGGCATAATAACTGTCTGTAATATGACCATCTTTATAATTATTAAATGATGAAAATGAATAATTCACAAATGCTGCAGGGATCCCATTATCCCATTGCTGTTCTTCTAACTCCCTTAAGCGTTTATCATTAATCAACGATTGAGGTAGGGTTAGTGAATAGGTTTTCGTATTGAGATCGAGATAACCTTTCGAGTATTCAATTTCATTGATATTGACACATTGATTATCAGTATCAATATCAGCGGGAAGAATAACACCAAAACTTTCCCATTCTTGCACTGTGAAACAAGGAATTAATTGCTTTTGGTCATTCTTACTTGAATCTAAGACAAATTGAATATTTCTAGAGAAAATCAAGTTGTTGTTAATAAAAAATCTAACATCATAATAACCCGGAGCAAAATCACTTTCTCTAAAAACGTCAAGATCTTCATTAGTTAATTGCTGTTCACTTCCTGAAATAGTCAATAAGCTGGGAGGGTAATAATCACCTGCAATCGCCTCAATTGAACATGATAAAAATATCGAAACCATGAATACAGGCGAAAAAATGTTTTTTCTAGATATAATAATATTCATTTTCCCTTCGCCATTTTAATTTACTGAAAATGTTGATTCCAAATTTTTACCAAAATCGTTGATATAACTTAGCGAGACTTTAGCTGGATTTTTTATTGTACTAGGTAAATCAATGACCGTATCAGACCTTGGTGCGAGATAGCTAGGTGCTGTTACCTCACTGCCATTCACTTTCAATTTTGCAATATTAATATAAAAAGGTGATGTGTTTTTAACCTTAATATTATTACCTATAGAGTGCCATTTTAATTCGACAACTGATTTATCAAAGTCTTTTTCTGTTAAAGAAGCTGGACGATGGATCAACTTAATTCTATTGGTCATTGAATAACGTAGTACATTCTCTAAGTTTTCATTACTCGGCGCGACAAATTTCACATTTAGCCAATACAAACTTTCTTGATTATTGTTTATATTCGCAACCTTAGTAATTTGTAAGGTATTTTTCTGCTCTGCTCTGAGCTTTAATAATGGTGGCGTTACAGCAAAATCAGAGGTCACTTTGCCATTAATATCTTCTATCCATGATTGAAGTAAATAATTTCTATTCTTATCCGTATTAAAAGCAACCACACCTTCATTTTTACTACTTTCAGAATAGATAACTCGCGTTGTTTCTAAACCAAATCCTGCATAGCTTGTCGACGTAAAAGCACTAATTAATATGGATGCTAGTAATATTTTTTTCATAGACATAATTTAACCTCAAGGTGGAAAGATCACGCAGATTAAATAAGCAATCCAATCTGCGTGATATTATTACTTATAAGTAATCAGATAATCTAACGTAGCATCTGCACGACCAGCCTCGACTTCATCGGCGGTGCTCACATATTTAGCAATAAAGTCAATTTCCCATTCTTTTTCTGGTGAGGTCTCATCGAATTTATATGTCTGATCAAAATTAACATAATAAGGCTGTCTAAGGTCATCGGTATCATAAATTTGAATAGCAATATTTTTAGCTACACCATCAGCACCTTCATTATCTAAAGCCAAATGTGTTTTTTCGCCATTAGCTGTTTTCCCTTTCATGGATAAAGTTACATCACCATGGCCAGGACATCCTTTTAATTTAAGATTAAATTTACCGTAATTCCCTTCTCCACCTACTTCAGTTCCTGCTTTAGTAAATTCAGTGGTTGCATAACGTCCCATATCAATATCGGCATCACGACTATCTTCATCATTGACCATGACGGTACAAGTAGAATTATAAATATATCCATGAAAAGAAAGTGTGCCTGATTGCTGATCAGCATTTGCTGATAAAGCAAACGTAGATGCCATCATTGCCATCAAAAAATTCTTAGTTGATAAAATTCGCATTTATATACCTATATAGTGTTATCGTCATTCTGCCTATTTAGATCGCAATTGATATAATTATATCGAAATAATATTCAACAACTTTATTCTCAAAAATTGCTATCAAAAATATTGCAGATAAAAATATTAATAAAACTGATTACCCACCACATGAGTAATCCGTAAAGAGAGTATATGGAAGGAATGTGATTATGAGTTTATGTAAATTTTTCAAAACGTGAATTTAACTATCCTTGATACATATTTACAGAGATAGTAACTATTTGTTTTTAAATACTTTATTTTTTTGATCTAAATCAAAAAATGATGAATTTTGCTTGTGATATTGAAAACATTTATTTATCAATCAATTACAGTTTATTGTTATTTATAACATATGTTGATTATCTCAATCTGAAAGGTATCATTTTTTTACACTTTCAGCGTGTAATTCATTAATTCCACAAACGCATTAGTCTAATTTTGATTAGTCAGTATTGGGTTATTTAGTGAAAAAACAAAAAAAGCCAAGATAAATTTAACTTTATTCATTTTGGCTTCTACAATTTATGGCAATTTTATTGGTAAATAATATCGATTGTCATAGAAGCATTTGCCGTACCTGCGGTTACTTTTTCTTCTATTTGTTTATAATATCCCCTCATTGAGATATCTATATCACTTTCTTTTTTTACTTTATCAATGATGTTATTTCGCACATTCAGCTTGAGTATAAAAAAGCCCACCTTACTGGCGGGCTAGCTATAATATAAAGAATTAAATGATATTAGCTTCTCAAACCTCTACCCTGCTCAATCAAATACCAAGTCAGCATGTAGAAAACAATTAAGAAGATCATCAGTACACCAAGTGTGACTGCAATTGATACATCTGCAATACCCAAAAAGCCATATCTGAAACCACTGATCATATAAACAATCGGGTTTAGCTTAGACACGGCTTGCCAAAATGGTGGCAATAAAGACAATGAGTAAAATACACCACCTAAATAGGTCAACGGTGTCAACACAAAGGTAGGTACGATGCTAATATCATCAAAGGTCTTAGCAAAAATAGCATTTAATAAGCCTGCTAGTGAGAAAACAATTGCGGTTAATAGCAGCGTTAGGATAACCATAATCCATGAATGCACTTGCAGAGGAATAAAAAATAATGAGACCACTGTGACCAATAAGCCAACTAAAATACCTCTAGCAACGCCTCCCCCAACAAAACCCGCAATAATCACATGTGTTGGTACAGGTGCTACCAGCAGCTCTTCAATATTTTTTTGGAATTTAGAGCCAAAGAATGAAGAACAGACATTCGAATAAGAGTTTGTGATGACGGCCATCATGATCAAACCCGGCACAATAAATTGCATATAATCAACACCGCCCATCTCACCAATTCGCGAACCAATTAGGTTACCAAAAATGACAAAATAGAGCGACATCGTGATCACAGGCGGTAATAGCGTTTGTACCCAAATTCGAGCAAAACGTGTGATCTCTTTAATCCAAATCGTTTTTAGTGCGACCCAATACAGAGAAATCATTTAGCTTCCTCCATATGAACAACACCGTTCTCTCTTTTCACTAAACTTACAAACAACTCTTCTAAACGGTTAGCTTTATTACGCATACTGACAATTTCAATTCCTTGCTCATTCAGTTGGCTAAATACACCATTTAGCCCTTGCTCTCTCTTAACATCGACTTCTAAGGTCGAAGTATCAATTAAGCGTGTTTCATACCCCTTCAATTCAGGAATAGGACTTTTTGCACCAAGATCAAAGATAAAGGTTTCAGATTCCAATTGGCTCAATAATTGTTTCATACTGGTATTTTCAACTAATTCGCCATGTTGAATGATCCCAATATTACGACACAACATTTCAGCCTCTTCGAGATAGTGAGTGGTTAAAATAATCGTAGTGCCTTGTGCATTTAGCTTTTTCAAAAAGCTCCACATTGAGCGACGTAGCTCAATATCAACGCCCGCAGTTGGTTCATCCAAAATTAATAATTTAGGTTCGTGCATCAAAGCGCGTGCGATCATCAATCGACGCTTCATCCCGCCGGATAGGTTACGCGCACGCTCGTCACGCTTTTCCCATAAATCGAGTTGAGTGAGATAGGTGTGCGCTCTTTGATGAGCCAGCGCACGTGGAACACCATAATAGCCCGCTTGATTGAGGACTATCTGTAAAACTGTCTCAAATGGGTTAAAGTTGAATTCTTGTGGAACTAGACCTAATTGCTGTTTGGCTTGAACCACTTGTTTGTCTAAATCATAACCAAAAACTTTCACTGACCCGCTGGTTTTATTGACCAGAGAGCTAATAATCCCTATCGTTGTAGACTTACCTGCGCCGTTAGGGCCAAGTAATGCATAAAAGTCACCATCTTCTACGCTTAGATCAATTCCTCGCAACGCTTTCACACCACCTGAATAGGTTTTGGTCAATTGCGATAACTCAAGTGCGTAAGTCATATGTAAAAAACACCTTTATTCTTGGGGTCGTAATACTCTAAATAATTCGGGGTGCAGGTAGTTGAGCGCAGTCAACACCCCTGCAACTTGAAGTATGACGAGTATAGTAGCAATATAATGATCCTACTATGATGCCACTTTTTTACGAATATCGTTATGCAGAAAAGAGAAAATAGGTATATGCTATTTAATTCATATAGTTAACCATACCAATATGCTATGGCAATAATAAAATGAGCATCGTAGAGTGTAATAATTAATGCAACAAACTATTAATTAAGAAATACTGTATGAGATTTTAACGTAAAGTAACATAACTAGGCTATACGTCATGATGAGAAAAATTGAAGAGCTGTTCGCTAATAATGAAGCATGGTCAGCTTCAGTAAAAGAAGAAAATCCTGAATTTTTTAAAGAGTTATCTAAGGCACAGAAACCTCGCTTCCTATGGATAGGTTGTTCAGACAGCCGAGTCCCTGCCGAAAAATTAATCAATGCTGCCCCTGGCGATCTCTTCGTTCACCGCAACGTTGCAAACCTTGTTATCCACACAGACTTAAACTGTTTATCAGTGATCCAATATGCTGTCGATGTCCTACAAGTCGAACACATTATTATCTGTGGTCACTATGGCTGTGGTGGTATTGAAGCCGCCGTTGATAATACGGAACTTGGTCTCATTAATAACTGGCTACTACACATCCGTGATATTTGGTATAGACATAGCTCCATGCTTGGTGAGCTGAAGCCTTGCGAGCGCTTAGATCGTCTATGTGAGTTAAACGTGGTTGAACAAGTGTATAACCTTGGGCACTCAACCATTATGCAATCGGCTTGGAAACGTGGACAGAAAGTGATGATCCACGGTTGGGTTTACGGTATCAATAATGGTCGCTTACATGACCTGCATACCACCGCAGATAGCAGAGAAAAGCTAGAACTGTGTTATCGTGAAGCCATTGCAAAACTGACAAATAAGAAATAAAAAAGCAAAGGCTGCTCTGATCAGCAGCCTTTATTATTTAAAATATATCGCTCTTTTAATACTTACTCTTCAATCAAAGTCACATGACCAATATAGGGCAGATGGCGATACTGTTGTGCATAGTCAATACCGTAGCCAACCACAAATTTGTCTTCGATTGAATAACCAATCCACTCTACTGGTACATCAACTTCACGGCGTGATGGTTTATCCAGTAATGTACAAATCGCTACAGATTTAGGCCCACGCAGTTCAAAAATTTCACGAACCTTGTTTAAGGTGTTCCCTGAATCAATAATATCTTCAACAATCAACACATGTTTGTCACGAATGTCTTCGTCTAAGTCTTTGACAATTTTAACATCGCGGCTTGAATTCATTGCATTACCGTAGCTTGAAACGGTCATGAAATCGACTTCGTGAGGAACCTCAATTTTACGGCACAGATCAGCCATAAAAATAAAAGAGCCTTTTAATAGGCCAACTAAAACCAGCTCACCATCAACGTTTTTATAGTGTTCACTGATTTTTTCTGCGAGTTCACCAACACGCTGGCTCAACGCTTCTTCAGAGATCATCACTTCGAGAGTATGTTTCAATTTACCAATACCTATTTGTTTTAACGCCAAAAACTCATATCACCTACCACGACTTACCTTAAATAAAGACGGTGTGTAAGAAAAAATGAGAACATAATTTGAGGAGTATACCAGAACTCACGATTCGCGAAAAAGAGCTGAGACTGATTTTTACCCGCTGAAAGTATGTCCTCAGTTTTATCTACTCATCCAAAGAGCGAAGGTGATCGTTCTTATTCAAGGTTAACAGAGCCAATAGGCTGATCAATGCTGTCGCCATGACATACCATGCTGGAATATCAAGATTCCCCGTTTGTTTGATTAACCCTGTAATAATAAGACCCGCACATCCTGAAAACACCGCATTGGACAATGAGTAAGCCAATCCCAGTCCCGTATAACGAACTTTGGTTGGGAACATTTCAGCCAACATCGCAGGGCCAGGACCGGCAAGTAATCCCACAATTCCACCCGCAATAAACACGACTACTGCTTTTATTAATAGGGTCGATGATTCACTTTGTAATATCTTCAGAAGTGGTAAAGAGAATATCAACAACAAAATGGTTGCTAGCACCATTATATTGCGTCGCCCTATTTTATCACTGAGCATCCCTGCAGGAAGAATAGTCACAGCGAAACCAACATTAGAAATCACAGCAATCAATAATGCCGTATTGAAATCGGTATGCAGTGACGATTGAAGATAGGTTGGCATGATCACCAAATAGGCATATCCTGCAGCAGACCAAGCCATTAATCGGCCAATACCAATAAAAATAGCTTTGAAAATATCGACTTTAGCTGCGCTAGCCTCTGTTTTTGCTTTCTGTTGCGCAGACACAAAACTGGGTGTTTCATCCATACCATATCGCAACCACAACGCCAAAATACCCATTGGAAACGCTAACCAGAAAGGGATCCGCCATCCCCATTCATGTAAGCTCTCAGTGCTCATTAGAAAAGACAACAAAGAGACGACACCGACACCCGCTAACAACCCAAGAGCAACAGTAAATGATTGCCAAGCCCCAAACAATCCTCTTTTCCCTTTCGGCGCAGATTCCGTCATTAATGAAACAGCACCACCATACTCACCACCAGCAAATAAACCTTGGAAAATCCTTAATAAAGTAATGATGATGGGAGCGGCAATGCCAATGGTTGCATAGGTGGGTATAAAACCAATCGCGGTAGTCACTAATGTCATCATGACTAAAACAAATATCAATGTCGGCTTACGGCCTAACTTATCCCCTATTCGCCCAAATATCAGTGCCCCCAAAGGCCTGAAAAAGAAAGCGATGGCAAATGAAGCATAGGTTAAGAGGATCGCAGTAACCTGTGAATCCCCCGGATGGCTAAAAAAGTTTTGAGCGATAATAGTCGCGAGGAAGCCATAGATAGCAAACTCATACCACTCAATAAAATTACCGACCGAACCTGCAAGTAAAGCACGCTTGTGACCAGATGAATTGATGACCGCTTCATTTGAATTTTGCATATTATTGACCCAGATAGTTATTGTAATTATTAAACAAAGTATAGATGCTGAATCAAATTAAATGATCACAAAAGCCATCAAGAGATAAGATGATATCTCCTGATGGTTTATCAAAAGCAAGTTAGCGTGTTTTAACTGACGGTAAAGCCCATCATCATACCGGTATCTTCATGCTCTAATAGATGGCAATGCGCCATGTACGGATGTTGCTGAGTGGCAGGATGTTTGAATTCAACTAATATTTCACTCACTTGGCCTTCAACTTTGACAATATCTTTCCAGCCTTGTCGATGAGGCTCTACAGCACGACCGTTTTCTTTTAAGATACGGAATCGTGTACCATGAACATGGAATGGATGCAGCATCATATCGCCACGACCGGAAACAACCCACAGCTCTTGTTGATTGATTGGAGCATCAAATGCCGCTTCTGTCATAGAGAATGCTTGGCCATTGATCGTATTTGCATTGTGAATATCTAATTCACCACTGCCCGTTCCACAATGATTACCACCGCCCATATTACCCATGTTGCCTTGGCGCATATGACTTTGATTCATACCACCATGTTCCATCATGCCGTTGTTTCCACCATTTGACATCATATGGCCATTCATCATCCCTCCATGCCCAGCCATGTTCCCCATTGCTTGATCACCATAGCGTTCACGTAACATCATCATGCCTTGCATATCTAAACGCATATCCATCATCAAATGAAAACGGCGACGAGTTAAACCCGCAAATGAAGGAATGGCTGAAATAACCGCCAATTGATCAGGCAGTTTTCCTACGCCTGTACTCATGGTCGTTTCAATACGTAAAACAGGTAACGGTTGGTTAAATGGCGCGATCGTCATGCCCATTTGATTCACTGGCAATGTGACTAAATCAAAAGCTTGCCCATCCGTTGCATCAATCAAAACTTCGAAACGTTCACCCATTAAGATAGGCAGCTCAGTAACGGCAATTGGCTCGGCTAATAGCCCTCCATCACTTGCTACGACATACATTTTTCGTCCATCACTGGTTGAAATATTGAGGCTACGTGCGTTACAGCCATTGAGTAGCCTTAAACGCAACCAACCTTTTGGCGCAACATGTTTTGGAAATACTGCGCCATTAGTTAGCATCAAGTCACCAAACCAGCCCACAGCGGCGCTCATTACATCTAATTGATAATCAATTTGCCCATCATCCTTAAGGCGCTTATCTTGTAATATGACTGGGATATCATTTATTCCCCAATCACTTGGTAAACCATGTTTATTACTTTCATCATCTTTGATAATGACTAAACCAGCCAGCCCCATTGCAACTTGATAGCCAGTTTTTCCATGTGTATGAGGATGGAACCAACAAGTTGCTTCAGGCTGATTGATGGTAAAATTTACCTGACGGCTAGCTCCTGAAGCGATAATCGCCTGTGGTCCACCATCTTGTTCGCCTGATATTTCAAGGCCATGCCAATGTACTGTTGTTTCATCTGGAAGTTGGTTAGCGATATTAATACTAACGCTTTGCCCATTTTTCAGACTAAGTGCAGGGCCAAGCAGATCACCGTTATATCCCCATGTAGTGGTTTTTTTGCCTGGAACAAACTGTGATACACCTTGTTTAATGGCTAATTGAATATTACCTTGAGCATCAGGTTCGATCAGAGGTGGGATAGCAAGGGCGGGGAAATTTTCCGCGGCGACCGCAATACGGCTCCACATAGGCAGTGCACTGGCTGCATAAGCGAGAGCACTTAACTTAATGAAATCACGGCGTAACATTGATAACCTTCCTTTTTATTTATCAAATCAATAAGATGGTTAAACCAATAGCTTTGCTTGGGATTACCGTTTAGAGGCAAAATATGGTTTAATATCATAAAATGATAAAGCCTCCCCTTACAGGAAGGTCAAGGAGACCACATAGTTATTATGGGTATATTACATAGATTTAAGAAAAATATACTTGACTAACAATTCTATTATTATGCTAACGTTACTTGACATAAAAAACAGATAGAATATTGAATGCGCAAATTTACCGTAATTTTTTACATCATTACTCTGTTAGGGATAACACATTCTGCCAGAGCGTTAAGCCCCAATGAAGCTGAAGATCTCGCCGATCTGACGGCGGTTTTTATTTATTTAAAGTATGACTGTGGTTATACACAAATCCCCGATCGGGAAATTGAACGTGCCATTGTTTACTTTGCTCGTAGTAACAAATGGGATCTCGGTGATTATGATTCACACAAAATGACCCAGTTAAATAAAGAAAGCTACAATGACCTCAAGGGGATCCCTCTTTCTCAAGAGTTTAAATGCCAATCCTTGGCTCGCGACTCACTCGGTTTGTTCGCTTACGTCAAATAAATTTACTCCCCCTAATCAGGGGAGCTACTATTTTTCTTTCTCGCTCGCCGCTCCTGCCAAAACATCGCTATCGATGGGATGCTTTGAATGATCACCATTCTGATTATGTGATTCGACATGACGAAACCAGCATCAAGATTCATGGTGATGGCAGCAAATGTCATTGCTTCCATACTGCCTGGCGCCCATGCAAGTAACAATACAGGGATCGGATAACCTGTTATCCATGAAGCAAATACCGTAATCAGTAAGGTTAGAAAGATATTGATAATCACCACTTGTGCTGATGAGTAGATATTTTTGATCAGTGATGCAAGCGGGAACACAATAAAATGGTTACCAATATTCATCCCTATCAATACCATACTGAGCTCAGTGATCAGAACAGGGAAGTTAAGTTGTATATCAAGCCAGCTCTGAATTAAGGTTGCGGCACCTAAAGAAGTCAACATAAAAGGTGCAGGAACATGCATTCTTTGCAAAACAAGCCCTAACCCCAACCCTGTTAATACAATAACTAACAACCAAAACGACGATTGCCATGTTAAAGAAGGCAGAACAAGGAGAGGTTGAGGGTCTCCATCGCTACCAACTACAATACCTGCCAATAAAATAAGGATAATCAAGCGAATGGTATGTGAAATCACAATTTTTTGCGGTGGTGTATGAGTATGATCAGTTAAAGCCAATATCGCCGCCATCGCACCGGGAACAGAGCCTAACATGGCTTCTTGTTTTGTCCAGCCGACTTTTCGATGAAACCAAAAGTAACTAAATGAAAACTGTACCGCGAGGCAGACGACTAGCATCACTAATAACAAAAACAGGTTTTCAGCTTGACCAATCGAGACTTGGTTAAACATCAATCCGACAGAAGTACCGAGTGATATTTGTACAAATGTGAGGGTATGTTTGGGGACGGCGAATTGGATTTTAAAGCGGTTAAACACAATGACGGCGATGATTGGACCAAACATCAGAGCGAGGGGTACGCCTAGGTGTGTCATTGTCCCACCAATTAAGGCACAAATAACAATACCCAGCCCCATCTTCAATAATCTTATCATCACACAACCTTATTACTACAAGAGCACTCAATGCTTCGATTTATACATTATGGTAATAGTATCGTTTAACGTTATTCGATTCATTAAATTATTGATGCGGTAATAATCAATAGATGCTTTATTCATAACCACCCACTATATAGGAAACGCTGATGACACTACGTATTACAACTTCCCCCTCTGAAGTCGAAATCGAACATATCTATCAGTCGTTAGTTACCTATAATTTACAGTTTTTCAGTGAGGAAATTCATATGCCTATTGCTGTTTTTTATGAGCAAGAAGGCAAAATATTAGGCGGTATCACGGGTTCTAAACTTGGTAATTGGCTTAGGATCAAACACCTTTGGATTGATGAGTTGCTCCGCAAACAAGGTATTGGGACACAATTGATCCAAGCTATGGAAGATAAGGCTAAACAGTTAGGCGCAAAATATGCTGAAGTCGATACCTTCAGTTTTCAAGCCAAACCATTTTATGAAAAGCAAGGCTATCAAATCATTTCAACGCTAATTGAGTACCCTATCGAGCATGAAAAATATTATTTTATGAAAGAATTATAAGGTTCTTAACAAAAAACGATAGCACCCCTACCGTTCTTTGTGGATATACGAGGTGCAGCTAGGCGACAAGTGAATGAGTCGCTAGGAGCCTACATAAGTAGGTAACTAGTGCGAGTGAGCGTAGTCACTTATACCTTAACGAAAAGCGCTGCAACTTGAAGTATGACGAGTATATACTCTAAATAATTCGAGGTGCAGCTAGGCGACAAGTGAACGAGTCGCTGGGAGCCTACATAAGTAGGTGACTAGTGCGAGTGAACGTAGTCAACAACGCTGCAACTTGAAGTATGACGAGTATAGTTATAACGCGTTTTTATCTGCAATAGCTTGGTTAATAATGGCTTTTGCCATCCATTGAGTTAACTCAATCACTTCACTATCATTTTGCTTCCAAATATCTTTTAAGACTAAAAAGATTTCAGAACCGTAAATTACTGAAAAAGCTTTAATCACTTTATCAATCAGTTCAGCAGGATATTCCCCTTTCATTGGTGCGGTGACCATGGCTAAAATATCTTTACGGTTCCCTCTCTCAAGACGCTTTTCTTTCGGATCTAAGTTTAATGAACGCCCTTCGGCCCACTGTTGCAGTGAAACTTGCAAAGCCGCTCTTAATGCCCCTTCATGTTCAAACATGCGAGGTAAAGCAAAGGCTAGCAATTCTTTAATTCGTTCTTCTGTTTTTTCGCTCTGTGGCCGCCATGTCAAAATAGGACCAAGACTTGCATTAACCGTTGCGGCGATCAAATCACTTTGAGTTGGAAAATAGCGATAAGCTGTCGCCCTTGATACTCCTGCATCAATCGCAAGTTCAGAAACCGATGGCATACCACCTTTTTCAAACAGTTCTAATGCGGTATTAACTAATAAAATATAAGTACGCTTTCTTGTCCCTTTATATTCATTACTAGTGTTTATTAATGACATCGTTCCCTCCTCCTTAAAACGTTTTTTGTTACGACAGCGACTTACTCATCATGGCATTTTGCGGTCATTGCGGCTACTGCTTATTGAGCAATCTTGAGAACTTATCATTTGGATTGCAAAAACATGACTTTTTTTAAAAAAATCAAAACAGTGAAAAATAAAAATACTATTATTTATCAAAAAATTATTATTATTTAAATTAGGTCATATTGATAAAATCAAAAAATGAGACTGTAATCTCATTTTACATTTAACACAAATGATACTATAGTCTCATTCAGATGAGAAATTAAACATCTACCTAACCTATATTCTAAATAATTCAAGGTGCAGGTAGGCGACAAACGAAGTATAGGCGAGGAGCATAGATGAACACGATGACTCGGCTAGCTAAGTGTAGTCACCATACCTTAATAAAAGCCCTCCACACTGAAGTATGGTGAGTATATAAGGATTTTCCGATGAAACAGCATCAAGGATACATCTACATAGCATCAACGTTAGACACTAAGAGTGACGAATTATTCTATGTCTGCGACTTGATTAAAGCGGCAGGTTTGTCTGTTCGCACGGTCGATCTAACGACACAGCCAAAACAACTCAACAGAGATGCTGATATTAGTGCACAAACTGTTGCTGCCTACCACCCTGCGGGCATTGAAGCTGTATTCTGTGGCGATCGAGGAAAAGCAATTGAAGCAATGTCACACGCTTTTAGTCTTTACCTTACAGCTCAAACTGATGTTGCGGCAATATTAGGTTTAGGTGGCTCTGGTGGTACTGCATTGATCACCCCTGCAATGCAAGCCCTGCCCGTTGGTATCCCAAAACTTATGGTTTCAACCATGGCGTCAGGTGATATCTCAGGCTATATCGGAGCCAGTGACATTTCCATGATGTACTCCGTCACGGATGTTTCTGGGTTAAATATTATTTCTCGTAAAGTTCTCAAAAATGCAGCAAACCAAATCGCAGGGGCTGTCTATTTTAATCGTGAAGATGACATAGCAGAAACATTAAAACCTGCGATTGCACTAACTATGTTTGGTGTCACTACCCCTTGTGTTCAGCAATTAACTGAGCGTCTTGAATCACAATATGATTGTTTAGTATTCCACGCTACAGGTAGCGGCGGCAAAGCAATGGAAAAGTTGATCGATAGTCACTTATTGCACTCAGTGCTGGATATCACCACGACTGAAGTTTGTGACTATCTATTTGGCGGTGTTTTAGCCTGCGATGAAGATCGTTTTGGGGCAATCGCGAGAACCCAAACACCTTGTGTGCTTTCTTGTGGCGCACTCGATATGGTGAATTTTGGCCGCCCATCAACGGTGCCAGAGCAATATCGTGATCGGTTGTTTTATAACCATAACGCACAGGTCACCTTAATGAGAACCACCAAAGAAGAAAATCAAATCATGGGCCGTTGGATAGCCGACAAACTTAACCGCTGCGAAGGTGAAGTGCGTTTTATTGTTCCAACTGCCGGTTTCTCTGCATTAGATATCGAAGGTGCTCAATTTTGGGATCCACAAGCGGATCAGGCATTTATCGATGCATTAACTGAAAATCTTATAACAACAGAAAAACGCAAACTTATTTTGAGCCCTTATCACATCAACTCAATTGAGTTTTGCGAACAAGTCATTAATTTACATCAGGAAATTTTGAACAACTTATAGAGGTTCATCAATGAAACATAATCGCGAAAGCTTACTGAATAAATTCAGAGGGATGATCGCTCGGGGCGAACCCATCATCGGTGGTGGAGCTGGTACTGGCTTATCAGCAAAATGTGAAGAAGCTGGCGGCATTGATCTGATCGTGATTTATAACTCAGGTCGTTACCGCATGGCCGGTCGCGGTTCGCTGGCAGGCTTACTGGCTTATGGTAACGCCAACGAAATCGTGATGGATATGGCAAAAGAAGTCCTTCCTGTCGTTAAACACACCCCCGTACTCGCGGGTGTTAACGGCACCGATCCTTTCTGCCAATTTGATCGCTTCCTTGATGAGATCAAAGCAACTGGATTTGCAGGGATACAGAACTTCCCGACCGTTGGCCTGATCGACGGTAATTTCCGTGCAAACCTCGAAGAAACCGGTATGGGTTACGGATTAGAAGTTGACATGATCCGCTTAGCACATGAAAAAGACTTACTCACGACGCCATATGTGTTTAGCCGTGAAGATGCTATCGCGATGACAGAAGCAGGCGCTGATATTATTGTTCCACATATGGGATTGACCACCGGTGGCAATATTGGTGCAGAAACCGCGTTAACACTTAAAGACTGTGTCCCATTAATTAATGATTGGGCAAAAGCAGCGAAAGCAGTGCGTGATGATGTCATCGTGTTATGCCATGGTGGCCCAATTGCCACCCCAGAAGATGCTGAATATATCTTAGCAAATTGCCCTGAGTGCCATGGTTTTTATGGTGCAAGTTCAATGGAGCGTTTGCCAACAGAAGTCGCACTGACCGCAACAACAGAAAAATTTAAATCAATAAAACGTTAATATTTTAGCCAACACCAGGGCCCCTATCCAAAGCACCTATTATTAGGTGCTTTTATTTTTATTGCTTCTCCCACTTCCATCGTTGCGTTTTTTTACTTAATACTTTAAACAGTAATGGCAGTGCAACTGGTAAGCCAAAATACAAAACCCCAAAAGCAAAAGCGACATGCGGCTTTTCAGGAAACTCGCCGCCTGAAGGGATTAAATTATAATAATCAATCGAGTGTAGGTAGTCTGGAGTCAAACCACCATATGGCACTAGCCAAGACAGGATCACAACCAAAAAGATACAAAACATAAAGTTTACGACCATCAACGCCGAATACCCCATATTTTCTTTGCGCTCTTCATCTGTTCGGCTACTTAATCCATAGATCATGCGGTTCAATACTGTGAAGCTATATAAATAGAGGATCAGCGGCGAATCTCCTAATACTGCCGCATTAATGGCGAAAGCAAATAAACCATATAGCAATGCAAAGACTATTAGCACTTTGATATTACTAGTGATCGACATAAAAACGCCCGAGTGCACTAAAATAAATTCAAAGATTAAAATCAAGGTTAAATTATAAATCAGTGCAACATCATAATATTCAGGGAAAAACCAAACAGAAAGAATAAACCCGACATAAAATAACGAGAACCCCATGCTGATCATTTTTGATAACACTCGCAGTGCGCTAAAAGCATGTTTGCTTTCTACCACCATATTGGCGGGTTTATTGCTGGCAGAGAAAAAGGGTTTGTTATCGGTATTATTTTTTTTGTTTGGGCTTTTAGCCATGTTATACACTCAATGAAATACTGCGATTAAAAACGTAAGCGGCATGAATGCATTAATAACAATCATGCCATCCAGCAATTACACTAACTTAGCAATCAAACTATCTAGATCGCCTTGTAAAAAATTAACTGGTGGAATTTCAATCACAGTATAAGCACCTGACGCCTGTTTCATCGATGCTCTTGCAGCAGAAACCATAAATTGTGATGTCAGTGCTGGGTTATTAATGCGCATTGAATATTCAAATAGTTGATTATGCGTAGCGCCTGAGACGCCTTTATGAGTCATATGCACACCATGACCAACGTCTTTTAGTGCATCAACACTATCAACTTGACGAATATGTGTCTCATCAGAAGAGAAATAACTATCCGCTTTTATCGCTTTTGCGACATGATCAAAATTCGCACCTGTATCTAACTCAATATAGACCATACGGCGATGAACCCCAGTGCCTAGTGGGATTGTCACTGATAATGCATCTTTTACACCGGCAATCGCTTTAGCCGCCACACTGTGCCCCATACTCATTCCTGGACCAAAGTTGGTAAATGTGACGCCCTTCGGTGCCATTGCTAACATTAACGTACGTAGAATTGAATCGGACCCCGGATCCCATCCAGCAGAAACAACTGCAACACTATTATGCTGAGTGGCGACGTTATTTAAGCGCTTTTTTAATGCCACAATATCTGAGTGTACATCAAAGCTATCGACTGTGTTGATGCCAAGGCTGAGGATGTTTTCGGCTAAATCGCCAATTGCACGTGTTGGGGAACACAGTAATGCCACATCAACCTTACCCAGCTTTTCAATATCATCAACGACTGTGTATCCCATTAGCTCAGTTGGGATATCTTCAATATGACGACGCACCACGCCAACCAGTTCAAAATCTTCCGCAGCCAGTACCGCTTCGAGTGCATAACGGCCGATATTACCGTACCCCACTATGGCGGCTTTAATTTTTGTCATTGTCACTCCTTTACCGTTCTGATGTTGTTTTTTTGTATTGATATCAGTCGTTATCAATCAGGTTAAATTAGCAGAATCATCAAAATTAAACAAAAGATTAACTTACCAGTAAATAAGAGGATTTAAACTCTGTCATCTGAGGTGAAATACGGGTAGAATCAGCCGGCTTTTCTGACTCATATAGTTTTATCCATATAACGTTACTCATATTATTTTGAAGGTTCTCAATGCATCAATCTGATGTCACTGAGAGATCACTCTTTTCTCTCAGTTGGCCTATATTTATTGATATTTTTCTTCATTTGGCCACATTACTTATCAATACCTACATGGTTAGCCATGTTTCAACGGCCTACCTCGCTGCAATGGGGGTGGGAAATCAGGTATTTGATCTTTTCATCACCATCTTTAACTTTATCAGTGTCGGTTGCAGTGTTGTTATCGCTCAATATTTAGGTGCCGGCCGCCGAGAAAAGGCCAGCCAGGCTATCCATATTTCAATTGCCTTTAACTTCTTGTTAGGCTTTTCAAGCGCCCTGATCGCCCTATTTTTTGGTTATAAAATTCTTAGTATTATGAATACACCATCACACCTAATGGATGATGGTTATGCGTATTTACATATTCTCGGAATTTGTTTGATCCCTGAAGCTATCTCAATCATTCTTGCCGCTTGCTTACGTGTTTATGGTAAAGCTCAACCTGCAATGTGGGTAACTTTGATTGCTAACGTCATCACCGTATTCGGTAACATGATTGTGCTATATGGCTTCTTTGGGCTACCGCAATATGGCCTAGAAGGTGTCGCTTGGTCAACGGTAGTCGGTCGTGTCGTTGCAGTCATTTTACTGTTCTGCCTGCTCTTTTATGGGCTGCGGATTAAATTTGTTCCAAGCTTATTAATTCGCTGGTCACGTAATATGTTAGGCAAAATCCTGCATATTGGTTTGCCTTCCGCAGGTGAAAACTTAGTGTGGATCCTACACTTTATGACCGCTTCTGCATTTATCGGTTTAATGGGTGAAACCTCTCTCGCGGCGCAAACTCTCTACTTCCAGCTATCTCTATTTATTATGCTATTTGGTATTTCAATTAGTATTGGTAATGAGATTATGGTAGGTCACCTTGTTGGGGCAAAACGCTTTGAAGATGCCTATCGTCGTGGTGTGAAAAGCTTAAAAATGGGCTTTTATGTCACGATTGGCGTGGTATTTTTCTTTTGGCTATTCCGTGACCCGATCCTCGAAAGCCTGACTGAAGACCAAAGCATCGTTCATGTATTATTGCCTCTGTTCTTATTATCCGTCTTCTTAGAGCCGGGTAGAACAATTAACATTGTGATGGTTAACGCACTTAGAGCATCAGGCGATGCCCGTTTCCCGCTATGCACAGCCATTATCTTTATGTGGGGTGTTGCTATTCCATTAGGCTATTTCCTTGGTATCAAAATGGAAATGGGTCTGCTCGGCATCTGGATCGGTTTCTTTGCAGATGAGTGGCTACGTGGATTGACCAATGCATGGCGCTGGCGCTCCCGTAAGTGGCAAAATAAACGATTAGATCTAGAAAATTAATCGTTCCACTCTGAAGTCCTGCCTAGTTATTAGGCAGGATTTTCGTGACAGAAGTCAAAGTTAAAAATTTTTTCTTATTTATTCATTTTTTATAGCAAATTTTTCTACTACTCTCTTTTTTCCTTTCTAACATAATGAAAACTTTCTCCTAATTTTTATTTAAAATATCCCTATTAAATTAAAGTTCTTTAAGGGTGCTCACTATGCAAGTTCAAGCTCAATTCCCCCTATGGCAATACTTTATTAATGCAGTCAAACAAGAAGTAAAGCCTGCATTGGGCTGTACTGAACCTATCTCTCTCGCTTTAGCCGCAGCGAAAGCCGCAGCTTGTGTGGGTGGCGAAGTGACTCGCGTCAACGCGTTTGTTTCACCTAATCTAATGAAAAATGGTATGGGTGTTACCGTTCCGGGTACAGGTATGGTTGGATTACCTATTGCCGCCGCACTCGGTGCTATCGGTGGAGATGCCGAAGCAGGCCTTGAAGTGCTAAAATCAGCGTCAGCATCGGCAATTAAACTAAGCAAAGAAATGCTCGCTCAAGGTTTGATTACTGTTGATATCAAACACCCGTGCGATGACGTGGTGTATTCAGAAGCCACTGTTTTTACAACACAAGGGTCAGCTATCGTTATTATTGCTGGCTCCCATACTCATGTTGTGAAAGTGATAAAAAATGGTGATGTCATTTTTGATCTCACCCAAAAAGAACATGCTGAAGATTTACCTATCGATTGTGCCACTGATGTTATGCTTCCCCCAATTACCGCTAAGGCAGTTTATCAATTCGCAACGCAAGCACCTTTTGACGATATTCGTTTTATCTTAGAGGCGGCACAGTTGAATGACGCCTTATCACAAGAGGGCCTACGCAATGTCTACGGGTTGCATATCGGCAAAACACTGCAAACACAACGTGACCGTGGTTTACTATCAAAAGATTTGTTATCAGAAATTATGATCCGAACCTCTGCCGCATCCGATGCGCGCATGGGCGGGGCAGTTCTACCTGCAATGAGTAACTCAGGCTCAGGTAACCAAGGGATCGCCGCAACCATGCCTGTGGTGGTCACCGCAGATTATTTGCAGTCCACTGAAGAACAGCTTGCAAGAGCGTTGATGCTGTCACATTTAATGGCTATCTATATTCATAATCAACTACCCGCACTTTCTGCGCTGTGTGCAGCTACCACTGCAGCGATGGGAGCAGCTGCTGGTATCGCGTGGTTACTTGAGTCTCGTTATGAAGTCGTAGCAATGGCTATCAGTAGTATGATCGGTGATGTCAGTGGCATGATCTGCGATGGCGCATCCAATAGTTGTGCAATGAAAGTATCAACTAGCGCTAGCGCCGCTTATAAAGCGGTATTAATGGCGCTTGATAATAGCTGTGTTCGAGGCTCAGATGGCATTGTTTCCGATGATGTTGACCAGTCAATTAGCAATTTATGTTCTTTAGCAGCAGGCTCGATGCGCCATACAGATGTACAAATTATTGAAATAATGGCTGCGAAAGCGCGATAATCTTTTTAATTTTTAATGTTTCATTACAGGCAATTGTTCAACTACAATTGCCTGAGGTTGTTGACGAAGCGGGATAAAAGCGTGGTTTTTCCCGCTCCGTGTTATCAGCCGAAAATCAATAATTTGATTTTCCTCGTTGATTTCAAAAACCTTAACGACCGCAAACAAACAAAATGCGTTTGTCAGCAGTCTGAGGCAATTGTTCAACTGCAATTGCCTGTTTTTTTAAATATCAATTAATATGTAACTGCGCAAATTTTTCACGAATTTGCTCTTCAGGTAAATTAACACCAATAAACACTAACACACTATGGCGTGGTTCATTTTCTTGCCAATCACGATCCCAATCTGCACTGTACAGCCGCTGTACACCTTGAAACAACAAACGCTTAGGTTCATCTTTAATTGACAGAATACCTTTGTAACGTAATAAATTATCAGCAAAACTTAGGAGCAACTCCTCCATCACTTGCGATACCGCCATCAACTCAACAGGGTAATCAAATTCAACCACGATCGAGCCAACTTCATTGGACTGCTTTGGGGTAAAACGGAATGTTGGTTGCGTCACTTTTAATTGTGAATCTAACAAAAAACCTTGAACATTAAATAATAAATCAAGATCAATATTGCCATGAATAACTGGATAAATAGGTGCTCGTGCATTAATACGCTGTAGGCGCTCAATCAAAGCGTCATGATCCGACTGAATATCAGTTTTAGTCAACAAAATACGATCTGCGTAACCAACCTGAGCTTGTGCAATAGCAAAATCATTTAATTGCTTATCAGCATGTACGGCATCCACTAGGGTAATAATGCCATCTAATAAGAAACGTTCACAAAGTACTTCATGTGAGAAAAAAGTTTGTGTGATTGGCCCCGGATCAGCCATACCTGTACATTCAATAACCAGACGGTCAAAATTGATATTGCCGCTATCTAAACCATCAATCAAATCTAACAACGCATTTTCTAGCTCGTTTGAACGACTACAACAAATACAACCGTTACTCAACGTCGTAATTTGTGTCGCACGATCACCAATTAATGCATTATCAATTGGCACTTCGCCAAATTCATTTTCAATCACCGCAATTTTATGGCCGTGCTGCGCTTGCAAGATATGACGCAATAGCGTAGTTTTGCCCGCACCGAGAAAACCCGTCAAGATGGTTACTGAGATCGGTTTCATATCGCCCTCTTACATTATCAGTTAACAACAGCGGAATCCGCCTTTTCCACTTCCACCATAACGCGCGTCTTGGCGTTCACGAAAAAACTCTTTATAAGTCATCACAGGTTTATCTGGATGATTATCTTTCATATGCTGTACATAGGTATCATAGTCTGGAATACCCACTAACATACGAGCAGCCTGTCCAAGGTATTTACCCGTTTTACCTAAATTTCCAAACATTATTTTACTCCAAGACAAATGCCCTGCATCGCATCAATAGCTACGCAGGGCACTGTTTTATAAATCTAGACTAAAGATTAGTGTGATGATGTTTTCACACCCTCTTTAGGGACTGGCACATAAGGTGTTTCTGCATCAGTACGATTTGGGTTTTTGTATGCTTTCATTGCTGTTCTAATACCATAGAAAATAATACCGTAGACAACAACTAGGAACAGAATACTTAGACCCGCATTAGTATAGTTATTGATAATAATGTGATTCATGTCAGTGATTTGTTGTGCCGTTAAATCAGCACCACCCGCTGCAATTTTCTCTTTGTAAGATTTCGCCAGATAGAGGAAACCTTCAAGTTGTGGGTTATCACTAAACAGTTTTAGACCTAGTGCCCAAGTGGTACAAATCAACAACCAAACCGCTGGCAACACAGTCACATAAATATACTTGCTGCGCTTCATCTTAATTAATACAACTGTACTCAGTACCAACGCAACGGCAGCTAACATTTGGTTCGAGATACCAAACAGAGGCCACAGGCTCTTCACACCACCTAATGGGTCAACAACACCTTGATATAGTAAATAACCCCATAGACCCACACAGCCTGCCGTACCGATGATACCCGCTAGCAGCGAATCCGTTTTTTTGAGAACAGGAACAAAGTTACCTAACAAATCTTGTAACATAAAGCGGCCTGAACGCGTTCCCGCATCCAATGCAGTTAAGATAAATAATGCTTCGAATAGAATACCGAAGTGATACCAGAAGCCCATATTCGCCGCAGGTATGATTTCATGGAAAACATAAGCAATACCAACAGCTAGGGTTGGAGCACCACCTGCACGGTTTAATACTGAAGGTTCACCAATATCTTTCGCCGTTTGCATAATTTGCTCAGGCGAAATCACGAAGCCCCATGAACTGACTGTTGCCGCTGCATGAGCAGAAACATCTTTCAGCTGTGCCATGATCGCAGCGCCATCAGGGCCACCCAACTCATGCAGGTTTGGCATAGTGATACCCAAAGCCGCAGGCGGTGTATTCATCGCAAAATAGAGACCCGGCTCAATAATTGAGGCGGCGACTAATGCCATGATCGCAACAAACGATTCCATTAACATCGCGCCATAACCGATATAACGCGCATCTTTTTCATTCGCTAATAGCTTAGGTGTTGTTCCCGATGCAATCAACGCATGGAACCCTGATACCGCACCACAAGCAATAGTAATAAATAAGAATGGGAACAGCGTACCTTTCCAGACAGGACCTGTACCATCAACAAACTGAGTGACCGCAGGCATTTTAAGTTCTGGGTTTAAGATCACAATACCAACTGCTAAACCAACAATAACGCCGATTTTTAGGAAGGTCGCCAGATAATCGCGTGGCGCCAAAATTAGCCAAACAGGCAATAAAGCAGAAATAAAGGCGTAGCCGACTAACACATAGGTGATCGTGGTATCTTTAAAGGTCAGCGCTGGACCCCAATACGGGTCATGAGCGATCACACCACCAAACCAGATAGATAAGATCAGCAGTACGATACCAATAACAGAGACTTCACCGACGCGCCCCGGCCGTAGATAGCGCATATATATCCCCATAAATAGCGCGATCGGCACAGTAGAACAAACGGTAAATACCCCCCATGGACTTTCTGCCAATGCTTTAACCACGATCAGTGCAAGCACCGCTAGAATGATGATCATAATCAGGAAACAGCCAAAAAGCGCGATAGTTCCAGGGATCGGCCCTAGCTCTTCTTTAACGATTTCACCCAACGATGCACCATTACGGCGTGAAGAGATAAACAACACCATAAAGTCTTGCACGGCACCCGCCAGTACAACACCCGCTAACAACCATAGAGTACCCGGTAAGTAACCGACTTGAGCGGCTAAAACCGGTCCAACGAGTGGCCCAGCCCCTGCGATTGCGGCAAAATGGTGACCAAACAAAACATTTTTATTTGTCGGTACATAGTTTAAGCCATCATTATTAATTACCGCAGGTGTTGCACGCGTTTCATCAAGCTGCATCACTTTTTTCGCGATATATAAACTATAGTAACGATAAGCAATAAGATAGACCGCTACAGATGCAACCACGATCCATAGCGCACTAATATGTTCCCCACGTCTAAGTGCAACCACACCTAAACAAACCGCACCGATGATACCCAGTATCATCCACGGAATGTGCTTTAAAATACCATTTTTGTTCATAGAACACCCTTCTGAGGTAAAACGAACTTTCTTATGTTTTGAATTAAATAACAGATTGATTTTTTTGTTGTTATTCAATGCTAAGCGAGTCTTTTTTCGTCATAACATGACTTACTGAGCTCAACTCATAACTTGAGCACTGCCATGGTGTCTATGTTACGAAATATCAATTTGCGAATGTCTAAAGTAAGGGTGAGCGGTTACATATAAAATTAAGCGGTCAGTTTTTCACTGCGAATGGTTTTATCGGAAGAAGAAGAACATGAGAAGTGTGATTAACTTAACAATAATGATGCATTATCAATAAGTTAATCATATTAAATAAAATGATGACAATAAAGCTAATTGTTAATGAAATAGAGTGCTATGGTTTCTTATTCGCTGTTGTTAAATGACCATTGAGGTCGATCCACACCCAATCGCCCCCTACCCACCAGCTGTGCTCTCCATCCGTTTCCAATTGACAGCCAGTACCTACGTTAGCTTTGCCATTTTCAAATGGGTAAGCACAGTCATATTTTGCTTCGATAACAATATTACCTGTCTTTTCATCAGCAAAACCGATTTTATTGCCTTGACGAATACGATAGACGCCATCTTGAGCTTCATCGGGCCAATTATCAAAATAATAAGGTTGATACACTTGCTCCCCTTGTTTATCAATAACAAATAACCCCTGATGAGGGATGTTTTTTAAGCAATATTGATAGGGTGAGTTTGGTTCAAAACAACTAAGCTCTTGCTCAGGATCATCTAGAAGCTGAACATATTGTTCATGCAATGAGTCTGCAAATAGCATATTTGGCATCACACATATAAATAGCAATAGACGCCTACTGATTAAATTAAAAGCCATATTTTAGCACCTATATTGATATTGATTATTGCAGTATTCACTTAATATAACGGATCTTTTGATAATAAAAACTCAGAAAAAAATGAAAAAACAAACTATAAAATAAACATTTATTCACTTATTAATAACTGAGAAACACAAAAATCATTGTTAAATAATTAAAATAAAAACAATGAAGTAAAGAAATAAACAAGTCAGTTATTCACTCAGTCATTTTTGAACTCACTCACATAACCACCACATTGTTCACACATTAATAAAATAAAGCGTTATTGTTAATGATATGAAAAATAATTGTTGAATTGATGATTATACTGAGGGAAAAATGAGCATTGAAAACTATGACTATATTATTGTGGGAGCCGGCTCAGCCGGCTGCGTGATCGCCGCTAGACTGATCAAAGAAACTCAATCACGCGTGCTACTACTTGAAGCAGGTGGCAGTGATAATCACTTATATATCAAGATGCCAGCGGGTGTTGCAAAAATTATTGCACAGAAAAGTTGGCCTTATGAGACAGAGCCAGAACCACACGCTAATAACCGAAAAATGCAAATCGCCCAAGGCAAAGTGCTCGGTGGTAGCAGTTCCGTCAACGGTATGATTTATATTCGAGGCCAGCGACAAGATTATGACAACTGGGCTCACACTTATGGTTGTGATGGCTGGAGCTATCAAGATGTTTTACCATGGTTTAAAAAAGCTGAGAAAAACGAGAGCCTTTCTAATCAGTACCATGGCACCGATGGTATGCTTCCTGTCAGTGAGAACCGCTATCGCCATCCACTATCGATGGCATTTATACGTGCAGCCCAAGATCAGGGGCTACCTTACGTTAATGATCTCAATGGAGAGAGCCAACAAGGTGTCAGTTTTTACCAAACCACAACACAAAATGGTGAAAGAGCCAGCACCTCAAAAACCTATCTAAAAAGTGTTGCACAAAGTGACAAATTGACACTAAAACTGAATAAACAAGTCAATCGCATCATCATTAAAGATGGCGTAGCAGTGGGTGTCGCTTATCAAGGTAACAATGGTCATGAAATAGAAGCTTTCGCTAACCAAGAAGTGATTATTTGTGCTGGCGCGATGGGTTCAGCAAAATTACTGATGCTATCCGGTATTGGTCCTAAAGAGCATTTATCATCATTAGATATCGACACTATTGCAGATCTTCCTGTCGGTAAAAATTTTCACGATCACCTGCACATGTCAATCAACGTGACAACGAAAGAGCCGATTAGTTTATTTGGTGCCGATCAAGGTATCAATGCCTTAAAACATGGTTTTCAGTGGTTAGCTTTTCGTAGCGGGCTATTAGCCTCAAACGTACTCGAAGGTGCTGCGTTTATTGATAGCTGTGCTCAAGGTCGACCTGATATCCAGATCCACTTCTTACCAATGCTAGACAGTTGGGATGATGTTCCTGGAGAACCCCTTCCTGCTGCACACGGTTACACTTTAAAAGTTGGCTATTTGCAGCCCAAGTCCCGCGGTGAATTACTCTTACGCAGCAAAGATCCACAAGCGCCACTAAAAATTCACGCTAACTATTTAGCAAAAAAAGAAGACTTGGAAGGTTGCAAGCGCGCAGTGAAATTTGGCTTACAAGTTCTTGAGTCTGAAGCGCTACAAGCCGTCAGCAAACAGCTACTTATGCCACCAGCAGAGGTTCGCCATGATGAAGCTGCATTAGAGGAGTTTGTCCGTAATTTCTGTAAAACGGTTTACCATCCAGTAGGAAGTTGCCGAATGGGTCAAGATCCAGTGACATCCGTCACTGATTTACGCTTACGCGTGCATGGTATAAATAAATTACGCGTTATCGACTGTTCAGTGATGCCTGAAATTACCAGCGGTAACACTAACGCACCAACGATTATGATTGCAGAGCGCGGAGCCGCCATGATCATAGAAGACAATCATTAATTTTTATAACAGCCCGCCTTAATTAAGCGGGCTATTTTTATATGCAATTAATTATTTAATAATACAACCACCCAAGTAATTATTACTAATTAAATAACCAATTAATTTTAAATACAAAAAAACTAACCACCCACCTTAACTGTTGTGGCTGCTGTTTTCGCCATATTCAAAGCATCATCAATCGAATCGGCGATTGCCAGAACAACGCCTAAACGACGCGTTCCCGCAATTTCAGGTTTACCAAATAAACGTAATTGAATATCCGAGACTAGAGCCTGTTTGATGTCGGCAAAAACCACATTCTTGCTATGCAATTCAGGCAAAATAACCGCTGAAGCACTTGGGCCATATTGTCGTATACAGCCAATTGGAAAACCGAGAAATGCCCGAACATGCAAAGCAAATTCAGATAAATTTTGGGATATTAATGTCACCATACCCGTATCATGTGGGCGCGGGGAAACTTCATTAAAAATGATCTCATCGCCACACACAAACAGTTCAACACCAAATAAACCATAACCGCCTAATGCAGTGACAATTTTAGCAGCTGAATCTTGAGCATTTTTTAATGCGGTTTCACTCATCTGTTGAGGCTGCCATGACTCACGATAGTCGCCTTTTTCTTGGCGGTGCCCTACTGGCGCACAAAAGTGAATGCCATCTGCGGCACTGATGGTCAACAAGGTGATTTCGAAATCAAAATGCACCATTTTTTCCACAATCACGCGACCTTGACCTGTACGCCCACCCTCTTGTGAATAGTGCCATGCAGACTCAAGCTCATTTTCATGACGAATAACACTTTGCCCTTTGCCTGATGAACTCATAACAGGTTTCACAATACACGGGAAGCCGATTTCATGAGCCGCTGCGATAAAATCGGCTTGAGTTTCAACAAAACGATAATCTGAAGTAGGCAATTTTAATTCTTCAGCCGCAAGCCGACGGATCCCCTCACGGTTCATGGTTAAATAAACCGCATTTGCAGAAGGAACCACTTTTTGACCTTGTTGTTCCAATTCCACTAATGTCTTGGTCGCAATAGCTTCAATTTCAGGCACGATAAAATCAGGTTTTTCTTTATCGACCAATTGGCGGATTGCATTGCCATCTAGCATATTAATGGTATAGCTACGGTGGGCTACATGCATTGCGGGTGCGTTGTCATAACGATCAACTGCAATAACTTCAATGCCCAATCGTTGACACTCGATCGCCACTTCTTTTCCGAGCTCCCCTGAGCCAAGTAACATGACTTTTGTTGCTGAAGGGCAAAGTGCTGTGCCTAGTTGATTCATGATAGATAACCTTTGTATGCAAAGACGCCAATTGAATAAAATTGATTATATACGCAAACGATTGCTTAAACCATACTGGAGTGACAATATTGGCTACTGGCTATAATTGAGGGGTTTTATCACGACCTGTAACATAAGGAACACGTTTATGATATTCAGTGTAACGTTTATGCAGTAACGCAATCACACAACATAGTAACCCTAGCCAAATCAATGAGAAACTCACACCTTTCACCCAATCGAATAACTCATTAAATAAGAACACCGCCAGTAAAAATTGAATGGTCGGCTCGATATATTGTGCCAGCCCGATCACGGTCAATGTAGTGCGCTTGATTGCCGCAGTAAAAAACAGTAACGGAATAATCGTCACAGGTGCTGCAAGCATATAGAGTATTTTAATCTGCCAATCACTGGAAGCAACGACGCTAGAACCATTCATTGATAGCCAGCCAGTGATCACCAAAGCAATTGGCAATAGCCATGCAGCTTCAACAAACAAAGACGTGATCACATCAAAACGAATAAATTTACGGATCAGGCCATAAACAGCAAACGCACTTCCCATGACCAAAGCAAGCACAGGCAATTCACCATATTGCCAAATTTGAAAGAACACACCTGAAAAAATCAGCAGCACGGCCATTTTCTCAGCAGCTACCAGCCTTTCATGTAAAAATACGACACCTAATAAAATCGAAAATAGCGGGTTGATAAAGTAGCCAAGACTCGCCGCTAACACCTGACCATGGGTTAATGCATATGTGAAAGTTCCCCATGAGATAGCCATCACCGATGTGCTCAATAAACACAGCATAATAGAGCGTTTATCAGCCCAAACCTGCTTCCACAACGTTTTGTTTTTAATAATAGAACGGATCAGTAACAAAAAAGGGATCGACCAAATCACCCGCTGAGCCAGTAATTCTAAAGGCTCTGCTCCTGGCAATAAGCGGTAAAACAGTGGCGTGATCCCCCAAAGAAGATAAGAAAAGATAGCCAGTGCTATCCCAGATCTCAGTAACATACATCACTCAGTCTTTATTAATAAATATTATGTATATATGATACCCTTTTATTGGTTTAAATGAATGATTGTTATCAAATTTTAAAGATCACGAATATGTAATGGTGGTTGTTGACGAATAAACTCAGCTAACTCATGTTGCGATGGTGCAGCACTGATCGCACCTTTACGTGTTGTCGCGAGAGCGCCACAGGCTGCGGCTTGCGTAATGATTTTTAAAAAGTACTCTTCGCTATCATTAACACCAAACTGAGCTATTGCTGCAAGTAAACCCGCCATAAACGCATCACCTGCACCTGTTGTGTCAATACTCTCAACACAATATGCACTGATCGCAATCTGCCGCTTAGCGGTTAATACCAAGCATCCTTTTGCTCCTTGAGTAATAATTTTTAAACTTGCTGGGTAGCTTTTTAGCTTTTCAAGCGCCATATCAAGGGTGATTTCTGTGGTTAGCCACAATAATTCTTCTTCAGATAATTTGAGTATGTCAGCCTGGTGAGCAAACTGCTCAACCGTCGTTTGCATTTCAATGGGATCAGCCCACATTTGTGGACGAATGTTGACATCAAAACTCAATAACCCTTCTGCCTGTTTCATCTTACTCATCGCTGCAACCAGTGAACTGCGACCAACCGGATGAACTAGTGCCAATGAGCAAAAATGCAAAATCCCTTTATTAAAAGTAGGTAAATTTTGATTACTGAGAAATTGATCAGCAGAAGGTGAGACTAAAAAAGAGAATTCACGTTCACCATTTTCCTGCAAAGAAACTAAAACGGTGCTAGTGCGATAAATTTCATCAAACTCCATTGCTGTTGTGTCTACCCCCAGATCAAATAGAGTTTTCTGCATGAAATGGCCAAACGCATCTTCTCCCACTCGACCAATAAAACCACTTAATTGCCCTAATTTTGCAATGCCAGCAGCCACATTAACAGGAGCACCGCCAGCACAGGCTTGATATTGCATATTGTGTAAAGGGATCAGATCGACTACCGCATCACCTAAAGACCAAACTTTCATGGTTTCTCCTTTCTAAGATCGAACCTATCTATCATTTAAGATAATTATGACTAGAAAATCATAATTGTTAACGTTAACATAATTAGATAGAGTATAAATAAAAAGCAATATTAGCGCACGTGTTATATCCCTTAATTATTTTTAGGGGATCGACGAGTCAGTGAGCTTTGCCAGTAATCGATCTTGAAAATAAAAGGAATATTGATGAAACAGCGTATAGAACAAGCAACGATAGCGCTTGAAACTGCTCGATTATCTCTTGATAGGCAGTTTTATCCTGAATATCACCTTGCAACCTACGCAGGTTGGCTAAATGATCCGAATGGACTTATTTATCATAATGGTCTGTACCATGCATTCTATCAACATCACCCCTACAGTGCAGAGTGGGGGCCTATGCACTGGGGGCATGCCACCAGCCAAGATATGGTTCATTGGCAACATCAACCCATTGCGCTTGCGCCCGGTGAACAATACGATCGCGATGGTTGCTTTTCAGGCTCTGCTGTCAGTCACAATGGTCAATTGTACCTATTCTATACGGGGCATATTTGGCTGTCGGAAGCTGGTGATGATAGCCAAATTTACCAAGCTCAGTGTTTAGCAATTAGCGATGATGGCATCCATTTTGAAAAGAAAGGCGTGGTTCTCCCCTCACCCGAAGGCTATATGCACTTTCGTGATCCCAAAGTATGGTATCAAGACGCCCGTTGGTGGATGGTCGTTGGAGCAAGAGATAGTTCTGATCAAGGGCAGATCCTGCTTTTTAGTAGTGATAATCTACTTAATTGGCCTGAAGAGTACCAAGTACTTGCTAAAACAGATGATAAAAATGTCTATATGTGGGAATGCCCTGACTTTTTCCCATTAGGAGAACAATTTGTCACGCTCTTTTCCCCACAAGGGAAAAAACCACAAGGCCATCAATACCGTAACCGCTTCCAAAATGGTTATCTCGTTGGTAATTGGTCGCCTAACCAACCTTATGAAATTACCAATCGCTTTAGTGAAATCGACTTCGGTCATGATTTTTATGCTCCGCAAACTTTTTTAGCTAAAGATGGACGACGCATTGCCATTGCATGGATGGACATGTGGGAAAGTCATATGCCATCAAAAGCAGATGGCTGGTCAGGCTGTTTTACCCTCCCCAGAGAGCTCACATTAAATGACCAAGGCAAAGTTCTCGTTAATCCAATTAAAGAATTAACCACACTTCGCCAATCAGCGATAGAAATTGAACCTTGTATATTCGACAAAAATAGTCAAATGAGGGTACTTGAAGATGCTAGCGCTTGTGAAATTGAGTTAATTTGGGATCTGCAAAATAGTCCAGCAGAGAAATTTGGCTTTTGGCTTGGCCAAGGTGCACAATTTTTTATTGATGGGCAATCACAACAACTGATTTTGTCTCGTCACTACCCTGAACACACAATAAGCGATTATCGTAGCGCGGCATTACCGCAAACTCGCCAGCTCAAAATTCATGCGTTTATTGATAAATCAAGCCTTGAAGTTTTTATCAATGAAGGTGAAATTTGCTTCTCTAGCCGTATATACCCGCAAGAAAATCAACGTGCGTTAACATTATTTGCGATCAATCAATCTGCAAAATTACTTAAAGCAACTATCTGGCCGCTCATTAAAGCAATTAAATAATCTTTTTATGGGAACGTTTATCGATAAGCGTTCCCTAGATTGATGACCGTTCTAATAAATCACATGAAACATACTGAATACCATTATTTTTACGTTGCTCAATGATATGCAACGCAGCCTGTTGTCCTAATTGATAATGCGGTAACATAACCGTTGTTAATGGTGGATAAAATAATTCACCTACACCAATCATATTGTCATATCCCAACACTGCCACATCTTTTGGAATACTAAATCCTTTGCCTAATAACACTTGATAGGCTAAAAAAGCAATTCGGTCATTACCACACACCACGACATCAAAGTCAGGTTTTCCATTCTTACAATGGCTGTTAATTAACTCAACCACATCAATATAATGCTCATCACCCAACGCTAAGTGGTATTGTTGCAATGCTACCTCAGCAAGCCCAGCCTCTCGCCAAGCGGCTTCTACCGCTTCTCTACGTATATTTCCGGCTAAGGTTTCTTTTGGGATATATAAACACAATGGTTTGCGATAACCTTTTTCAATCAGTTTACGCATAGCGTTATATTGCCCGTTATAATCATCCGGTATATATGCAGGTAAGCGTTTTTGTACATCAATACAATTGGCAAGCACTAAATGGTTTTTGTGTAAGCCTTCAGGAATAACCACTTCTCTTAGTCCCATCGTAGTATAGATAATACCATCAGGCCGTTGCGATAATAATTGCCTTACCGCTCGCTCATTATCTTCATTGGATGTGATATTGACCACAAAACTACTCCATCCAAATTGCCTTGCAGTTTGTTCTATTGAAAGAATAATCTCAACAGAGTATGGCGTAGTTGCAGTATCGAGTGCTAAAACACCCACTGTGGATATTTTTGATCCTTTACCGCGAATTTTACGAGCCGAAAAGTCAGGGACATAATTGAGAGTTTGAATGGCTTCCTGCACCTGCTTAAGGGTCTCAGGTTTCAGAAGCTCAGGGTTATTGATAGCTCTTGAGACTGTCATCAATGAAACATTAGCAAGTCGAGCTACATCTTTTAAAGAAGCCATTTAAGTATTTTCACTCAGCCAGATAATAATAAGTGAAAATTCTAGCATGATAGAGATAAAAATCACCTACTGTAATGGTTAACGATGATGTAATGATTACCCATGAAACTACACAAAATGCAGGATTAGTACTTTTTATGACTACTATTTTGAGATATTATCATTCCATTACATAAAAAATTTCTATAACATATCTAAAATATTAAATTAGCTAAATTAAAAAATAAGTAAAATTACTTACTATATTACTAAGTGTTTATTATTTCTTACTTGCTGACACAAACATTAACCATTAATTCCATTTTTATATTAAATTTATCTAGCCGTGAAATATAATATAAATTAAGGTCAGTAAAGGTTCGTGAATACATTAATAATAAAACTAAAAAATTAGCAAGAAAATATTACCATAGGCTTACTTCGCTATCGGTTAGACGTATTTTTTCAAATTTATATGAATATCAAATCAGTGTAACAGGAGTATGGTGATGAATAACACCATTCACGTAATCATAGAAAGTGATAATGTCATTAAGAATAAACTGAAATTAATCATGGAATCTTTTGGTTTCAGTTTTAAGTTCTATAATGATGAAGATACATTTACAAGTAATTATACGTACCCTCATGAAGAAGGAGCAAAAGAGTGCGTAGTCATATTCTTAAATAGTGAAAATAATCACATTGGTAGATTGAACAACATCAGTACTTCATTCGGTATTATTCCTTTTATTGTTATCTCAGAAAGACCTTCTGTAGAGCTTTGCCGTGAAAGTTTTAAATCCGGTGCTTTTGACTTCTTCTCATTCCCATTTAAAGATTCAGATATTGCGCATTCAGTAAGTAATGCGATGGAGCATTTTTTGAATGAATATGAGGAACTTAAAAAATTCAATTGGTTAACAGATAAATTTGATCGACTTTCTAATCGTGAAAAAGAGATCATGGACATGATCCTAGAGGGTAATACCAGCAAGGAAACTGCTGAAAAACTAGCTCTTTCACCAAGAACTGTTGAGGTTCACAGGTCAAATATTTATACCAAACTTGGAATCAAATCTTTACCACAATTAATCCAAGAATATGAATACATAAACACTTATTCTAGACAAGCATGATCTCATAGTCAGTACATTTACTGAAAGTGATATTAATTTGGTTTTTTAGCATTAATACATCATAAAATTTAACTATTTAATATGGTTTTATTTCAAATATTACGATTTTTAAAGCTTTAATAACTGTAATTAACTCCTATGATTAAATTAATATACAGGGCTGTCGCGTGTAAATTTTTACTGTGCCAGCCTTCTTGACTGATGGTTAAAGTTACTTAAGCTAATTATTACTTTCATGATGAAATTATCTCATGCATTAAATTTAAGTTATATTACTTATTTTTCATTTCCGTTAACCACAATGACACCTTCACTTATCTCATATTAAATTTAGGTTATGGCTTTGTGAATTTTATTACTTAAGAATTTCCAAATCTAAAAAATTCAGTTCAAAATCGACATACCTACCTCAATAATTAGATGATAATGACACTGTCTCTTCATTGACCTTAACTTTTATTTCAATAAGCGAAAACTATTAGCATTTCACTTAAATGAAATAAAAATTTTTTCGCCTCTTTGTTGCCACACAACAAAATGCAAACCTTTGTGATGTACTGGCAGTCGTTATAGCGCTTCATTGATATTTTTCAATTTTATTGCAGAATATCCACTAAAGCGCTCTCTTTTTTAATCAAACTTCTCTATTATCAAACATACTCAAAATAATTCGAGTTGCAGGTAGGCGACAAGCGAAGATAGACGGGGAGCATAGATAAACACTGTGACTCGGCTAGCTGAACATAGTCACTTATACCTCAACGAAAAGCCCTGCAGCTTGAAGTATGACGAGTATATACAGTCTCACATCATGGAGAAGGATATGATCGGCCTTATTATTGTTTCTCACAGCAAACAGCTCGCTGATGGACTACTTCAACTCGCCGAACAAATGCAAAACAAACAAAACTGTCAAATTAAGGTGGCAGCAGGCGTTGATGATGAACAACATCCAATTGGTACTGATGCGGTCAAAGTTATGGAAGCTGTTGAGGCTCTGTCAGACGCAGAACACATCATCCTATTGATGGATTTAGGTAGTGCACTACTGAGTGCCGAAACTGCACTTGATCTTATCGACCCCGAACTAACAGAAAAAGTCCACTTATGCAGCGCACCGTTAGTTGAAGGTACCATTGCCATTACTGCCGCAGCGTCCGGTGGAGCCTCAATTGAAACTATTTTAGACGAAGCTCGCCAAGCTCTGCGCGCAAAACAACAGCAGCTTAACGATAATATTAATGAATCAAACCAGCCGTCAATCCAATCCGATGCCTTTACCAATCAAGCTATTAAGACAGAATGGATTGTACGCAACCCCTCAGGGCTGCATATTCGTCCTGCCGCTAAACTTGCCTCATTATTGGCTGGATTCAATGCAACATTAGAACTGCGCAATAGTGATAAGTATGCAGATGCGAAAAGTATGAATCAAATCGCATTATTACAAGTACGCCAAGGCGACAAAGTTACCCTAATTGCCGAAGGTGATGATAGCCAGGCAGCTATCAATGCTTTTAAACAACTCGCACAACAAGATTTTGGCGACAATATCGTCGCTGCAAATGATAAAAATCTCATAGGCAAAGCCGCTATTATTCCTTCTGTAACAGGATTTGCCTATCACAAACTTTTAAATACAACGTTACGTTTCCCCACATATCAAACCGATGCACAAGAGATCACAAAAGCCACGCAAGCACTTCAACAACTACAATCACAGCTCACCACATTGGCAGCTTCATTAAGCCAACAATATGGTAAAAGTATTGCTGATATTTTTTATGGGCACAGCTTATTGCTGGATGATGCCGATATCCTTGAATCAATTAAACAACAAATTACTAGCAAACATAGCACTGCTGCTGAGGCAATAACCTGTGTTTTTGCTGAAATGTCACAACAGTATCAACAGCTCGATGACGATTATTTACAAGCTAGGTATATCGATATCGATGATTTGAAAAATCAGTTGCTCTTGTTGTTAAGCACCACAGATCCGCATCCTTTGACTTTAACAGAGCCAACCATTTTATTAGCGGATCATTTAGGCCCTTCAGAGATTATACGTTATAGCAATACACCCATAGTCGGTATTGCGCTTTCTAACGGTTCACCTTATTCACACACCTGCATTATTGCCTCAAAGATGGGCATTCCAATGCTAGTAAGCCTAGGTGAAGAACTTCAATCTGTTCCTGAAAAGACAAAGTTAACGCTATCGGTTGATACAGCAACATTAACGATAAGTCATATGTGAACACTCCAATTAAAGCGGAGAAATGATTTCCGCTTTAATTTGAGGTTGTTGGCGAAGTGGGATAAAAGCGTGGTTTTTCCCACTCCGTGTTATCAGCCGAAAATCAATAAATTGATTTTCCTCGTTTATTTCAAAAACCTTAACGACCGCCGACAAACAAAATACGTTTGTCAGCAGTCTGCAATTAAAGCGGAGAAATGATTTCCGCTTTAATTTTTACTGAAATCAGTCTGTCACTTGTATTCTTTAATATTAATCCCATACTGCTTTAGCTTGCGCCAAAGCGTGGTTCTTCCCATATTCAATACCTGATGCATTTCTTGAATTTTACCTTGGCAAACTTTTGCCGCCTCAAGAATAGCCGCTTTTTCAACTTCTTGAATATTAAGTTCACGGGGTGAAGTATTGGTTTGGCTATCAAACACAAGACGCTGCAAATACAAGTGGTGTTTTATTTTCTCATTGATTTCACGACTAATCGAGTGGACTAATGCAAGTAGAATAGCGCTATCCACCGTTTGGGAAACAAACGCCACAATGGCGATCACACTTCTATGCTCATTAAAAACAGGGGCAAGATAATAAAACGCACCAGACAGCTTAATTGGGTGAGAAAATAACCTAAACTGCGCTTCTGTAGCGCTATTTGCAGAGAGTATAGAGGAAATAGCAAGTGGTTTTGTTAGCCCTTCGCTTAACCATAATGGCTCCCCATCAAATGAAATTAGAGCTGCCTTAATGGTTGGATCATTGGTCGGAGCTAAACCGTTTTCGATCACTTGCTTCGAAAAACAAATTAGTAGCTCAGAGGAAATAGCATTTTCTAATTCTTCTGGCTCTGAAAAAACCACTGGTGGTGATAAATCAACAGACATAGCCATCCTTATACATCGATAAGTCATTCTGTGATTATGTCAATTTCCCATTAAATTTTAATATCACAAATCAAACAATGTATTAATAGATTTTTATCCTTTGATCTAGAACAATATCAGCAAATATATTGATAGGCTAGACAGTCACTATTATAAACAATGAAAAAGCCTGTTTATTTGATAATAAACAGGCTTTTGTTCTTTAATTAATTTTGAGAGTCTGACAAAACGCCGCTAGTTAGCTTATCTTCCTGATATAAAAAACCAAATAGCCAAAAAAATCATCAAAATTACTCAGTGACTATCGTGCCCCAAAGGTCATATTCATCAGCATGCTCAATCAGTACATTGACCACATCACCAGGTTTAACATCAAATTCGCCGTTTAAGTAAACCATACCATCAATTTCTGGAGCATCAGCCATACTACGTCCAACGGCCCCCTCTTCATCGACCTCATCAATGATCACGGGTAGCTGGCGACCAATTTTCTCTTGCAGTCTTTGCGTAGAAATTTGTTGTTGTAGCTGCATAAAGCGGTGATAGCGTTCTTCTTTGACTTCTTCAGGAACAGGATCGGCAAGCTCATTCGCTTTCGCGCCTTCGACTGGGCTATATTTAAAACAGCCAACACGGTCAAGGCGAGCTTCTTGCAAGAAGTCGAGCAGCATTTGGAAATCTTCTTCCGTTTCTCCTGGGAAACCAACAATGAAAGTCGAGCGTAATGTTAATTCAGGGCAAATTTCACGCCAACGTTTGATGCGCTCTAACGTTCTTTCTACCGCACCAGGGCGTTTCATCAATTTTAAAATTTTAGGGCTTGCGTGCTGTAATGGAATATCCAAATAAGGTAGCACTTTGCCTTCTGCCATCAGTGGGATCACATCATCTACATGTGGATAAGGGTACACATAGTGCAAACGAACCCAAACCCCCATTGATGCTAACTGTTCACACAAACCCACCATACTGGTTTTAACCGGTTTACCATCCCAAAAACCAGTGCGATGCTTAACATCTACGCCATATGCAGAAGTATCTTGTGAAATCACCAATAGCTCTTTGACCCCTGAAGCAACCAGACGTTTCGCTTCATTTAACACATCTCCGATTTCACGGCTATCTAAATCCCCACGCATAGAAGGGATGATGCAAAAAGTACAACGGTGATTACAGCCTTCCGATATTTTTAAATATGCATAATGCTTTGGTGTTAGCTTAACCCCTTGTTCAGGCACTAAACTAAAAAATGGGTCATGCTCAGGTTTTGGTACATAGTGATGAACATGATTTAAAACCTGTTCATAACTATGAGGTCCTGTGATTTCGAGCACTTTTGGGTGGACTTCACGAATTTGGTTTTCTTTTGCGCCAAGACAACCTGTCACAATGACTTTACCATTTTCATTTAATGCTTCGCCAATCGCTTCCAGCGACTCTTGTACCGCACTATCGATAAAACCACAGGTATTCACAATGACTAAATCAGCATCATCATAGCTTGGAACAACTTGATAGCCATCCGTACGCAGCTCAGTCAGGATACGTTCAGAATCAACAAGGTTTTTTGGGCAGCCAAGGGAAACGAAACCAATTTTTGGCACCGCATTGGTATTTTGCGACATAACTCACTTCTTTATTGTTTTTAAAAAATGGGCTGGATTTTACCTGAAGTATAGTAGGAATTGTATAAATTTTTATCGCTACTCATCATACTTTTAGTGGCTGTGCTTGTCGTCAAGTTGCAGCACGGTTGACTATGTTCATTCATGCCAATCACCGTGTTTTCTATACTTAGAATGACTTATTCACTTACCCCATAAATTATTTAGAGTGTGTGAGATGATGGTATTGAATAGCCAAAAAATCACCCAAATCAATGATTGAATGTTTGCCTATTATGTAAAACAAATTATTCATTTGTTTTACATAACCAATTTAAAAAACACACCCCACTACATTGATTTTTAAGCATAAAAAAAACAATAATATCATTGTTCACTATTCATTTATTGTTTGAATACATATCCACTGATATAACAAATTACTATTAATTTAGATGATTAAAATAGAATAAATTAGGTACTGAATATAATGATGAAAATTTCACCTGCAATTAAGCCAATGAATGGAAAAATGCTGTTAGTCCTTTCGTTACTATTATCTGGGTGCTCTATACAGAACAAAAATGACACTCAAGATTTAACTCAAACGTTTAAACGTGAACAGCCTATATTGGTATATTCATTTAAAAACCAATATAGCAATTACATATTAGTTCCTGTATTTATTAAAGGGAAAGAATATACTTTTGTATTAGATACCGGAGCCTCCACATCAATTATCGACAAAAATTTAGCGAGTAAGCTCACGTCTCCTCTTCATGATATGCCAAATATCTATAAAAAATATTTTAATAATGTTAAAACAGTAAGTGGCAATAAAAAATCAGAAGAAATAAATTTTGTAAATGCCATTCCTTTTTACATTGGCAATAAATATTTCAATGGGGGTGATTTTTGGGTTGCTGATGATCTTAGTTTGTTATCTCAAGCGACGGGTGAAAACATATCAGGGTTACTCGGGGTTGATGTATTCAGACAGCTAAATTGGGAAATTGACAGAAAAAACAAACTACTAACTATCTATGATAATCCACCACCAATTACTCAATATGAACAATGTACTCCATATGACGACTACACTTTTGGCTCTCCTTATTTCCCAATATATTTTGATAATGATATCAATGTGAATGCAAGGTTAGATACAGGTTCTGATGGGAACTATGCATCCAATGAACTCATCGATTATATTAAAAACAATAAGACGAATATTACAATGGTCCCTATAGATGATTTTGACAATCAAGTATCTGTTGAGTTTGGCGGGATCCTTTTTAATAAAAATAAGTCATATAAAATATACCAAATGACTCTTAATAATACCGAATTGTATGAAAATGAATTCCAAGAAACGAGTAACAACTCCTATGCATTAGGCATGTCAGCACTAGAATCCTTTGATAAGTACCTATTGTCTCCAGATAGAATGCTATTTTGCTATAATGTAACCAAAGAAAAGAAATTGAATTTAAAAAGATATCGAAGAATTAACCTTAGAGCATACAATGATAAAATAGAGATATACTATAATAATGAAAAAGTTACCTCACAATTTGCAATCAAGAATGGAGATATTTTAGTCAGTATTAATGACATAAAATATCCAGCTAACGCCGTCACTAAAGTGAGTAAAATCATCGCGACTTTACCTGAAGGGCAAGTTGCATTAGTGATAGACCGTCAAGGAAAACAAATAAATATTAATTTTTAACTTATCGAATTAGGGCAGAAAGCGGCTCAAATATGCCGCTTTCTGCTGACAAATTAACGATTAATTGAACGAGCAATTCGTGAGTAGGTATGTCTGACACCACGGATCACAATGCTATAATTTAAAATATTTTCAGGTAAAGCAATGCCGTTATACCCTGAATCACCGATGTGATGTAAATCAGTGCCCGCCATTTTACACATCAAAGCAATTTGACGGATGGTTTGTAAATCCGCACCTTCTTGCGAAGTGCCAATTGCCGTCATCGTCAACACACCTTGTGAATGGCAATAAGCGACCATTCTTTGCACAAACTCAGCAGAAATACCCGGAACAGTGCCCGGTGCCGGTAATAAAATCACATCAGCACCACTATCAATAAAACAACGAATATCGCTCTCAGTGATCAGTTGCTCTGCCGATGCATTTAATACCCCTGCCGCATGCATTTTACCGGTAATTAACACCACTTCATCGCCAACTACGGCCTTTAATTCTTTTAAGCTCTGATTGATTTCTTGATTGGTCACACCATTACCGGGATTGCCCGTTAACACAATGATATCCACGCCCATTTCTTTTAATTTGATGGCGTTTTTGACGGTTGCTACACGGCCTTCAGAAATTTGCCATTGTGCATCCTGATTTGGATTATAAAACCCTGCGGGTACTGGCTCTAAATTAACGCCTATCACGCGGCCAGTAAGATGTTTCAACGTGCGAATAATGTCTTGAGGAGCCGTGTCAGCAGGTAGCCCTTGAACAACAGGGTTATCCACATCAAAGATATTTAGCAATAAAATGTCGGCCCCTTGGCTTGCTGCAAGTTCTGCATTGGTAACATTCATTAAAACAGGTTGAATGGTGCCGATGGTCTCAGAAACCAATAACCGCCCTTCACTGCCTTTGATTGCTTCTAATAAGCCTTTTTTACTAAGCTGTGATATTTCAGAAGCACTGCAATCCAGATAACGTTTTTGCATACCTTACACCTTAAAAAATAAGCATTCAAAATAGTGATGAGTTCATTTTAACCAATCTATCACGACCAGAGATTCCTCCCGACAAATATTTTCTGCTTGTGAAGATAATTTGCCAAAAATAATAACTCCCCTACATTAACTATTTTTCTAAAACTTTTCATGTATTTGGCGATAAAAGAAATTCTCAAGCTTAAAGTTTAACTTGAACAGCTAGAATAATAATGATTATCATTGCTGTTCCTATAATAAATAATGGTAAGGACAAAACAATGAAACTCGCTTATAAAGCTGCTGCTTCGGGTTTAGCTTTGTTTTCAATCACTGCTTTCGCTCAAGAATACCCACTGGGCCAACCAATCATCAAAGATGGTATGGAAATCCAAGGTGTCTATCTACAACCTATCACAATGGATACCGAAGAAGGCCATCATGCGATGTCACACCTCGCTGCTGATAAAGCTGACATCCATTTAGAAGCGGATATTCATGCCGTTGAAGACAATCCAAATGGTTTTGCTGAAGGTGATTGGATCCCTTACCTCAGCATCGAATACACCGTGACTAAACTGGGTGATAAACCACAAACCCAAACCGGTACATTCATGCCAATGGTTGCCAGTGATGGCCCTCACTATGGTGAAAACATCAAACTCGATGGTAATGGCAAATATCGTGTGACCTATAAGATCTCTCCACCATCACACAATAAGCAAGCCGTTTTCGGCCGTCATATTGATAAAGAAACTGGTGTTGCGCCATGGTTCAAGCCTTTCGAAGTTTCATGGGACTTTGACTATGCGGGTGTAGGCCGTAAAGGTAGCTACTAAACTTCAAAATATACTTTAAATAATTCGAGATGCAGCAAGGCGACAAGCGAAGATAGGCAGGGAGCATAGATAAACTATGTGACCCGGCGAGCGTAGCGTAGTCAACAACGCTGCAACTTGAAGTATGACGAGTATAAAGGGCTATAGGCATAACGAGTGTCCATAGCCTTTTTAAGTTTATCTTTATGGTTAATAAAATGGTCAATAATTAGAGCCTGCATAATGAGAACACTACTAAGTCTAGCCTTATTGTTTTTTTCAGTGCTAATACCCAATACGGTTTTTGCTGCTGAAAAATTTACCGTAGAATTAGAAATGAAAAATGGTGATTTGATCCCCCGCGTACTTGAAGTTCCTGCAAAGACTATCATTCGCATCAAAATCACCAATACGGGTACTGAACCCGCCGAATTTGAAAGTACCCAATTGCGTAAAGAAAAAGTCCTTGCGCCGGGTGCTAGCTCTGTTGTGGTTATTGCTCCTCTAAAACCGGGTAGCTATACCTTTTTTGATGACTTCCATCTTTCTCATCCGAAAGGTGAGATCATCGCGAAATAATGGGATAAGTTATGGGGCAAGTTCTCTTTGTTGTCTGGCGTGAAAGCTTTGAAGCACTGCTGGTGATTGGCATTATCTATGCGTGGATTAAACGCCATCCCGACTCACGTAACGGTATGAAGTTTTTGTGGGGTGGTGTCGCCCTCGGTTTGTTGGTTTCCGTTCTACTCGCATTATTAATTTATGGGGTATTCAACGTCCTTGATGACACCGGGCAATCCCTATTTATGGTGTTTATGGAGATCTTAGCCTGTATTTTAATCGTCCAAATGGTGTACTGGATGAATAAACATGGCAGTTCCATGAAATCCGAAATCGAATCAGGTATTAACCGCAATGCACAACATCATAATTGGTGGGGAGCCGCTTTAATTATTGCCATTGCCATTGCACGTGAAGGCAGTGAAATTGTGGTGTTCCTCTCTAGCTTTATTATGTCTCTCAGTGCGGCAAACGCGTCTGAATTTGCTATGGAAGTTGGCGGAGGCATTTTGATTGCAGGCTTAACACTGTATGTCTTTTTGCTAACCAATCGCCTTGTTTCTTGGAAAATCTTTTTTAAAGTCACTGGGGTGATCTTACTGTTCCTTGCATTGTCTTTGCTGCTAAAAGGAGTGGAAGAAATCGCCAATTTGCTGGTTGAATATGACTATTCAATTCCTGAATTCTTGATTTACCCTGCATGGGACACCACGGCATTACTTGATGACTCCAATATTGCAGGTAACTTTATTTCATCGTTCTTTGCCTATCGCTCACAACCTATTTGGTTAAGTGTCATTACCTTTGTGGTTTACTGGGTTGTGGTTATCACGCTGTTTTCTCGGAGCAAAAAGCATGCGTAACATTCTTTCTTTAAAAGCCACGTTATTTTGTAGTGTGGCTTTATTGATGGCAATGCCAACCGCTGTATCCGCTAAGGCGTTAAGGTCCCCTGTGCAAACAGGGGATGAAATTATCATCGCAAAAGGTGATATCCCCACACCTGAAAAATATCACACGGCTATTCGACGTTATTTGCAATTTACTCAAACACAGTTGCAACAAATGGTCGTTCAATTAGAAGTTATCGATAACAGCCTCAAAAAAGGTGACTTAGCCGCGGCGCAGCAAGCCTACATTCAAGCTCACCAATACTATGAATCCGTTCGCCCAATCATTATGTTATTTGGCAATACGGATAGAACAATTAATGCACGAGCAGACTATTTTCTCGATAGCGAAAAAGATTACCGTTTTAGTGGCTTTCACCTTGTTGAATATCAATTATTTGAGCGTAAAGACAACAAAGCTGCCCTCGTTGCCACAGACGAATTACTGCTAAAAGCACGTGACTTGCAAAAACGGGTTGCCAGTGAAACAGTTGAAATCCCTAAATTGGTGCAAGCGGCGGCTGATTTTATTGAGATGATCCTCGAAACCAAATTGGCAGGCAAAGAGAACATCTATAGCCAATCTGACCTGACTGATATTGCAGCAAATTTACAGGGCTCTGAAGAGGTTGTAACAGTCCTCACGCCTTTTATCGCTCCTGAAGCACTAAAGAGCATTCAACTAAACTACCAGAAAGCCAATCACATCATTAAACGTTATCGATCACCAACAGGTCGCTATCAACCTTATCGTCAGCTCAGTCAACAGGACAAAATGGCACTTTATTCTGTGTTAACGCAACAAGCTGAAGAGCTTGCACAGCTTAGGTCTCAGCTTAGCGTCGACGTGTATTACAAATATTGAGGCAGAAAGCCATGAAGGCAAAACCACAAGATCACGTAGCACCTGCCAATTTCTCTCGGCGAAATGCATTAAAAACATTGGCCATTGGTAGCGTTGTTGTTGCAGCCCCCTCTTTGGCAGCGACAAATAATAACGCAACCAATAATTGCCAATCTTCTTACGGCAAAACTATTGCATTTGAAGGTTTGCATCAAGCAGGTGTATTAACCCCAGAACAAAAAAATGCCACATTTATTGCATTTAATGTCACAATCGACACGGCCGATAAGCTACAAACTCTGTTTGAAATATTAACCAAACGGATAGCCTATCTTACCCAAGCACAAACATCGCCTAAAACCACCAATGATCGCATGCCTCCCGCTGAATCAGGTATTTTAGGGACTCATATCCAACCAGATTCATTAACCGTCACGGTGTCACTCGGTCATAGCTTATTTGATAACAGATTCGGTCTCGATAAAATTAAACCCTATCACCTTGTAGAAATGACCAGCTTCCCCAATGATAGGTTGGAAAAAGAGTGGTGTGGTGGTGATATCACACTGCAAATTTGTGCCAATAGCCAAGAAAGTGTGATTTATGCTGTGCGTGATCTGTTACGTCACACTGCACCGTTTATGTTCCCATTATGGAAAATAGATGGTTTCTTACCTGCACGCGATATTGATAACCATTCTACGCCGATTAACTTATTTGGCTTTAAAGATGGTACAGGCAACGCACCAACCAATGATAGTCAGCTGATGGATGAATTGATTTGGGTGACTGCTGGCAGTAAAGAGCCAAATTGGTGCTCTGGGGGCAGCTATCAAGCCGTACGCCTGATCCGTTTTAACCTTGAATTTTGGGATCGCACGCCACTAGAAGATCAGGAAAATGACTTTGGTCGTCACAAAGACAGTGGCGCTCCTATTGGTATGAAACAGGAGCACGATGATCCTGAATTCAATAAAGACCCTCATGGTGATCGCGTCTTATTTGATTCACATATGCGCCGTGCAGAGCCTCGTAACCCTGAACGCTACACGGCCAAATTACGCCGCCGTAGCTATAGCTACTCATTGGGGTTAACTTCTAATGGGCTACTGGATATGGGGTTGATTTTTGTTTCCTACCAAAAAAACCTCAAAACAGGTTTTATCGACACCCAAAAACGTCTTAATGGTGAGCCGCTTGAACGCTATATAAAACCTTTCGGTGGTGGTTACTACTTTGTCTTGCCGGGTGTCAAAAGCGCCCAAAACTATCTCGCACAAGGTATGTTCGAAGCCTTAAAAAGCGCATAATCAGCTTTAAAAATAGCGGGGGCAGTATGCACTCTCTCGCTATTTCTTCAATCCTTTCTTTTTCTGCCTTAATTTATTCAAAAAATCCATAAATCAATCAGTTGAATGCATTTCTCTTATAACCACTTATTTCGCAATAAAAAAATAGTGTGAACAATATCATTTTATTAATCATGTAAGTTGGACTTCATTGCCCAATATATGCTCAATATACCTTCATGAAAACGAATAATATAATAAGGGAACTCTATGCCTAAAAAACTGACCTCTGCGATCTTCATATCCTCACTTATTTATACCTTACCTTCATCGGCTCAAACCCTATCGGAACTGCCTTTGATGCCTTGGCCACAACAGGTTGAAGTTAAAAACAGCCAAGGTAAATGGATACTCAATAACGAAATAGATATCTCTGTAGAGGGTGATGAATTAAGTGATGCAACTGCCCGCTGGCGCGAAAGAATAGAGTTCCAAACAGGTTGGCAATTAACCCCTCATCAAGCTAAAAATGCTCAAGCGCCGATAAAAATTTTTATCGAGAAAAAAGTTCCTGAATTACCTTCGGCACAAATGGATGAAAGCTACCAACTCATCACTGATAATAATGGAGCCACAATTAAAGCAGCGACACGTTTTGGTACTATGCGTGGGATGGAAACCTTGCTACAACTGATCCAGACTGATGGTGAAAATACTTTTACGCCTTTAGTCACCATTAATGATAGCCCTCGTTTTGCTTGGCGTGGTGTGATGCTTGATTCAGCGCGACATTTTCTACCGATCAATGATATTTTACGCCAAATCGATGGTATGGCGGCCGCTAAATTAAACGTATTTCACTGGCACTTAACCGATGATCAAGGCTGGCGTTTCGAGTCACAACGCTATCCAAAGCTACAACAGCTAGCGAGTGATGGACAATACTACACCCAACAACAAATGCGCCAAGTTGTCGAATACGCGAAAGAAAAAGGTATTCGAGTTGTGCCTGAGATTGATTTTCCGGGGCATGCATCGGCGATTGCGGTGGCCTACCCTGAGCTGATCAGCGCTGCTGGGCCTTATCAAATGCAGCGTCACTGGGGTGTCCACCAACCGCTTCTTGACCCAACTAATGAACAAGTGTATCAATTCACTGATGCGCTAATTGGTGAATTAGCCGCCATCTTCCCTGATGAATACATTCATATTGGTGGCGATGAAGTTGACCCAACACAATGGAAAAACAACCCGTCAATTCAGGAGTTTATGAAGAAAAATGACCTGAAAGATACCCATGCTTTACAAGCCTATTTCAATCAGCGATTAGAACAAATTCTAACCAGCCACCAACGCAAAATGGTTGGCTGGGACGAAATTCAGCACCCGACACTGTCTAAAAATATCATGATCCAATCATGGCAAGGGCAAGACTCATTAGGCCATAGTGCACAAGAAGGGTTTCAAGGCTTACTATCAACAGGGTTCTACCTCGACCAATCACAAAGCGCGGCTTATCATTATCGAAACGAAGTACTACCTCGCCCATTTACTGTTGATGTGAATGTTAAACAAGGCGAGCAAGCACAGAATTGGCAGTTTGAAATTGAAAGGCTTAAAGGCAGCCCTGTTAAGGGTAGCTTTACACTAATTAAAGGCAGTGATGGTTGGAGAGGATTTATCGATTTCGCAGGGAAATCACGCCGAACCGTCTCTCATATCGAGTGGCTTTCACCAACTCAAGTCACTTTCTCAGTGGATACTTGGATGGGAGAAACCCGCCCTGTAGTCACATTAGGCAAAGGGACGCTTAGCGGCTACACCATTATTGGTAATGCACGCTACCCAACAACAGGCTCAAGTTTAGCTTCTATCCCTGAAGGTATTGCACCAACCACGCCTGATACTGATAAAATGAGCAATATTCGTGGTGGTGAAATTGCATTATGGGCAGAGAACATCCGAGCACCGATTATCGATGTGAAATTATGGCCGCGGGCTTTTGCCGTTTCTGAGCGTTTGTGGTCTGCACAGGATGTTAATAATGAAAATGACATGTATCGTCGCCTCAATGCAGCAGATACTTGGTCAACCGTTTCTGTGGGTTTACAACAACATGCCCAAACAGCGCGTGAATTTACTCGATTGGCGAATGGTACTGAGATAGAACCACTGCTGATCTTCGCTGAAGCTGTTGAACCAGCACATTATTACACCCGTCATCATTTAAAATTCAGAGAAAATCAATATCACCAATATGAGCCGCTCAATCGATTCGTCGATGCCTTGCCAGCTGAAAGCACGCAAGGTAGAGCATTCAAACAACATATTGATGCCTTAATTGCCAAGCCAAGTGATAAAACCAATCAGCAGTGGCTTGTTAATAAACTAACCCGTTGGCAAAACAATGTCCCTCAAGTCCAAGCGCTTATCAAGCAAAACGTTAATTTAGTGCGATTAGCCCCTGTAGCTGAAAATATGCAGCAATTATCAGCTATTGGCTTAGAACTTGTTGAACATTACAGCTCGAATAAACCACTAACGGAACAACGTAAGACTGTTATTTTCCAGCAACTAGAGAAAAGTGCGGTATTACAAGATGAAGTGGTGATTGCTATTGTTGAGCCGTTGGAAACCTTACTACGTCATATACCAACTCAAAAATAATGAAAAAGCCCCCCAATCGTCATATATTGGGGGGCTCAGACTGCTGACAAACGTATTTTGTTTGGCTGCGGTCGTTAAGGTTTTTGAAATAAACAAGGAAAATCAATTTATTGATTTTCGGCTGATAACACGAAGCGGGAAAAACCACGCTTTTATCCCGCTTCGTCAACAACCTCAGCCCCCCAATAGCCATACATTGGGGGCTAACAGTGACCTTAAAATGTCACTCTATTTTTTAGCGCGATCCGTCGCATCTGCTTCAACTTCTTTTTTCCATTCCCCTGATATTGGTGCAGAATTTTTCTTTGACTCAACAGCATTGTTGACTGCTTTATAAGCCTTATCATAACCCACTTCATCTTGTACATATCCAGTCGCTTTTGAGCGACTAATACCGATGCTGTCTGCCGCAGTGATCGCATCAATATTGGCACCAAGGAAAATGAAATCCCATTTGTCCTCCGTTTCCGCTGACTTGATCATCGATTTAATTTTTGATTGGCTGTATTTATGGCTACTATTTTCTTCACCATCAGTAATAATCACAAATAATACATTATTATTTTTGGTGATTTTTCTATTTTCTTGCATTTTAACAATCGTATCACCAACCGCATCCAGTAATGCCGTATTATTTCCGACTTTATAATCATCTAGCGTCAGATTTTTAACTTTATTAATTGGCTCTCTATTATGCAATAACGTTGTTTTATCATTAAATAAAACGGTTGTAATAAACACATCACCATTTTTATTACGGTTTTCAGTCAACACACTATTAAAGCCACCAATAGTATCCGATTCAAACCCTGACATTGAACCACTTTTATCAAGAATGAAAACCAAATCTAATACTTCTGGTTGTTTTTTTTCGGCAATAATTGATTCACTACTGGCCATTGTTGAAACCAATAGCAAAGCAGCCGTTAATGTGGCACCAAATAATGATTTTAACATTGCATTCATTTTATTTATCCCATAAATAAAATAGAGTTTATTTAGATACTATCATCCATTTATCTAAACTATTTCACATAAGAATTTTCCGGTTAAAATATAAGCATATTCTTAAAAAATAGAATAATTAAAAATATACATAATTAAAAAAGCCACATAATGTGGCTTTAATATTTAACTCAATAATGACTTATCGTGCCCAAACCCCATAACCTTGTAACTCACCGATTTGGCTAACGAAATTATTATACTTTTCATTCTCTGCAACAGGGCTAGAAGACGCACTGTTAGCATGTATTTGTACCAGTTCCATCATCAACTGATGAGCCTGCTGATTCAATTCGTCGTGAATATTCGTATCGTTAGTATTTTGTAGCGGTTTCAGCAATGCCAGCAGCTGCTCTGCTTTTGCTTGTAGCTCTGGATTAGCAAAATCGATCGCCGGAAGCTCATAGCTAAAAGACATATTTACCGTATCCTGAGTGGCTTCATCAGGCGTACTAGGAGAGATGTTTTCATCATATTCTTTAGCAATATACTGAACGAGCTCAGATTTATCAAAACACTTCGATTGGATATTGCCGACTGATTTTCGATCGCTTATCGTGATTGAATCAGGAAATGCTTCGCCAAGCGGATAATCGCATTTAAAGATATTAGCATCAATGACTGTTGCATTAGCGCTTCTCACCGCCATTTCTAATTCATGCCCATTAATCACCACTTCATACGTAGCAGGTTTAAAGCGATCAGCTTTCCCTTCCACGGCATAAGCTTCGGAGAGTGTATAATAAACATGGTTATCAGGGTTGATAATACCACCATTATTATTATCAAAAACCATAAATGAAAAGACGTCACCTTGGCTGTTTTCTAATTTATGTTTTCCCGCTGAAAGTTTAATAATATCGCGTTGACCGGGTAAAACCTCATAGGGCTTATCATCAACCTTAAATGAAATATTACTCGTGGTAGGATTACTATAATAGAACTCACCTTTTTGGCTCATAGGGTCAAAATCATCACAAGCCGAAAGCGCCAATATTGCGATGGCCGCCATTCCCCATTGGATATACTTAATTCTTTTTTTCATCAAAAAACCTTATTATTGCAATTATTACGAATAATATTCTTACTATTTTAATATTAATGGTGCTAACTTAACTTAAAGTTTGTCTGATATTACAAACAGTCGTTGGAACAATGTTATCCTACATGATCATATATAGAACACACCATGAATGATTATTTTTAAGGATAAATTATGATCACTCGCCTGTCAAAATCTCTATGTGTCTGTGCTGTCGCCTTATTTATTTCTCTAGCTGTATTTAATAATTTAACTGACTACGGCACTAACTTGACGTTTATTCAACATGTACTTTCCATGGACAGCATTTTTTCTAATGCAACGGTTAATTATCGAGCCATCAACTCGCCTTTATTTCATCACTTTGCTTATATCTGCATTATTATAATTGAAACCATTTGTGCATTAATCTGTTGGTATGGTGGGATCACGCTGCTGAGAAATCGCAAAAAAAACGCATTTGAGTTTAACCGCAGTAAAAAATGGGCCATAGCAGGGCTGACCCTTGCATTTCTATTGTGGCAAGTTGCTTTTATGTCTATTGGTGGCGAATGGTTTGCCATGTGGATGTCAAAAGAGTGGAATAGCATTCAAAATGCATTTCGCTTTTATGTCACCACTTTGTTGGTGCTGATTTATGTCGCTTTACGCGACGATGATGAATCGAACAACCAGCAATTATCCTTTTAATGTTTTTAATAACACCGTAAAGGCTGATTCCATCATTGGCGTTAATGTATGATTCGCTCTCATCAATGAGACAGTGCGGGTTAGCTCCGGTTGTTGTAACTGTAGCACCATTAATTCAGGGTCGCGTAAATGTGCGGTATACAGCTGGGGTAAAATCGCTACCGCCAATTTTGAACGAACTAAACCATATAAGGTTTCAATGTAATCAACTTGATAGCGTACATTAAGTTTTAAACGATGGCTTTCGATGGTCGCTAATACTAAGCGTTGAATATTGCCTTTGGAAAAAATAGCCACATCACGGCCATTTAGCATTTTCCAAGGGAGATGAAACCCTTCCGCTAACACATCTTGTCGGTGGATCACCGCCACAAACGGGTCATCTTGTAAGGCAAATAATTGTAATTCACGGGGCACAGAGCTATCTAGTACGCCAATACCAAAATCAATTTCATTATTCATTAACTGAGAAACTAATGAATCATTGGTTTTATCGTAAAACTCGACGTTGAGCCGAGGAAAATTGAGATTCAATTGAGTGGGAACATCAGGAAAAAGCAATGAGCTGACAGAAGGTACCAAGCCGATCCGCAACGTACCGTCCCCGCCTTCTTCCATTATTTGTTGAATATCACCAAAAGCACGTTGAGACACACTCAGCACCCGCTCTGCATGCGGTAAAATAGCCGAACCAAGCTCTGTCAATGATACGGAGGAAGCCGTACGGTTCACTAACTTGCCACCAATCACGGTTTCAATTTGGCGTAATGCACTACTTAATGCAGGCTGGCTGATCGCCAATCGGTTAGCCGTCTCCGTAAAATGACGCAAATGTGCCAATGTCACAAAATATTGGATTTGCTTTAACGTCAGCGCAGGTAGGCGTTGCCAAGGGTTTGTCATGATATCAATTTACACTTTTATACTCGTCATACTTCAAGTTGCAGCGCTGTTTGTTGAGGTATAAGTGGCTATGCTCACTCGTACCAATCACCGAGTTTTCTATGCTCCTAATGACTCGTTGACTTGTCACCTAGCGGCACCTCGCATTATTTAGAGTAAATTATGGTTAATAATGAATAAGGGCTATCAAAAACAAAAATAACACCATAATCCCAATCATTATAACTATTTCTTATGCTCTGATAAGTTTTATCATCTTGGCAAACGTTTGCGTTACTCATAAAGTAGAACTAAAGAATCATTTAATGATGGTGTTTTATGAGTATAACTAATTTCAGCCGACGCCGCGCGGTGCAAGCGGCAAAAGGAGAAGCTCCTTTTGATCTTCTTCTCACTCAAGCCAATATTGTCGATGTGGTGACAGGTGAAATTCGTGCCGCAGACATTGGTATTGTCGATTCATTAATTGCCAGCGTGCATCCAACGGGCAGTCGCCTTGATGCAAAAGAGATCCATAACCTTGATGGCTACTTTGTCTCGCCGGGCCTTATTGATACTCATGTCCATCTGGAAAGTTCGCATCTCCCCCCTATTCGTTACGCTGAAATTGTCCTCACTCAAGGTACAACCGCTGTATTTTGGGATCCTCATGAGTTAGCTAACGTGTTGGGCTTGGAGGGAGTGCGTTATGCCATTGAAGCAAGTCGTAATTTACCACTGCATGTTATGGTTGCTGCGCCTTCATCGGTACCGTCAACACCAGGGCTAGAGATGTCTGGCGCTGATTTTGCAGGCGACGAAATGTCAACTATGCTAAGTTGGCCTGAAGTCCATGGCGTTGCTGAAGTGATGGATATGTTCGGAGTATTACATGGCAGCGAACGTATGGAAGGTATTTTAAACGCAGGTTTAGCATCTGGAAAACTGATTGAAGGGCATGCCAGAGGGTTAAAAGGTGCCGATCTACAAGCTTACCTTGCCGCTGGTGTCACCTCTGATCACGAACTGACTTCTGCTGAAGATGCACTAGAGAAATTACGTGCAGGGTTAACACTCGAAATTCGTGGCTCTCATCCATACCTATTGCCAGATATTGTTGCTGAACTGCAAAAGCTGCCACATCTTTCATCTCAAATCACAGTGTGTACTGATGATGTTCCACCAGATGTATTAATTGAAAAAGGCGGGATCATCGCCCTACTCAACTTACTAATTGAACACGGTATGCAAGCCACCGATGTGTTGCGCTTTGCGACCTTAAATGCCGCAATCCGTCTACAACGCTCCGATCTTGGCCTAATTGCAGCGGGTCGCCGTGCTGATTTAGTCGTGTTTGATTCACTCAAAAAACTGCAAGCTCAACGTGTATATGTTGCAGGTGAGCACATCGCGCAAGATGGCAAATTATTTAAAGCACTAGCCACCGATCAAGATGTACTTCCTCCTCGAGAAACCATGCATTTATCACCAATCACCGCCAAAGAATGCACGCTGCAAATTAGCGATATCACCGAAGGAAGTGCACGTTTACGTCATATCAGTGGCGCTCGTTTTACACAGTGGGGAGAAGTTGATGTACAAATCCGTCATGGTGAAGTGCAGATCCCCGATGGCTTCAGTGTGATCCGTGTGCAACATCGTCATGGCCGCCATCAAGCTAAGCCACAAATTGCCCTATTAAAAGGTTGGGGCGAGCTACGTGGCGCAATTGCCACCAGCTATTCCCACGACTCACATAACCTCGTGGTACTCGGACGCAATGCGGATGATATGGCTCAAGCCGCTAATTTACTTATCGAAAGTGGTGGCGGAATGGCATTAGTACAAAATGGCGAAGTTCTTGCCCATGTCGCCATGCCAATTGCAGGTATGTTGTCCGATCTTCCAGCAGAGCAACTCGCAGAACAGTTCCGCCAATTACGTGAGCTCAGTGGCAAAATTGCCGATTGGGAGCCGCCATATCGCGTATTTAAAGCGATCGAAGGCACTTGCCTTGCATGCAATGCAGGCCCTCATTTGACAGATTTAGGGCTGACTGATGGCACAACGCGTGAAATTGTTGATGCCGTTATCACTGCCCATAACAACAATAATGACAGGAGAGCCAATTAATGGCTGACAACATGCTTAAAACGCCAACATCAGGGAGTTGGCTAGAAAAACGTTTTGCATTGCGCTCACGTGGTAGCACAGTCAGAACAGAATGCCTCGCAGGCATCACTGGCTTTCTTGCCGCTGCTTATTTACTGGTTGTGATACCCGGCCTACTCGCTGCGGGTGGAATGGATAAAGGTGCAGCAACCACAGGAACGATTATTGTTTTTGTGCTTGCCAGCCTATTGATGGCGTTCTACGCAAACTTACCTTTTGTGGTTGGGCCAGGGATCGGCGGCTCAGTGCTTGTCGGTATTACCTTAGCAGGCAGTGAAGGTATCGATTGGCAAATTGGTTTAGGTATTGCCTGCTGGTCTGGGATCTTATTTTTCCTGCTGACTAAATTTGGCTTGCGTGAAGTTGTCACACGCTCAGTTCCACAATCAATTAAACTCGGCTTAACGGCTTCTATTGGTTTATTTGTCGCCATCTTAGGCTTTCGTAACGCAGGCTTAGTATTAGCGAATCCCAAAACCAATGCATTAATGTTAGGCGATTTTCTATCACCGGGTGCCCTCGTCGCATTAGCTGGTTTCTTTTTAGCCATTGCATTGCAAGCTCGCCGCATACCGGGCTCAATTTTATGGGCAATCCTATTTGCCACTGTAATTGGCATTCCTTTTGGCGTCACCAAACTCCCTGATAGCTTTATTGGCATTCCTCATTCTGTTGCACCCGTTTTTGGTGAGGTTGATTTAATTGGCGCGCTAAACATCGCTTTCTTACCATTTTTATTCGTCTTTTTTGCCGCTGAATTCTTTTCTACGATGGGAACCACACTCGCAGTAGGTGGTGAGGCTGGCTTGCTAGATAAAGAAGGCAATATGCCAAATATCAACCGCCCTTTTATCGTTGACTCGATCGCGGCGGCATTAGGTCCTTGGGTAGGTATTCCTGCGGCAACGGCTTTAATTGAATCATCAGCGGCGGCAGAGGCTGGTGGTAAAACGGGTATGACAGCACTGGCTGCGGCGTTCATGTTCCTGTTAATGCTACTATTCACACCAATTGCACTGATGATCCCAGCTCAAGCGACTGCCCCAGCACTGATTTTAATTGGTCTGAATATGTTTAGCGGACTACGCAAAGTTGACCTTGCTAACTTTACCGATGGATTACCTGTTTTAATGATGGTAATGATCACCCTAATTGCTAACAGCTTTGGTACAGGTATTGCGGGCGGGTTACTGTTCTATATTTTGATTAAGGCCGTAGCAGGTAAATGGAGAGAAATCCCAATTAGTCTATGGGTGTTAGCAGTACCATTAGTCTATTATTTTTCTACCTTAGTTAAACACTAATCATCGAATAATAGTGCAATATTATCAAACGACAGCCAAGCATATATGCTTGGCTGTCATCATTTAAACCTTTATCAGAACTCTAATGGTAGCGCTTTATTACGCTACCATTTATCACTTAAACTCTACTTTTTTTCACTAATCACCATTTGAGAAGGTGCGCCAACCGCGACATAATCATCCACAAATTTAAGCTCCCCTGATTTAGGATCAACACTAAAACGTGTGATGTTGTCACTACGTTGATTCATGGTATAGAGATATTTGCCATTTGGCGATAACGTTAATGTTCTTGGATAATCACCACGTGTCCATGTTTGCGTTGGTTTACTCAACGAACCATCTTTATTAATATTAAAATGTGCGATGCTGTTATATAGGCGGTTACCCACATATAAATGTTGACCATTTTGGCTTTCGACAATCCCTGAAATAAAGTTGGTCCCTTTATAATTCTCAGGCAATGATGAAACTGTTGCCCCTTCTTGTAACGTGCCCTTTTGTTTATCAAATTGATATTGGGTTAACGTTGAAGCTTCTTCATTAACTAACCAAACGTGGCCATCAAGTTTGGAAAACACAAAATGGCGTGGCCCAGCTCCTTTAGAAGAAGCCATAATATAAGGCGGATCATTCGCAATTAATTTGCCATTTTTCTGATCTAACTTGTATTGATAAATACGATCAAGGCCAAGATCGGTTGTAAACACATATTTACCTGAAGGATCAGTGGCTATCATGTGTGCATGAGGGCCATTATGATCACTAATAGCGAAGCTACCTTCAACCGCAGCTTCAGGATAGGTCGCACCTGCTGGGCCTTCATGTTGAATTGTATCGCTTGCCGCCTGTAAACCACCATCCTCTTGGATAGGCAAAACAGACACGGCACCACTGTGATAGTTAGCAACTAATAAATAGCGTCCATCTGGTGTTAGTGATAAATAAACAGGACCATCACCGCCCGAAGAGACATTATTTATCGCTTGTAATGAACCATCAGCATTGATTTTCCATGCATGAACAGTCCCTTTTTCTGTTTCACTACCTGCATAAAGCACTTGGCCATTATGAGATAGCACCAACTGTGCTGCATTTGTTAGTGGCGCAGCCAGCACCTTATTGGTTAATTGGCCTGTTTGATTATCCATATCAAAACGATACACCCCTTCTCCATTAGGACTATAAGTGCCAACCCATGCAAACTGTGGTGCAGCCATCAAGGAGCTACTAGCAAACATGACTGATGCCGCCCAAATCGATAACTTTTTTGACATGATAAATTTCCTAATTAATCCGCAATGTGGAACTGCTTTTTCACTGTGAAATGTGAATATAAAATAACCATGTCAGACTAGCGAAATCACCAATAACTGTGCAGATACATTATTTCCATTTATTGATGGAAATAAGCCAGCAGCTAGAACTATGCATTTCCACTTAAGCAGGACTCCGTATTTACAACTGGCTTTTTAAACGATATTGAATTTTCGAATTAGCCTGAATAAAAAATTTGACTTTAGTGGACATTTCTTGTTTTGGGATGGAGATCGAGATTTTTAGCGAAACCGATCATTAATGGAGTGACATAAAAAGGCCGACAACAGATGTTGCCGGCTATTTAGATTAGATCAACGGTGGAATAGACGGTAAAATTGGCACTTCAATCACCGTAGGTCCTTCACGGTTAAATGCTTCTTTACATGCCGCTTTCACTTGCTCAACAGTTTCAGCCCTAATCGCCGAGCAACCATAGCCTTTCGCTAATGAAACAATATCAAGCCCTGGTATATCCAGACCCGGTACACCTGGAGTCTCTTCTAATACCGCAAACGATTTTAAAATCGCATATTCGCTGTTTTTAGGAATAACGAAAACAATTGGCAATTTCTGCTGCACTGCACTCCACAAACCTTGGATTGAATACTGCATCGAGCCATCACCAATCACCGCAACCACAGGACGATTGCGACCACTGTCTTTTTCACCTAGTGCAATACCAACACTTGCTGGTAAGTTCCAGCCTAAAGAACCGCTTGCAAAAGTGTAGAACGAATCAGGCTCTTCAATTGGCCACTCGCGATGTAACTCAGCTAAGTTAGATGGTGACTCTTCAACCAATACCGTTTCTTTTGGTGCAACGTCACGCAATGCACGGAACAGCTCCGCTGCACTCAATGTTGAAGAGTTAGTTGCAGGCTCTGCTGCTACTGGGTGTGGAGCCATATTATGTGCTTGCTTAGCCACTTGTGATCCGGCCGCTCTTGGTGCAACCAATTCAGTTAACCCCTCAACTGCAAGTACCGCATCGCTAAGTAAGCTATCACCAACAGGAGCACGACCAATCTCAACCGGATCATCAGTAATATGCAGTAAGCGCAATCCTTCAGGGATATAACTCCCTGCAACATAAGGATAATAACGGAAAACCGGCGCGCCAATCACCAACGCTAAATCATGACCTTCAAGTTTCTCTGAAAGTGATTTGATCGCAAATGGTAATCCTCCCGCATACAACGGATGTGTTTCAGGAAATGCAGGACGCTCAGATGCAGGTGCAGCCCAAACTGGAATATTCAATTTTTCCGCCAGTTTGATCCCCGCATCCCAACCTTGTCCGCGAGCAATTGCTGAACCATAAATAAGCACAGGATTTTTAGCCGCAGATAGTGCATCTGCAAATTCTTTCAAACGTGCTGGGTCATAACCAATACGCTGAGGTATAGAGCGAACTACTGCCTGCTCGTCTAGTGCAGGTTTGTCCCAATCATCCAATGGGATAGATAAAAATACTGGGCCTGCTGGTGGCTGCAACGCCATCGCATAAGCTCGCATAAATGCAGCAGGCACATCTTCAGCACGCGCAGGTTGATAGCTCCACTTCACCCATGGTTTTGGTAAAGTTTCTGGCTCAATATTGGTAAGCCATGGTTCCATAAGCAACATTTCGCGCGTTTGGTTACCCGCAGTAACGATGAGTGGTGTTCTGTTCATAAAAGCAGTGAGGATATTACTCATCGCATTACTTAGCCCAGCCGAAGTGTGGACGTTAACCATTGCCACTTTACGGGTTGATTGTGCGTATCCATCAGCAGCAGCAACCGCAGAAGCTTCTTGCAAGGTTTGGATATAGCGAAAGTCAGCCGGAAAATCTTTCAAAAAAGTTTCTTCGGTTGAGCCTGGGTTACCAAAAACGGTGGTGATATCTAACTCACGTAATAAATCAAATGTCACTTGGCGGATGGTCTTTTTCATCTAAAAACTCCAATAAGCAAATAATTATTGCGGCTCAATTAATGTAAATACACTAAAAACGCTGCCATGGTGGCAATGGATAATACGGTACTAAAAAAGAAGGTGGATGCCATTTCTTGTTCAGCAATTTTATATTGCATCGCTAATATCACGCTGATTGTCGCTGCGGGTAATGCAATTGTCATAATAGACAAGTCAGCTACAGTGCCCTTTATCGCCATCAATAGGCAAATACCTAGCGTAATAACTGGGACGATAATGTTTTTAGCAATTACCGATGTCAAGATAGTCAAATTAAACGTCACTTTTTGACTATAAAGAATAATCCCTGTTGAGAATAGCGCAATTCCTCCAGTCGTTGTGCCTAATAATTTTAATGACTTTAATATATTCTCAGGGATTTGAAAATCCAAAATTAAAATAACAAAAGCCAGTACAGGCATCCAAATAATAGGCTCTTTGAGCGTATTTTTTAGATTAGCGGCGATACTCACCTTTTCATTACCACCCTCTTTATTTGATGAGTAGGTGGACAATGAAAATAACGTAAATGGAACAAGAATTAAGTTAATTATAATTCCGCACAGAGAAACAGGGATCGAACTTAACTCACCATACAAGAAGCCTAAAACAGGAATACCAATAAAAGGCCCTGAAGGTGCAGCAACAGCCAACGCTTGCAGTGCGGCTATCGGCTTACTACGACGAAAAACAGAATGGGAAACCACAAATACAACAATGTAAGCACCCACCATACTGATAAATAAAACTAACGCCATATCACTTTGTTCTAACAACACAGAGCGCTTGACGCCTAACATCCCAGAAAATAAAGTTAATGGTAGTGCATACAACATAACCAAACGGTTTAAAACGGTACTTTGATCTGAGTTAAAATCTTTATGCCATGCTGCAAAATAACCTAGCGCTAAGGTAACAACAATAGGTAATAATGCAGATATGATTATCTCTAACATATCATCCCCAAAAAACAGATAGTAAATAAAAACAAAGCTCTGTTATTACACCTTTGAGAATAACAAAAATTAGTGACAAAATAAAAACAGCCAAAAGATAAAACAATTTTAATGTCAATCTTAAATTGATTACCATTAGTATTAAAAACATTTAAATTCAAGTGCATTTAAAATCAACCATCCTAAAAAGACAGTGAAAACACACTTAAAATTGACAACAATCAAAATAAAGTAACGAGCTTTGAATTTAATAGTTTGATTAATATTTATTTAATAAAGGTAACAAAATAAAAATAATTAACAATTTAAATACATATGTTTTCTTTTAGCATATTTAATTCTAGTTTAATAAGAAAATATAACTAACACCTATTAATTTAAAAATTAATAAACTCTCTTTTTTGCTTACTGAACTGTTTTGGCGGATTCGACATAAAGACCACTGATAATAAAATAATCACTAAATAACAAATAAAACCAATCATCCAAATCCAACCATCCCAAATTGGTAATGTATGATTATAGATTAATGCAAACAACAGTGGACCAATAACTCCAGTCGCATTGGTTAAACTCACTAATAAACCTTGTAGTACCCCTTGTTGCTGGCTACTCACTTGGATGGACATCAGCCCTTGCAATGCTGGTAATGCAATACCCCCACCTGCTAACAATATTAAAATGGGGAACACTAACCAACCTTCAGAGATAATCGCTAGCAAGGAAAAAGCACTGCTATCAACAATAAACCCAACAATTATCGCCGTTTTCTCTCCCCATTTTGTCGCAATACGTCCAGCGACAAAAGCTTGAAATAGCGCATGTAAACAACCGAGCCCCGCCAATGAGAAACCGACCATCACACTGCCCCATGCAAAACGGTTTTCAGTAAACAATACCCATACCGTTGCTGGGATCTGACCAATTAACTGCGCTGAGAAATAAATAATTAATAAAATTGGCATACTTTTTATTAACGTCATGTATACCGAGTTTGGTTTTTCATTCACTTCCACATCAATAGCAGCGCCTTCTGCTGCTTGGCGAGTTTCATCAAACCAGCGCATCACCGCAAAAAAAATAATGATATTCAAAAATGCAGCAATAAAAAATGGACTATGAGGAGAGATAGAACCTGCAAACCCACCAATAATTGGACCTGCAATTAAACCCACACCAAAACTAGCGCCTAGTCGTCCAAACCATTTAACTCGTTCTGAATCCAATGTGGTATCCGCTATCACCGAGGCAGCAACTGCCCCAGTGGCGCCAGTGATCCCAGAAAGCAATCGTCCTAAATACAGCATCCAAAGTGCACTCGAAAATGCTAATAATAAATAATCCAGCGACGCGCCAATTAATGACAACAATAAAATAGGTCTGCGCCCAAAACGGTCTGACATTTTGCCTAACCACGGCGCAAAAACGACCTGCATCAACGCATACAGCGCCAACAGTACACCAAAATGGTTAGCAATATTTTCAGTTGTAATAAATTCACGTAATAACGTTGGTAGAACTGGCATTATTAAGCCAATCCCCATGGCATCTAGCAAAGTGATCACTAATGCAATACTTGTCGATCTGTTCATCCTGCAATTCTCTCTATCAATGATAGGGAGTGGTAAAGTAACTCTATCAATGATAGAGTGTCAACCATTAAATAGGAGTCGACGATGGCAAGACTAGATAAAAGCAAAGTGATTAGTAGCGCGTTAGAACTACTCAATGAAGTCGGAATGGATGGCTTAACCACAAGAAAACTGGCACAAAAATTGGGTGTTGAGCAGCCGACACTGTATTGGCATGTCAAAAACAAGCGCGCTTTACTGGATGCATTAGCGGTTGAAATGTTAGATCAACACCATACGCATTTTTGCCCTTTAGAAGGTGAGTGTTGGCAGGACTTTTTGCGTAATAATGCAAAAAGTTTTCGACGAGCGCTATTAAGCTATCGGGATGGTGCAAAAGTGCATTTAGGCACTCGACCAACTGAAAAACAATATCAAACCATTGAAAATCAGCTCGCCTTTTTATGTCAGCAAGGCTTCTCTTTAGAGCATGCCTTATACGCTCTTAGTACAATTGGCCATTTCACACTAGGTTGTGTGTTAGAAGATCAAGAGCATCAATCCGCTAAAGAGCAACGTGAAAACTCAGATACAGGTCTGACACCGCCATTACTGCAACAAGCCATTTCCCTACTTGATAGCCAAGGTGCTGAACCTGCTTTCTTATTTGGCCTCGAAATGATCATTCATGGTTTAGAGAAACAACTCTTAGCCGAGTAACAAAATAAAGGAAATAGCTAATAGTTTTACGTTCTACTTCACAGTTCTTTAAATTAACAGATCAACCTGACAGCCACTAAACCAGCACATTAGTCATGTTTATTATTTATTCAATCGGTTCATCAATATGCCATGAGAAATATAGCATAACCCGCATTACGATTAGGCTTATCGATTTAAATGACAGGATAAAACTTCAATTAATTAAGTAAAATGAAACAAACACAATCCGCTTAAATTATACCTCTATTAACCAAAGGTTATGGATACTCGAACAAAACTCATTGTTAAAAAATGGTTAAGCAAAGTAATTTCATTTTTCACTAATGTTAAATTGTTATAGTGAAAAATCTGGTAAACTACTTGAGGTAAAATAATGATCTTGGATGCCAGTTATACATTATTAGTCGCTTGTGTCGCGCTATTGATTGGGATGTTTGTAGTTAAATTTACCCCATTTCTACAAAAAAACCACATTCCTGAAGCCGTCGTTGGGGGCTTTATTGTTGCTATTATTTTGTTAATTGTCGATAAAACATCAGGCTACACTTTTACATTCGATTCTTCATTACAAAGCTTATTAATGATCGCTTTTTTCTCTTCAATTGGATTAAGCTCCGATTTCTCGCGATTAATTAAAGGCGGAAAACCGCTTGTTTTATTAACCATCGCTGTCACTATTTTGATCGCAATTCAAAATACCGTGGGGATGGGAATGGCAGTAATGATGAATGAAAATCCCTTCATTGGTTTAATTGCTGGCTCAATTACACTGACAGGTGGTCATGGTAATGCGGGAGCTTGGGGGCCAATACTTGCCGATAAATATGGCGTCGAGGGTGCAGTAGAGCTTGCAATGGCTTGTGCTACACTTGGTTTAGTATTAGGCGGTCTTGTTGGTGGTCCGGTTGCGCGACATTTATTAAAGAAAGTCACAATTCCCAAAACGACAGAGCAAGAACGCGATACCATTGTTGAAGCCTTCGAACAGCCAAGTGTTAAAAGAAAAATTAACGCTAACAATGTTATCGAAACCATTTCAATGCTGATTATCTGTATCGTTGTTGGTGGCTATATCAGCACATTATTTAAAGATACCGTATTGCAATTACCCACTTTTGTATGGTGTTTATTTGTTGGTATTATTATCCGCAATACCTTGGCTCATGTATTTAAACACGAAGTCTTTGAACCCACCGTTGACGTATTAGGTAGCGTTGCTTTGTCACTATTTTTAGCAATGGCGCTAATGTCATTAAAATTTGGTCAACTCGCCAGTATGGCAGGCCCAGTATTGATTATTATTGCGGTACAAACAGTAGTTATGGTGTTATTTGCTTGCTTTGTTACCTTCAAGATGATGGGTAAAGACTATGATGCCGTGGTTATTAGTGCAGGGCATTGTGGGTTTGGTATGGGAGCTACGCCAACTGCTATTGCTAATATGCAAACAGTCACCAAAGCATTTGCACCATCACATAAAGCCTTCCTCGTTGTACCAATGGTTGGCGCTTTTATCGTTGATATATCGAATAGCATTATAATTAAAATATTTATTGAGATTGGAGCCTATTTTAGCTAGCCCTTCTCTCTTGGTGTATATCTCATCAACATGAGATATACACTGAGCGACTTCACAACTGAAAATCTGGAATCACACTATTTCCCCCAATAAAACCATCCTAAAAGATGAATATTGAGCTGTATGCCTGAATATTTTTCAGTTATTCGCTAGAATAGCGTTTGAGATAAAAAATTAAGGCTCATGGAATGAAATTACGACATCTTGATATCTTTTATGCGGTAATGACCTGTGGCTCGCTAACTCGTGCTGCGGAGGTTTTACACATATCTCAACCAGCAGCAAGTAAAGCTCTTAAACATGCCGAGCAGCAATTGGGATTAGTATTATTTCAGCGGATCCGAGGAAAATTATTACCCACCGATGAAGCACTTTTATTGTTTGATGAAGCTAAAGAAGTATACCGAAATTTAGATCGCCTACGAATTTTGGCACAAAATTTATCTAAGAACCCACAGGGTAAATTAGCGATTGGTTGCTTACCAAGCCTTGGGTTAAACTTAGTGCCTGAAGTGACTGCGCAGTTTATTAAAAAACATCCCAATATTAAATTAACCATTGGTACTCACCACACCGTCGATATTCTGCAATTATTAACGCAACAAGATTTAGATATTGGTATCGGTTTTAACCTTGCCATTGAAGGCGGCATCACAGTATTACCAATCGCTGAAATTCCATTGGTTTATGTTGATACCCAAAAACATCAAGGCCCCATTTCACTCGCTGATATTGATCAAGATCGCTGGATCCACCCAGGATCAGATTCATTATCTCAATTGTTACAGCAATATCATGAGTTCTCTGTTTCAAATATTAGTGTGCATACCTATCATATGGCCGCGGAATTTGTTCAAGCCGGTTTAGGCTGTAGTATCACAGATATTTTTTCAGCTGAACATACATTGCCAAAATCGATGATTTACCCCCTCAAAGAGAACCTGCGTTTAGCAGTTTCTGTATTCCACCGTGCTGATAGGCCATTAACAAAAGCGGCACAAAACTATGTAAACACCTTGTCACAGACCCTCGAAAAAAGAAATAAAGGAGTTAACCAAAAGTTATACTCTGGCAATGAAAACTCAATTGTTTAGTTAACTCATTCGCCGTTAAATAATAACTCTTCCGTTATTATTAGCTGCGAATACTTTAAGCACAGCTAAGCGGTAAGTCGATGAATGGCTAACGCCAAAAAGCGTAGCCACCATTCCTCAACCTAAGCTGCAACTTGAAGTATGACGAGTGAATTACGATGAAAAAACATGTGGTGGTTATTGGTGCAGGCGTTATCGGTCTTAGTACCGCATATGCGTTAATAAAAGCAGGTCATGCAGTCACTTTATTAGAATCAGAATCCGATGTGGGCATGCAAACCAGTTTTGCCAACGGTGGTCAACTCAGCTACCGCTATGTATCCCCTTTAGCTGATGCAGGTGTGCCACTACAAGGTTTAAGTTGGATGGGGAAAAATGATTCACCACTTAATTTAAAAATACAGTTCTCCCTTCAGCAATGGGCTTGGTTAACGCAATTTACATTAGCTTGTAACCGAAAAACCAATAAAATTAATGGTGCCCACCAATTAAGGCTATCATTATTAAGCCAAAAAATAATGAACGCTTGGCGCACCAGCGGTGATATTGGTGATTTTGCTTGGGAAAAATCAGGTAAATTAATCATTCATCGTGACCAGAAAAGCTTTAATAAAGCCTGTGAAACAGTCGATAATCAATTTCAACAAATATTAACTGCCGATGAAATTAGTGCTCTCGAGCCTTCACTCAAAAATATTCAGTCACAGTTAGTTGGGGCAATTTATGCTCCCGATGATGAAAGTGCAGACTGTTACTTATTTTGTAAAAACCTACTGCAATATTTATCTACACAGGCTGATTTTAAATTATGCTTACAACACTCCGTGATTTCATTTATTAAACAGCAAAATAATATCACTGGTGTCGTGACTAATCAGGGAAACATTTCAGCTGATGATGTGATTGTATGTGCAGGTAATGGTAGCCGCCAATTATTACAACCATTAGGTATTAATATCCCAATGCTAGGGCTAAAAGGTTATAGCCTTTCTATTCCTTATCCTGAACAACCGCATGTTGTACCCAAGGTGAATGTCACTGATTATGGCAATAAAATTGTCTATGCAAAACTCAATCAACAGTTACGTGTCGCTGCTATGGTTGATATTGGTTATGATAAATTTGGCTTACGTGATAACCGAATTGTTGCACTAAAAAATATTATCAAAAAAACTTTCCCTAGCTTAAAGAGCATTGATAATGCTGAAACATGGTGTGGTTTGCGCCCATCAACACCGAAAGGGCCACCAATGTTAGGCAAAACTGAATACAACAATCTTTGGTTGAATATTGGTCATGGTAGTTTAGGATTCACATTAGCAGCCGGCAGTGCTGTAATACTCAGCCAGCTAGTCACAGGGCAAAATTCGCCAATTTCTTTAACTGGATTAACGAGATAACTATGATGATCAAACGCAATAACCCAAAACCACGTTTAGCAGATAGCGTTGAGTATGCAGGTTTAGTCTATCTGTCTGGCCAAGTCCCTACCGATCTGTCTGGAGATATCACAGCACAAACACAAGAAGTGCTTGCCAAGATCGATGAATTATTAGTGGCGAGTAACAGTGACAAGTCACGTATTCTTTCGGCACAAGTATGGATTAAAAATATGGAACGTGACTTTGCTGCGTTTAATGCCGTATGGGAAGCATGGATGCCTGCAGAGAATAGCCCTGCCCGCGCAGCGGTAGAGGCCAACATGGCGCGTGATCAAGTACTTGTTGAAGTTATGGTGACTGCTGCACAACAGTAATGGCTGCCATTTCTGATTAAAATAGCTAAGGTCACAATATATATTATAAAAGTGACCTTAGTTTTATTTTTCAAGTTGTGATTACTTGAAGTGTGATGATTATACTTTATTTCTTATATAAACTTGCGGTCACTGAAACATTATTACCACTACCTTCAGACTCTACTGAAGTAATAACAAAATATTCCGCTCCCTTTTCATCTGCTTTCTGTGAAATAGCTTCCACATAATTATTAACAATACCCTCATTCATAACAACATTGACAGTACCTGCAAATTTTAAATCAAGGGATTTAGTATAATTAATTTCAGTAGCAGAAAATGCCAATGGGCTTAATAAAGCTAAAGATAAAATTGCTGTTTTTAATTTATTCACTTTAAGACCACCTAGAGTTATATTGGTTAATAAGATAATAATAACCTTAGTTACTTATAAATATTCTGTCAATAGCCTATCCATCCAACATAAATACGACAAACATAAAATAAATCATTACTCATTAATAAATAAGATAATATTCATAGGTTTTATTTTTAAGCCTAATTGAATTAATTTAAAAAAAAACGACACGTCATCATAAAAAAATCAAAATAAGGTCATCCACAAAAGATAATTTAATTAAATTGAGCATGAAATGGAGAAAAACATGAAACCAACCGTTATACAATATTTATTATCACAATTAAATAAATTAGGTATTAATGATATTTTTGGTGTCGCAGGGGACTATTCATTTCCTATTAATGATGCAATTTGCGAACACGAACACATACGTTGGATTGGCAATTGTAATGAATTAAATGCTGCCTACGCTGCTGATGGTTATGCTCGAATCAAAGGAATAGCTGCACTAGCAACAACATTTGGCGTAGGAGAACTGAGCGCAATGAATGCGTTAGCGGGGTCGTATGCAGAATATTTACCGATTTTCCATTTAGTCGGTATGCCAACTAGCAAAGCACAAATGAACCAAAATCCAGTTCATCACACATTAGGTAATGGTGATTTCAATGTTTTCTACAAAATGTCTCAATCCATTAATTGTGCTCATACAATCCTCACCCCTGACAACTGTATAACTGAAGTTGAGCGCCTTATTAACTGCGCTTTGACTGAACGTCGACCTGTTTATATCGGTATACCCGCAGATTATGCAACTAGCCCAATAAAAATAGATAGACCATATTCTTTGTCTATTAATCAGCCACAAAGCAATCAGCATAGCTTAAAAAAGGCTGTTGACGCGATCCTTGCTAAATTAGAGAGCAGCAAAAAATCCGCTGTTCTTACTGGTATTCTAATTAGACGCTTTGCTGTTACAGACAAAGTGCAGTCTTTTATCGAAAAATCCAACTTACCTTATGCAACAATGATGATGGATAAAGGTGTTATTAGTGAATCCAACACCAATTACATGGGAAGCTATCATGGGTATTTAGCCAATGAACACATCAGAGCATATATTGAAAGCTGTGATTGCATACTGAATATTGGAGCTTTATTTAGTGATGTAAATACAGGCTTTTTCACTGCTTCAATTAACCCAGACAACAGAGTGGATATTATGCCTGATCATGTCAGCATTGGCTCAAAGCACTATCCACAGGTCTATATACGAGATGTGCTAAATGTCTTAGAAAAACAACTCCCAATATATCAATATCACCACCAAGCACCGACTGCTGATAAATTAGGACCGCCATCCCTTCCTAAGGATCCTGACATTTCAGCGGAATATCTTTATGCACGCTTTGAGTCAATGTTTAGAGAAGATGACCATATTTTTACCGATACTGGTACGCCAATGATGGGGCTATTATTTGCATTGCTTCCTAAGAATGCACAGTATCATAGTCAAACTTTGTGGGGATCTATCGGTTGGTCTACAGCCGCCGCCTTCGGAGCCGCATTAGCTGCACCACAGCGACGGATCATATTAATCACTGGAGAAGGGGCTCATCAGTTAACCGCTCAAGAAATATGCCAGTTTGCTCGCTTTGGTTTAAAACCTATTATTTTTATCATCAATAACGATGGCTACCTGTTTGAACGATTAATTTGCAAAGATCCTGATGTCTATTACAACGATATTGCCTACTGGAACTATGCCCAACTACCAGCAGCTCTTGGCTGCGAAGATTGGTATTGCCAGAAGGTCTCTCGTTGTGATGAATTAGATGATGCAATCCAGCAAGCAGAATTGCATGATAACGCTTCTTATATTGAAATCATTACAGGTAAATATGTCGCTCCCGAGCTGGCCCATAGACTGCGTGATTCACTTGATAAACTGTATTCCCTTTAAAGGGATAGATTTCGAATGAAGATCTGATTTTACTCAATGTGATACAGCATCACGTGGTAATTTAAAAAGGCAACGCTAGTTTCTATGTTGCCTATCGCCCTCGCAATTTACGCTAATGCATTGCCCGTCAACTGATTACACTTTATTTCTGCGAAGCTGTTCCTAAATTTTAACCAAGCATCTATGTTTGCTAATGAAATTCTACTGAGACAATATACAATACAGGCACTTTGAACCATTAATCAGGCGAATTCTGTGGTATTTTATCGGTACTAAGTAAAATATAATCAGACAAATCATACTCGTAGAACGCCATCACTTAATCAGTAATAACAGATAACGCTATGACAGATAACCAAAACTTCGAATCCCACACACCAATGATGCATGGGTGTGTTAGCGTTGAAATATAACGATATTTATTAATTTTTCAGAAAAACCTATAATTTAACCTACACTTAATTAATCCGTTGATTTATAGGTAGTTATTATTTATTTGATGTTTTTAGCATTATAACGTACAAAATTCATACCCACACCACAAGAACACGCTTATATGAATAAATACGATGTGTTTAACAGCGAAGGAAAATTTGCTGATAGTTCTGATGAAGAAGTGCTAGCTAACAAGCTAGGGCTTTCAAATATTGATGATATCAATGATGCTGAGCTTGTCCTGTTAGAAAAACTGTATCAAGTCATTTTTGAAGAACAATTTCCCACTGAGCAAATTACCGTATCACTTATTCAGCGTTGGCACCGCCAATGGTTAGGGAATGTTTACGAGTGGGCTGGTCAGTTACGTACGGTGAATATTAGCAAGGGCGGCTTTATGTTTGCCCCTGCGGGTCGAGTTGCAAAGTTACTTGCTCAATTTGAGAACGAGTTTCTAGCGAAGTACACGCCTTGCACTAATATGAGCCGAGAACAAGCCACAGAAGCTATTGCAACTGTGCATGTGGAGTTAATTCTGATACATCCGTTTAGAGAGGGGAATGGGCGATTATCGCGTTTACTCGCGGATGTGATGGCAGTACAAGCTGGTTTCCAGCCACTAGACTATGAAAATTGGACTCAACACCCCGAGCAGTATATCGCAGCAATCCACGCAGGGTTAAACCTTAACTATGAACCCATGAAATATTGGGTTAACGAAGCCTTGAAAGCGAACTAAATCGCAAGTTTCAAATGCCCAAACTTCTCACGCTTTGCTTTCATTTCTTCTTCAAGACGACGAGACTCCTGCCCAGTTTCAATCGCCGTAGAGGTTGCTACCGATCGAATGAGTTGAGTACGAGTTGGTCTTGTTACTTGAATTAATTCATTATTTTTCATGGTAGTCTCATTTCAAACTGGCGATAGTGCATTTTATCATCATTGGTTTATATGGCAACATAGATCACTTTTCTAGTTAAAAATTTTACAGCACAACGTCATTTCATTTCCGTCTGCTTTGAGCGAAGAGCGGACATTAAGGTCACAAGTACTCGCTGACCTTAAATAAGGTAAATTTATGAAATCAAAGATTCAGCAAATAACCATCTTCTTGAGAGCCATAGTTTGCTGAATATCCGAAGCATTGCTGCCACGTATCGTTCGACCATTTTGAATTGTAATCGCTAGTTACATTGAAAAACAAATTTACAAAATCAGTTGTCCTATAACGCAGGATAGATGCTATCCCTTCGTCGTCGGGGTGCTTATGTCTGCTTCCATCTGTCGATATAAGCCAATTTGTGCAATCAACAGCTTCAATTAATTTCTTTGAGATATTCCCACGACTACAGTGGTGGGGGACTTTGAAAGCATCGAGCTTTAAGGGGCGCTCACTCGATAAAACTAAAATAGCGTCAACCAAGTCTTCAGCGAACGCATCACCAGTGAGTAGAACATTTTTACCATCATATTCTAATAGTAAGACAATACTGCTCCCATTTGCAGCTTTAGTGTCTTGCAAGGGCCTTTGCTTTGCTAAAAGATTGAGGGACTGAGTATCTGGAATCTCCAATGGTAAACTTGCTCCCATAGATTCTAGATTAGATACTGAGGATTTCTTTTGTTTTTTTTGTAAGACTTTTTTTATTTCTTTGTCCCATTCCGATTTAAGCTTTTCAAGTCGTTGCATAGTTGGCCCAAGGACGGTTACCTTCATGCCTCCAGCCAGCTCAATAACTTTAAGCGGTTCTCCCTCGATTCGACAGATGGAACCTCCATCATACAAATTATTCCAGGGCTGTGTGCTCAACCATTCAGAGAGTCTTTCGGCTTGGGCTACACCTAGCCCTTCTAGAGCAGAGTTGCTTCTGTGACCATCCAGATGCATGTAACCATTAAACCAAAAGTCTTTCACTATGGCACACGGCTCTTCGCAGTCAACAAAACAACTCAATAATCCTCCAATATGATCAGCGTCGATATGTGTGACTACAACTGCTTCAAAGGTCCGCTGTTCATCGGGCAGGCCGCTAATTTTATCATTAATCTCCTTCCCTGTTTCCTCAATACCCATATCGACAAGCATCTGATAATGAGGATGCTTCTCTCCCCAGCGCACCAAAATTGCATCGCCTTCACGTGCAGGTAGCATTTGTATTGAGAACAATTTAATCTCCGGCCATACTGGTTGTTAGATACATAGACTTCCAAATTACGAGTGGCGCGGTTTGCGCTAAACGTGCGAGAGCTTCACTTCTTTTTTCATCGTATTTTGTATCTGGTAAATAACGAAGAAGATCCAATAATAATGAAAAGCACTCAGTTAAAAGAATGCGTTTTTCGCTAGCTTCACACGCAAGTTGCATTGATTCGTCTAACTTGCCAATGCGAGCGAAATATAGAGCTAATATTATTTTGGCATCAGGTAGCCAATCATGTTCTTTTGCCAAATCGATTAAATGTCTTATGCTCGACTCATCTAGTCGGCACGTCTTGTAAAGAATCAGTGCTGCAAGTGTTGCTCCTGTAGGGTCCGTGTATTTTTTTATCAAGGCTTCAAGCGCATTAGAAGCTACCTCAGCTGCATTCATGATTTGCCCACTTTTAAGCATGCACTCCAAGCCAAAAGCCATCCCTCTAGACTGCGAGATGTTTATTTCTACGTGCCCATATTTCGAATTCAAGGCCTGTTTCACATGGCAAGTAACGGATAAACGATGGCCTTGGCTAATAGGGAGACTAGCTTGAATATACGACCCGTTTTTTTCAAGTGTTATTATAGGCATCTTTTGCATTGCATCTTTATGCTGTACGATCCAATAGTTTCTAGCCGGATAAATAGTAAAGTCAGTATCTTTATCAAAGATAGTCAAACCCAGTGAATCATCCTGATTCAACTCCTCAATTTTCTTAAATTGGCTGTCATCTTCTGGAGGCGCGGGCTGATAATCAAGGTCTGGCTCTAAATTTATCTCAGTTAATTGTGATTCGAATACTTCAACGATTTGCGATGCTCTCTTTCCATCACCAAGAAATGTGCTAACTTCATATAGTCCTGGGGGGAGATTGAACTCTCTTCTTGTAGTGAGCTTCTCAACAAGAATCAGTTCACTATCTCGGATGTCGATTTTCGTACATCGTCCGCCGAAATTAAACTTAGACTTCACTTTAATACTAAGATTTATATTTTTAGTTTCGATCCCATTCATAGTGGAAGTTCCTTTATCCGACTTGGAGGCAAAAGTCTGAGATTATCGGAGTCTTTCTCATTAGTGGTTAAAGTTGTAACTTCTATCTTATAAATACCCGCAGGTATACTGTCACGAAGCGGCCATGTTGTATGATTATCATAAAGAACTCTACTGAGTTGAGACAATTTTGCACTGTAGTGGGTCCCAGGTAAGCCGTCTTTGATCTGTATTGTTAAATCTACATTTGGAGCTTTTTCGCATTCATGAAAGACTTCATCGCTAAAAATCCCTGTACATTCGATTAATTGTTTTTCATCATGACAGGCAGCTAACGATTCTACAGTTTTTCGAAGATACATCTGCAATCCGCTAGTTGACACTAGCCATGGTGAACTGCGTTCCCCATCGGAGGAAGCAGCATGACCTTCTTCAAGAGCAGACATCAAAGCCTCGCAGAAAAGGGTTAACTTTCCAGGTTTGGCAAACGCTTGCTCGCCCGATGATGCTGATAGAAATAGCGGAGAGCATGTGGCCGCACTAGAACTACTTGTCTTGACAGGTATGTTGAATTTTAGTACGCCAGCTAATTCCTCGAACTCTTTAGCATCCGGAGCTCTTTGCCTGCATATATCCACAAACCAAAACTGACTCCGCGCTACGTTAGCATACGTCATGTTTTCATGCATGGATCTAATATCTACAGCCCCCTTATATCGTTCTTCCTCATGCTCAGGATGGGCAAAATCTTTTAATAGGAGTACTGCGCCAGTATTAGTAAATTGAACGCCATGTCCTGCCACATAAACGATTGCGATATTATTCGGGTTTCTTGCTGCAGCCTGTTTAAAGTTTCTAAATGCGGTTGATACATTTTCCCTTGTTGGGATTGAATCATCTCTAAGATGATCTTTGAGGGCTACACCTACTTCGTCTTCAGTCGCTGGCGATAAAAGTACGCGTAAACTCCGAAGCGGAAAGTCTTTGCGTCGATATTTCGTCATCAGCCACGTCGCAAACTGGGAAGCAGATCTTGCGGCCGCACTTAGTTGTCTGAGGCCAGAATCTGAGCCTTGCTCACTACATTCCCCTTCACTAGAGCCCATCAGATAGTCATACGCGCTTACACCAATGATCAGCGCATGGGTTCCGGGTGAGTTTAAGCTATCATCTATAACTGCTGTCATTCGGCGAGCCACTCCTTGATTGATATTGGACTCAGTAAAGCCTTGAATTGTGAAATTTTACTTTATCTTAGTTATCAGGGCTAGCTGATATTATTCAAGTTTATCTACGGTAGGGCTATTATGGGTACATGAGGCATTTTATTTAGTAAGTGTATCTTTAAACTCTATGCTCGTCTGAATGTCCCCTAGTTTCCAGACACATTGAAGGTCTGCTTCTGGCACAGGGCTGCTTATCAGCCCTGATAGATTTATACTTCAATTGACTCAGAAATTTCCAATGCATCATCGACTTCAATGCCAAGGTAACGAACAGTGCTTTCCAGTTTTTTATGTCCTAGTAATAGCTGAATTACACGAAGGTTCTTTGTTTTCTTGTAGATCAGGTATGGCTTAGTTCTGCGCATAGAATGCGTGCTGTACAACGAATTATCAAGGCCTAGCTTTTCAATCCAACCATGAAAAATACGGTTGTATTGTCTGGTAGAGATATGTTGAGCAGAACCTACTCGGGATTGGAAAATATAGTCTGCACTATGCAAGTGAGCTATTCTTATCCATGCAGCAACTGAATCTCTAGTTCCTTTAGTCAGCTCAAATTGGACAGGACTACCAGTCTTTTGTTGTAACACTGTTGCTCTGCTGGAGACTGAACTGCCATATGCAACATCTGATACCTTCAATTTAACGAGATCACAGCCTCGAAGTTTACTATCCAAGGCTAAATTAAACAAAGCTAAGTCGCGAATTTTCCCTTCTAATTCCAGTCTAATACGGATTCCCCAGATATGAGATATTTTAAGCGGTCGTTTTTGCCCAATGATACGATTTTTATTCCACGGTGACTTAGACATAATTAAATCTCCTATGATGTAGAGATTTAATTATGATTGTTATCCAGAAAGGAGAGAGAAGCGGACATAGTAATTAGCTTGGCAAGTTCATATGAGCACATTCAATACACGAAAAGACCGCCCCCCAGTTGGAACGCCTAAATCTCATAGGCATCTACCATTATATTGGATCGGTGCTAACCCTGGACGATGGAACCGTATATTTACAACCAAACCTCGACGTGCAGATGATCGAGCAAATGAATGGCGGATACTTGCTGGATATGACCCAGATGGTCTTGTGTGGATGCCGGACCGCCGTCCAAACGTTTACTATTGGTAAATTAAGTCTGCAATCACTGTATAGTTTTTAGCTCCTATTAGGGGAAATGGACACATATCGAACTGTGGTACCTAAGACACCGAAAATAGTAGGAAAAATTTACCAAACACCTTGTGGATGTTCTTGTTATATTTGTGGTAATCAACGAATCAACCATGGCGAAAATATGCAAGGACACCATGCAAAGTTACGGCACACCGATTAATTTATATTAAGTATTCAAGAGAATTATCAGGTTAGTTTTTGACACCAATGTACCTAATCTGGTGTATCTCCAAGCTGGGGAGGATGGTACCTAGATCACTTTAGTCGCGACAACCCCCTACCATATAGGCCAAAAGCTCTATAGTAGGGGGCTACCTCAAAGGAAAGACTCAGGCAAATCTCGCCAAGTATAACTCCCATGCATAGGGCAATCATACCCGTTAGCGCTGGTGTGTGCGGCTGCCAACAGCCATTATGGGTGCCTGATGCGCTCCTCCTTAGTATACCGCATTGCTGAGTTTCGCGTCCAGTTCCTTGGCAAAATCAAAATCATTCCATTTTGTAAACCAATATTCATTTAATGAGATAATTCTTTTCACATACGTTTTATCAACACCATAACGAGAAAGTAAAGCTTTTTTAAAAGAAAAGGGGATGTATGGACAAGCAATTAGGTCCAACGTTAAATGAACCAACTCAGACTCATTTAGAAGAGTATCAATCTTCATGCTATAAATATTTTCAACATGAAGCAAAAGATGTTTTCTGACTCCATCGTATCTTTTTTTATCACTCATATAAAATAATAGAGAAGTAATGGAAAAGTAATTCAAGTTATCATCAAATGTGTAGGCATCACCATCAAAGTCAATATTAAAATACTTTAGCAAGCTTGTTTCACCTAGCCAATAGTATTTTCCGAGCTGTCTGATCAACACCAACAAATACAAAGTCTCGATAGGTGTTGTTTTATCAACTGAATATTTATCTAAAATAGAACACGAGTTATCAAATATACATTTAAACACGACGTGTTGATATTCCCCGCCTATTTTTTGATCTTTAACGAACATAATTACTTGCTGAATTATCCTGCATAATTTTATGGTACTATTCACTTTAGGGGCAACTGCATATATAAAATATGTGAAATTTATCACAGATACAACAGCATTAACTAATTGACGGTCGCCACTTTCATCTTTTGATAGTTCTTTATAATCTTTAAAAAGTGTCTTGATTTTCCTTTCAATTATAGACAATGAATAATTTAAGATATCAGAATATGTTACGCCTGATACAGAAAGTATCGATTTAAAGTCGGTAGATAAACTATTTTGATGTATGTAGACATTGCCTTTCCTTGAATCTTCCTCTAGAGTACCATTGTCAGTAATGTTATAAGATATTCTTTCAGATATCAAATTCGCTATTTTTTTCTTGGCAATAGTTATTGGCGTTATTATTGGACGAGAAAATTTCTCTTCTTTATATTTATTCAAGCTTAGCTTGTAAGTTTTTAGATTTTTCTGTGTGCTTATTCTAATTTTATTAAACACATCATCATCATTATAAAAAATGAAATAATCATCAACATAGCGGTATATTTGATAATCCCCACCAAGAACTAAACCGTCTTTATTAAGATCACCGATGATATTGTTATCCACTGACTGCATTATTATTTCTGCAAAAATTCTAGATAACTCTGGCCCAATTATTATGCCATTTGTTTCGTTGTAGTTCGACCTCTGCATTAATTGATCGAATTTAAATGGGAATGTCGACTTTGTTTTATTTAAGTGTTGTTTTGCATAACTTTTTTGCAAAACAGCCCATGAAATTGAATGGGTGTAAATTGAATCAAAACAATTAGATACATCTAATTTAGAGAGAAAATTAAAACGTTTTTCACACCTATGATGATCTTCAGATTCATAAAACTCAAAAATATTACGATATTTCTTATACACAAAAAAAGATTTTAAATTTTCATAATCCTGGCCTTCAACCTCAATACTTAAATCTTCTTTCTCAAAACTTTCAATAAGAGACTTCGAATCGATGTAAGTACAACCAGCGACCCTTTTTGCTGATCTGAGGCTAAATGGGCTAACATTAGAATAGTATGTTATTAAATCTTTATAATTTCTATAAAAATCAACACCTAATAACTGCCCCTTAGGGTGCATCAGAGACAAGTATCTGTATTCTTTATGCTTATGCGAAATTGGAAAAGTAAAGGCAATACTAGGCAGTTTAGCAGGCTCGATCTGTGTACGAATATAACTAATGCCATTATCAACTATTTCAACTGTTGCGGTGTTCTGTTCAAGACCCAACAAAAGTAGAATTAAACTATTTAAACAACAATCTTTCTTTAACCATATAAAATTCAATCCATCATGTTTTATTTGATGTTTAACAATAAAGTTGTAGAAATGTCTATTTGAAAAAATAATAGGAACTTCATATGGTAAAAAATCGGAAAGAACTACTCGCTCTATTGGGAAATTTATAGATAATGCTTTTTTAGACATGTGACCATCCCTTAGATATATCGCTAAATTCGATGAAACTAAATTTCCTGAAAATTCTATCTTCAAATCCTTTTTTAAAAGAAAACCTACTAATTCTTTTTTTAAGCTTCTGATCTTGCAATCCATTTATTTTATTCGACAAATAAGCATCCAATCCGCTTAAATCAGATAAATCAGTTATGAATCGATTGCTAAAATATATGCCAACAAAAGCTTTTGACTTACTATTATAAAGCCGAGTATTTCCGGTAAGAAATTTCATTCTAAGTAAAATATTTTTTGCCGCTCTCTTCGGTGTTTTACTAACACTCTGATTATATTCATAAAATGTTTTATCAATTCGATTCCTGATTTTTTGGACTTTATTAGAACTCATTTTTATACTACAGCCTCCAGCTGTTAGCTGAAATTTATAGCCTAGATACTCAAAGTTTTTATTAGATTGCGTAAATAAATCCAACTCTTTTGTTTTATTATTAAGCCGCAAGCCACGCTCATTTATAATGTTAGTAATATTGGGGAGATAGTCACCTATATTCCCTCCTTTATTTGGCGAGAAGATTACTATCAAATCATCTACAAATCGTTCATAATAAGTAACATCTGATAGTGTTCTTATTTTATCATCTACAACGCTCATATACAGCTCAGATAAATACGAACTTATGCCTACACCACGAGGCACTCCTTTATCTAACCCTGTCAAATCCTGATATTTTCTAATTAACTGTGTAATAACCCGACGTGGAGGAACAGATAATTTAGGTGATGAATGTAAAATATCTAATAAAGACTTATGATTTATAGATTCATAAAAATTTTCAACATCAGCCCTGATTATATACTTTGGGCTCATTTCCTTAGCCAAAGCGCTTAGGCGGCTGATAATCAGATCCCTATTATTTGATTTTATTGTGTATAAAGAACTTAAAATATACTTTATTTGCCGAGACACAAATAATGCTTCAACTGAATTTCCAATTGAATATACACTTTTATTTTTCACTTGTTGTGGCAATAATGTCAGAGGCAAAGTATACCCTTTTACACTGACATTACTTGCAATAATCTTCAACTTACTATTTACTTCATTATTATATTGTTCCTTTCTTAGTTTAATATGCGAATTAATTATATCTTTCTTTTCTTCAAATTTATCCGTGCTAATCTGACCATTTTTAAGTCTTCTTGCGAGCCAGTAAATAAAACCTTTCAGCCTTATCATTTTCTTCCTGATTTCATAAGCATCAGGAAAGTGTTCAACTTCTATAGTACCTTTATTTTTCCTATCTAGATCGTATATTCTTCTAAAGTTTTTTGCTGAAAAAGACTGGTCAATCATTTTCAATCTCCTTTATGGCCAATATTACGGACAATTTTCCTACCATGATTATCATCGTTTTTCTCCGTCAGAACGCTCCCGGTCAATCTTTGTTGCACAGAACAATCGAGTTGCCGGAATAAAGGGAGGAGTACCTCTTCTATCAGCTCATCTTCAGAGCAGGTATCGAGAAACACGGTCAGTAATGTTCTGCGTTTTTATTTCGTGAGGCGTTAAGGGCCGGTGAGGGTTATTACTTACTGAGACTGTTTTGGTGCCAATATGGCGTATATACAAAAGGTTATCGTCACCATAGAATGCCTCATAGCCTTCCCGCATTAAGGGCTTGTTCAGTTCTTCAAGTGCTTTTGATCTTCCGGGATCATCATCCATGGTATCTTCTTTTAACATTAAAGTCCTGAGTACATGGACAAACCTTTCAGGTAAAGTATGTGCCTTTGGCTGTGGCTCATTAAGAAGTTCTTCAAGCCTCAGGACCGTCCATGCCGACCGAGTTGATCCGTCATGAATAACCTCTATGTCGCAGTCCTGGAAAAATTCAGTGATGCGACTGCTTGAGTGATACAGGAATGTCGTATTATCTCCGATGAGACATTCCGCGAGAGCTCTGAGATTTCTGTCCTTAAATTTCATGTGTAATAATCTCCCCCTATTCAGTAAATAGAATTAATTGCAGGCACCCTTTGTTTGGGTAACTGTTAGCGATTCACTACTCATTACCACTAATTCACAAAAGAAACGCCTGAGGTAGTTATTAAGCGAGTATCACTGGCACAACCTTCATACAGCAAGTTTATCCGCCATCATAATGGTGTTAAAACGTCCCGGCTACGGGATTAACGCACTCGCGTGAAGCAGACTTGATCCGGCGCGCGCTTTTCATTTCCTGAGGGCAGAAAAATTAAATGAGCCTCTCCCCGTTGAACAACACTGACGGTTGTTAGCTACTTCCGCTCATGTCACAGAACTGCCACTTAATTAAGCATGATTCTGTGCGCGGAGAAAGTACAAACTAATCCCCAAAAATTAATTTAACTTCAATTTACTACTAGCAACCATACTTCAACACAATCTCCAAATACTCATGTTTCCAATCACCATCAGACAACTCATGCAAACTCACAAATCCATCATGTTCTAGCACACAAATACCGCTGTGCGAACTTACATAATCACAGACTTCACTGCCCTCTAATCCTTGAATCATGTGAGCAAGTAACGATCAAAACAATTACTTTATAGTCTTTAGTACATTAAATAGGCTAACATAGCTATACACAGTTAAACTTTTCACGAAAAAATTTGAATGAATTATCACCTCCTACTCTGTAACTTAATTTATTCTAACCCTATTTCTAACCAGTGACATAATCACTAAATCAGCCAATCACTTTTTTTCAACCCATATTATTTTTATACGTTAAGTGTCATAGCTATCTTGAGTAGTGTTGTACACCCATTTTCAGCAACTAGACGAGTTAATACATCTACAGGTAGGTTAGAGCTATCCTTTGAAGGATTCTTCTAAAAAGCTCATGCACATTCATCATATAGCTATTCTATTTTTAGTACTTCAGAATGACCAAAAAAAGTGATTGGTAGCAATAATGGTTCAGAACGTAATGTATATGAAATTATGAAAGGCCATCTGATTTTTGGGTATAGTTTCATAAATCCATAGCCTACTTATTCAAATAAATTGTTGATAGTTAAAAGTATAAAGTAGGCTATATATGATATTCCAATATCGAAGACTTCATCATCAAGCCATACCACCTCTAAATTTTGACTAATATTGATGTATATCTTATTGAAATGTCCTGTTTTATACTGCTTCCCCCATAAATAATGTAATTTGAATTGAGGAAAAAATGGATAAAGTTAGCTATTTGATTAACATTCTGGAAAAAGCAATTCCAAATTTGAATACCCAAATACTCAGTAATAATTTACCTGAGACAGAAAACCAAGATGATGTACTGGATTGGTTATATCAATCGCTTTCATCCCAGAGGTTAATGGATTATGTTGAATGGAAAGAATACTTTGGCGAGTACCCTGATATCGGCCTGCTGGATACGCTGTCTTTAACTGAATCACCGAATGATTTCATATTGGAAGAACTCAGTGAAGTAGACTGGAATACAGTCAGCGTTGATCCTTATATGCTTCCTTACGAACTGCCTTATTTGGAGCACCTCAATGCCTTTTTGACCAAAGAAGGATTACGATTAGTTGATTTAGCTAATTTCGAAAATGCGTATATTCTCTGTGTCAGAGACAACGAAGAGGTTATTAATAAGCTCAATGAGGCATTGAATGCCTTTGATATTGGGATCAATGAGCGACCTCCGATGAATAGAGAACAAGCAGAGAGTTACATTCATTCTCTTCTTGTATAATAAAACCATGCCTTATTTGTATTAAGCGAAATGTTATACAAATAAGGCGGTCAATTGACCGCCTTAGCATTAGCATTAGTTGATGTCCTTTAATTTATCCAGAATGAAGCAGTAACGGCGTCCCACAACTTTATTTTGATAACGAATAGGTACAGTACTGAATTCCTTACCGCTATCAACGAGTAGTATCCCCGCTTTTGTTAATGTCGATAATGCGTACTTACGTTGTTTCTTCTGCTCCAGATGGCGGTGAACTATATCCGGTTTAACTGCAATCACCTCAATGCCTTTTACTAAAGAAATCACTGCATCTGCTTCTTCGATTTGTTCCACAGAATAACCTTTACTATTGATTAAATTCATGGGTTGATTCGATAAAATTGTGTTAATCTCCTTGAGTAAACCTTCATTCGGCACGAGACCACACTTATTCACCCCGTTAATTGAATCCTTATAACATTTACGGATCCCCTTACCGATAACTGACTTTGTAAACGTAGAAGGTAAAATACCATATTCAATCGCAAGGCAACCCGCAGCATAAGCAACAGCGAAGCGTTTAGCCGTTCTTAATTGAATCCCCGAGCGATAATTAACCCCAGTTCTTTCCAGAAAGTACTCAATGTTTTTTTCGATATTAGCCTTGAGAATTTCTTCGTCTTCTTGCAAATCATCAATTAAACATTTCAAAAATTTAGGTTTTGCTGAACCATAATAAAGATGGCTGACCTGCTTAATTTTATCGACCAGTTTATTGGCAGATTTCATATTCGGTGGTAGATTTTCAAATACACCAAGGTCACATCCCGCATCAGCTGGCACATCAATCATACGCACACCTTCCCCATCAAGGCGCTCGATATTCCCTTGTTCAGCTAATTGTTGAAGGCTCACCTCGCCTGTACTGAAAATACTTTCACGCCATTCCGCTACCTGATTTTCATACAGAGCTGAACGTGTTTTGCCTTTACCAGCAGAGATAGTATAAACACGGTTTTGCATTGTTTTTGCGGCAACGATAGTGTCTTTATCAAGCAATTTGGACTCATCAAGTACTAAAAAACTATCATTATGTGCAACTGCAATTTCTTCTAAGCCTTTATCCGTGTTATTCCACATGACAATCACATACAGCGGATCACCAGCCAACGAGGCAATTATATAGCCGCAAGACGTTTTTCCATAACTGCTTGTTCCCCATAGATGGAACCCTCCGCCCTCCATTCCAAGAAGGTGCAAAATAAATCCAGAAAAACCACAACACATCGCCAATAAAATACGAGAACTATATAACGCGTAAGGAGCAACTTCTTTTTTCCATTCTTTCAACGTTCCTTGTTTATCTTCAACAGGTAAGTGTTTTTTTACATCAGGGTGTAAAATGAGGATATCTGCTTTCTTATCCCCTTTTCCAAGAACCTTATCATTGACACATAAATAGCGATGATGATAATAACCAGGCTTGTGACATAACGTAATATATTGTTCAATATCCTGACTTAATTCTTGATGTGCTTTTGTCCAATACTCTTTTGGAACATTGGCAGTATGTCCTATTTTTAAGAGATATTTTTTAGTATCACTCTCTTTCGCCAATATGGCAGATTCAAATAATGTATATATTGACTCTTCACTATTAGGGTATGATAATTTCATAAGGCGGTATGATAATTTTGCACCTTGAGATATTTTAGTTCGTCCTAATAAAGTAACGAATAATTCATACTCATTATTTTTTAATGATTTCTTCTTTAATTTCATCATATTACCTTTAATAAAAACTGAATTTTAGATATAATAACCCGCTCAATTTAATCGAGTGAAAATTTAATTAAACCAACAAAAAAAATAAGATTTAATCTTTAATAACTAAATGACTCCCATATTTTTTTACTTTATACATAAACGTTAATTCAGAAATACCTATCTTATCCAACATCAATAATGATTGAATATACTCTTTCTTTTTCAGTCTAAATTTTTTTGTCCTACGCTTTCTTTTCCTTACTTTAAGACCTATTTTGATCGTTTCATCATAGCTTATAGATTCAATTCGCCACCAAATTGATTTAAAATGATAGCTAATTTGTTTTTCTGGTATTTTTAAATTATTAACTAAGATTGGTCGATTAATAATTTTTTGTCTAAATACTGCATTTTGTTGACTTTTCATTTTAATGCGTAATTTATTAATTGCATCGGGTTCATTTGGCACAATAAGGTGAAAATGAGGTAACCATTTTTGAACATCTGTATGAAAATCCATTTCATATCCACCAATAACCATCGTTGAAAAGCCACAGTCGTTTAGCCATCGCCTTAAGCGCCGTTTTAGTTTATTCAAATCAAAGCCCCAAAAATCATCATTACTAATGGCATCTTGATAAAAAATCAACGTGACACTTTTCCACTCGTCCAGATTACTGCATATTGTCATGACCTCTTTAGTCATCTCCAGTCGATGCATTCTTATACACTCAGGACAAGCCGCACTATTACAAGGGTATTCTGGGTGACAATTTTCAAGCTTGTTCATTAATTTCAGACTATTCTTAGATAAATAACGCGTTAGCTTTATTATCCTCAACTCTCGTTCTTGACGTACATCTTTTACTGTTTCAAAGTTCGGTAAGGCCTTAGCGAAAGTTTCGAGCTCATCATCCAATTTACGCAAAGGTATTGGGTGCTTTCGATTCATATTGATCCTACTATTTGCTATATGGACGTTCATTTATCCACTTTTGAACTTCGTCTTCACGCCATGCGACAGACCTCGATCCCGTCACTGAAACCTGATTTGGAAAACACTTTTTCGAAATTAGACGATAAAGTGTTGCTCTGCTGATAGCACAACGCCTCAACACCTCATTAGCTTTAATCAATTTACGATGTTCCATTACTCCCCCTTTCGTTGATGACACAATCATAGCAAACTCCAAACACACAGAATTTGAGAGAAGCGGCTCCCAAAATTTACTTTATTACTCTGACTTTCCATTTAAAATAGGAGTTATAAAAAGTAAGGATCCGCTTCTCTTAAACTAACGATAAAAGCCTCCTTACAGGTCAAAAAACAACCAATTCTTTGCGGTTGAAATGTTTGATAAATGAGCGAAAATAAGGAAATTCAGTGAAAAACAACGAAAAAACCAATAATAAAATCGATAAGACTGAGATTGAAGATAAAAACGAGATAAAGCGTCGAGCTGATGCAGAAAATAAAGCTAAATTAGCGAAAAGATACGCTGAAGCAGGATTTAAGCGGGCTAAGATCTACTTAGGGAAGGACACTTATAAAAAATTAGAAGAAATTTATAAGATTCAGCAAAAAAATGATCTCAATTTTGCAGGGCGTAAAGAGATTGATTCAGTAAGCCGAGTAATAACTTATTGTATTAATACTGCTTATAACAATATGATCAAAACAAAGAATGAACCGCATATTTTACCTGCTGTAAAACCTTATAGCCAACAACTCTATGATCTATACCAAGTAGCTCAATTTTTAAAAGAGAATGGTGATAGCCCCACAGATATTCTTGAAAAAATGCGGAATAAACACTATCCAACACCTAATAGCCTAATTAAAGGCGGTGAAAGATATAAACAGGCACCATGGACGTTGGAAGAGGTTGTGGACTTATTAGATATTCAGGCTCTGAATGACGATATCAAATACCTTAATGAACTTAGCAATCGTAAAAAATGATCTTTTATTCGCATTATACCATCCCCATCAGTTTAATTATTTTAAATCAATAAAATAAACAGATTCACTATACAACCGCCGTACCTTGTTACCTCGTAAACCATAACAGGTGCGGCTCACTTTCTCTTGCTGGTGGCTATCAAAGAAATAGAGATATTCACTGTCCATACGCTCCACCAGCGACCAATGCCACTGATCCCCCAGAAGAATAAGCCGACGTGACGTTGTATGAGCACCGAGGAAAGCCTGACAAGTAGATAGTATTTTTTGTATAGTAAGTCCATCTTTGTAACGAAATGGCGTGGTGACGTGTAGAGGGGCTTGTGATGGGTATTTTGAGGTTAGGCGCTTAATCAAGTAATCCATTTCAGGAATATCAATACCTTGACTTAAACACTTGTACAGTGACCAATACTCGCTGTATTCACGCAAAAGATAGTTAAATAACGGGCGGGGTTTAATGCGCTCTCCATAGAACCATGTACTCATATTCACCAGACTGTAAATCCCACAAAGGCAATCTAAATCCCCTTGCTTGGACGGTATCAACATCAATTCAAACCTTCTATTGATTGTACTGTACTTTATGGAATAACCAGCGCTGGTATTATTTTTTAATTAATTAGTGGGTTTCCCACTGAATACTGACTTCATAACATTTCATTTTGTGGTATTGAATAAAATTGCGTTGCCACAGTTCAAACATTGCTCCGCCCTCTTCTTCATCAATATCCCCCATCATAAAATGATAAACATAACCTTGCGACCAACAAATATCGAGTTCCTTTTCAAGCTCAGGATAATAGTTCCCCATGAATGAAAAATCAGTCACATAATCAAACAGCCATTGCTCATGGAGCCGTAACAAGCGTATTTCGACAGGATGGAAACCGCCTGTTTCAGCACTATACAATGGGTCTCGAAAATTTAAGATAACCGCCCGAACAGTGGTTAAATCAATCGCTGAGTTAATCACTGAATTATTCAGTTCATGTAATAATAATTGGCTAAAAGCTTGTGCGATAGGCAAGCGTAGCCCTGACTGATGAATAGTCATATAAAGTTGCCTTTAAATAAAAAAATGGAAATAAACTGTATAAGCACAACCCAATCATATTTTGGGTATAGTGCCATGCTAATATTTTACCATAACCACTAGCAAAGTAAAGCTGTTTATTGTTTTAAATCAGATAGTTATGGGATTTAGCCATCATTGCTATTTTGATGTGCGTACTGTGATTTTTATTGAAATAAAGACATTATCAACGTTTACATTAGCCCAAAACGTAAAATTTCCGTATATCAGATTTATTGATTCTGAATCACGCCATTTACCCAAAGGATCCCTCCCTATCACCTCTTGTCCTCGCGTTATACCCAAATAATTAGACTGCCTCCCTTAAATTTTCACTCACATTAGAATCTCAGCAACCCATGACCGATCGTTTTTAACGATCGATAAATCATTATTGATAGGTGTAATTGATTTAGACAATCGTTTTGATCATATTGATAGATAAAACAGATCATATTTTGTAAACTTGTGTTTGATAGGTTCACACGTTGTAGCCCTTTTTAATTAAAATTTTTGTTATTTTGTTCTACAAAAGGTTATCAAGTGAACCTAATAATCGATGTAACCGCCTATTTTAACGGGCGCTTATCCATTTTTTTCATCAATTAATAAAGATGTCATTATGAAAAAACAATTAAATACAAACTATCGTCTTGTCTGGAGCGCTGTCCAAAACGCGTTGATTGCCGTCTCTGAACTAACCCATGCAAAAGGTAAGAAAACAGCGGGTATCATCGCACTTTCAGCATTATCATCACTGGCTTCAATACCTGCCTTTGCCGATGATAGCCGTTGTGTCAATGGCACAACAGTGACCGATAATTGCACCGTTGAGGCTGGGGAAACAGTGTCAAATATGACCGTTAAGGAAAATGGCAATTTACGAGTAAACGGTGAATCAAATAATACCGTTTTAACAGGACAGAAAAATCCAACCGGTTCAGGGTCGTCATTTGATGATGGAAGTCGGTATGATTCAGCGACAGAATGGGTTTATGGCACGGCGACGGGCACCATCATCAATGCAGGTGGGATCCAAAAGGTCGACGGTGGTACAGCCGACCAATCAAAAGTCAATTATCACGGTGTATTAGAAGTTAACAACGGGGGCACAATCACTAATTCAACAGTAGGCTCTAATGATGCCGTTGATGGGTTAAAAACCGATGAAGCCTATATTTCTGTTATCGGTAATGGTAGTTCAGCTAAGAACACCCATATTAACAATGGTGGTGTTCTGAGTGCGTCAGAAGGAGCTATCGTCACGGATACAACCATCAATGCCGGAGGGCGTCTAGAACTTTCAGTGGATAATGACCTCGATAACAACGAGTTTAGGACGAATGCAGGCATAACAACAGCTAATGGTGTAACAATTAATAAAGATGGCATACTGGCGCTTGATAAGGACACAAAAGCAACCGATGTGGCCGTCAATGAAGGGGGAGTTATATGGGCTGAAAATGGGGCTATTCTTGAAAATATCACGACCATTGGAGGAGAAACTAAAGTTCAGAATGCCACACTCACTGGTAGCAATGTCTTTAATCAGCAAGGAACATTGACCGTCTCAGGGGATGTATCTGCGGAAATCATTGAGTTGTATGATGCCAATATTCAATTTGAAGGGACGTCTGTTTCACAAGACTCTTATCGCCGTAGCACACCAGAGTTCAATGCGGCGCATCTTACCGTGAAAGAACTGAAAGGTGAAGGTGACAATAACAACATTACTCTGCGTATAGATGCCACATCGGGAGAGCATGACACATTACAAGTGACTGACGCTATTGACGGGCATTTTAATGTCAATATTAACAGTCAAGGTAAAGAAATAAACACATCGGCGTTAGATTCAAGTTTCATTGAAGCAAAAGGTAGTGATGCTCATACGTTCTCTGGTGATACTGATATTGGTGCTTACAACTATTCACTTTACCAAGATGGCGATGACTGGCGGCTCCAACGCAGTGGCAATTTATCGGCATCTTCGAGCAATGCCATGATGCTCGCAAACGTCACACCAACAATTTGGGCGAGCGAATTATCCGTCTTACGCAACCGCCTAGGCGAACTCCACGCAGATTCTGAACAAAATGGTGTGTGGCTGAAATACATAACTGCCCGTAACCGCGTTAATAATAACCAGACAAGCTACAAACAGGACATGAACGGGTTTGTCCTCGGCGGCGATCGACAACTTGATGTAACTAATGGAAAACTGTTCCTCGGCAGTCAGTTCGGTTATTCCTACTCATCTCTTGATGCAGCAAGCAGCGACGGACAAGTCAAAAGTTACAGTTTAGGCCTCTATGCGACATGGTTACACAATAGCGGCTACTACGTCGATGGTGTACTCAAAGGAAATCGATTCTTTAGTGAGAATAATGCACGCTTCAATCAAGGTACATCGAAAGCCAATGATGCGACCAATGGAATTGGATTCTCTCTTGAAGGAGGGAAACATATTAATATCAATACGTACCAAATTGAACCTTATGTTCAACTCGCTGGATTCCAAGGACAAAAAACACACTACACGTTTGATAATGATCTTCATGTTAATGCGAATGCAACCCGCTCTTTAAAAGCTGAGATAGGTACAACATTGGGTAAAGAATTTACACTACCTAATGGCGGTAATGCAAAACCTTATATTCGTCTGGCGGCAAGCCAAGAGTTTATCAAAAATAATGATGTCACTATCAATAATACCGAACGCTTTACCAATGATATGTCTGGCTTAACGGGGAAATATGGTATTGGTATGAATACAAACATTGTTAAAGATCTGGACATGTATGGTGAATTTAATTATGCCAAAGGCAACAAGCTTGAAACACCGTACAGTGGCACTGTGGGGATAAGATACAGTTTCTAACCTTTTCACTTAGCCCTCGACTATCAGTTTGAGGGCTTATTTGAACCACTTTCACCATGCGATAGTAAAAATCAGTCTTTAGATGACTTTTTATCTCAATTGCTCCCTTTGGTGTGATTAAACAACGTCGATGATTTTTTATCGTGAGGAAATATTTTTATGGAAAGTGAATGAAAATATTGAAGCGTCAAAGGATAAAATGCCAACCTAATAATAGGCTGGCATAGCAATTAACCGTTGAGTAACGTAACAACAAAACTTTTTTTATCATCCGTGAGCTGCACGGAATAAATTACCGTGACAGAGCCTGCTTTTCCCGTTGCTTCCGCAGCACAGAGATAAACGCCTCGTTCTGCATTTTGACGTTGCGTTCGCACATTCTCAAGCTGCTCATACATCGCCCAACCGACATGTTGATTGACCACTTGTAACGCTAATGCTTTTGCACCATCACTATTACAATTTACAGTGCTCTCATTGCATCCTGTTAAACCAACCATCGCCGTTAATATGCTTAATTTCATCCACTGGTTAAGTTTCATTTTTACATTGTCACCTTACAGCAGAAAATTCACGGTTATTCCTGCTAATATATCGAGTGCAATCACAACCAACGCCACGTAAGACCAAGCACGGCGATCAGGTATTTTAACGATAAAGTAAAAACAGCAAACATCCCAAATGAGAATCAATGCTTCCACTTTATTTAATGTCACCTTTTTAGTAATAAAAAATTCAACGATATTTAAGAATAAAATCGGTAAAAACCAAAATAGCCAAAAGGTTTTAGCTAATCCAAAGCCACCGTTGAACAAACACTGTTTAAATAAAGCCGGATCATTTAATCCTTTCGCTTCGTTTTCTTCTCGAATTTTTTGCAATTTATTTTTGATAGACATGACTGTTCCTTCAATTAAATGAATTAAGGGTTTTTTCCATGGTGTTGGTGCTAGAATGGGTGTAATACCTTACCGATAGGCACTGGTAAATATTTAGGCTATTTCAATTACCGTCCATGATTATTAGAAGGTGGCTTGTTGATGTAACGACTCGGCCATATTGTTTCGGGAGCCGTGCCAATCACATCCGCAATGATCTGTTCAGCTTTTGGGTACGCTCGCTCTAGCGCATTATTTAACGTCCGAGAAGAAAGACCGTGCTCACGAGATAATTGCGCTAGTGTGACCCCTTTTTTATGTAAAGCCGCCACAATATCCGCACGGTGCCAATCCGCAGCGCTTCCTTTTCGGGGCTTTTTTTGAGATGCTACAGGGTTAGACATAGTAATAACTCCACTGTTTAATTCCTCGTCTATTAAAAACCAATTAAAGGGAATTATCAATAGATATCTTTATGATTTTAACATCTTTCTAGTGCGGTTATTTTATCCTTTTGATATGTATGGGATTTATAAAAATCATGACTGATAAAAAACAACTAACTGAAATGGATAATGCGCCCAAGCTCTGGTTTACCAGTGGGGAGCTAGCTGCTATAGGAAAAGAAAAAGCAGACGATCCAACACGTTACCCTGAATATAAAGATATGGATATCCCTACCACCGCGAAAGGCGTTAGAGTCCGTCTAGAGTCAATCACAGCCCTTCATCCCCACTTTCGCAAGAAGAACCCGAATAAGCGCGGCGACCTCTATCATATTGATGCATTTAAGGTGATCCTAAACACGGATGAAAAAGAGCTCATCAAGCAAAACACACTATCTTCTGAAAGTGCAGATCTTAACCTTTTACTTGAAATCTACAAATCACTGTCAGTTGAGAAAAGAAAAGCGTTATTAAAAAATGCACTCACAATGAAACAGGAAGAATTAGATTAGTATCTTTTGATATCTTTTGTTATTTTAATAACTGTATTTTCGTCACTGACTCAGAGGCATTATGCAGTTATCTCACCACAACATGCTAGACAGCAGCTATGACCCATTAACGGCTAAAGCTATTGATTATGTCATTCTCATTAACAGAGCCTCACCGAGGCGTTTACAGCACTATTTTCGGATAGGATTTCACCGTGCTGAACGCATTATTGATCAATTGGAGTATTTGGGTGTGATTACCCCCTTAAATCAGTATGATTATCGTGAAGTGCTCGGATACCCAACTCACTATCGGCCTTTTGATGCATCAGCCTTTGCTACGCCTATTGAAACAGTGCAAGAACCCTTATTCACTGAATCACCGCTGGATACGCAATCCCTAGAATACCGTTGCTTGATTCAGGCTATCGTCTGGCAGCGTATTGTGGTCTGGGTTGAAGAAATCGAGATCGAAGGTGGTACAGCCAATATATTGAAATCTGTCTCTCCGTTTGAATACCTGATTGATACGCACAGCGATGACATTTATCAGGATACACTCCGCAACAACGCCAGTTCTTACCGTTTTCTTGCTACTTTGCGCCCTGAAACCCCGTTGGACGTACTGCGGCAACATGGACGAATTAGTTATCAGCCCTGCTGGAAGCTACCTCGAATAGCACAAGAAGAATGGCAAGGTTTATGGGTGCCAAATGAAGCAGGATGGGAAAGCCTAAGTGAAGAAAATATTCATCAGCCAAGAGGGATTGGCGAATGGCCTGATTTACCCCATAAAAGCATGAAACCGTTGGTGCATGGGCTGCAAGAGGATGGCGGGGATTATTTGCGATATCTAATTTATTGGAAAAGCCAGTTTTAATAATTTTGAGTCTAATGTATTAATAATCGTAATCTGTAAGGCATAAATCACCTTGTATAACCGCATTAATATTTAGAGGAATAATATGAAATATTCATCACTAGTCATTGCCACTGTAATCACCTTCTTATCAACAGCACAGGCAGCTAACTCACCTTTCCAAAATCCTGCAGAATACAAAAGCAAACATGGAATACTAGAAATAACACCAAGCCAAAATGATGCGCCAAAGTTCGATTTCCAGATTAATGCCAATGTTGATATGTATGTCTGCGAAGCTGAAGGAACAGCCTATATTACAGAAAGAGACTTATCGTCAAATACTTGGAATGCTACAGCGCTAGTCAGCACAGATAGTGACTATGGAGACCAATATTGTAAAATGGAATTTTCTATGGATAAAGCTGGAAAGATAGCAATCAAAACAAATTTTGGTTGCTCGACTCAATGCGGTATAGGGGCTGTCGGGGCAATGGATGGTACATACAAAAAAATAGCCGTCTCAAGATAACGCTAAATAAACAATGTATGAATACATTACGATAAATAAGCGATTTATGATGGGAGCATTTTGCTCCCTATATTCAACACTAGCTATGGTAAGTCTATATTTTCTCTAAGCAATTAACTTGACTCTTACTGATAAAAATGGACTTCTTAACCTAAAATTCTTATAGCTAAATTAATCAGATAAGACTGGTAAAAAAACTTTCTTCAATGGCACCAGTAACTTCGTTTCAATATCAACCTGTTCATAATGTTCAATCAAAGTGCGTACTAAATCATCTAATGTCCAAAGTGATAGCGGGATTTTTGATCGTTCAGCTTCATAGCGAGCATCCTTGGTAAAGCCGCCAGTACTGACATATAAGCCACGATCATCGTGATGACGCCCACCAATAAATCCTCTTAAATCTTGGCTGCCTATTTGCCCTTTACGATGCTTAACTTCAACCACAATTCTTGGGTTTTCAAATCCAAAACCGTCAGGTGATGCGATAATATCTTTGCCTCTATCTGAGCCACTATTTGGCGAAACTTGGGTTTTATATCCCATCCCACGCAGAATACCGGCAACTAATAATTCCATTTCATCCGCATCAAGGGTAATGATTTTATCTTTAATACGTTCTAACGCTTGAATTTCCATATCCTTTAATGGATCAGATATCATTTCTTCATCTTCTGCATGTGAAATATTAGCGTTTTTTTCGCTGTCAGATAATGGTTTATTACCCAATAATTCTTTCACTGCAAAATCAGGAAGTTTAAAAACGGTCAATGTAGAACCTAGGGTATTTTTGGTTTTAGTTGATAAGGTATCCCGATCAATTTCATCAGTATTCCATTTAATCTGACGCGCAATTCCCATCCCCATAGAACAAAGATCAGCACGATATTGAAACTCAGAAACAACCTGCCCTAATAAATAGGTGCGGTTAGCAGGTGAGTAAGTGATTACCCAATCGCTAACTTTAATTTCATTAACAAAACGCCATACTTGAGATGCGCCTGAACGTGCTGTACCGAGTTTCGCTGCTGGGTCTACTTGACGGTATAATTTCAGTATCTCTTTTCTAGGTTGCCCAATTTTCAATAATGGAGCTAAGCCAGACCAGCCTAAACCAACCAGTTCTTTTTCTCGAAAATCATCATATAACTTCCCTGAATCACCACGAACCATCCACATTTTTTGACTCATCAATTTATTCCCGCTTAAAGATCAATCGGTTAAAGTAAAACCCACTAATTTGATTTCAACAATTCATTCGATAGCAACTCCGCTTGTGCCAAGACGGTTTCTGTTGCCAATGTAGACATATCAGGCGGATAGCCATAACGGTTAAGTAGCCGCTTAACGATAACGCGTATTTTTGCTCTTGCAGACTCTTTGATAGTCCAATCTAATGTGACGTTATTACGGATCATTTCAGTTAGTACAACAGCCAATTCCCTTAGTTTTGATTTTCCGATTAGTTCTTGAGCACTATCATTTTCAGCCACAGCCATATAGAAAGCATATTCATAAGGTGATAAATTCAGGTCATTCGCTTCACTATCAAGCTTATTGATATCTTTTGCTAATTTTATTAGCTCATCAATGACTTCAGCTGCCGTCAAAATTTTATTTTGATAGCTTTTAATCGCCCCAGTGAGCATATCCATCAGCTTTTTACCTTGAATAACACTCATTTTTGTTCGCACATTGATTTCATCTGCTAATAATTTTTTCAAGGTTTCCAACGCGATATTTTTATGTTGGTAATCCTGCATCTCCATTAAAAAGTCATCCGAAAGGATCGATATATCTGGTTTTTTAATCCCCGCAGCATCAAACACATCCACCACCGTATCGGTCACTAAGGCTTGATCAATGGTCTGTTTAACGCGAACTTCCATGCTGTCATCACCGATAATGCCACTTCCTCCAGTTGAATCAAACTTATTCAGTCTGGCTTTTACCGCTTGGAAAAAGGCTATTTCAGGTGCTGCCTCCATCGCTTCAGGGTGTGGTGTTGCTAACGCAAAGGCTTGAGATAAAGCGGTGACCGCCGTTAAAAAACGCACTTTCCCCTGACCTTCATCAATCCCTAAAATAAAATCTTCTGCTTCTAAAATTATGGCTAATTTACGGGATGTGGATGCGGTGAAATATTCACGATAATCAAAACCAAAGAGCATTCCGTCAAGGACGTCTAATTTTTCTTTCATGACCTCAACGGCTTTTTCTTGGGTAAGGGCAGGATCACCTTTACCCCCCGCATCTGAGTAAAATGATAATGCTGATTTTAAATCCGCAGCAATTCCCAAATAATCGACAACCAAGCCACCTGATTTATCTTTATAGACTCGGTTAACACGGGCGATCGCCTGCATCAGGTTGTGCCCTTTCATCGGTTTATCAATGTATAACGTGTGCATACTCGGTGCATCAAACCCCGTTAACCACATATCACGCACAATGACTAATTTTAACTTATCATCTTCATCTTTCATGCGATTAGCGAGTACTTGCCTGTCTTTCTTCGTCGTATGATGTTTAGCGATATCTGGGCCATCAGATGCGGAAGACGTCATCACGACCTTAATCACACCATCATTGAGATCATCACTGTGCCACTCAGGTTTGAGTGCCACGATTTCCTTATACAATGCCGCAGCAATACGCCGAGACATAGCAACGACCATGCCTTTACCGTGATTAGCATTCGCCACTAACCGTTCTTCAAAGTGAGTGACTAAATCTTTAGCGATCGCTTTGATTCGCTCTTTACTGCCAATAATACTTTCAACTCGCGCCCATTTAGCCCGTTGTTGCTGAGTCTGTGTTAAGTCTTCATCTGTGAAGCTTTCATCAAATTCCTCGATCAGCTCTCGTCCTTCATCGCTAATTTGGACTTTTGCTAAACGACTTTCATAGTAGATAGGCACTGTCGCCCCATCTTCTACAGCCTGAGCGATATCATAGATATCAACATAATTACCAAATACCGCGGGAGTATTGACATCTGTTTTTTCAATGGGTGTGCCCGTAAAGCCTAAGTAAGTGGCATTTGGTAAAGCATCACGCATATATTTTGCAAAGCCATAAACAGTGCGCTTACCGACAACGTTACCCTGCGCATCTTTCACATCGACTTCTTTTGCTGAAAAACCATATTGAGAACGATGCGCCTCGTCAGCAATGACAATGATATTACTGCGATCAGACAGTAATTCATAAACGCTACTGCCATCATCAGGTTGGAATTTTTGAATAGTGGTAAATATCACGCCACCTGAACCAACTTTCAGTAATTCTTTTAATTCTTCTCTATTTTCAGCTTGCTTCGGGGTTTGACGTAACAGTTGTACCGCAGAAGAAAAAGTGCCAAATAATTGATCGTCTAAATCATTACGGTCGGTGATCACCACAACCGTTGGATTATCGAGGGCTAAAACAATCTTACCCGTATAAAAGACCATGGAAAGAGACTTACCCGAACCTTGGGTATGCCATACCACACCTGCTTTTCTATCTCCTGCTTTTTGTTCTAAAACAAGGTGCTGTTGGTTCCTACCTTGTTGCCGTAACGCTACTTCCGCAGACGGTGAATTCGCATTGACATTCGAGGCACGAATGGTCGAAAGTACCGCCGCATTCACCGCATAGTATTGGTGATAGGCAGCCATTTTTTTGACCGTTTTAATAGAAATAATACCGTTACTGTCTTCCTGTTTGCTGGATTCAAATACGATAAAATAGCGGATCATATCTAATAGCGTAACAGGATTAAGCAAGCCTTGAATTAACACTTCCAGTTGTGGCTGAGTATTTTTAGCCTCAGTCATGCCATTATGGGTTTTCCATGCCATAAAGCGGCTAAAATCGGCAGAAATAGTCCCTGATTTTGCCTCTAATCCATCAGAAATCACGCTAAAGGCATTGTAAGTAAATAATGAAGGAATTTGTTGTTGATAGGTTTTAATTTGATTATATGCCCCTTCAATGGTGGCATTTTCATCAATCGCATTTTTCAGTTCGATGACCACCAAGGGTAAACCATTAATATAGATAATCACATCAGGGCGACGTTCTTTGCGATCTTCTCGAATGGTGACCTGATTGACTACTAGAAATTCATTATTATCCGCTTGATTAAAATCCACCAGCCACACATATTCACCTTGAGTATTGCCATCTTTACTGACTTCAATGTTAATTCCTTCTGTCAATAAACGATGAAAACTCAGGTTATTTGCCATTAAATCAGGCGAGTTAATCTGAGTGACTTGTTTTAAGGCTTCCTCACATTTATCTTGTGTTAAATGCGGGTTTAAGCGTTGTATCGCTTCTAATACTTTTTGCTGAAGAATGACTTGCTGATAAGTACGCAGAGGATTTTTACCTGATGGCTCAATGTCTGGACCATACACATATTCATAGCCTAGAGCTTGCAACTGCTCTATGCTCATGGTTTCAATATCGGATTCTGTCATTTTTGACATTATTTTGTCATCCTTTAGCAAAAGGGAATAAAAAAGCAGCGCCAAAGTGACACTGCCTAATACGATTATTGTTTTATTTCTTCTGGTGTATAATTAACGCGTACTTCCCCACTCATTAATTTAGGGAGCAAGGTATCGCGAAGTTTTTCTAATGTTTGGATTTCCATTTGATTTTTTTTCACCTTTTCAAAAAAAGGCTTTGTTCTTTGTGTAAATTCAGCTACTTTTGTGTCATTAGGGATACTAAATTGAATTGAATTGAATTGATTTTATTAAACCTGTATTTATTGAGGTAACAATTGATGATGTTGTACCTAATGAATCATAGTTATACTGTTTTAAAAAACAGTATAAAAACTCAGTAGAGATAATTTTTTTGATGTTAAATTGAGCAATTGCCTCATTTGAAACCATTTCTTCATGTGTAATTCCTACTCTACCTACCGTCATTTTAAAACTCAAAACAACTGTATTAGTCGGAATGATAGGAATTTTAAAAGATTCTATTGTCGATTTTGGTAAAAACTCCTCTGTATACATTCTGTAAATACCTGATTTTCCCATATCTTTTATAGATAACCATTTAACATCATTAATATCTGAGGAAAATAAATGCTTATTTTTTCTTGGTGGTGTCCTTCCAATTGAAATTGTAGATACTTCTTCTAGAGAATAGACATCCCAATCATCCTGCGCCTCTTCCACAAACCACTGACGAAAAAGTGTCTCGGCCATTGATTCTAAGGTTTTATTTTGACGATGAAGTAAGTCGATTTTGTTATCTAATGAGGAGAGAACGGAAACAATGGCTTTTTGTTCAGCTATAGATGGAATTAATATATCCTGACTATATGCAGTTGTCCGATTCAAGCCAGGAACAGCACTATCTTCATTAAGCTCTTCTAAACCAATCGTTCCTAATTGGTAATATAGCCAAATAAAATCATATTTAGTTTCATTTGGTAAAACATAATATGCTGTATCTATACACCAAAAAGGTTCTGGAGAATAATATACTTTTCCCACAGTCCCTTTTCGTCCAATAATAATACCTTTACTCATAACTAAAGGCTCATTATGGTATCCCGTTATTCCGGCAGAACTATAAACTGGGATATTCCCTACTATTCTATTTTGCGTTTTTAAAGCCTTACCATAATGCAAAGTAATAACATCACCTAATGTTGTATTCTGCCACTCACTCATACCATCACCTTTGCCAGATTCTCAGCAATTGCCTGATTGAGTTTTGTTTCTTCCTCTAACTGTGCTTCAAACTCGGCTTTTAATGCAGTAAAACGTTCCTTAAAATCAAAGTCATCCTCTTCATCAGCAAGACCCACATAGCGACCCGGTGTGAGTACATAATCCAGCTCAGCCACTTTTTCGATAGCAACAGATGCACAAAAACCCGCAACATCTTCATATTCGCCATCTTTATTACGCCAATTATGATAGGTATCAGAAATCAGCTTAATATCTTCATCCGATAACACTTTAGTGCGGCGGTTAATTAAATGACCCAGATTACGCGCATCAATAAATAGAATTTCATCACTACGATCTTGATACACCGATGAGTTATTACGATCACGGCGCATAAACCATAATGCAGCAGGGATCTGCGTATTTAGGAATAACTTAGCAGGCAAGTTAACTATACAATCAATCACGTTAGCATCTTTTACTAATGCGGCTCGGATATCGCCTTCACCCGATGTTTTCGAGGTTAGCGCGCCTTTAGCTAGTACCACACCCGCTTGCCCTTTCGGTGACAAGTGGTATAAAAAGTGCTGCATCCACGCAAAGTTTGCATTCCCTGCTGGTGGCGCACCGTATTGCCAGCGGGCATCTTTACGTAATTGTTCACCTGACCAATCAGAAACGTTAAATGGCGGGTTCGCAATAATAAAATCCGCACGTAAATCTTTATGGGCATCGTTTAAAAACGAGCCTTCATTGTTCCATTTTACTTGCTCAGAGTTAATACCCCGAATAGCCAAGTTCATTTTCGCCAAACGCCATGTGGTTTGGTTAGACTCTTGACCATAAATGGAAATGTTATCAATATTCCCTTGGTGGGATTCAACAAATTTTTCTGATTGAACAAACATACCACCAGAACCACAGCATGGGTCAAAAATACGCCCTTCATAAGGCTCTAGCATGTGAACTAGAGCGTGTTTATCTTTGTAGTGCATATTTCAATCGACCCACATTGGGAGCCACATGATTGAAAATGCTAAAGCAACAACACTTTCATAATTTCGGGCTAATTTGTCATACCGAGTCGCCACTGCTCGATATTTCTTTATTTTTAGGAAGGCATTTTCAACTAAATGACGATGTCGATATAAGCACCAATCAATATCTTTATTCCCTTGTTTACTATTCCCTTTTCTTGGGATGACATGCTGACCCCGACGGCTTTTTATCAACTGTCGTAAGGCTTCACAGTCATAGCCTTTATCTGCAATAACAACTTCGGCTTCCGGTGAAGAGGTAACCAATGTTTCTGCATAACTCACATCATGGGCTTGCCCACCTGACAACTCAAAATGAACCGGAAGACCACTGCTATCTACCGCTAAATGTATTTTAGTTGAGTTGCCGCCTCGACTTTTGCCTATAGCCTGCTTTGAAGCATCTTTAACGTTGGCTCCATCTTGATGCGTTTTCACGATACTGGCATCAATAAATAGCCACTGAGGATCATTGAAGCGAGATAGAAATTGGAAAATTTCCATCATTACGCCTTTCTTTGACCAAAGGTTAAAACGTCTAAATACCGTATTCCATTCACCAAATTGACGAGGTAAATCGGGCCATGGAATGCCTGTTCTTATTCGGAATAAAATACCTTCAAGGGTCATTCTATGTTCTGGTTTGTTATAAATACGTCCGGTTAGGTGCATGATCTTTGATAGTAACTTCCAGCTATCATCTGTTAACATAAGTCTCGGCATTTGGGGGTGTTTTTTTTGATTTTTGGCGAAACCATTATAACAGCCCCATTTGCTGTCTACTTTTTATACCGAAAAGATCAACACGCTCTAATTACGTTGTAAATAAATTTCCTTTTAGAATCAAAACGATTAGAACGGATAATGGCCACGAATTCCAATCAAAATTTAATTGGCATATTCATGATCTCGGGATGGAGCATGTTTATATTAAGCCAGCTACCCCCAGATTAAATGGGAAAGTAGAGCGTTCTCATTTAACAGATAAACAAGAGTTTTATCAATTAATCGATTATAAGGATGATGTCGATTTACATGAAAAATTAGCTGAATGGGAGGCTTTAATAATTGTCATCGCCCCCACTCAGCTCATGCTGGTAAAACACCGTATGAAGTGTTAAAAAATAAGCTTGGTCTTTAAGACTAAACGTCAGCCAAGGTTCTGAGTGACACAAATTAATCCCAATTAATTGTTACCGTCGCCTGCGCAGATGCTATTCCAACATACTGATAATTATCATTTTTACACAATGACCATGTTAAAGGTATTATATATTGACCATTACCAACAGATATAGTTTTACTTGCCTCCCCACTAAAAACAACATCACCGCTATTCTCCGGATGTACAGTATCATCGTATGTAGTACATGTCCCATCCAAAGGTGAAGAGAGTCGCCCCATTATATATGCTGAAACTTGATTTTTAGAATTTCTCATACCTAACTTTTTGGTGTTATATGAGTCGGAGGAATAAAAAGAGATATTCATTTTAGTAGATTTATCACCCTGGCAATTAATAGTCAAGTCACCATTTTTATATGCCAACAAATTATTCCGAGCTTCTCTAAAATTAATAACACCAAAATCTATGGGTGACGGTACTGATACAATGCACTTTAAATGAGGCTTTTCTTTCACTATAATTGTATCGCTAGCACTAATTGTAGGAGTACTAGTTTGCCCATAAGCCATTCCGTAAAATCCAACGTACAAATTTTTTAAGGTATATGTTCCTACCGGTGTGTTCGATGGAATATATATCCCAGTATTTACGGTGCCCCATAAGCTTTGACCAAGGGTAGGTTTCCTTTTTGCAGCCTCCTCATTGACATCAAAACACACGCCATTTCGTTTAACGGCCCCCATATTCGTACTTGCAATACCATTAACACTATACGTTGTAGTATAAACTGCATTCCCAGAACTCCCCGCATTCTCTTTATGTGACGTAGAGCCACTATACATAACATACAATAATCCATCGTCGCCAAGAGCGCCTGTCCAGCCATCTATAGATGTAATTATTGGCGACCAATTATCGTAGTAAGCATATTGGCTATCAAACCTCCAGCTTGAATCTCGACACATAGTATTATTAACGCCAGTGTCAGATGCTCCCCTAACATTAAGGTCTTTGACTCCCAGCTCAACAAACTGCCCTGGGTATCCTGTGAAGCTAGCTGCGAATGTTACTTTCACATTCAATAAAAAAAATACAATTATAAAAAAATATAATCGATAAGATATCTTCATCATTTTATTTCCTAAATAATAAAGAAAGCGAAATAGATGATACCACTGGCACCCTCGAGCACTACGACATTCACCGGCGTCGAACCGTAAGCTACAGGTATAAGTACAGTACTAATGAGAGCCGATGGCCATCGTTTCCACCACTTTTTATAATCCAACACACGTTTGGTCTGTCTCACTGTTGACCTATGGCGCATTCGCTCATAAAGCCGGTCGGATCTTTTCAAAACTCCCCACGTATTTAATAAGATGCTATTATTCACTAGATGTCGGTTTTGATGTTCATTTTTCATGGCCTGGACTCATTTTATGACAATTTTTACGCAAGATTTACCCAACATGAAAACACGAGTTTAAGTAGGTTCGATCGATATTCTAAGGTTGGCGTCGACGGCACCAAACTCGCTGGCGTCCCCTCCAGCCTGGTCATTTACGTGTGACGCTCATCGCCACACATGTACTTCACCTGACGTATCGGGTTATCCGGGGTGATGGCCAAGTCAGTCAGCGTAAATTTCACCGTGCATTGACGCGCCGCATTATTCCCCCACTTCACCAACAACTCGCCGTCTTCCGGCAAACCCGCCAAATACACTTGCCCCATGTCGCCCACAATGCCACTGATATCCTCATTCTTCGGTGCATTCATTAAGCTAACTATTGCGCCAAATGGGACGGGTTGCTGATTTTTCTGCTTCAGTGTCACCAACACTTGATATCCCACCCGCGTCACGATATCCACTTTCACCACCGCCCCCCGTGTTGGGTACACATTCACGTTCGATTGGTTCACATCGACATATTCTGGCAACGTCGTCGGATCTATCCCCACACTGTTTTTCATGTAATCTGATAAGTACGGCGCAATTGCATACCCTTGCCAATCCACCGTCGCATTACCATTGGTCAGACTTGTCCCTGACGCGCCCGGTACGCTCACCAAAGCCACCGATTCTCCCATCGACCGAGAAAAAGTCACACCACCACTATGCACCAACAACCCACCACTCGCGCTCATGTTAAGTGATTGAGATTGGCTGCTGTAGCTATACCCGGTACTCACGCTACCTTTACTCCCTTGATAGCCTAAATTCACATTACTCACTGCCGTTTGCCCCTGATTACCCCAACCTTGTGACACACTGTACGACACCGCACTGTCCATCATGTTTCCACTGACCCCTATCGAGTTCTGTGTTCGACCTTGATTGTCATGTGAGATGGACGCCGTAGCGTACATTGATTGCAGACTGTCCGAATACCCAAAAATACGAAACGGAATACTCACATTGGCACTGATTTGCCGATTCTCCGGCCAATGTCCATGGGTATCTTTCATCCGATCAATGTTATAATTCACCCCGATACCCACACCTTTAATGTTGTTACTGTAGCCCAATGACATCCCAATCAGGGTTTTATCGGAGCCCCAGTAATCATCACGGTTAGCTCGAAAACGTAATGTCCCGTAGCCCCCCAATTGTTGACTCAACTGCGTTTGAAAACTACTCCTCCGTCGTTGCAAGGTCCACGGGCTAAGCCCCTCTTCTAGGTTATACCCTTGGCTGTTAAACTCACTGAAGTTATAGTAATGCTCCGTCGAATAGCGTAAGGCGGTTAAATCCACCGAAGTGCCCGTGGATATCAAACTTTTGGAATAGCGTAATCGATATGACTGTCCTGTTTGGCGGTCAGAACGGTCTCGCCCCGTTCTCAACTTAGCCACTGAGTGCGTGACGTCAGCAGAAATAGCCCCAATTTCACCCAACGACACTCCTGTCCCAGCACTTGCAGATTGGTAATCTTTGGCCACTAATGCCCCACCAAACAACGTTAATCCATTTTGTAGCCCGTAAACTCCACTGGCTAACACAAAATCGGACTCTCGAGAGCCTTGCGTCAACGCACCGTCATAACGCCCTGCGGTCAATTCATATTTCCCCCCCCCCGGACGTAACATCATTGGTAACGCCGAATATGGCACAATAAATCGGCGCTCCGTACCATCGGCTTCCGTGACCGTCACATCATAGTCACCGGATAAACCAGCTTGTTGAATGTCATTTATATAAAATGGTCCGGGAGCGACATAAGTCTCATACACCACATTGCCGTTTTGGCGAACCGTAATGCGCGCATTGGTATTGGCCACCCCACTGATGGCCGGTGCATATCCACGCAATTGACTTGGCAACATTTGTTCATTCGATTCAAGTTTGATCCCTTTAAACGGCACGCTGTCAAAAATATCTCCCCCCGTATTAGATTCCCCCATCAATAAAGTGGAGCGCAATCCACGAATATCGCGAGACAAATAAGTATTCGAAAAACGTGTTTGTTGCTGATTTTGATTGCCACTGACCGTGCTACCACGGTAGTTAAAGCGAGTGTGCTTCATGATGCTCCGCAATCGCCACGGCCCTAGATTTGCGCCCCCCCGTACCGAGGCAAACAAATTATCTGTGTCCGTTTTACCGCCCCCAGCCACCTCATTTCTTGTCCGCCCCGCGCTCAACGAGTAATTAAACATCAATGCGGGAATGCCATCCTCCCAGCGCTCCGGGTTCATATAGCGGACATAATTCGGCACCATTGCTACCTGTGGAATGCTGATATCTAGCCGTAGTTGCGCCAAATCCAATTTGGCCGTCGCTTGTGGGATATACGCTGCCAAATTCGTTATCACCGTTTCAGGCGACAACGACTTCAAGTCGGGTAAATTCGGTACATTCACCCCCCAAGACTCAAGCAGGGTCGGGGTCAATTCCGGTGCCACGGTTTGTTTGGCATTCTTCACAAAGTGTAGCGTGTATTGACCTACGTCTTGAGAGTTCACCAAGACCGATACGGTATACTCCCCTTCAGCTACCCCACCCTCTTGTTCAAATGCGGATAAGTCAACGTGACTCGCTTCTCCATTCAACGTTAAAAAGCTCGGGTCAAAGTAATCCTCACCATAGGCCCAAGATGAAACCAAAAACACCGCGCTCGTACTTATAAGTCCGACATGAAGAAATAAAGGCAATCTGGAGCCATTAACACGATGACTAAATTGTATCTGCGACATAAACCCATCTCAATTAACTTATTGATAAATTAGAGCATTCCAAATATTCATGACCAATTAAAAGCTATCTCATTAAGGGGATTAAGGAAGCTGTCGACTCAGCAAGGCAGTTCTTCCGCCTTCATCATCAATTACTCGCCAACTAATCTCTGCCCCCGGCTTTATCAAAACGTCATACATTGCTGAGGAAAACGGTGCTAACATCCTTCGGTCACCTAAGGACACTGCCGTGTTATCTACATCCAAAGACCCCAACGTCACGTAATACGGTGTGGGATTAGTGATGTTCAAGTAACCGCCTGACGCCGAAAATTGCAATGCCGTGGCCCGTGCGTCCGCCCCCATCACCGCAAGCCCTTCGGGTCGATAAAACAACTTCAAATTATTTTGCAGGGCTAACACCATGCCCATGCTGGCTCCACGAGTCTCGTGGTCCGTGCCCGGTTTGGATTGGCTCGGTATGGCCTTTAACGACAAACTAAATAGTGACTCACGGTCTTGCGGCAACGCATCAAATTGCGTTAATCTAATGCGCAGCGTGATGGCCTCCTCAGGCGGAAAACGCAACAGTGGCGGTAACACAATAAAAGGCGTAACAATGGCCTTGGTACCGTCCGCATCAACCGCGGAAGTCGCCGCCTCCCAAGGAAGGACACGAGATTGCAGCAAATACACCGTCGATGTATAATTCGTTACCGTGAACGTGATGCCGCTTCTCGCACTGGCCGGGTAAATCAGTCGCGTACGTTCAAGGGCGATACCCTCACTCTCCGGCATGGCCATCCCCCACCAAGGAAGGAGGCCAATGAGTATCCCCAACATCCCCCTCCAACCCCAGATTGTGTTTCGACGTCCTTGAACTGCCCGATACTCACGCATTTAACACGCCTCCCTCACTTACCGTGACCAACGATATTCGTCACTCACACCACCAAAATCCGTTATCACTGACCATGTCACAGTGTTCGCCTGAGTGATACCTGATGTGGAATAATCTCGCGATGCAAACGGCGCTATCATCGCCCCTGTTTCTCGTACGGGAATGGACTGGCCATTCACCGTCAATCGCGCCAGTGTCACGTAATACGGCGTTGGGTTATTCACACTTAACTGCATCCCGCGTTGAGCAAATGTGAGCTTAGACGCCGCTGCTGCGGGGGGTAACGACAACCCGCTCGGGCGATAGAACAACTTGATTACCGTGCGTATGCCCAATGACACTTGCGGAGCCATCATGCCCGCCGCCTCTTCGGAAAACAGCGCAGTATCGTCGTTTTTCTTTACCGCCGGTATCGCTAGAAAACTCAAGTAGAACACCGACTCTCGGTCAGTCGGGAGCGCTGAGGTATCATTTCGCGCAATTAACACCGTATTCCGGCTCTCTTTCTCCAACCGAAACAGTGGCGGGGTAACCATAAAAGGCACAGCGGCTGTCGTCGGCGTTGTCGACTCGGGAGTCAGTAACACACGACTCTTCACCAAATACACACGGTCACTTTGGTTATTGAGGGTAACCTTGGCACTTCGGGCTTTCGCATCAAAAATAACCCGCGTTTGGCTCAGACTCAGCCCGCCTTCAGCCCAAATACAAGTACTGATAGTACACGAGGCTGTGGCCAACATTACCGTCACAACCTGATACATCCGATGCTTTCTCATCTTCATACCTTACTCATACACAAACTCAAACGTCACGGTGGCATTAAAGACTCCACCGTGACGTCCAGCTGAATTACACTGTCCACAACTGAGTTGGGCCGTCATGGGGAGTGACGTCACCACACTTTCTAACTCCGTGGTTGTATCCCAATTGTTGGCGACAATCGTGGGGGACGCCGCCAAATTGCCATTTCCCGCAAAAGTGCTGTTGCCTGCAGTGCTCAGTAAAAGACCGTACCCATTCGCCGCCATCGTACTGGGTGGGTTGAGATACAATGGCAGACCAAACTCCGTGGTCGTTTGCCCACTGACTTTAATCGACGGTGTTAATCCCCAGCCGGAACACTCACTCAAGGTTAAGTTGAAGGTTTCAGTCGTTGCGGCATTACCGTGCTCAATATCTGCCGCGAACAAGGCATTGCCATGATTAAACGGTATACTGTCAGGCACACTGATGCTACACCCTCCCCCCACAAACTCAGCAGTAAAGGTCAAGTTCGCAATCTCTGAGTCGGCATACCCCACCGTATTCACACCAAACAAACCTGTCATCATAAGCAGCCACAATAATGAAGCTCGCATTTCCATGTCTCCCTTTTAAGTGTATTTTGTTACTCAAAGGCCATATTGAGTGTCAACGACGCTTGAAAATGACCGGGAACCACATCCGTCAAAAACGGTCCCACCAACCCCACCCATAACACCCGGTCACTGGTGTACTGATTACTCTCATCCAACACGGTCAATGCCTGTCCTTGACCGCCATGACCGATAGCTTCGGTGGGTTGATAAAAATCCGACAAGGCAATTGGCTGGTCATTTTCCGATTGACGTATCATGAATCCCACCCCATTAGGGGGGCCACTGAGGAACACCACTTGGTCAGGATCCGTCATGTACGGAGTTTCCCCCGTCAAGCTCAGTTTGGGCAAAATGGCAGACTGCTCATCAACACAGTGCAATTGCAGGTGAATAGGCTGGATTTGAAAGGTCTGCACGCCCCCCGTTAATTGCTTGACAGCCACTGGGTTAAACCGTAGCGAACTCTCCGTAACCGAGAAATCACATCCCAACCCTTTATTGGCAATAACCGCCTGCAAAGACACTGGCTCAGCCGAAGATACCGACGTCATCATCAACACCCCCGCGAATAGCCCCAAATGTGCTCCCTTCTTCAACAGATATGTCATTGTCAGCCTCACTCTTCACGTCGACTAATCGTATTGAAACTCAAAGGTGATGTTCGCTACCAAGTCACCACCGATACGCGCCTGACTGCACTTTCCACAACTCAATGTCGCGGTCAGGGGGATACTGCCATTAAGGGTGGTTAAGTCGGTTTGAGTATTCCATTTTGAATTAACCGAAATCACTTTATTGGCGGCTAAATTGGTATTCGAGGCAAAGTTATCATTACCGTCCGTGGCCAGCAAAATCCCATACCCCGTCGTCGTCGAGGCTGCAGTGTCTAAATAAAGTGCCATGCCAGTATCCGTATTAGATAAACCCGCTAAAGTAATTTTTGGCGTCACCCCAAACCCGTGGCAATCGCTAAGCGTCAACTCAAAAGTCTGTTGTGCCGCTGCCTCATGACCTTCAATTTGGCTTGGTAACACCGCATCCCCATTATTGAAAATGACCACCCCGGTAGAAGTCGTGATAGCACAGGCCCCCTCGTACGCGATAGTCGCGGTAAATTCCGTACTAGCCGACGTCGCCGCTTGAGTTTCCACGCTCATCATCAGAGTGAAAACACCGAACAGGGCTGCCGTAAAAGGAGGTTTACTGAACTGCACCATGAAATTTCTCCATTCCTCCGTAATCATTGATGGCTTGCCAGTGAACGTCTCCCTTAAGCGGCGCATTCGCAAAAAATGTCTCTCCGTAAGGCGCAATCATATTTTGCTCTCGCTGCTCGCGAATACTGACTGGCTTACCGTTCACATTCAAGCTGCTAATGGTGATATAATACGGGGTCGGATTCGTCACTTTCAGCCGGTTGCCCGCGGCGGTGAATTGCAGTTGCCCCATGGCGTCTTTTTGTGTGATCGGTAAGCCGTAAGGCCGGTAAAACAGCTTGATAATATTACCGGTAGCCACATTCAGAACGCCTTCCGGCGCAGAAAATTCCGTTTGGGAAAAGGATGATGCAGGCAGAGCGGCCACGCGCAGATAAAAAAGAGATTCTTTATTTTGTGGCAAGGCATCGCCCTTTTTTATTACCCGCAACTGGTTCGTGCTTCCCGGCTCTAATCGGAAAAGTGCTGGAGACAGGACAAAAGGCACAGATGTATCCTGACCGTCAACATCTCGGAATATCTGAGCTTTGACCAGAAAAGGGCGCACTGAACTATCATCACTGCGTACACCGATACTGCCGCTCGCTTCCTGAGTTCCACTGACACCGGAAACAATGAGACGTGTACCTGTCAGTGAAACGCCGGCCACGGAAAAAACAGACCATAACATCACTATGAGAGTGACAGCGGTACAACAGACTGTCCGGCGGAAAGAAATGTACATATTCCCGATTCCTGTTAACTGATAAACCAAATACTCAGGAGATACCCGGAATAGATACGGTATTTGATCGCCGTATCTATTCTCCCGGGCGTTAACTGAAATTATTCTGATGCATACGAAATAATGACAGGAGCGGTATATAAACCGGGAGTCGGTGCAGTAATGGTTGAGGCCATTGCCACATTAAAGGTGTATGACGCACTGCCAAGAGTAATATCACCGTCATCATCAAGATAACCTTTCACCTCCAGCGGAACGTGGCCATCATTTTCGATTGCATCTTTGGATGTTTTCCCACCTGTTTTTAAGATCATAAACCCGGTATATGCATCATTGCCCACAAAAATGTTGTTATTACCGTTTGGTGCAGTTGTACCTGAAATATATAAATTCCCGGTTTCCGATTCGGAGTTTTTATCACCGCAGTTTTTCAGGGTCACCACCATCGTTACCGGTGTACCTGTCACGTTATTGACAGTGGAGCCGAAGTCACTGGTGGTATGCATTCCCGTATTAATGGTTGTACCGCCGGAAATACCGTTAACATCAATATCACAAGTTACCGCTGAAATGAGGCCACTGAGGGTGACATTCGCTGTATTTTGCCCAGCCGCATTGACATTTAAATTAAGCCCCATTGTTGCGACAAGTACACCAACAGATAATAAACTTCTTTTTAAATTAATAGACATATAAAGACATCTCCTTAGTTGATTTAAAATAGTTCGCACTGAACCATATCGACTTCTTGCCTATATTTAATAAAATAAGCAATAAGCAATAAGCAATAAGCAATAAGCAATAAGCAATAAGCAATAAGCAATAGAATAACAATATTAAATATTATTACTTATTATAATTTGAATTGGGACTTTAAATAAGTCTGATAACTTAACAAACAAATCAATATGGATACAATTAACACCTTGCTCATAACGAGAAATCTGTTGTTGACTAACACCAAGATAGCGTGATAGCGTGCTAATTCCTTTTCCGTTAACCCTTTTTCTTTTCGTAACAGTTTTATGTTATTTCCAATAAAAGAATGTATTGTAGGTGGCATTTTATTCATTGGCATAATCATCAGTTATATTTTCTGTCAATAATGAATGGGATTTTAGTAATAAATGAGAAGCTATAAATAATCCTTCCTCTTGGGAATAACACGCTTGATTATAGATTTGCTCTAACGGGTCATACTGATACCCCATTCCTTCTAGCAAGTTATCAATACTGACTTCAAGAGCGCCAGCCAAATGCTGAATTTGCGTTATATTTAATCGAACAATCCCACGTTCAATACGAGAAACATGCTGTTGAGAGCATAAAAGGCGCTCTGCCAATTCAGCACCACTCAACCCTTTACTCAAACGGATCCTTCGGATGTTGCAACCGATCATTTCCTTCGGAGATATCATGGGAATCCTCTAAAAAAATACATGAACTTTATTCAACTATTGTCAAAATGGACCAAATTGAAAACTTGCTCTTATGTGACGCATTTTAGGTTAAATGAAAATATACGTCAAATACGTAAAACATAAATAACATACTGTATACATTACTAAAAATGATATTCCCAACCTATAGGTAATACATTGAATTTTCATGTGATTTCAATGGTTATATTTTCCTCCCTTTCCATTAGCTTTTTATTTTGGAAATATTTTTTAGCTGCATATGCTGTTATTTATTGTAAATCAGATAAATATATCCGTTTATTTTTATATTTTAGTTTATTACCTCATCGTATATTGACTATTGTCAATTTGGTGCATTTTGACAACTCATTTTTGCTTATTTCTTAATCCAAGTATCTTAAAATCTAGATGGATGATTTGCAGTATAGCGCACAGTATGATGGATATAATCAAGTAAATAGCCACATAAATGACTCAACATCTGTGGATATACATCTCATGATAATTATGCAGGTTTGTTGTTTCCATGGGTAATCCCCCCATTTTTAACGGAGGTAATAAGTAGAATCAGGCCATACGCTGAATATGCTGCATCGGTGTGTAGCCATTCAACGCCATATTGGGTCGTTCGTGATTATAAAACCATTGCCATCCGGTCGCATAGTTTTGTAATTCATCCAGTGATGTAAACAGGTGTTGCCCCAGCCAGTCATAACGCACTGTCCGGTTGTATCGTTCAATATAAGCATTCTGCTGAGGTTTACCTGGTTGTATAAAGCGAAGCATTATATTCTGCTGAGCTGCCCATGATATCAGTATGTTACCTGTATATTCCGGTCCGTTATCACACCGAATGGCTGCGGGTTTTCCCTTCCATTCAATGAGTTGCTCCAGTGTTCTGACTACCCGACTTGCTGGCAGAGAAAAATCCACCTCTATGGCCAGTGCCTCACGATTAAAATCATCGATAATATTCAGTAAACGGACAGAGCGACCATCTGATAGCTGATCGTGCATAAAGCCCATTGACCAGCATTCATTGCTGCTTTCAGGCACTGTCAGTGGTTCCGGTTTATCCCGCTTCAGTCGTTTTTTGGGCTTGATGCGCATGTTCAGTGACAACTCGCAGTAAATCCGGTACACCCTTTTGTGGTTGAACCGCAGGCCTTTTACATTACGCAGGTACAAAAAACACAGGCCAAATCCCCAGTTGCGTTGACTGTCAGTAATGCGGAGCAACCAGTCGGCAATGACCTGATTTTCTTCATTCAGTTTAGGCTGATAACGATAGCAACTTTCGCTGACAGAAAACAGCCGGCAGGCAAAACGTATGCTGACGTTTCGGCTTCTGACTACATCCTGCGCCATCTGCTTCCGGCATGATGGCTTTACCACTTTTTTGCCATGGCCTCCTGAATGATCTCGGCTTTGAGACGTTCTTCGGCATACATCTTTTTAAGGCGGCGGTTTTCATCTTCCAGATCTTTGAGGCGGGTCATCATAGATGCGTCCATGCCGCCATAGCGTGAACGCCACTTATAGAAACTGGCATTGCTCATGCCGTGCTCGCGGCACAGTTCAGTTACCGGTGTTCCGGCCTCTGCTTGTTTCAGGATAGACATGATCTGACTGTCGGTAAAACGTGCTTTCTTCATAGAATTCTCCTCGGTTCAGATTACGAGAAAATTTTACTTATGAACACACCGGTTTTTCGGGGGGATTACCATTTGCGATATCACTAAGAGTAGAATTAACATATGTAAAATTCTTATTCTTTTAGTCTGATAAAGACCAAAAAAATCCCAAATCGATTTAAATATGCCCACAATGCTTCACCTTTTTTATGATTATTCACACGAACACAGTTTAATTGCTTATAACTCAATTAGTTATGGATTTAAGCCCTAATTGTAGAATATTTTATATGAAATACAGTTCACATCTACAAGTTAATTACAATTATCACTTTAAGATTGTTGTATTTATAGGCCAATACCAATTAGTTTTTTTATTTAAGAACCCATCCCAAAAGGAATTGTCAGATAATATATAATGATAATTTATGAGGACAAAGCATGGGTGATGTTGGAGCCTGTTGGGATACGCCGTTGTAGAACGATTTTTTGGCAGTTTAAAACACGATTGGGTACTGAAAATCCCTCAGCCGACTCGGAAACAGATGAAAGAAGATGTTATCGCGTATATGCGCTATTACAACCTAGAAAGGCTTCATACTGCCAACGGTGATCTGTCCCCAATTGAGTATGAACAAAATTCCTTAAGAAAAGTGTCCTGATTTAGTTGCGCAGAACATTTTTTTTGAGATCTACACCAAAAAGCCAAACAAAAGCAAAAAAATAAGCTAGAGCGTGTTTATCTTTGTAGTGCATATTTCAATCGACCCACATTGGGAGCCACATGATTGAAAATGCTAAAGCAACAACACTTTCATAATTTCGGGCTAATTTGTCATACCGAGTCGCCACTGCTCGGTATTTCTTTAATTTTAAGAAGGCATTTTCAACTAAATGACGATATCGATATAAGCACCAATCAATATCTTTATTCCCTTGTTTACTATTCCCTTTTCTTGGGATGACATGCTGACCCCGACGGCTTTTTATCAACTGTCGTAAGGCTTCACAGTCATAGCCTTTATCTGCAATAACAACTTCGGCTTCCGGTGAAGAGGTAACCAATGTTTCTGCATAACTCACATCATGGGCTTGCCCACCTGACAACTCAAAATGAACCGGAAGACCACTGCTATCTACCGCTAAATGTATTTTAGTTGAGTTGCCGCCTCGACTTTTGCCTATAGCCTGCTTTGAAGCATCTTTAACGTTGGCTCCATCTTGATGCGTTTTCACGATACTGGCATCAATAAATAGCCACTGAGGATCATTGAAGCGAGATAGAAATTGGAAAATTTCCATCATCACGCCTTTCTTTGACCAAAGGTTAAAACATCTAAATACCGTATTCCATTCACCAAATTGACGAGGTAAATCGCGCCATGGAATGCCTGTTCTTATTCGGAATAAAATACCTTCAAGGGTCATTCTATGTTCTGGTTTGTTATAAATACGTCCGGTTAGGTGCATGATTTTTGATAGTAACTTCCAGCTATCATCTGTTAACATAAGTCTCGGCATTTGGGGGTGTTTTTTTGATTTTTGGCGAAACCATTATAACAGCCCCATTTGCTGTCTGCTTTTTATACCGAAAAGATCAACACGCTCTAGTAAGGAAACAATTGATTTCGGTGTATAGAACTGACCTCCTTGTTTACCTTCTGCTAACGCAAATTCACCTAAGAAATATTCAAAAACATGCCCTAGTATATCCGCAGAGCGTGATTTAGCATCACCTAGTGCAATATCGCCCACAAGATCAATTAACTCGCCAAGTACGGTTGCATCAAGGTTTTGACGTGCATAAACTTTTGGTAATACCCCTTTTAATTGCGGGTTATCTTCTTCGATGGCTTCCATAGCGTCATCGACTAATTTACCGATATTGGGCTGTTTTGCATTATTGAGTAAATTTGTCCAACGTGCTTTTTCAGGCACAAAGAACACGTTGTAAGCAAGATACTCATCACTATCTTCGGGATCTGCCCCTACAAACTCGCCTTGACCCGCTTTAAGCTTTTCATAGTGAGACTCAAACGAATCAGAAATATACTTTAAGAATATTAATCCCAGCACAACATGCTTGTATTCTGCTGCATCAATATTCTTACGCAATTTATCAGCGGCTTTCCACAGGATAACTTCTAACGGTTCAGATTTGGTTTCTTTCGGTTTTTTAGCCATAGTTCCATTACTTACATCAGTAAAAATAATGCAACTATTCTTACCTATTTATAGCCAAAAATCTAATAGAACAGACCGATAACTTGCGATAGTTATCCAAAGGATTGATTATCAGCAAATGCCATATTTAATACTTCAACATTGCTTTCAAATTATGAGTATTAGATATAATTGGAGCTGTCCTAGATAACTAAGATCATCTAGGATAGTTCCATGAGAAAAAGCAGACTCAGTCAATACAAACAAGAACGGTTACTTGAGCTGTTTATTGCAGGCTCTACAGCCCATATTGCCGCAGAGCTGGTTGGTGTCCACAGAAATACAGCCGCTTACTATTATTATTAATTCACAGTTTAATATATCATACCAAACTCCCCATATGATCCGCCCATTTCTGCAACCACACCTTACATTCACTCTCATAACCATATAAATCATACGTTCCTTCGATACCACTACGTGAATGCCCAAGTATCGCCTCCCCCACTTCATTGGGGCAACCTAGTTTAGCTAGCCCAGTACGTACTGTTCGACGTAAATCATGAGGTGACCAATCAGGGATATCTAGCATCTTGCCTTCTTTGCGTAAACGCCACGCACATTCTGTTAGATATTTTTGTTGAATCGGCAACTTGGTTACTTGAGAAGGGAAAAGATATTTATCGGAGTTCATGCGCATTGATTTCAAGTAGATGACTGCTTGCTCAGGTAATTGCACGTATCGTTCAATTCCTGTCTTGGTTTCTTTCAAATGAATAGTTCCTTTTTCAAGATCCACATCATCCCAAGCCATTGCGCACACTTCACCAGTTCGGCAGCCCGTCCAAAGCGTCAGACGGAAAACATTTTTCACAACATTGGTGTAAGCTGAACTAGGCAACCATGCTAAAAATTTCTTGAGTTCATTATCATCTAGATAACGAGTGCCTTTATTACTTGTTAGTTTAAACTTAGCTTGCTGCAAACTCGATTTCGCCAATAATGCTGGATTAGCGAAATTATCATCAAAATACTCGAGACCAATTGCAAACTCATAGGCTGCTGACAATTCACGTAATACATTACCCGCTTGAACCTTAGCACCTCGCCCATCAATTTCACGTACAAGTTCAATGACATCTTTTCGGGTCACTTCATGTGCCATTCGTTCACCTAAAACGCGAATAACATCCGCTTCAAGCATACGACGGACTTCTATTTGCCCTTTCTTCTTTCTTGCTCCTGCAATGATTTTACCGTCTTTTCCCTTGCGATCTTCGATACGTTCAACAAGGTAGAGCTCGATAAGCGCCTTTACCGTTAGCTTTGTTTCTTGAGGCTGTAGTTGTTTCTGCTTTTTATGCTGTTTTTCTTCTTTTAGCTCTGTCGCGGGACATCGTCCTAATTGACGTAATTGTTTTAATTCTTGTAGCTTAACTCTCGCTTCACTCAACGATATTTGAGGAAAATTACCAATTTTTATCTGTACAAGTTTATGTGTAACTGGGCTACTATATCGATAAATAAATGTCTTAATACCCGTCGCACCACAAGATACTCGTAAACCTGTGTTTTCGCCTGTATCAGTCCTAACATGACAGTTAGGCTTCATCGCCTCAATGGCTTTTGCTGATAAGGGCTTCGCTGATGATTTTTGGCTCATAGGTATCACCTTGTTTAGCGCTGACTATAAGATAATTAAAGATTTTTAGTGAAAAGTGTAGGTTATCAGTTTTGTTATGCCCATTATACCATATCACCACTAACAACCTACACTTTAACCTACACTTATATATGGGATTCTGTGGTATTTTATAAGATATAATGAGATCTTATGAGACAATGAAAAAACATAGAATCAAGTTAATTCAATAAGTTAATATAGATAACACCATGATTGACAGCCAAAATTTCGACTCCCACACACCAATGATGCAGCAGTATTTAAAACTAAAAGCACAACATCCAGATATACTGCTGTTTTATCGTATGGGTGACTTTTACGAGCTGTTCTTTGATGATGCTAAAAAAGCGTCTCAACTATTAGATATCTCACTCACTAAGCGTGGCCAAACGGCAGGACAACCCATTCCAATGGCAGGCGTTCCCCACCACGCAGCAGAAAACTATTTAGCAAGACTCGTGCAAATGGGTGAATCAGTGGCGATTTGTGAGCAAATTGGTGATCCTGCCACCAGCAAAGGCCCTGTTGAACGTAAGGTCGTACGCATTGTCACCCCAGGAACCATTACTGATGAAGCCTTACTGAATGAACGGCAAGATAACTTGCTGGCAGCTGTCTGGCAAGAAACTCAAGGCTATGGCTTTGCCACACTGGATATCACATCAGGGCGCTTTATTATCAGCGAAATCGACGATGAAGAGTCATTACGTGCCGAACTACAGCGCACTCGCCCCGCTGAATTACTATATTCAGAAGACTTTGCCAGTATGGCACTTATTGAAAATTGTAAAGGCCTGCGCCGCCGCCCGTTATGGGAGTTTGAATTAGAAACAGCAAAACAACAGCTAGGCTTGCAGTTTGGTACAAAAGATCTTATTGGCTTTGGTGTAGAAAATGCAACCAAAGCGCTACGTGCTGCTGGTTGCCTTCTTCAATATGTGAAAGATACACAACGTACCGCATTGCCCCACATTCGTAGTATTGTGATGGAAAAACAGACAGATAATGTCATTCTTGATGCTGCAACGCGACGTAATTTAGAAATTACCCAAAATCTATCCGGTGGAACAGAGAATACCCTCGCCTCCATATTAGACTTATGTGTTACCCCAATGGGCAGCCGAATGTTAAAACGCTGGCTGCATACTCCACTCCGTCATATTCAAACACTGAATAATCGTCAGCAAGCTATCAGTGCTCTGCAAGAGTGCGGCTTAGAGCTACAACCATTATTACGCCAAGTAGGTGATTTAGAGCGTGTCTTAGCACGTTTAGCACTACGCTCAGCACGCCCACGCGATTTAGCACGTATGCGCCATGCGTTTGAACAATATCAAGATATCCATCAAATTCTTAGCCAATCAAACAGCGAATACCTGCAAAATTTACAAAAACGTATTAATCAGTTCGATGAGCTGCAAGATTTACTACAACGAGCAATTATTGATGCGCCTCCAGTTCTAGTGCGAGATGGCGGTGTCATTGCCCCTGGCTACAATAGTGAACTTGATGAGTGGCGAGCACTGGCAGATGGTGCAACTGACTACCTCGATCGCCTTGAGGTTCGTGAAAAAGAGAAGCTCGGTATTGATACATTAAAAGTTGGCTATAACGCAGTACATGGTTATTTTATCCAAGTAAGTCGTGGCCAAAGCCATTTAGTGCCAATCCACTATGTACGCCGTCAAACGTTGAAAAATGCTGAGCGCTACATCATTCCTGAATTAAAAGAGTATGAAGACAAAGTATTAACCTCAAAAGGTAAAGCATTAGCCATTGAAAAAGCACTTTACGATGAACTTTTTGACATGCTATTGCCACATCTTGCTGATTTGCAACTTAGTGCCGAAGCGCTAGCTGAGCTGGATGTACTCAATAACTTAGCCGAACGCGCTGAAACACTCGGCTATAATTGCCCACAATTAACAGATAAACCAGGTATTCAAATTACCGAAGGGCGTCACCCTGTGGTTGAGCAAGTATTGAGTGAGCCTTTTATTTCAAACCCACTCTCTTTATCACCACAGCGTAGACTGCTAATTATTACAGGTCCTAATATGGGCGGGAAAAGTACTTATATGCGCCAAGCCGCATTGATTACTTTACTGGCTTATATTGGTAGCTTTGTGCCAGCAACTAAAGCGATTATTGGCCCTGTTGATCGCATTTTTACACGTGTTGGTGCATCCGATGATTTAGCATCAGGGCGTTCAACCTTTATGGTTGAAATGACTGAAACAGCTAATATCCTACACAATGCAACTGAACACAGTTTAGTTTTAATGGATGAAATAGGTCGAGGAACTTCTACTTACGATGGACTATCACTCGCTTGGGCCTGCGCAGAAAATCTTGTTAACCGCATAAAATCGATGACCTTGTTTGCAACCCATTATTTTGAACTTACTAATTTGCCTGAAAAATTAGAAGGAGCGGTTAATATTCACCTTGATGCCATGGAACATGGTGACACCATTGCATTCATGCACAACGTGCAAGATGGCGCCGCGAGCAAAAGTTATGGTTTAGCTGTTGCTTCCCTAGCCGGTGTTCCTAAAGAGGTTATCAAACGCGCTAAGCAAAAACTCAAAGAGCTAGAGCTGATTTCAAATAATACCAACTCTAGCCATGTCGACAGCGCACAGCTAAGCTTCTTAGCTCAAGAAGAACCCTCACCTGTACTAAGTGCTCTAGAAAATATCGATCCTGACAAATTAACGCCAAGGCAGGCTCTAGACTGGTTATATCGCTTAAAGGAAATGGATAAGTAGTATGCAAGATCATGCTGAATTACTTGCTCCTATCAGGCAGTTTTTACATTGCGAAACTCCTGATAGTTGGGTTAAAAAAGCCAGTGAGCCTGAGAATTTGCCTATATTACTGAAAGACCATTTATTGTGCGAATTGAAGGCCGCGCAAAGTGCGATGTTTTTAATTCGCAAATATGCAGTGGATAAAGAAAGTGCTGCGGTATTACTTGCATGGTTTAAGCCTTATGAGGACTTCGCTTATGATCGCATTGGTGATGTTCATTCATTAAAAGATAAAAACCAAATTTCAAAGCAGATTTTAGCTAAAAAACAATCGCCTTATAGCCAAGATCTGATTGATAAAATGGTACTTTTAATAAAAGAAGAGCTGCATCATTTTTATCAAGTCCTTGAAATTATGCATCAAAGAAATATTAGCTACGATGGTATTACCGCGAGCCGATATGCTAAAGGCCTATTCAGCCATATGAGTGGTCATGAACCACAAACGCTAGTCGATAAACTGATCATTGGGGCTTATATCGAAGCCCGTTCATGTGAACGTTTTGCCAAACTAGCACCTTTCTTAGATAATGATTTAGCAAACTTTTATATTTCCTTGCTGCGTTCAGAAGCAAGGCACTACCAAGATTACTTAAAACTGGCTCAATTAATTAGTAAAACAGATATCAGCGAACGCGTTGACATGTTTGGGGCCGTTGAGGCCGAACTAATTACCTCATTTGATAGTGATTTCAAATTTCACAGCGGTGTCCCACTCTTATAAAAAATAAAAAGCCCTTAACATGATCAGCTAAGGGCTTCTTCATTACTATATTACTATTCTAAAAATATCTTACATATTAAATAAGGCTTCTAAGGACAGATCTTCGCCTTGTAAGATATCTTTTAATCTCCTCAATCCTTCAACTTGGATCTGACGTACTCTTTCACGAGTTAAACCAATTTCCCGACCTACTTCTTCAAGAGTTTCAGCTTCATAACCTAGCAACCCAAAACGACGTGCCAGTACCTCTCGCTGTTTTGGATTCAATTCAAATAACCACTTCACAATATTTTCTTTCAAGTTGTTATCTTGAATTGTATGTTCTGGCCCTGACTCATTTTCATCAGATAGAACTTCTAACAAGGATTTCTCTGAATCACCAGCAATAGGTGTATCAACCGATGTAATACGTTCATTTAAACGTAACATACGACTGACATCTTCCACTGGTTTATCTAGCTGCTCAGCAATTTCCTCTGCACTAGGCTCATGATCTAACTTTTGTGCTAGCTCGCGGGCGGTCCTAAGGTAAATATTGAGCTCTTTGACGATATGTATGGGGAGACGAATAGTTCTCGTTTGGTTCATGATCGCCCGTTCAATAGTTTGACGGATCCACCATGTCGCATAAGTTGAAAAACGGAAACCTTTTTCAGGATCAAACTTTTCAACCGCACGAATTAACCCCAAATTACCTTCCTCAATGAGGTCAAGTAAAGCGAGGCCCCGATTATTATAACGTCGAGAGATCTTAACAACTAACCGAAGGTTACTTTCTATCATGCGCTGACGCGATGCAATATCACCACGTAGCGCTCTTCTTGAATAGAAAACTTCTTCCTCAGCTGTTAGGAGCGGAGAGAATCCAATTTCACTGAGATAAATTTGAGTGGCATCCAGAACACGTTGACTTGTGCTCTGGAGTAAATCCATTTCATCATCTAGTTCAGCAACTAGATCCTCTTCTTTGAACTGACTCTCATCAAAAGCATCATCCATCGTGCTTTCTTCGAGATCATCGTATAACTCGTTAGCTTTCAGCGAACTTTGGCTCATCAGTGACTCCTACCCTTGATAATGAGGACAGAATGTCATTGCATTCTGCCCAGTTTATCGCTGCGGTAAGTAACGCAGCGGGTTTACTGATTTTCCCTTGTAACGAATTTCAAAATGTAACCTAACCGAGCTTGTACCGGTGCTACCCATAGTGGCTATTTTTTGACCCGCAGTAACATCCTGCTGATCACGCACAAGTAACGTATCGTTATGTGCGTAAGCACTTAAGTAGTCATCGTTATGTTTTATTATTATAAGATTTCCATATCCACGCAGTGCATTTCCCGCGTAAACCACTTTTCCTGGGGCAGAAGCAAGTACAGGCTGACCACGTGAGCCAGCAATATCGATGCCTTTATTTCCACCTTGAGCGTCAGAGAAACCTTCAATCATTTTCCCTTCAGCTGGCCAGCGCCATTTTATCGATGAACTGTTAGTACTGCTTTCTGTCGTCGGAGAGGTTGTAGAAGCTGCCGCGGTGGTTGTTGCCGTAGAAGTCTGCGTTGCAGGCTTCTTATTGTTAGGCAACATTTTACCTGAAGTTTGACCGCTTCCATTTGCAGGATACGCATTAGTTGTTCGAAGATCAACCGGTTGCTGATTACTATTTGATGAATTTGCAGCTAATTGCCCGTTCGAGTTCACATTTCCATTACCAATATTAATCACTTGGCCAACATTTAAGCTATAAGGTTCAGCAATATTGTTTTTATCCGCTAACTCACGAAAATCGTTACCCGTTATATAGGCAATGTAGAACAAGGTATCACCGCGCTGAACCGTGTAGCTACTCCCATTGTAACTACCTTTAGGGATACTACCGTAGTCGCGATTATAAATAATACGCCCTTGACCATTCATGTTCACAGGTGCTGAACTCGCCACCGATGCTGATGAATTTGAAGACAAATTAGGTCGAGAAGAAGGCATCGCCGTACTTGTACCACCCGTTGTTGGTACAGTTCTTTGAACGGTCTGCTGGCTAGTCGTTTGACTATCATTTACACTCGAAATGGGTGCGGCTGTATGATACGGAGTCGAACACCCCGCTAATAAAGCACCACCAAATGAAAAGATCACCGCCCATCGAATTTTGCTTATTGGGCTAACAATTTTCATGCTTCTTCTCCCGTGAAGAAAAATCTGACATAACAAATTCGTTTGTGTCAGTAAACATTAGAGCCTGTTCTACTCGTCATCTTCCAAGCTGCCAATTGGCCCCTAGTCATAGATTTTTGTCTACTTTTAGAGATGGTTGCCTACATGCAACTTGATTATTTAGAGCACAGCTCTGGTAACGAAAGTATTTTGCTTATTAAAGCAGAAATATAAAATATTGAACAAGCCAAATATATCAAAAATATAACAATTTGAGATTATGACTTAATAGAAAATGCGAGTTTCCCGATTTCGGAGCCATAAATTATCAAAATTAGCCCCATAACTCAAAATGAAATTAAGCCAAATCCCCAGCAATGAGAGGAACAAAACGAACTTTCTCTATCACATTCGAGTGATAATCATTTCCTCTACGTGTAATTAATTTCAACGCTTGATCTTTATCACCAACAGGTAGCACCAAACGTCCTCCTTCTTTTAATTGCGCTAAAAGCTTCGAAGGGATTTCATTCGGTGCAGCAGTGACAATAATGGCATCAAAAGGCCCTTTTGATTGCCAACCTTCCCAACCATCACCATGTCGTGTAGAGATATTATGCAAATCCAGCTGCTTAAAACGACGTTTTGCAGTCCATTGCAAACTTTTAACCCTTTCAACTGAATAAACATGACTGGCTAAATGCGCTAAAACCGCCGTTTGATAGCCGGAGCCAGTGCCAATTTCAAGTACATGGTCATTGGCAGAGATATCAAGTAAAGCCGTCATTTTAGCAACAATATAAGGCTGAGAAATGGTTTGTCCATAACCTATTGGCAACGGAATGTTATCGTAGGCTTTATGTGAAAGCGCTTCATCAACAAAGCGCTCACGAGGAACCTGTGACAATGCTTCTAACAAGCGCTCATCGTGAATTCCCTGTTGGCGTAATTGTGCCAAAAGTTCTTTCATGAGGCCCGTTTTCATTTTACCGTCACTCCCGATTTCTCTAACCATTCTTCAACTAATGAATGTGCTTTATATGCCGTTAAGTCAACTTGCAAAGGAGTAATTGAAACATACCCTTGAGATACGGCTTCAAAATCACTTCCTGGCCCTGCATCACGAATTTCGCCAACAGGACCTAGCCAATACAACATATTACCTTTTGGATCTTCAAGATTATAAACTTCGGATGCGGCATGACGACTACCACAGCGGGTCACTTTTATCCCTTTAATTTTTTCATAAGGAATATCGGGAACATTAATGTTCAGTATATTACCGGCACGTAACGGATTTTTATGCAATAAATCCAATATGTCACAAGTCACTTTTGCTGCAGTTTCATAATGAGTTTCCCCATCAAGCGAAACAGCCACTGAAGGTAAACCTAAATGTCGCCCTTCCATTGCGGCAGCAACAGTGCCCGAGTAAATTACATCGTCACCAAGGTTCGGGCCACGGTTGATCCCAGAAACCACGATATCTGGCCTTGGCCTAACCACTTTGTTAACCCCAATATAAACACAGTCTGTTGGTGTACCTTCTTGTACCGATAAATCACCATTAGCCAGTGTTTGGATCCTTAATGGCCTATCCAACGTTAATGCATTAGAGGCACCACTACGGTTACGATCAGGTGCAATAACCTGTACGTAGTAATGTTGGCGTAATGCTGCCGCTAAAGTTTGGATCCCCGGAGCAGTCACACCGTCATCATTACTCAATAAAATTTTCAACATCGGCACTTTCCTGATTAATGATTTCTCGCACAACACTGGTTGCAAAACACCCTGAGCTTAAAAAGAAATTTAGCTTCAGTGTATTTGAATCAAGCCATTGCCAATGAAAATTTTGCGGCTTTACAATCGCGGCTCTTCTTGCGGGTGAAACCCTTTCACTCTTCATTAACGCAATAAAAGCATTATAGTTTTCTAAGCACTTGGTCTCAAAATTCAAAGCATCCGCTTGCGTTCCAAGCTCCCCATCGCCGGGCAAAGCAGCGGTAATGCTCAATTCAGATGAATCTACTCGAGGTTGTAAAGTAGCAAGTTCTTCCTCTATGGCAACAAACCAGCTTCCGCGCCCCGTTAATTGTAGTGCATCACCAAGTAATACTTTATTTTCAGTTTGGCTGGCAATTCTTTCACTAACAATATGATTAAACATAGCACTTCGCGCAGCAGAGAGATAGAAACTGCGTTTATTACGTTCACGAACAGTGATCTCTTGATTTGCCCAACGTTGCGCTTGTACTAAATTTTGACCGTCACGCCCAAATCGCTGTTCACCAAAATAATTAGGAACTCCGCCTTCAACAATTTTGTGTAAGCGTTGCTCTACATCCTCAGGCGCCGAAATATCACGGATAATGAGCTCAAATTGATTGCCTTTCAGTGTGCCTATACGCAACTTTCTTTTTTGTCTAGTTGTGGCAATAACACGACACCCTTCAAGCATCCATTGTGAAAAATCAGGCGTTTCTTTGCCTGGCATCTGTAAACAAAACCATTGCTCAGTAACGGCATTACGATCTTTTAAACCTGCGTAACTCACTGCTCGCGCTGAAATTTTGGCAAATTTAGCCAATTGTTCAGCCACAAATAAGGTATTGCAGCCCGTTTTTTCAACGCGAACCATCACATGTTCGCCTTCACCATCAAGCTCAAAACCAAGATCTTCTTTAACCACAAAATCTTCAGGTTGGCTTTTTAACTTACCTGTTGAGAGTGGTTTACCATGCAGGTACTGTACATTCATGACTTTCACTACCATTATCTTTCACTAACAATACAACCGCAGCACAAGCAATCCCTTCTTTACGACCAACAAAACCAAGTTGTTCCGTCGTTGTTGCTTTAGCATTCACATCATCCATATGGCATTCAAGATCTTCTGCAATATTGACACGCATTTGTGGAATATGAGGCAACATTTTAGGTGCTTGAGCCATAATAGTAATATCAAGATTACCAATGCTATAACCTTTTTCACGAACTTGACGGTAGGCTTCCCTCAGTAACACACGGCTGTCTGCACCTTTATAGGCAGGATCGGTATCAGGGAATAATTTGCCAATATCACCAAGTGCAGCCGCACCTAAAATAGCATCAGTGACAGCATGAAGAACGACATCACCATCAGAGTGTGCAAGTAAACCTTGTTCATAAGGAATACGCACGCCACCAATAATAATAGGCCCCTCGCCACCAAACTTATGTACATCAAAACCGTGTCCGATTCTCATTATTTGATCCTTTTATTCCATTCTAGAAAGGTAAAACTCTGCTAAGGCAAGATCTTCTGGGCGAGTCACCTTTAAATTATCAGAGCGGCCTGCGACTAAAACAGGCTGATAACCACAATATTCCAATGCAGATGCTTCATCAGTGATAATAGCATTTTCTTTCAAAGCCTTACTCAAACAATCACGCAACAAAAGCAAAGGAAAAAATTGTGGTGTAAGCGCATGCCATAACGCATCGCGTTCAACAGTGTGATCAATCACATCTGACGTTATTGCACTGCGCTTCATAGTATCTCTTACAGGAGCAGCGAGAATGCCACCACAGTAATCAGTTGTTGATAGCTGAATAATTTTATTTAAATCATCTTGATGCAAACAAGGGCGTGCTGCATCGTGCACCAGTACCCATCTATTTTGCATCTGTTCATTCTGAGCTAAAAGGTTTAATCCCGCCAGCACTGAATCTGCGCGTTCTTTTCCGCCATGAACCGTTGTCACTCGAGGGTTATTTGCCACTTCAAGCGTAGCAAAATAGCTATCATCTGGGCTCAAAGCGACAATAATATTCGAGACATGAGGATTCAATAACAATGCATTAATGGTATGTTCAATAATCGTCTTCCCTGCCACCTGTAAATATTGCTTTGGACAGTCTGCATTCATTCGACTACCAATACCTGCTGCGGGAATTATCGCAACAACTTTTGGGATATCCCCAGTTATTGAGTTATTCATTATTTTGGATCTTACATCGAAATTTGAGGGAGAATAGAGGTAATCAGTTTCATAAATACTACCTGTTATACTCATCATTCTTCAAGTTACAGCGTTGTTGACTACGTTCACTCACGCAAGACATAGTGCTTTCTATGCTCCTAGCGATTCGTTCACTTCTCGCCTAGCTGCACCTCGAATTATTTAGAGTATGTATTTTTAGTGTCGTTTTATAGAACAATAACCATGCCCAAGTCAGCTTATATTCTTACTGACTAGCACTGCAACGAAAAGTATAACAAGTATATTTAATTATTGGCTCTTTGATTATTACTCTCTTTCACCATTCTATAAAATGATTCGCCGGGTTTAACCATACCAAGCTCTGTACGTGCACGCTCTTCGATGGCGTCTTGACCATCATTCAAATCATTAATTTCAGCAAACAGCTGTTCATTACGCATTTTTAAGCGAGAATTGATAATCTCTTGCGCCGCAACATCGTCTTTCACTCGGACATAGTCATGAATGCCATTTTTACCTAGCCATAAAGAATATTGTGTCCAAGCCAATACTGCGATTAGTAGAAGCGTTAATTTGCCCATTCTGCCCCCTGAAATGATTTGCTAATCATCCCATAACTCAGCGCATCGCGCTACTACCAAGAAAGTAATGTACAAAAACTAGGACAAAAACAGATACTTTATGATTAAAAATCACACTATTTAATGCCATGTGATTTATTTCATACTACCTTCCGCTCATTCAGAGGGCTATTACCTAAACGAGTAAATTTACTTAATAAAAATACGAGTGTTTACGCAAAACAGTATGTTAACTGCTGAAGCAGTAATAAAAACAGCTCCTCAGATGTATAATACCTAAGGAGCTGTTATAAAATAATAAGTTACCATATTAATTATACGTTTTTGATGATTTCTTGTTCACTTAGTAATTGAATAATCTGTGCAACTGAATCAGATATTGCCTGCCGCCCATCTATACGCAGTTCTGGTTGTAAAGGCTCTTGATATGGGGAGTCAATACCAGTGAAGTTTTTGATTTTTCCCGCTCTTGCTTGCTGATAAAGCCCTTTAGGGTCACGTTGCTCGCAAATTTCAACTGGGGTTGCAACATACAATTCAAAAAATTGGTTAGCGCCAAATAACTCACGAACTTTTTGTCTATCTTCTCGATAAGGTGAAATAAACGCTGTCGCGACAACCAACCCCGCATCAACCATCAATTTAGCCACTTCACCAATGCGACGGATATTTTCTTGCCGATCTGACTCATCAAAACCAAGATCTTTACATAAGCCATGACGGATATTATCGCCATCAAGCAAATATGTATTTACTCCTAATGAGGCCAACGTTTGCTCGCAAGCCCCTGCTAGTGTTGATTTCCCCGATCCAGATAGCCCTGTAAACCATAATACCGCCCCTTTATGACCATTCGCATTCTCTCTAAATTGCCGAGTGATCGGATGATCATGCCAAACGATATTATTATCAATCATACTCGCCATACTTATTTTCCACCTAAGAGATCACGAGCCCCCCAATGAGGGAAATGGCGGCGAATCAATTGATTTAACTCGATTTCAAATTCACTGAAGTTATCATTTTGCTCAGTAAATCGTTCCGTGACTTCTCGCACTAACCCGGCCCCAACAGTAACATTAGAGAGCCTATCAATTAAAATCATGCCGCCGGTTTCTGCATTTTGCTGATAGTTTTCAAGTAGCAATGGCTCATCGAATGAAAATTCAACTAGACCGATACCGTTGAGAGGCAACTCAGTCGTTACTTTTTGAGTCAGGTTATTTATATCAACTTGATATTGAATATTTTCTACCTTAGCACGGCTCCTCTTTCCCGCGATCTTAATATCGAGTTGTTGACCTTGTACCAAAGGTTGCTCAGACATCCACACCACATCAACCAATGCTTCGCGGGAGCTTTGTAGCGTATCATTCTCTGCAACTATCAGATCGCCTCGACTAATATCAATTTCATCTTCTAACACCAATGTAATTGCTTCACCCGGTATCGCAAAGTCTTGCGTGCCATCAAAAGTCAAAATCTCTTTTACTTTCGATAATTGACCAGAAGGTAATACTTTGATTCGTTGCCCCACTTTGACAATCCCAGCAGACAAGGTTCCGCTGTAACCTCTAAAATCCAGATTAGGTCTGTTTACATATTGAATGGGGAAGCGTAATGATTGTTCTGATGCTTTTTGTTTAACCTGTGCCGTTTCTAAAATTTGTAGCAGTGTTTCGCCCTTGTACCAAGGAAGATGAGTGCTTTCATTAACGATATTATCGCCATCTAAAGCAGAAATAGGTACAAACCAAACGTTGAGATCGGCGGGTAATTCAGTCGCAAACTTCTGATAATCTTGTTTGATTTTTTCAAATACCGCTTCACTATATTCAACTAAATCCATTTTATTGACGGCTACAATCAGGTGGCGAATACCCAACAGCGTACTAATAAAACTGTGGCGGCGAGTTTGCTCTTGAACACCTTTTCGAGCATCGATCAACAAAATAGAAAGTGAACAAGTTGATGCACCTGTCGCCATATTTCTCGTGTACTGTTCATGACCCGGTGTATCTGCAATAATAAACTTGCGTTTCTGGGTGGAAAAATAACGATAAGCGACATCAATAGTGATCCCTTGTTCCCTTTCAGCTGCTAGGCCGTCCACCAGCAAAGCGAGATCCAGCTTTTCACCTTGTGTTCCTATACGCTTACTATCAGTCTGTAAAACAGATAACTGATCTTCATAAATTTGTCGTGTGTCATGTAATAATCGGCCAATTAAAGTACTTTTACCATCATCCACATTACCGCAGGTGAGAAAGCGTAATAGACCCTTTTGTTGCTGAGCTAACAAATAAGCTTCAACACCACCTTGTTGCTTAATTTGTTCCGCAATTGTTTCATTGTATGCTAAATCTGCCATGACGTTTTCTCCCTTAAAAATAACCTTGGCGCTTTTTCTGCTCCATTGAAGCCGATTGGTCGCTATCAATTAATCGACCTTGGCGCTCACTGGTTGTTGAAATCAACATTTCTTCAATAATCTCTGGCAACGTTTCGGCTTGAGATTCAACAGCCCCAGTCAATGGCCAGCAACCTAGAGTTCGGAATCGAACCTTCCGTTTAGCAATCACTTCTCCCACTTTTAAATCAATACGATCATCATCAACCATCAATAACGTGCCATCTCGCTCCAAAACAGGACGCTCTTTTGCAAAATAGAGGGGAACAATATCGATATTTTCCAAATAGATATATTGCCAAATATCGAGTTCGGTCCAATTCGATAAAGGAAATACGCGAATACTCTCTCCTTTATTTATTTGACCATTGTAATTGTGCCATAACTCTGGGCGCTGATTTTTAGGATCCCAACGGTGGGAGCGATCTCGAAAAGAGTAAATACGTTCTTTCGCGCGAGATTTTTCCTCATCGCGTCTAGCCCCACCAAATGCGGCGTCAAAACCATATTTATCAAGCGCTTGTTTCAGCCCTTCGGTTTTCATAATATCGGTGTGTTTCGCACTACCATGGACAAACGGGTTGATCCCTAATGCTTCGCCTGCTGGATTACGATGAACCAGTAATTCAAAGTCATAATTTTTAGCTGTTTTGTCGCGAAATTCATACATTTCGCGAAATTTCCATCCCGTATCAACATGCAATAAAGGAAATGGCAGCTTTCCAGGGTAAAAAGCTTTGCGTGCTAAATGCAACATAACGGATGAATCTTTGCCGATGGAATAAAGCATGACAGGGTTTTCAAACTCAGCCGCCACTTCACGGATAATATGAATGCTTTCTGCTTCCAACTGCTGTAAGTGAGTTAATCGTTTCTCATTCATGATGGCCTCCTTAATTAAGCCAATTCCAACACGGCTGAACGCCATCTGTTTTTTTCGACCTGATCACCGAACCAAGCCAATTGCTGATGTAACGCGGCAACTTCGCCAATCACCAATAACGCGGGAGCGGGAGCCTGATGAGCAAGTACCGCCAACTCATCTAATTTGCCGCTCAAAACCTGCTGGTTTTGCCGAGTACCACAACCGATCACCGCTATTGGTGTTTCGGGTGAGCGTCCAAAGTGGATCAGTTGTTGGCTGATATATTCAGCTTTCACTGTTCCCATATAGATGGCTAATGTTTGATTACCTCGTGCAAGTGCAGGCCAATCAAGTTCATTTCCACCTTCTTTGCAATGACCGGTTATAAATGTCACGCTTTGTGAATGCTCACGATGTGTTAGAGGGATGCCTGCGTAGGCCGTTGCTCCAATTGCTGCCGTGATCCCAGGAACCACCTGAAATGGAATACCAGCCTCTGCAGCAATTTGTAGCTCTTCACCTCCACGTCCAAAAACAAATGGATCCCCCCCTTTTAACCGAACAACTTTCTTTCCTTGCAATGCAAACTTAACAATTAAAGCATTAGTTTCTTCTTGTAAGACAGAATGAGCCTTTGCACGTTTTCCCACACAAATTTTGTCTGCATCTCGTCGCACTAACTCAAGTACCTCATCACTGACAAGATGGTCATATAAAACTACATCTGCATTTTGCAACACTTGTAAGCCTTTAAGGGTTAATAACCCTGCATCCCCTGGGCCTGCTCCGACTAAGGTCAACTCTCCTGTATTGTCTGGCTCATACAATTGTTTCTCTAGTTGTAATTCAGCCTGTGAAAGCTGACCTTTTTCAACCAATGACGCAAAGTGGCCACTAAAGCTTTTTTCCCAAAAACGTTTGCGCTCACGCATACTGCTAATTGATGACTTCACTTTTTCTCGCCACCGCCCTGCTATTTCAGCCATATTGCCTAAATAGCTTGGTAGCATCGTTTCTAACTTTTCACGTATTAAGCGAGCCAATACAGGTGCTGTACCACCTGAAGAGATAGCAATCACAACCGGATCTCTATCGATGATTGAAGGAACAATAAAAGAACACAGAGGTTTATCATCAACAACATTGACAAAAATTTGTTGTTTCTCTGCATCATGAAAAATTTTCTTATTCAGTTCACTATCGTCAGTTGCCGCAATCACCAAATAAGATTTCTCAATGTGTTGTGGATGGTATTCATTCTCAACCCACGTAAACTGTTGTTGCTCATAAAGCTGTAGCAAAGCAGAGCTGAGCACCGGCGCGATAACCACCAGAGCAGCATTAGCTCGTAACAATAGCTCCGCTTTTCTTGCAGCAACATCGCCGCCCCCAACCAAAACAACCTTGCGGGAACGTAAATCCACAAATAACGGTAAATATTCCATCTTGCTCTTCCGGTGTTATATAACTTTTTTAAAACGACTATTTAAATTGACTATATGGCGTGCAAGTTGGGTTATGAAATGCCAAAAATTCATTAGATGTAACGCAAAGGAATAAGCGATATGAATGATTAAAAAGGGAGGGATTTTCTATCTAAATAATAGACACAGTAGCACGATGCCAAAGTCATAATACTCAGGTAATTTATAATGTTAGCAACTAAAAAATTGAAAGTTTATACGCAGAGAGATGAAGTAGGATGAAGTGGTTGATGATCCTATCAACCACTTCATTAATTTGTCGAATCTTAACCTTCATGTAGCCCACACTCACGTTTCAAACCGAAAAAACGGGTTTCTTCTTCACTCATACCCGGTTCCCATTTACGAGTTGTGTGTGTATCACCAACGGATAGATAGCCTTGTTCCCACAGAGGATGGTAAGGTAAATCATATTTGGTCAAGTACTCATGAACCTGACGATTGCTCCAATCAATCACAGGCAAGACCTTAAAAATTCCCCGTCCAATATTCAGAACAGGCAATGCAGAGCGACTTGCTGATTGCTCTCGACGTAATCCCGAAAACCAACTTTGCGCCTTTAATTCATACAAAGCGCGATCCATTGGCTCAACTTTATTCAGTTGGTTATATTGTTCTATACCGTCAAGCCCTTGATCCCATAATTGCCCATAAATGGCCTCTTGCCATGCAGGTGACTTTGTCGAACGGTAAACCTGTAAGTTCAAATTAAGCCTTTCCGTTAACTGTTCAATAAAACGATAAGTTTCAGGAAACAGATATCCCGTATCAGTTAAGATAACGGGTATATCAGGCAGCGCTTGTGTCACCATGTGCAACGTGAGAGCAGCTTGTATACCAAAACTGGATGATAATACAAATTGAGCAGGTAAATGTTCTATAGCCCATTCAATTCGCTGCATGGCATCCTGTTTTTCTAGCTGAGTATTAATATCTGATAAATACGCTGTTTGCTGTCGTTTATCTAATTTTAGTATCTCAGTAAGTTCAAGCCGACTCATACCGCCTCCTTGACCTCGTAAAAATCAACCGCAGAATTAAGCACAGGTTTCACAACATCAGTACGAATTAAATAATCACCAAATCCTTCTTGCTCATTACGCTCTTTAGCCCAACGACCAATCAAGGTATCTAGGATCGATAAAATCTCTGCTGAACTAATATTTTCTCGATACATACGAGGAATGCGAGTCCCGATGCGGTTCCCCCCCAAATGTAAGTTATACCGATCGAGAGCTTTTCCAACTAACCCAACCTCAGCAAGCATTGCACGACCACAACCGTTTGGGCATCCCGTTACACGTAACACTATATGTTCATGATTAACACCGTGTGATGACATGATGTTTTCAACTTGTGTGATAAATTCAGGTAAAAAACGCTCCGCTTCAGCCATGGCTAATGGGCATGTTGGAAAAGAAACACATGCCATTGAATTTTCACGCTGTGAAGTCACTTCATCACTGATTAAACCATGTGCGCGAGCAATCAACTCAACACGTGATTTTTCCTCTTCAGGTACACCCGCAACGATCAAGTTTTGGTTTGCGGTTAAACGGAAGTCACCTTGGTGAATTTTTGCTATTTCAGCCACACCGGTTTTTAAGGGTTTATTTGGTAGGTCGATCAAACGGCCATTCTCAACAAATAAAGTTAAATGCCAACGTTGGTCTATTCCTTTCAACCAACCAATTTGATCTCCTCTATGGGTAAATTGGTAAGGTTGGATATCGTGGAATGTCACGCCAGAACGCCGCTCAACCTCTTGTTTGAACGCTTCAACACCGACCCGTTCAAGGGTATATTTGGTTTTTGCATTTTTACGTTCAGTTCGATTGCCCCAATCACGCTGAGTGGTCACTATCGCCTCAGCAATCGCCAAAGTATCCTTCAACTCAATAAATCCAAATTCGCTGGCTAAGCGGGGAAAAGTTGCTGTGTCACCATGTGTCATTGCTAGGCCACCGCCCACTAGCACGTTAAAGCCGATCAGCTCACCATCTTTTGCTATTGCAATGAAATTCATGTCATTGGCATGCAAGTCCACATCATTGAGTGGTGGGATCACCACTGATGTTTTAAATTTTCGAGGTAAATAGGTTTTGCCTAGAATCGGCTCTTCGTCTGTGGTGACCACTTTCTCTTTATCGAGCCAAATCTCTGCGTAAGCACTTGTTTTCGGCAATAGATGCTCAGATATTTTTTTCGCCCATTCATAAGCCTGTTGATGTAATTCAGACTGTACAGGGTTAGAAGTACATAACACATTACGGTTTACATCATTCGCTGTTGCTAACGCATCTAAGCCAACATGATTCAACATTTGATGTGCTGGTTTCACATCCCCTTTTAAGATACCGTGAAACTGAAATGTCTGTCGGTTAGTAATACGCACACTACCATATAAGGTGTGTTCGGATGCAAATCTATCAATATCAAGCCATTGTTTTGGCGTAATAATGCCCCCAGGTAACCGACAGCGCAGCATCATTGCATGGCGAGGTTCTAATTTTTGTTCAGTTCGCTCAGCACGAATATCACGATCATCCTGTTGGTACATACCATGGAAACGGATCAGTAAGAAGTTATCGCCTTCAAAACCACCACTTAAACCATTTTTTAAATCTTCTTTAATCGTTCCGCGTAGATAATTACTATCATTTTTCATCCGCTCACTATCAGCTAGTTTGCCTTCTACGACCAAAGGCCCGTAATTTTTTTCGCTCATTAGTAGACATCCCTCTGATACCGGCGCTCTACGCGCAGCTCACTTAAAAATTCATCGGCCGATTCGTTATCCATCTTTCCGTACTGGCTGATAATATCCAGCAAAGCCTGTTCAACATCTCTTGCCATATGATTTGCGTCACCACAAACATAAATATGTGCGCCTTCTTCAATCCAGCGCCATACCTGCTCACCCTCTTCGCGTAGCTTATCTTGCACATACACTTTTTGAGCTTGGTCACGTGACCAAGCCAGTGAAATATGCGTGAGTAACCCGTCTTTCACGTAACGTTGCCATTCAACCTGATATAAAAAATCTTCAACAAAGTGCGGGTTACCAAAAAATAACCAATTCTTCCCTGTTGCTTCATCATTATCACGTTGCTGCATAAACGCTCTAAAAGGCGCGATACCCGTACCGGGACCTATCATAATCACAGGTTTTGATGTATCGCTCGGAAGACGGAAATTATCATTGTGTTCAATGAAAATACGGAGGTCATCACCGTCTTTTAAACGGTCAGCCAAAAACCCTGAAGCACCACCAGTACGCGCTCGACCATCAATATCATAGCGAACGACCCCTACAGTGACATGAACTTCATCATCAGTTTCTGCCTGTGAAGAGGCGATTGAATATAACCTTGGCGTTAATGGCCTTAATATATCAACAAACTCTTGAGCGGTAGGTTGAGCCGCAGCCTGTCTCACCATATCAACAATCGGCGTATTTTGTGCGTAATGTAAAATAGCTTGTTTATCACTAACCAAACCCAACAATGCGTCGTCTTTTGATAAATGTGCATATTTTTCAACAATTAAATGCGTGTTTTGTGTTAACTCTAAATGGTGAATCAATGCTTCGCGAAGGGTGTATACATTTTCACCAATATGGATATTTTCATCACCACTTAACCATAGTAACTGCACCAATTCATCAACAAGCAGAGGATCGTTATCAAACCATACACCAAGCGCGTCTCCTGGCTGATAACGTAGCCCTGAATCCCCCAAATCAATCTCTATGTGGCGAACATCTTTTAATGAATTACGACCAGTAATTTTCTGACTAACAGATAACGATGCCGTAAGTGGTGCAGTCTTTGTATAAGGTGATGTGTGAATTTCATCGATAGCACCTGACTGAGCTTCGATTAATTGGCTGGTACTTTGCGTAGGAACTCTTGCCTTAAGTAATTGCGTTAGCTCTTCAATCCACCCATTAGCCACCGTTTGATATTCAACATCTGCATCAATTCTATTAAGTAATGATTGCGCACCTAACTTCGCCAGTTGCGTATCAAAATCTTTACCTGCTTGGCAAAACTTCTCATAGGATGAGTCACCAAGTGCAAAAACTGCATAAGCTGTACCACTGAGATCGGGGGCTTTTTTCGAATGCAAATATTTATACAGTGCAACCGCTTCTTCAGCAGGCTCACCTTCACCTTGAGTTGATGCAACAATAACTAAGGCTTTTTCTTGAGCTATTTGCTTAAATTTATATTCCCCTGCATTCACTAAATTCACATTCAGTTTTTCGTTTATTAACCGCTCTCTCAATTGTTCAGATAAACGACGCGCATTTCCTGTCTGTGAAGCAGAAAGGATAGTGATTGTTTCATTCTGTGGTACTGGAGCACGGGCAGGCGCACTCGTCACCGAATTTTGATTTACCATTCCCCACAAGTATCCAGACAACCAAGCAAGTTGGTGCGATGAAAAGTCGTCAACCGCAGTCTGTAAACGAGAAAGTTGCTCCGTTGATATTGGCAGTGCCGATATTGGAGGCTGTTTATTTGTCATTATCCTGTAACCCCAGAGTTGCTTATCATCAATGACTACCCCGATAGTTTGTCAGGTTATAACACCCTCCAATAATGGGATAAGAAAGTATTGCCATAAGTAATAGCTAAAAAGCCTAATGAAATTTGTTTGTGGATCATACCCATAAAAGCGGTTATTGATAATTCGGTAAAATAAGTAGCTTGAAGGACAAATTACAGTAGGATACGCTGCGTTTTGATTTATTAGGAGTGTATTATGACAACAAGTATCTATAAAGACTTTCATTTTGAGGCTGCTCATAAGCTACCTCACGTACCAGAAGGCCACAAATGCGGTCGCCTTCATGGCCATTCTTTCATGGTTAGATTAGAACTAACGGGTGAAGTTGATGCAAAAAGCGGCTGGATTATTGATTTCAGTGATGTCAAAAAAGCCTTTAAGCCCATTTTAGATCAACTTGATCACTATTATTTGAATGATATTGATGGCCTTGAAAACCCAACCAGTGAAGTACTTGCAAGCTGGATTTGGCAGAAAACCAAACCCCTCTTGCCATTATTGAGTGCGGTTACTGTTAAAGAAACCTGTAATGCGGGTTGTATTTATCGCGGTAAATAATGCGACTACTGATGTGCCGTGAATATCGCGGCACATTAGAGCCTGTTTATCTTTGCTGATAATTTTTACAATGATAAAAGATTAAAAAACAACCTAATTGATTTTTAATCGAGTGATTCTTTATGGTTTGAGTTTTAAATGATGTTTGAATATTGCCTTACGAGTTCGATTAAAGCACGTTTCACTTATGATGTGACATTGGGAGGCTCTTGCCTTGCCTAAAATGTCTTTAATTTGAATAAAAATTCACCTTCAAAGATAAATAGCCTCTAAGCAATATGTAAATATTTATGCGTTTGAATCGAAAGCCGCCAATTACGTGCAATACAAGTATCAATACATAATTTGGTTGCTGAATCTTTTTGGCTAATCGGCTGTAATGCAACAATAACTGTATTCTCTACCGTACGCCTTGCGAGTAAGTTATCTAGATCTTCAATATCTCTTTCTCGAGCTACAGGGTGCTTAACTTCATTCGCCCGATTGATTGAATCAGTAAGTACGTGTAATCCCCCTTTCATTCCAACTTTAGGAGAAACTGTTACCCACGTTTGCTCAGAACAATAAATAGGGTAGGTTCCACTGGTTTCAATTTGGCATTGGTAACCATGTTTTTCTAATTCGCTCGTTAGAGGAAGTAAGTCATAAATGCAGGGTTCCCCCCCCGTAATAACAATATGTTTCGCTGTATAGCCTTGTTTATTCATAAGGTTAATCAACGCATTACTATCCACCAGCGCCCATGTGTCTGTATCTACTGTTTTTAGTGCGATATCACCAAGTGTTGTTTCTTTGCTTTTTTCTTTTTCCCAAGTATGTTTAGTATCGCACCAGCTGCAACCCACAGGGCAACCTTGTAAACGGATAAAAATAGCAGGAACACCAGTGAACACACCTTCACCTTGTAAAGTCTGAAAAATTTCATTAATTGGGTAATTCATCGCACTCTCTAAATCTGTCATCTTAATCTTTATATTATACTCAAAATAATTCGGGGTGCAGTTAGGCGACAAGCGAATGAGTCGCTGGGAGCCTGCATAAGTAGGTGACTAGTGCGAGTGAGCGTAGTCAACAACACTGCAACTTGAAGTATGACGAGTATATAATAGATATCTGTCTCTGGTTACTTAACTTTGTGGTAATGTAACTAGCTTGGATTCAATAAAGTACATCAGATAAAAAAACCGAAACAATATTCGGTAGTTCACGACAGGAAAAAACATGCAAAGTAGTAAAACAAATCAACTTAGAAAGGGATTGAGTGTCCGGCACATTCGCTTTATGGCCCTTGGCTCTGCAATTGGTACAGGTCTTTTTTATGGTTCAGCCTCTGCAATACAAGCCGCTGGTCCCGCTGTTCTTATTGCCTATATGGTCGGTGGTGCAGCCGTATTTATGGTCATGCGTGCTTTAGGAGAGATGGCGGTTCACCATCCTGTTCCTGGTTCATTCTCTCACTACGCTAGTCATTATATGGGGCCATTAGCGGGCTTCCTGACTGGCTGGAACTATGTTTTTGAAATGCTTGTTGTCTGCCTTGCCGATATTACTGCATTCGGTATGTATATGGGCTTTTGGTTCCCACACGTTGAACAGTGGATATGGGTACTTAGCATCGTTTTATTTATCGGTGCCCTCAACCTATGTCATGTGAAAATTTTCGGTGAAATGGAGTTTTGGCTATCCATAGTCAAAGTCACTGCGATCATTGCCATGATTGTTGGCGGTGCCTTCCTTATGTTTTATGGGTTCGGTAAAGAAACTGACCATGCAGTTGGTATCCAAAACCTATGGGAACACGGCGGTTTTATGCCGAATGGCATCGCAGGGGTGATTGCTTCTTTAGCCATTGTCATGTTTGCCTTTGGCGGTATTGAAGTCATTGGTATCACAGCCAGTGAAGCTCAGGATCCTGAAAAAACCATTCCAAAAGCCATCAATGCAGTACCTATTCGCATTCTTCTATTTTATGGATTAACACTATTTATACTGATGTGTATTTACCCATGGAATCAGATTGGCCAAAATGGTAGCCCATTTGTACAAATCTTCTCTAGTTTAAACATCTCTTCCGCTGCAAATATTTTGAATGTCGTGGTGATCACCGCAGCCGTATCAGCGATTAACAGTGATATTTTTGGCGCTGGTCGTATGATGTATGGCATGGCTCAAGATAAACAAGCGCCTAAAGTTTTTACTAAACTTACACGTAATGGTGTGCCATGGGTTACAGTTTTAGTCATGTCAGTTGTGATGTTGCTTGGTGTTTATCTCAACTACCTGTTGCCAGAGCGGATCTTCGTTATTATTGCTTCAATCGCTACCTTTGCGACAGTTTGGGTTTGGTTGATGATATTGTTATCTCAAGTGGCTATGCGCCGTAAAATGAGTAAAGAAGAGGTCAAAAAACTGAAGTTCCCAGTGCCATTCTGGCCTGTGGGCCCAGCAATCACCATTGTATTTATGGTGTTTGTTATCGCACTACTCGGGTTCTTTAAAGATACTCAAATAGCCTTAATTGTTGGCTGTGTATGGGTCGTAATACTGACAGTTGCTTTCTTTATCATGCGTTCGTTTCAAAAAAACGAAACGGCTCAAAATTAAGTTAAAGCTCTATTGATAACGCTAGCAGGAAAGTCACTTAACTAAAGCATACGCCCCAATGTCATCAATTGGGGCGTTTTTTATTCAGATATTATTGGAGAGCTTGCTCAAGATCTGCAATCAAATCATTTACATCTTCAAGGCCAATAGATAGGCGCAGTAGCCCATCGCTGATCCCATAAAATTGGCGCTCTTCTGGTGTATAGGTTGAATGCGTCATACTCGCTGGATGTTGTGCTAAAGACTCACAGTCCCCCAAACTAACCGCTCGTGAAAACAAATTGAGACTATTTAAAAAGTGTTTACCTGACTCTAGCCCCCCTTTTATCTCACAAGCAATCATTCCACCCGAAAACTTCATTTGCTTTTTAGCTAATGCATATTGTTTAAAACTAGGTAAGCCAGGGTAAACGACAAAGGCTATTTTAGGATGAGACTCCAAGTATTCTGCAATAATTTGAGCACTCTTCACTATACGTTCTATACGCACAGGTAATGTTTTCATCCCTCTCATCACTAAATTTGCATCATGTGGTGATAAACAAGCACCTGTCATATCTTTTAAACCAACCAACCTAATCTGTGTAGTAATTTCTTTGGTTGAAATCACTGCACCAGCCACTACATCGCCATGACCACTCATATATTTAGTTAATGAATGAATAACAATGTCAGCCCCTAACGTGATGGGCTTCTGCATGTAAGGCGTACAGTAAGTGTTATCTACAATCACCATCACATTATGCGGTTTAGCAATTTCGCTCACTGCTTGTATATCCACTAAACGCATATCTGGGTTAGCTGGCGATTCAAAGAAAATAGCCCGTGTATTTTTGGTTATTGCTTTAGCAACACTTGCTGGCTCACTCATATCAATATGACGTACTTTAATACCAAACCGTTCAAGTCCATGATGGAAAAATGAATAAGTACACCCATAAACCGTCATATCAACTAACAATTCATCACCAGAGCTCATTAAGGACCAAAAAGTCGATGTTATAGCCCCCATTCCTGATGAAAATACAACAGCAGCTTCACCATCCTCTAAATCCGCGATCCTTTTTTCTAGTAAATCTAAAGTAGGATTATTGATTCTTGTGTAAATATAGCCCTCTTTTTCCCCACTAAAACAAGCAGCCCCCTCTTCCGCACTGCTAAATGAGTAGGTAGATGTTTGATATATAGGAGGAACTAACGAACCATTATTTTCACGCTGGTCATAAAAGCTATGTATTATCCTAGTATCAAAAGCATTAGTTTTATTCAAGCTCATATCACTCTCCTAAAAAATTACTTTTCATTAGCTAGAGGTACCCTAGACCCCATAATTTGTAGTGTCCTTAATAGGATACTTATCCCTCGCAATGTATTTGGATCCTTCAATAAGCTATAAACTGAACGAAAATTTTGTTTTTTTTCATCATATACTGACTCCATTTTCGCCATGTTATATGCCGTCCCTAGATCCCAAACTGGCGATAAAATATCTTCAAATGAGTTTGCTAATTTCTCTACTGTACCCAAATCTAAAATATCAACGAGATCAGATACCAAAGAAAGTAAATCAACAATGTTATCTAGGCGATTTAGTTGTAATAAAGGGGATAGTTTTTCAGCGAAATGAGTCGCAGATTCTGAGTTAAGTAACTCAACTAATTTAGATTGTGTATTATCGTTTGACATCATTAGCCCCTTTTATACCAAACCACGAATTGCGGCCCAATAGATACCTCTATTGAAACCATTCCTTAGTAGCCCACCAACTTTCGTCGCGGGTGTCGGTATTACATCGTGCCTATAATCATATTGTAATGGCATGCCTGCGTTTAACCCCATTTGAGCAACTGCCTGTACACGTCCATCGTAAATCGCAGCAGGGTAGCCGTAAGTTAATTCCCCACAAATGTTGTCTGCAATAATTGCAGCTTGGTTATGACAACTGCCTCCCGCTTTACTAATCGGTAAATCAACAGTATCACCGATAACATAGACACCTTCAGTGCCATAAACCTGCATAGTTTCATGATCAGTGGGTAGCCAACCTTCCCCATTTTTATGTTCACTTAAACCTGTATTAATAACTGCCTCTACAGCAGTAATTGGAGGTGTGCTAATTAAAATATCGAAAGGCTGTTCATCACCTTCTTTTGAATAAGCTATCTTTTTATCTGGATCCACATTACTTAAAGTAAATCCTCGTTGAGCTTTAATATTTTTGATATTAAAAATTTCAGGGATAGCTTCGCAAACTGGTTGCTGTAGGAAAAGGCAATTGCGCAGTAACTGAGAAACGGTAGGATAAGTATAAACAATTTCAATATTATCTCTTACACGACGTTTACGTAAAAACTCATCTAACATTAATGTCGTTTCCATCGGTGCAATACCACATTGATGGGGAACATTAGGTGTTTCAGGAAATGATACGGTTATGAAAATTCGACCTTTTTCAATTTTAGATAGTTGATCTGCTAATTTCCTTGCGGGATCATAGGCATAAAAATGATTTCCAATCTCTTTTAACCCTTCTATTCTGTCTGGTCGTGGCACGCAGCCTGTTGCAACAACTAGATAATCATAATTTAACGTTTTACCACTACGTGATTTTAATTCTTTATTATTAAAATCAAAACTATCAATCTTATCTATCACCAAATCAATTTCAGGCCGTAATAATGAACGTTCGGCACGACTTAGCTCTTCCTTAAAAAATAAGTTAAATGCAACATACATAAAAGCAGGTTTATAATAGTGAATTGGGTTATCTGTAACTAATGTTATTTTTATTTTCTTAGCAAAAATGTCTTTATTTAGCTTTCTAGCAAGTATGTTCGCCAGCATTGTACCGCCAGTGCCACCGCCAACTATAATGATATTTTTCATATTATTAACCTGCCTGTATTTAAATTAATCTTAAACAACCAGATTCCGACAAAATAAATATAGCTCATAATTAATAATTAGCTAAAAATTAATATTGCAACTTAACTTTTAATATAGAGAAAAATTAAAATGGTAAATTAAATTATAATTAACCTGATAATTTATCACCTAATGAAAATAAAGTAATCTTTTTTAGAGGAACTATTATTTAACATATAAATAATGATCAACAATTTTCCATCGAAATAATACATCTTCAGTAACTTACCCATACCCAATATTATGCATAAGTGACTGCTCTTCACCTTATATCTCTACCCGCATTGGGCGAAGGTTTACGGCAGATTTTGCTAAAATTCTTTTTAATATCGCCATGCAGGCTTGGCTGTAAATCGATACCTATTTTTCGATAGCTACATATAACAACATCAGAGCAAACTCCATAACCTTGAGGAACATCCCCATTTGGATAACTGATTTGTCGATAAGTAGGATCGTACATAACAATGTGGGAGAGTTGTTCAGCCTACTTAGCCAAAGGTAGATTACTTCTTGCAGCAGTGTGAGCAGACATAAACAAGATAATGAAGAATAAACGCATTGAACTGCCCTTTACACATTGAAAGTCAAAATGTAAGGCAAAGCGCCAATCAAAAAAAGTTGGGTTATCTTAAATGCTTCTATACTAAATCAAACTGTGTAATTATTGGATTGTGGTCTGATGCATCTGTATGTGTCACATAACTATCTTTTATCTTTAAGCCTTTATAAAAAAAGTAATCTAAGGGCCTACCAAATGCTTTAGTCCGTTGGTCATGATTATAACTCACTTCCTTTAAACCAACACTTCTCACAAAACGTTTCAGTGCATTTACCCTTTGACGGCTCCAAGCATTAAAATCACCCGCTAAAAGAACCGGGCCAACATGCTTAGCAATATGTTCACCTAATTTACTTAATTGTCTAATGTAAACATCAACACCAAAACTAAAATTAATGGCATGCACATTAGCAACCATAAGATGCTTACCATTTGGTAGAGGGTAAACTGTAATCAGTGCAGATTTAACTAATCGCAATAATGGTTCTTTTTCTCGAAGAGGACAACAATATATAGGGTGCGAAGTCGCTAATGTCATTACCCCTGCTGGATGTTGAGAAAAGGGTAAAGCAGGAACCTGATCGGCAATCAACTGATGTGAAGCTGCAAAAGAAACCAGTTCAGGTGACATTTGAGCCTCTTGTAATAGAATAAGCTTTTTATCCTTAACTAGCTCATTAAGCACTGATTTCCAATTAGGCCGCTGCTGTTTATAAATATTCCAAGTTACAACATCTAAGGTTTCCCCTGCAGAAAACAAAGGTAAACCTACAGGTAATGAGTCACCTAGCATATGCACTGGCATTGGTTGAATACGTTTAGCGGGCTGACCTGCAATATATCTAACTGAATAGGTTCTTTTCGCCACGTTTCGGATCCCTACAATAATTGGAAATTAAAAGCATTTTAGCAACTTCATTGATTATCTATCCTGTAGTATATCAAAGCTGTCATGTTATATCTTATGAAGTTAAGGTAAAGAGAGTACGATAATAAGCTGCAAACTAGTCATGAATGAACGATCAACAGTTTTTACTACAACTCATTCCATCCATTTAGATAGCCAATTGATTTTGATAAGAATGATTAAGAAAGGTTAAATAATTTGAATAGTAAAAAGCCCCGTGAAATTAATCACGGGGCTTAA
>NZ_JBYVYL010000004.1:0-397971 GCF_058148425.1 Providencia sp. 6390
CCATTGAAGTCTATCGATTTGATGTGGATGGTGGTACTCAGCTGTACATGGGGGTAGCGGCGTCTGGGGATATTATTAATATCTCCGCGCGGATTGATGATATTCCAAAAGGGCCGATTATTCATGCGGGACCCTCACCTCTGCCTCAAAAAGTCGAGAAACCGGAAGGTTTTGCTATTCATGATCTCGATTATCGCCCTGAAACACAGCCTGTTGCGGATGACGAGATTGTCTGGCGGCATACTGGGCACGATGTTGAACCTGTCGATTTTCGCGATTATATCCTGACGGTTGAGAGAAAGGATGTAAAACCCGTTTATACGAGTTTAAATGAGAATAAGCAAGGAACATATGAAAACCCTAATTGGACTAAATATGACGGCAAGCATGTACCAAAGAAAAATCAACGCTGGAAAGATACAGTAGAATCAACTAGATCGGGACCTGCCAAGTATAAACCGGATATAGATATTGAAGCAGTAGAGCTGGATGTTCATGCTACAGGCACACCTGTAAGTAATGGAAAACAATGGAAAGTAAAAGATATGGGAAGAGTCATTGGAGCTAGTGAAGGTAAAGAGAGTCAATGGGTACGAGCGGAGTATTCTGCCGGAACAGTCCACGGACATCCAATATCGGAAAACGAATATCGGAGACATATAAAATGATAAATATTAATTTTGAACAAAAAAATGGTGTTATCATTCTCAATGATTTAGAACTTGATGAAAATATACCATTACCCCAGCAAGTTGATCTTTTAAAAGAGGATATGCTACAGGTTGAATTCCCTTTAAATTATGTTTTAGATGTTAGTTGGAGACCATCATTTCAGGTAGATGGCAAGTTTTATATAGTTATCATTAAAGATTCCGATTGGGACGAGCCTTTATTTTTAGTCACTGCTGATAATATTAGCGAGTTGATAGACAAAATATATTTAGCAATGGAATTAATTCCTTAATACTTTGGATTTCATTAAATTGGATAAGAGAAGGATTTGTTATGCATAGCACAGTGAATGGTCGTAAAATTATCTTAAAAAATGATACCACCAATACATGTGGTACTGTGTTTACAGAAGCTTCTCTGACCAAACAAACCCAAGGCGTCGCTTGTGTGGGAGGCTCGGTTTATTGCCCATCATGCAAAAAATAGGGACTATCGTTGAAGGTGATAGCTTGATGAAAATTAACGGTGTCAATGTTCATTGACAATTTCTCCAAAAGCTTCACTCATGGCGTTAGAGCAAGTTGAGATCTATGAATTGAAAATGAAAATTGCACGGCTTGAAGAGCATAATTAGATCTTAAAAAGGTTACAGAGTTGGCAATGTCGGGTTCTTTGAATTGGGGCAGTTTTGCATGACCGATGACACACCGCCACATAGACAGTTTAGAAAAGATAACAGAACAACTTTAGCGATGTTAGTTGGTTCACTGTCGTATAGGTAGCTTAGAAAAAATTTTGCAGGGGAGCGTGGTTTAGCTATGTGTTAACTGTCACATAGATAGTTTAAAAATATGGTTTGAAAGGATGTTGTGAGCTTAAATATTAAGAAAAATAAAACAGGAATTATAAATTTTAATCTTACAAAAAGTTGTAATTTTTAATGCTTGAATTTAATTTATTGCATGCACTAAAGCAATCATGAATACCAGTTATTAATGCCTATTCTTAATAAGAAATTTAACTGATGTAAATCAGCTTAGAAATGGTTATTCTATTGTTATTTAACTTGTTTACTGCCGTATAGGCAGCTTTAAATAACTATTTTCTAATTAATTTTAGCGCATGATATTTGAAGTACTAGTGATTTTGTTTTGGTGTGTTATTTTTTGTTGTTTTTGCCTGGTTATTCTAATGTTACTTATAAATTTATAATTCATGGCGCTAAAGGAGAAATGTGATGTTATTTATTTACTTACTATTAATTTTCAAACTAGATTTAATGACTGACTTCTTATTTTATTTATTTTATTGATAAATAAAGTAAATCAACCTTTAGGTAGCTCTCGCTGTACTACCTAAATTACTTACCCCACAAACAACCCAAACATCAGCGACAGCTGCTCAAAGGCTTGATGGATTAACCGTTCGCTATAGCGTGGTAGTATCGAAATAATCAGCCCTAACATACTGATACCGATCGTCAGTGTTAGTGGGAAACCTACCACAAACACAGATAATTGTGGGGTCATACGATTAAGAATGCCGAGTGCTAAGTTAAGGATTAAAAACAAGGTAATAAAAGGCAGTGCCAACATTAATCCATTGATGAATATACTATTGGCAAATTGGATTAATGACCAAAAACCATCTCGATTGAGAGGGGAGACTTGAATTGGGATCAGCTCAAATGAATTGATCACGATGTAAATCAGCCACAAATGCCCATCAAATGACAAAAATAGCAGCAACATAATCAAATTTAGAATACGCCCTAAAATGGGCATATTGGGGCCGCCAGTTGGGTCAAAAAAGGTGGCGAAAGAAAGCCCCATTTGTAATCCAATCACTTCGCCTGCATGGCGCACCGCGGCAAACGCCATTTGCATGGTTAATCCAATGGCAATCCCAATCACCATTTGTTGTACGATCACCCATAGCCCCATAGCGGAAAACAATGGAATATTAACGACAGGGAGTTGTGGCGAAACGATTAAAATCACAAAAAAAGCTAATATAATGCGTGCTTTGGTAATGGATTGTTTTTCATTGAAAAAGGGTGCTGTACCAAACAGCGCTAATAGGCGTATAAAAGGGTAAAAACCTTGGCTTAGCCAAAGCGTGAGCGTTTCACTGGTGATGGTTAACATAGCTAGCCAATGATAAATGGCAGGTTACTAAATAACGTGCGCATATAGTCAAGCAATAGGTTGAGCATCCATGGGCCTGCAATAATGATCACTGAAATCACTGATAGGATTTTAGGGATAAATGACAGTGTCATTTCGTTTACCTGTGTTGCGGCTTGCAATAGGCTGATAATAAGCCCCGCTGCAAGGGCGGCTAGTAATAACGGAGCCGCTAACATTAAGGCAATTTTCATTGCTTCTGTGCCCATTGCCATGATTGATTCAGGTGTCATCACTATCCCTTATTGGTACTTGCTATACTCGTCATACTTCAAGTGGCAGCGCTTTGCACTAAAGTATGGTAATTGCGTTCATTCGCATGGATTACATATTGCCTAGCTATACTTCGAATTATTTTAGAGTATTAACGAAGCAATATTAGTTAAAAAAACTTTGTGACAAAGAGCCAAGCAATAGCTGCCAGCCATCGACTAAAACAAATAGCATTAATTTAAATGGCAAAGAGACGGTTGCAGGTGGAACCATCATCATACCAAGTGCCATCAAGACACTCGCGACTACCAAATCAATGATCAAAAATGGAATAAAAATGGTGAAGCCAATCTGAAAAGCGGTTTTTAGTTCGCTGGTAATAAAAGCGGGCACTAAAATGCGCATTGGTACATCTTTGGCTTCTTGGATATCACCCACTTTGGCGATACGGGCGAACAGAGCCAAATCAGATTCACGTGTTTGCCCTAACATAAAGGTGCGAAACGGGGCAGTGCCTTTTTCTAACGCGGTTTCTAAGCTAATTTTGTCTTCACTGAATGGTTGATAGGCTTCGCGGTAGGCTTGATCAGCAACAGGTGACATCACAAAAAAGGTTAAAAACAATGCGAGACCTAATAATACTTGGTTAGGGGGGGCTGAAGGGGTGCCGAGTGCATTACGTAATAGCCCTAATACAATGATAATACGAGTAAAACTGGTCATCATCAATAATAGGGCTGGGATAAAACCCAATAAGGTTAAAAAGAGTAACGTTTGTACTGGTAATGACCAACTCTGCCCACCATTAGGCAGTGTTTGGCTGATAATGGGCGGCAGTGAAGCGAAAGCTTGAGTGGGTAGTAATAATAACGAAGCGATCACAGAGGTAGATTTCAAAGAGAACATGTGCGCTTCCAATTATTGGCAATTCGTTGTTTTTGATAGCGCTTGTTTGGCGGTATCTTGTTTTTTCTTGAAAACGGATTGAAACGTCAGTGGTTCAGAAACGGAGGCAAGCGGTTTTTCATTTGCCGCGGGGCATTGGTGCAACAAATTCACTGACTGTGCAGTCACACCGAGTACCAACCATTCATTATTTATCTCAACCACGACTACGCGTTCTTTACTACCCAGTGAGCAACTACTTTTGACTTTCAATAATTGGCTTTTACCTAAATTTTTAGGGGCGAGACCGAGTTTTTTCACTAACCATGAACCAGCCAGTATTAACAAGATGATCCCACCTAGCGCTCCTGAAATTTGCATTAGGCTGTTACTGTTGCTGATGGCGGGGATCGCTTGACCGCTTGGTTGTTCGGTTTGGCTAATAAATGGTGTCGTTTTCATGTCAGTCTCTTACCTATTAACGGCTTAAACGGCGCATGCGTTCTGACGGAGTAATGATATCGGTAATACGAATACCATAGTTGTCAGACACTACGACCACTTCGCCTTGGGCAATCAAATAGCCGTTGATCAAAATATCTAATGGCTCGCCAGCAAGACCATCAAGAGAAACTACCGAGCCTTGTGAAAGACTTAACAGTTTTTTAATGGTCATTTTAGTGCGCCCCAATTCGACAGAAAGACGAACTGGGATGTCCATAATTAAGTTAATATCAGAAAGCTGATCAAGCGTATTTTGCCCATCTAAACTTGCAAACGCCTGTGCACCGGCAGAGGAGGATCCCGCTTTCTTTTGTTGCTCCAGTGCTTCAGCCCATAAATCTTCACTGTCGTGATTGGTTGATGCATCAGGAGAGTTATTCGCCTCACTCATTGGTACTTTCCTCATCTAGAGTGTTTAAAACAGGGTTAATCAAATGTTCTACACGCAATGCATATTGGCCGTTTTGGGTGCCATATTGGCTGGTCAATACAGGTACGCCATCAACACTGACCATTAATCGATCAGGTTTATCGATAGGGATGACATCTCCTTTTTGCAATTGCAGGAGTCTAGATATCCGTAATGGGATATCGACAAAATTGGCAACAAGTTCTAACTCAGAGCGTTTAACTTGTGTGACTAAATTACTGACCCACGCTTCATTTTCTTGATGCCCTTGTTCTACCGGCGGGTTAATTAACCGCTCGCGTAGTGGTTCAATCATGGCGATTGGGATACAAATGCTGAACTCACCAACAGTATTGCCGATCTCAACTAAGAAAGGCGTGGTGACGACAATGTCATTCGGTGAGGTGGTAATGTTGGTGAATTTGACCTGCATCTCGGAACGCACATATTCCACATCGATATCAGCAATGGGCTTCCAAGCATCACGGTAAGCGCTCAAAGCAAGTTTCAACATCCGATTAATAATACGTTGTTCAGTATTGGTAAATTCTTTACCTTCAGAGCGAACAGGGAAACGACCATCACCACCAAATAGGTTGTCGACCGCGATATAAACCAATGCAGGTTCAAAGGTGAATAACGCTGTGCCACGCAATGGTGGCATATGGATCAGATTGAGGTTGGTTGGAACGGGCAGATTACGAGCAAACTCATGGTAAGGCTCGATTTTTATGCCACCTACCGTGATGTCAGGGCTGCGGCGTAGCATATTAAATAGGCCCATACGGAACTGACGTGCAAATCGCTCATTAATAATTTCGAGCGACTGCATACGCTCACGAATAACACGGCGCTGTGTGTTCGGGTCGTAAGGGCGAACTTGATCTTTGTCTTTGGATTGTGTCGCTGATTCGTTCGACGATGGTGCATCATCATTGAGCAACGCATCGATTTCAGCCTGAGATAAAATATTATCGCTCATCTGAATTACCGCAAAATAAAGGTCGTGAATAGCACGTCTGAAATATCCTGACCTGACTCACCGGGGATCAGCGTCGGAGAGAGTGTTTCTTTGATGGCTTGCATCAACTGCAATTTGCCTTCATGAGTGCTGAGGGTTTTAGATTTTTGTTCAGATAACAGTAGTAGCAAGCGGCTGCGTACCTCAGGCAAATATTCATGAAGTTGTTTACGTGATTTTTCATTGGCGAGTCGTAAGGTCACATTGATATACAACACGCGATCAGGGGATTCATTCAAACCCGGCAAATTCACGGTGAAGGGTTCTAAATCCATAAAAATGGGTTGTGGCATATTAGCGCGCTTTTCATCTTCATTGGTTGGATTTGCCGTCTGTTGTGTTGTCCACCATGTATAACCGCCAAAACCTGCACCGGCGATGGCAAGAAGGGCAAATAGTGCAATTAGCCCTTTATTTGAACGTTTAGATGCATTGCTTGAAGACGGCATGTTAGCAAAATTCCTATTGATGAAAATCGAACCCAGTTGGGTTTTTATTTTGTTATCTTTAGCATTATGGCTTGATTGAGCCAGTCTAAAGGGGGGAAAAACGAAACAAATAGGGGGTAACTCGGCGCTTTAGTTACGAAATCACCACCTATTGTTTGAAAATCAAGCGAATGTATCGATACCACCTCGTGCACGGGCTACAGGTTGAGTTGATGCCATCGATGATGGCTCACTGCTGGCGATACCGACTAAGGTTGTGCTTGATGAGGCTACATTTTGTTGATGTTCCGCTTGATGGTTAGAGCCTGATTGACCATTAAAATTGTCTTGCCCAACAGAGCCTTGTGCTAGATGGATACCACTTTCTTGAAGAGCATTACGCAATACTGGCATCATGCTTTCCATAGCGGCGCGGACATGGCTATGAGGTGATACAAAGTGCATCACGGCTTGGTTATCTTCTATACGTAGATGAACGTTGAGAGAACCGAGATCTTCAGGGTGCAAACGAATCTGAGCGTGCGAAATACCTTGGCGCGAAAAAAACATCATATGTTGATTAATTTGCTGCTGCCATGCTTCGCTGCCTAATGGTGCGCCGGGTTGCATCGATATAATCGGTGCATTGGCGGTGACTGTTGGCGAGGTTGTCGGCGTTGGCATCATACTGACGGTATGTGCCGATGCGGACTGAGTTGATGTAACTTGCAATGCATTGCTATCGATTGGGGAGTTAAATGCACTCTTTAGGTTGCTGCTATTTTCTAGGGTGTTGACCGCTTGTGATATTGATAAAGGCTCTTTCTCAACGCTCTTTTTATTTAATGGCATAAAGTCATGAGTTAAATCTTTAACCGAGGTCTGTCGACTTTCATTCAGTGGCAGCAAAGGCTGATCTTTACGTTCTTCCTTTTCATTTTTAATAAAAGTTGCTAAATGTGCGGGGGCTTCGTCGTCGTTTGCTAGCGGTACCTGAGCGCGTAACTCAGTCTCTTCTTCGGCCTGTAAAGCGGTTGCTAATGCAGGTGATTTTTCAGCAAAAGGCACTAAGGCAGCTTGTTTACCGTCAGCAAATTGAGTGGTGGAAGAGACTAATGTTTGACTATCAACCGTTGTTTTTAAGTTATTGAGCCACGTTTGTTCTACGCTATCTGTTTGGTTGAGTAGTTGTGCTTGTAATATAGGTTGCTTGCCATCCTGACGTAAGCTTCGGCTGTAGTTCAACTGTTCAATGGCGTGTTCAGTCTGCTGTTTAGCTGTCGGTTGAGGGTTATTTTCTGTTTGTGTTATATCAATGGTTGTCTCTGATGCATTTTCAGCAACAGGTTCATTGGTATTGGTTTGTTGCGGAGCAGGTTGCTGATTATCAAGAACTGCTTGGAAAGGCAATGCAGGAACGTGATCTGCATCCAAACGCGAGTCATTTTGTTGTTTTTTTACCCCTGCCGTTGATGACATTGCAGGGGAACTATGCGTATTGACGTCCATTTATTGGTTTCTCCGTAACGTGGCACGTTGAGCAAATTCATCCATCTGTTTTTGCTCTAAACGGTTTAATCGTTGATTTTTACTGTGTTCGGCACGTTGAATTAAGGTATCGAACGCATTCACTCGTTGTTGCTTTTCCTGCCAATGGCGATTTGCTTCATTGACACGTTGTTCCCATAAAGTCAGCTGTTGTTGCTGTTGCTCAATAGTGAGTTCTAGCGTGACTAAAAATTGTTGATAGTTTTGCCATTTATCAGCATCGATACCGCTGTGTAACGTTTGATTGAGTTTTTGGCGGTATTCAGTTTGGTAGTTTTCTAACATGTTGAGTTGCTGAGACATTTGTACCTGCGTTTGTCGAACTTGAGCCAACACCTTTGCCGCTTCGTCAGACGCTTCTACGGCTAAATTTAGTAATGTTGTTAACGCATTATTGTTACTCATCTAACCCCTCATGACTCACTGGGAACCGTATGAACCAATTGTTCACAAGCACTTTGATAATCACAACGCTCATCGATATCTTGTTGTAAAAATTTCGACATACGTGGGTAATATTGGATTGCCATATCTAGCATCGGGTCACTACCCGCGGCATAGGCGCCGACATTAATCAAATCGCGGTTACGTTGATAACTGGATGTGAGCTGTTTAAAACGTTGGATCAAGCGGTAGTGTTGTTTATCAATCAGCTCTGTCATAGCCCGACTGATCGAAGCTTCGATATCAATAGCAGGGTAGTGGCCTGATTCAGCCAGCGCTCTTGATAACACGATATGGCCGTCTAAGATGGCTCGTGCAGAGTCAGCTATCGGATCTTGTTGGTCATCACCCTCTGTGAGGACGGTATAAAAAGCGGTGATAGAGCCCCCATTTTTGCCATTACCTGCACGTTCAACCAGTGCAGGTAATTTTGCAAATACAGAAGGTGGATAGCCTTTTGTGGCAGGAGGTTCGCCAATCGCGAGGGCGATTTCACGTTGTGCCATACTGTAACGCGTGAGGGAGTCCATAATTAACAGTACGTTTTTGCCAAGATCGCGGAAGTATTCGGCGATACGAGTAGCATAAGAGGCACCTTGCATACGCAGTAAGGGTGAGACATCGGCTGGTGCAGCGACGACGACAGCGCGTTGTAATCCTTCAGCGCCTAAAATGTTTTCAATAAAATCTTTGACTTCGCGACCACGCTCGCCAATCAGACCAACCACAATAATGTCAGCCTGTGTGAAGCGAGCCATCATGCCAAGTAACACACTTTTACCGACCCCAGAGCCCGCAAATAGCCCCATGCGCTGGCCCCTACCTACGGTCAGAAGGGCATTGATAGCGCGCACGCCAACATCTAACACACTGTTGATGGGAGTTCTTTCTAATGGATTAATTGGCGGTGTGATTAAGGGCGCGCGATGTTTAACTTCTAATGGGCCTTTTCCATCGAGTGGTGTGCCTTGTGCATCAAGGATCCTACCCAGTAACTCATCACCGAGTGGTAATAGACGGCTGGTTTGACCATCATCGCCTGTGGTTTGTGCATAAACACGTGCACCTGGAGCGATCCCTTCCAGATCCGCGAGTGGCATCAATAGCATTCGTGGGCCATTGAAACCCACCACTTCACACACCACTTCATCATGACGGCCATTAATCGCACGTTCGATAAAACAGGTCGCACCCAACGGCATTTTGATACCTTCAGCTTCCATCACTAAACCAGTGATTTTAGTGAGTCGACCATAATGGCGTGTCATTGGGATCCCTTTCATACGAGATTCCAAATCATCAAGCGTTGCTATCCAACGTCCCATCCTTACTGTCATGACAAGGTCTCCGGCGCGTAAAGACGGCACAGCTCTTGCCAACGTGTTGCGACGGTCATATCAGTTTCGCCATCTTCAGCGATAACACGGCAGCCACCGAGGTGCAGTTTAGGATCAGCGACTAAACGCCAACCATTAAGGCTCAATAATGAACCTAAATGTTGTTCAATCAGTTCTAGATGAGCAGGGTTGACGTGTAGCTCAGGCTGCCCTGAAAAAATGGGTTTTTGCTGCAATAAATGGCTGATTTCTTCTAGTAGGGCAGTACCATCACAGATAGTTGATTGACCCAGTACTTGTTTTGCAGCGGTTAAGGCTATTTGCAATAACTTTGTGGTGATAACGGTATCAAAGCTATCGATTGAATAATTAAATTCAGACAGTAATTTTTGCCAAGTCTCAATAATCGGTTGCTCTTGAGCCAGCGCTTGCTGGCGGCCTTGTTCTTCACCTGCACGTAACCCTTGTTCAAATCCGGCTTGATAACCTTCTTTTTGCCCGAGATCATGACCTTGTTGGTAACCAGAACGTTGTGCTTCTTCTTTTAAGTTATCCAGCAAATTGATTTGCTCAAGTACCTCTTGAGGTTCAAGGCAGGGCACTTTGGGTTTATCAGGCTCTGGTACATCATCTAATGAAGGGATGGCCGAAGAATTGAGATCCCATTGATTCAATTCGCGCAATTGCCAAGGCTTCCATGATTGTTGCTCGATTGGTGACTTAGACATAGACATCGTCTCCACCACCAATACTGATTTCGCCTTTTTCCGCTAAACGACGAACAATCATCAGGATCGCTTTCTGTTCGGTCTCTACTTGTGACATACGTACTGGTGAGCGGGATTCCAAATCATCGCGAACGATTTCAGCGGCACGCACAGCCATATTGTTGAGGAAGTGATCGCGTAGCGCTTGATTGCTGCCTTTGAGGGCAATAACCAGTGAATCGTTGGCAACTTCTTGTAGAATGCGTTGAATGCTGCGATTGTCGACTTCGATAAGGTTTTCGAATAGGAACATTTCATCAATAATGCGCTGCGCCAATTCACCATCGTAGTCACGCATTGCATCAATAACACTTTCTTCTTGTTGGTTTTTCATTAAGTTGATGATTTCAGCTGCTGTTCTTACGCCACCCATTTTGCTGCGTTTGAGGTTTTGACCATCCAACAAGTTATTGAGAACTTCGGTAAGTTCCGCTAATGCAGCCGGTTGTACACCACCAAAGGTGGCGATACGTAGCATGATGTCATTACGTTGACGCTCTTCAAACAGTTCTAATACATCGGCCGCGAGGTTGCGCTTTAAGTGAACCAATATAGTCGCGATAATTTGTGGGTGTTCATCTCGTATAATATCGGCTACGGTTTGTGGTTCCATATAGTTAAGACTTTCGATACCTGATGTACTTTCTTGTTTATCAAAAATATCTTCTAACAAGCTTGCAGCACGCTCTTCACCTAATGCTTTGATCAGTACTGAGCGTAGATAATCATTAGTGTTGATGTTGAGCGCAGCAAATTGAATTGCTGATTCTTCAAATTCAGTCAGCACTTCAGCCAGTTCATTGTTTGAGATTTGGCGCATGTTGGAAACCGCCATACTCAACTGTTGAACCTCCTTGGGATTTAGGTGTTTAAACACCTCAGCTGCTTGATCTTCGCCGAGTGTCATTAGCATCACGGCACTTTTTTCGGTTCCTGTTAACATCATTGTGCTTTTCCTAACCACTGACGAATGACCATTGCAACGACTTGTGGGTCTTTCTCTGCCATTTCACGAATACGTTGACTTTGAATTTCAGCACTCACGCGTTGACGAGTGAGGCGACGACGTGTTTGCTCGTCCATATCTTCATTAATTTCTTCATCAACCACGAGAGGGGTCTTAGGCTGAGCGGCGACGAAGGTTTCGGCGGCAACTTGCGCCTGCTGTGATTGACGGTATTTCACCCATTGTGGTTTGATACCGAAACGCCACATAAACCAAGCAATCAGGGCAATTAAAATAATTTTGCCATAATCCAATACTTGGCCGACAAGTTGTGGGTTTTCGAACACTGAAGGTTGTTCTTCAACAACCGTTTCATCGGTAAAGAGTGAGTTAGTAATATTTAACGAGTCACCGCGATTTGCCGAATATCCCATTGCTTCACGTGTCAATGCATCAATTTGCTTCATCATTTCAGGTGTTAGTGGCTTCATTTGAGCGCCATTTTCACCTTCTTGTGGTAAGTAATTGATGATCACTGCGACAGATAATCTGTCAACAACACCGATTTGACGTTGGGTGTGGCTGATCTTGCGGTCGACTTCGTAGTTAGTGGTTTCATCACTTTGTGAGTTACTTGAACCATTACGAGTGGCTGTGGTTTGTTGACCTGCTGGGTTGCTTTTATCGGTAGATACAGGGGCGGTAGGTGCACTTGGTGGTTGATTAGATAGTGCGCCAGGCACTCCACCTGTACCGCCAGTGTTGTTTTGCATGCTCTGGCTATTTTGACGAGAGCGGATTGCCGCACTATCAGGTGTTTGGTTCGGCTTATATTCTTCAGAGGTTTGTTCAACTTTAGAGAAATCCATTTGTGCAGTCACTTGTGCATGCACGTTGGCGCGACCCACTAAAGGTGACAGGATATCTTCAATTCGTTGTTTGAGATGGGATTCCATCTCCTTTGTCATTTTGATTTGTGCGTTATTTGCGGATTGTTGGCTGTTATCGTTGTTGGTCAGTAAACGACCTGTTTGATCAACAATCGTCACGTTTGTGGCTGTTAAACCTGAAACGCTACTGGAGACCATATGCACAATGGCAGTGATCTGACCTTCATCTAGCATGCGCCCTGGTAGTAATCCTACAGTGACTGAAGCGGTGGGGAGCTTTTGTTCACGAACAAATAAAGTCGGTTTTGGAATGGCCAAATGAACACGCGCGTTTTGTACTGGGCTCAGTGATTCAATAGTGCGTGATAATTCACCTTCAAGTGCACGTTGGTAGTTAACCTGCTCGCTAAACTGGCTGATACCAAACTGTTCTTTATCGAGCAGTTCAAAACCTGTATTACCCCCCTTGGGTAATCCAGATTGTGCTAATTTAAGACGCAGCTCATGGACTTTGTCTGCGGGTACCAAAATTGCGCTACCGTTATCAGCGATTTGATATGGCACGTTCATTTGTGTTAATTGGCTGACTATATCACCGCCGTCTTTTGCGCTGAGATTGCTAAGAAGCACTCGATAGTCAGGGCTGCGTAGCCAAAGAAGTAGGGCGACAACAATCGCAATCGCCGCAGCACCAGCAATCATTAATGGAATTTTTGGGGATGATTTCAGGCGTGCAGTAATAGATGCAAACCCTTTCGAAGCCTCTCCCATTTCTTTAGATGCGGCACTCATAGATATTCCTTGCCTTGCAGAATCAACAGATGAAAACACTTTTGGCGAAACAATGTTATTCCCTCTTCGTCACGTCACTTTTTTACGCTGTTATTATTGATGACTCTAATAAATCTAATGACGGAATCAGCCTATAAATTTGGTGTTATTTATCGGCTTCAAGTTAAAAAGCCTGTGCTATACCTATACTCTAAATAATTCGAGGTGCAGGTAGGCGACAAGCGAAGATAGTCGAGAAGCATAGATAAACACTGTGACTCGGCTAGATGAACGTAGTCAACACCGCTGCAACTTGAAGTAGACGAGTATAATTAGATAGCGACGATTGCTCGCACATAACATTGAAGAGAAATACATGACTATTCAAGCCATTGAAGGGGTGTTATCACAGTTGCAAGCGACCGCGACCCAAGCAGCCAATCATAGCAAACCGACTATTGAGCCCGTAGGGTTCGCTGATCACCTCGTGTCAGCTGTTAATCAAATTAATGACATCAGAAACCACTCGGCAAAACAGGTCGAAGACTTTACTTTGGGTAAAGGCGATGTGTCGCTTAATGATGTGATGGTGGATATGCAAAAGGCTAGCTTGAGTTTGCAAATGGGGATCCAAGTGCGCAATAAGTTGGTTGCGGCGTATCAAGAGGTGATGTCGATGCCAGTGTGATTGGTTTATCTATTTGAATATTATGAATTAACTGCCTTTTCATTGCCTTTATGGGGCAGTGATGGGGCATTTCTATTCAAAATATCAATTTGGCTAGCATCATTTTCTGTCATCCATGCGCCATATACATCATGAACCATTTTTGATGATGCGTGTCCCATTTGCGTTGCAATGAATGCAGGGTTGGCTCCGGCTGATAGCATCCAACATGCGTATGTGTGCCTTGTCTGATATGCTTTCCTGTGTCTAATTCCTGACTTTCTTACCAGATAGTTCCATATTTGACCAAATCCGCCCAGAGAGTAGAATTTTGTTTTCAACCCATTCGCTGCAACGATGTTTGGTTGAAAAATAAAAGTGCACGTATCCTCTCTTGATTTACCGAATTCCCTTGTTGATACATTAACAATCTCTGGTTGAGTCATTCTAGTTAAGACCATTTGAGATTTTAAGCACTCAATAACAGGGTCAAGCATATAAATAACCCTATCAGTTCCTGCCTGAGTTTTTGGGAATGTAAATTCACCTACAATTGATAGATTCCTTCTTACTGTTAGTGTTTTCTCAGTGAAATCTATATCTTCCCAAGCAAGAGAGCAAAGTTCACCCGGCCTCAACCCTGTATACACAGATGTAATTAACATGTTTCTTGACTGCTCATTGTTGGCGGCACTGAGAAGCCTAGGAAACTCATTTTGTGTTATTGGGTCTGGCTTTGGCCTATCTTTTTTCAATGGCTTTATTGATGAGAATATATTTGTGTTTATATATCCATTATCAAAAGCAAAATTAAAAATGTGCCTAAGCAATCCAATATAATTATTTACTGTTGGTACTGTTCTGCCAATTTTGTTTGTTTTATGCCCTCTGTCCAAGGTTGGCGATGTTAATAAATTATTTCGTATTAATAAAATATCCTCAGTTTTAAATGTTGATACATTTCTTTTTGTATTAATAAAATTAGATACTGCATTTAAAATAGTGATGTATTTTTTTAATGTGCTTGACGATATTTCAACGCTTTTGATTCCTATCCACTTGTTAGCTAATTCACCATAGGTTATTGGATGTATGTAGACAGCATACCAATGCCAGAAGGGGAATGAAATCTATTGTCAGCTGAAATACGTGCGCATACACCAATATTCTGACTCACAATTACCAGCGCTAATATAGCCCACAAGGTCATAGAATATTGCAATGTTGATTGACAGATATATAGCTGCAACAAGGGCATAGAGTAGGCCAACTTTAGTGAGGTTACTTTTTAGTATTTGAAACAGGCCTATTAGGACCAGCAAAGAAATTAAGCCCTGCAAAGCTCTAGATGTAGCCATGAGGTAAAGTGTGGTTTCCATTCTAAGTGTCGGATTTGTACTGGGATATTTTTCAAAAACAAAGCTAACAACAGTTGTGCTCAAGTACCAACCAATAGCTAAGTAATGAATTGAGTAGTTACCTTTGAGGAAATTACTTAAGAACTGCATGATTTGCTTTCTGCCAGTGAATTTAGGATATGGAAGGTACTACAAGTTAATTGTTAACGCAAATATTGGAACAGGGGAGCTAACAGTGAGTGATAATATTTGAAATCATAAAATAAAGCAGCTCAGCAACAACTAGTATTAATGCCAAAATCCTCCAAAATGTAATCCGCACCATCATCATAGAAACAATACCAAGAATTACAGACATACAAAAAACAAGCCTAACAAGAGAAAGGCATAACGATAGTATGAAAATAAAAGAAACAGTTATGTACTCTGATGCATTGCTATTAATTAATGCAAGAAGTAGTAAGTCAGGAACAATAATAGCTGGAAGCCATGTACTAAAAAGTAGCATAGCGAGTGATGAGGTTTTGGGGACGAATAAGTTCATTATTTTCATAGCTATTGATTGTATTGCAAATAACCAAAAAGATTAATAAGAAAGGAGGTAGGTTTGGAAAACTTCTGCTTACATGAATCGACCAAAAAACTATTTGATAGCAACATAAACGAACTACTCAAATCCCACCCAAAGCTCAGTGTCACAATCAAAGTATACAAGCCAAAACGTAGCTTATCTCAAAATAATCTTTCACATAAATGGTACTCAGAAATCAGTAAATATCTGATTCAGAGTGGTCGCACGTGGATGACGGAAGAGAAAGTTAAGAATGACCTGAAAGCTACATTCCTCGGTTATGAAGAAATTGAACAAACCAACTTTGTCACAGGGGAAATAACCATCAGAGAGCAGCTCAGACACACATCAAGACTGGACACTGGCGATATGTATCAGTACATGGCGAAAATTGAAGCATGGTGCGCACAGTTCGGATTGCAACTAATAATCCCACACACAAGCGAATACATGAAACTCAAGGAGCAGCAAGAGCGATGAAACTAGAAAAAGGAAAGGTCTACGAGATATCAGAACAGGCTTTGGATTTTTACCACAAGCATAGCCGAGCTGAATGCCACTCTACATATCCAAGGGAAACGGATGGAGAGCCACTGCATAACGTAATTATCAGAATGGTTAGCGGGGATTTGGAAACATCTATATTGCTTAGCGACGAAATAGTCAAAGTCGCTGATATCCAAGAGGTGTAATGATGAAACGTAAATACCCAAATTTAACACTCGGAGCCAAGTTATTTATGGTGGCCATATTTGCTTGTCTATTTGCATCGGTATGGATATTCAAGGTGGCGATATATGGCTAACTTACGCAAAGAGGCAAAAGGCAGAGTGCCAAGTCAGAATACCTTCAGTCTGTAACGGCAATTCTGAAACTGTAGTCGGCGCCCATTATCGAATGGCTGGACTATGCGGCACAGGATGCAAGCCTAGCGATTTATTTATAGCTTGGGCATGTAGGTTGTCATGACGAAATCGACCGCAGGACGCGAATCACGGACGCTGAATATGCAAAGCAATGTCACCTAGAGGGAGTTATTCGAACTCAGGCCATATTGCAAAGCGAGGGGAAGATCAAGGCATGAATGAATATCACCTTAAATTGCCATGGCCACCGAGTAATAATACCTACTGGCGACACTGCAGAGGCAGGCACTATATATCACCTAAAGGCACAAACTACCGAAAACAAGTAACAGATTACATAGAGCAGCAAAACCTAGATATCAAAACCACTTCCCGCATCAAAATAGTCATCACTGCAAACTCCCCAGACAAACGCAAAAGAGACCTCGATAACTTGCCTAAAGCTGTTTTCGATTCGCTTACTCACGCTAATTTTTGGGATGACGACGAGCAGATAGATGATTTCCGAATAAAGCGCGGGGAGAAAGTTAAAGGCGGTTCATTAGATATCACAATATGGGAGATAGGCGATGCAGACTGAGATAACAACTATTCCTGAGTTGCTAATCAAGGCCAGAGGAAATCAAACTCAAGTGGCCAGATGGTTGAATTGCAACAGAGGAACGGTTGGAAAATACGTTACCGATGTTAAAGCTGAAAGCCATGTGACCATTAATAACAAACTAATGGTTAGACACTGCGGTGGTGATAGATGGAACGGTAAAGAATCTCAGGGGGTAAAATGAGCTACATCGGAGAGAAAGAGTTAACGAAGGAACAATTCGACTGGCTTAACGGATGGCTTGAGTTGTGGGGTGCTTGGGTTCACTCAGGCCGATTGAATGTACGCATGATAAACATGATTTATAAATTCATGCGTACAGTAGAGCCAAATAGTACACCATCCAGACCTATGTGCAGTGACGATGAAGGAATGTTGATTTCTCAGGTCGTAGATTCAATCATCGCCACTGACGAACAGGCTTATAAAATATTACTCAGCTATTACGCTCATGGTGCATCCAAGCTTTCGATAGCATCTTACTACCATAAGGTTGCAAATCCCCCGCAAAATGAAAACAAGGTCAGGAGGGAAAATAAAGGTTCCATCATTGCGAACATGCCGAAGAGAAGTTGACGAAAAACTGAAAGCTTGCCAGTGGTTATTACATGAACCTCTTCGAAATGCAATGAACAGTCTTAAACGTGTAGCTAAAGTTGGGAAAATAACTGAACTTTGCTGTTGGCAGTAGTGTCCAAATGGACAATACTTATCAGGTAAGCTGCCTTAACTGTTCTTAGGTTTGCTTAACCAGATTCTAGAGCCTCACTTCGGTGGGGCTTTTTGCTTTCAAAGTCTAACTATTGGATTTTGTTAAATATAAGTAAAACGATTATGGGGTTTTTGAGCGCTAAAAGTGTCTATTGGAGTACTATCTAATAGCGATGATAACTTAGAGTGACTACATGAAAGCGACAATAGTATTACCTTACTTATTTTTACTTGGATGCTCCGCCCCCTCAGTAGAAGTAAAAAATGCCCCCCAAAAAATCAAAGAATCTTCCAGTGGCGTTAAACCCATTAGTGCCTACTCAATGGGGCACAGCAAAACAAAATTTGAGATTGAATTAGAGCAACAACAAAACAAAGCCGTTGTAAGAAGTCAAAATGATGGCTCATATTCATTGGGTTATCTTAGATATGAAAGAGATAAGCAAGAGAATGACAGGCGAAAGTGGGAAAAAGAGCAATCTGAAGCATCGCAACGAAAAATCCAATCTTTAGATAGGGAATATAGCTCGCTTGAGGGTATGTATATTTATAGCGATCTATCTAGCGATGAAAAGCGAAATATCGAAAGTAGAATGAAGCAGATAAATATCGACCGAAATAGGGAAAGACTTCAGGGTTTTGGCTCCATAGGTGGAGATAGCAAGTCTTGGGAATCGCAGTGGGAACGATGATATAAATCATCATTATTATTAATTCTTCTATTTGGTTATTCCGACCAGATGCTCCAAATACGCCGCAACAGAATTCTAATCACACACACTTAGAGACTGTGCGCGGCTATCTATTAACGTATGCTCCTAGGGTCTCTCTCCCTTGCCGCCTTGCTAGGGCACAAAATCCATAGAGCTAGATGTTGGATTGTGGCTATAGTCAATTCATTGGATAAATTTTAAAGTGGGTGCGAAATGAATACTAATCAAAGTGATATTGATAAAGCGGCTAAGAAAATTATTGCTGGAATGGAGCGGATACATCGCTTTGTTGATAAATACCAATCATATCTTTCAAAAGAAGATACAGAAGTATTGGCTCAGCTTGTGAAAGAACTGAATGAAAAATTAAATTCAGAAATTAAATCGAAGTAATAGGAAATAGAATAATAGGTCGGATATGAACATTAATATATGTTCTTTTTAGCTAATTATTCTATTAACTAAATTATTTTAATCATTTTTTGATTGGTTGAGTAAACATGTTTAACTATGACTCTTGATTTTATAATTGAAGTAGCTCAACGAGTAATGAGTCGTAAATAGGGAAACGGTGCTGAATGAATAGTAAATCCTTGTTGACCTAATCGAAATGCCAGACTTTTTTCTTTGAACAATCTAATAAATTTCATAATGCAAATTTATTAATAAAGAATATTTACACATATATTGCGTACTTTAAATAACTTACGTTATAGTTAATGGTGTTCACTGATTTTCGTTAGAATGATTTCTTAAGGAATTTCTAAAGACACCGCCAAACTATTAATGAGTTCTCACCTTCTAGACAATATTCTTATCATGTCATGCAGATTGAAAATTAATGGTGATTTTTTTCCATTTGAGAAATGGAAGTATATTTTCTATGAATTTATATCAAAATAATTAAAGTTGTAACAAAATGAAAATATCGTTAATTAAATTAACATACTCGTGATATGAATAACGCATTTTTTGGGTATTTATATTACTCATAATATTGGTTTTTCTTTTAATTCATTGATAAATTTGAGTTAAATTAATTGTATTATCGTATTTGGCGATCGATATTATGTTTTTAATAGATATAAACTATCAAAATATTAAGATCGATCGTTATAAACGTATTTACTCTCAAAGTGGTTAACTCTATATTCGACACCAGTTAAGTGTTTTTTGATTTTCAAATAACGATTTTCTTTCACTATTATCTTATTAAAAAATCAAATTTTGATGTGCGGTAAGATATTTAAATAAACTGAGTAAACTATTTATTATTGGTTTTTATTATGACAAAAAATAAAGAGTTATTACGAAAGGATATTGGGAGCTTTTTAAAAAAAGCGAGGAAGAACCAGTCGCTCACAGGGCATCAATTGGGGAAGTTAATGCAAGTGAGTCAACAACAAATCTCTCGTTATGAGCGTGGCGAAACTGGTATTAATATTGAAACTCTCGATATTATGCTCGATATTTTAGGAAAAAGTTGGTCGGATTTTTTCTTTTCCGTCATGATTAATTATTCCGATGAAATTGCTGATGTAAAAATACAGGAAAGAAATCATTTTTTATAGAAAATAAATTTTCTATTTAATAAACACACAAGAAATTCATGATATGGGCGAGCGATCGCCTATAGGGAATGCTATATCTCTTAGAGATAAAAATAAAGGAATTAAACAGCAGCAAGGATGATGCTTTTATTAATGATGTAACGTTTGCTTTATCAAAAAAATGAAATTAACACCCTTAATATTCAGGAGGGTGACTGGTTTCTATTGTCTTTTACTAGAAAGGAAAAATAAATGAAATTAACTCAATTAGCGATTGCAACCGTATTTGCGGCGTCTGTAGTTCCATTCAGTTCAATGGCTGATAACACAGGGACTATCAACTTTGTTGGTTCAGTGGTTAACACGCCTTGTAATATCGAGCAGTCTTCACTGAAACAAACGGTTGATTTCGGTCAGCTGTCACGTAAAGCGCTGGAAAGCGGTAAAGCTGCAGAAGCTGAGTTCGATATCAAATTTACAGGTTGTGACTTCGCGAACTTCGGTAAAGACACCGAAGGTAAACCAGTTGCTGTGAAATCTATGGAATTAGTCTTCACAGGCCAAAACTATGCAGACAAAGGCAATACACTGCTGGCGACTTCTGCAGGTAACGCCAACAACCTCGGTGTGATGATTGACGGTTTCGAGTTTGGTAAAGCAACCGACGTTTTACCTCGTATTGCCAACCAAACTGGTGATAACACGTTAACGTTCAAAGCGTTGGCAAAAGCGGTTGAAGCGAATAAAGATGTGGCTGAAGGTAAATTCAGTGCTATCTCTAACTTCCGTATTACTTATCAATAAGTTGATAAATTGACCGCCAGTGGACGCTGGCGGCCAACGTTGCTCGCGAAGAGGGGCAAAGTGCAATTTCTCCCTCTTCGCATTCTCAACTGAAAACCACTAAATGGGTTTTCTTCGCGTATTTAACAACCTCTAACGACTGCCGTCAAACATTATCTGTTTGTTAACAGTCATAACGCGGACGGATTTTGTGATGTCTGTAAGGGAGAAACGGGTGGCTGTATATCAACGTGTTAGCCTGCAAATTACAGGGATCCTCTTTTCGCTTATTGTGGGTACGACATCGGCTCTTGGCGCTAAAGAAGTGGGTATGCGTCATGAGGGTGTCACTCAGCTTGTGGGTAGTGTGATTTCAACGCCATGTTCGATTGTGATGTCAAATCGCTATCAAACGGTCGATTTTTCATCGTTAACGTTAACGATGCTCTCAACGGCGGTCGAACGAGAACAACAAACTCGCCCCTTTGACATTGAGCTTCGTGATTGTGGCAGTGTGTATAGTTCCATTGACAGCAAAACATGGACGATCCGTTTTGATGGGCAAGGCGCAGACAATATCCCTGCTTTTGTTTTACAAGGGCCTTCTCACGGTTTGGGCGTTTCGGTATTGGATAACACGAAAAATGTCTTAATACCGGGGGAGACTTACCCCTTATTTGACAGCGTATTACGGCAAGGTAAATCAGGTCAAACCCTCTTTTTACGCTATTTTTTACGACTAGAACTGACCGGTAAACCGCTACAAGCCGGCAGTTATCAAGGACTAGTTCGTTTTTTTATCGATTATCAATAAAGCACAGAGGCATGGCTTCAATGATGACATTGAGGACGCCTTCTTGCTGTCTTTGGGATGGTACAGGGCATGATGTTCAAACTTAGCAAAATAAGGCTGGCCGTTTTATTGGCGGTGAGCGTTAGTGCATGCACAGCGTATGCAACAGAATTCAATACGGATGTATTGGATGCGGAAGATATGCAAAACGTGGACATGAGCCAATTTTCCGTTGCCGGTTATGTCCCTCCCGGACACTATGTATTAACGGTGTTTGTCAACGGGCAGCGTTTAGGCGCGCCACGTGACATCACTGTCTTTGAACAAAATGCTCAGCAACCTGAGTCAGGTCAAGGTGTTTGTATCCCCGCTAATCTCCTGGATATTATGGGGTTGAAAGACTCAGCAAAAGAAAAAGTCACCACAACAGAAGATGGACAGTGCCTTGACCTTTCAGCGTTAACTGGGGCGCAGTCGACAATTGAACTGTCTTCATTATCGCTGAAAATCACTATTCCTCAATTATGGATGGAATATCGTGATCCTAACTGGACACCACCTGCGCTATGGGAAGAAGGGGTCAATGGTGCCTTTGTCGATTACAGTGCCAATGCATCGGTGACAGAAGAAAATAAAGGTAACAAACGTACCTATTTATCCACCAATGGAACAGCGGGTATTAACCTTGGTGCTTGGCGTTTTCGTGGCGATTATAATGCGACTTATCAAAAACAACATGGCGGCAGCAATCCGCAAGAAACACATAACTTTGATTTTAGCCGCCTGTACGCATTTACCTCGTTAAAGAAACTCGCCGCTATTTTGACCGTTGGAGAGAATTATTTCTACTCGGATGTTTTTGAGTCGTGGCAATACAGTGGTATTTCACTCGAAAGTGACGATCGCATGTTACCGCCTAAGTTGGTTGGGTATGCCCCTGAAATTATCGGGGTTGCGAACACCAATGCTACCGTGATTGTGCGTAGCCAAGATCGCGTGATTTTAGAAACGACAGTACCGCCAGGGCCTTTCCGTATTCAGACATTAGATAGCGGTATTCGTGGGGTGCTGGATGTCACTGTACGTGAAGAAAATGGCGAAGAGAAAAAATTCAGTCTCAGTACCGCTTCGCTGCCTTATCTAACCCGCCCAGGGCGCATCATTTATAAGTTAGTGGCGGGGAAAACGCGCTATGACGGCCACAACTTAACCGGTAAACCGGTGGTGAGTGGTGAATTGTCGTATGGTTTATCCAATGCGTGGTCATTGTATGGTGGCTCGCAATTGAACGGTGATTACCAAACTGCGGCAATCGGTATTGGTCGAGACTTGTTTGCTTTCGGTGCATTGTCATTTGATATTACACAGTCTTTTGCCCACTTTACTAGCCAAACTTTGCAAGGGCGTTCTTATCGCCTTAATTATGCAAAATCGTTTGATGCGTTACGCACCGATATTACTTTTGCTGGTTATCGATTTGCTGATAGAGACTACCGCACGCTCACTCAGTTTATGGATCAAGACCGTACGGGCTATGTGGTACGTGCACCTAAAGAAAACTATCAAATCTATTTAAATAAGTACTTTGATAATTTCAATTTATCGCTGAATTATCAATACAGTACTTATTGGCAGGATAAACCACAAACACAGTATGGTCTATACGCGAGTACCAACATCAGCATTCCTGGATTGTCTCAGCAAGATGCCAATATTTCACTATCGGCAACGCGTACTGAGCGTGATAACGGCTATCAAGACGATGCCATCAACCTGTATCTCACTGTTCCGCTGTATAGCGGGCACAATATTACCTTCTCTGAGTTGTATTCACGAGCGGGTGGCAATAATCAATACAGCCACAGTGTGGGATATAGCGGCTATAGCGATCGTGATAACTACAGTCTGAATGTGGGCTATAACCACGGGCAAAATATGGACAGTCAATCAAGTATCAGTGGTTATTACTCACGTGACCTGTCTCAAGCCAATTTATCGGCAAACGCCAGTTATGTACCGCAGCAGTATCGCAGTTTTGGGGCCTCAATTAACAGTGGGATCACAGCAACGGCACACGGTGTTGCCTTACATCGCAGTGCCAATGGTGATACCCGTTTGATGATTGAAACGCCCGGTGTGGGGGATGTACCACTGGACAGCGGGGTGATTAAAACCAACCGCTTCGGGCTTGCTGTTATTCCGAATGTGAATAGCTATCGCAAATCAACGGCGTCGATTAATACCAGCAAGCTACCTGAGAATTTAGAAACGTTGGAGTCAACCACGGATATTACGCTGACCAAAGGGGCGATTGGTTATCGCAGCCTCTCGGTGATGAAAGGGGAAAAATTGTTCGCCATTTTATCGCTACGCAATGGCAAAAATCCGCCGTTTGGGGCCAGCGTACGTAACGCCGATAACCGTGAATTGGGCATTGTCGGTGAAGAGGGAGTGACATGGCTGGTCGGTATTTCGCCGAAAGAAACCCTCGCTGTGTATTGGGCGGGTGAGAAGCAATGTGAATTACAGATGCCAGATAATTTAACGTCATTATCAAGCATGTTGTTACTGCCATGCTCTTCTGCGGTACCAGCACAATCAGTCGCAGACGCAACGCCAAAAAAATAAGTTTTTAATCCGTTTTATGAGGTCAATTATGTTGAATTTAGGTCAAGGGTTATGTCGTGTACTGGTGGGTATCACTGCATTGGTGTCAATGAGTGCTTATAGCGCGGTCACGTTAGATCGAACACGAATTATTTTTCCAGGTACGGAAAAATCAATCAACGTCACCATTTCGAATGATAACCCCGAAGAAGCCTACTTAGCGCAAAGCTGGATCGAAGATTTGCAGGGGAACAAACTCACCAAAGGCGCGATATTGGCAACGCCTCCGTTGCAACGTATTGAGCCGAGCAGTAATAGTTTAGTGCGTTTAAGCACTACCCCTGAATTGAGCAAATTACCGCAAGATCGAGAATCGGTGTTTTACTTCAATTTGCGTGAAGTGCCACCGAAATCCTCCGATGGCAATACTTTACAAATTGCCTTGCAATCGCGTGTGAAATTGTTTTATCGCCCAAGCTCGATTTTGCCTGAGTCGGAAACGAAGTGGGCACATAAGGTGACGTTGACGAAAACAGCGAAAGGTTACCGTATCAATAATACCACTCCCTTTAATTTAACTGTAATTGGGTTAGGGAACAGTAAAGCCGCCTCTGAACAAAATTCATTTGAAGTGGTGATGGTGCCACCTAAGTCAACACAGGATGTGACCTCGCCAGCCTTATCCACACCGTATCTGACTTATATCAATGACTATGGTGGCAAGCCGACGTTGGTCTTTCGTTGCCAAGGTGACACATGTGCTGTCACGGGTGGACAGTAATTTCAAATGGTTTGGCTAACGGGGAAAGGATGATGCGCAAACACAATATTTTCATGAAACTAACATGGTGCAGAGCAGCATTACTCATTGTGGGCAGTGTATTCGGTCATTTGGCGATCGCTGACCATCCTGTGGCGAATACACCAGTGAATCAATCGGACTATGAACCGTTGCACCAAGGTCGAATACAGGTGAATGCCACGCTGTTTAATGCGCCATGTAATTTGAGTTTAGATAAAACGCTGAGTTTGACGGGCTGTGGTGCAGGAAGGGATTACCGTGAAATGAACCTGTTTGATGCCACCGCCAATACCCCTGCAAGCGTACGCTTTTATGATGCGCAGCGAGGGGTATCTTCAGTTCGTTACCCACTTTCATTGCTCAATGGTGACAATCCAATTTATCTCCCAGTATCGATGAAAGATCGGCACGCATTGCGTTTAGAGGTGAGCTATGAATAGGGTGATGAGATGTCTTTGGCTATGTCCTGTGGTGCTTTTGGCAGGGCAATCTCCTGCATGGTCAGCGAATAATTTGGATGTTGAGTTCAGTGGTGAGCTGGTTAGTACCGCATGCCAAGTGGCGGCGGAGTCCATTAATAAAAAGATCACGCTATACAATTTGCGTTGGCAATTTATTAATGAAAATGAAACCAGTGCGGTAACACCGTTTACCATTGCTATCGATAAGTGCAGTGAAACGGATTTGCAAAAAAGTATCAAACTCACGTGGCAAAGCAATGAGTTAGTCAATATTGGTGGTGATAGTTTTTTAACCACAAAAGGTGATAGCGGTGTGGTCCTCGGGCTGATTGATCATGATGAAAAACCGATTGTGTGGAATAAACCCATGACCATTGGTGATGTTAGTGTGGTTGACGGTTTACAGCAATTTGATTTTGGCGTTTTTGTTCGCAAGCCTGCCACAGGAGAAGCCAAGATTGGCGATTTTTCCAGTATTGTGACCTTTAATGTGGAGTACGAATAATGACCATACTCAATCAAATAAAAAAACCATTAGGGTTATTGTTGTTGTTCGCCGCATTAGAAAGCTCAGCCGATGTGTTAGTGGATGTTACCGCCACCATGGTCGATCCGGCCTGTAATATTCGCAGTGAAAACAGCAGCTCACCATTGAAAATTGGTTTTGGCACGCTCAATCCAGAAGCGCTGAATAAATCAGCGGCAGTGAAAGATTTTTCGCTCTATATCTCAGGGTGCAATTTTAACAACACGCTAGCGATTGTGTTGAATCCTAAAGGAGGAAGCACCTTGTTATATAACGGTAAAAATATCTTAGCTACCAGTACCGATGGGCTAGGGATTGATTTTAAAGAAGTGACAGGGGGCACAGTTCGGGCGCTGGAAGTAAGTAAAAAGCAACGAATCTATCCTGCACGGGTTGATGCAACACTGTATCGCATGGATTTACAAGCGCAGTTAGTGAGTGCGGTCCCGATCAATCAATTGGATCTGGGGAAGTTTACGTCAACCGTCACCCTTTCTGTGACTTATAACTAGTGAGTGTTTTTGTTATGTCAAAATTAATAAGCAATATTTGGCAGTGGAAAAAAAAGAAAGGGGTGAACAGGGTTACACTGAAGCCATCACTTTTTTTACTTCATTACGCCACATTATTCAGTGGCTGTTTTGCTGGAGCACTTTTATTGAGTTCTGCAGCGAAAGCTGACTATGCTCCGCGTATTCAGAACGTGAATAGCGGTTATTTGATCACTTTAGCAAGTAATAGTTCGATAGCAACTACTCCCATTAAAGGGACTGACGGTAAGGATTACTATCGTGTTGGCAGTCCTATCGTCATTAACGGTAGTAGTTCTGCGGTAAGTGTATCTGGAACAGTAAATTGTATAGGAAGAACTTGGGGAAGCGGTAGCAATACCAGTATCCCGGCTGGTAATGCATTTCACCGTTTATTTATGTTTGCACCAACGGCAGGAACGAATGTTGATGGCAAAACGGCATATCGTATTAACAGTAACTTAGTGATGACGGTTGAGACTCAAATCATTAATTGGGTTAATATCGGTGGTAACATTTGTGCCTCGACGACCTCAACGACAACAGCAAGTGCAGGTGATTTTACCGTACAATTCCCTATCACTGTTACTTTCTATATTAATGATCGTATTATCGATGGTCAGTTACCTATTGCAGCAATGAATCTTGGTGGTTATGTGCGTGCTTTTACTGCGTCACGAACCACACCGCCTCAAACATCGTGGACATTAAGTGATTCATCAGTACCGATGCGGTTGGCTGCTTCTCAATTAAACGTAGGATCTTCTTGTACAACTATGACCAGTACAGGGCAAGCAGGCACAGTCAATTTACGTCATGGGCAGTTAAATACATTAAATTACGACAGCTTAATCACAGAAAAAGTTACCTATACCTGTAAGTTTTCAGTGTCAACCAAGGTGAGGCTACGCCTTGATTATGCTACTGACAGCGATCCACAAAAGCGATTGCCAATGACCAGTAGCCAAAATAGTAATAATAAAATTTATAGCGATTTGACCATGACCGATGAAACAACGGGTCAAACGGGGAAAGATTTTAAAATAGACATCAAAGATCTGAGAACAATTAAGATCACCAGTCATATTCAAGGTAACAATGCTGTCGCGGGTGACTATAAAGGTTCTGCTTGGTTGATAGCGACATTTGATTAGTTGTTTGGGTATTTATAAATAGTGCCAATTATGGCACTATTTAGGAATAGATCCACTGATAGGTTATATAAATATCAGTGGTGTAATTGAATGCTTACCAACCAATTGCAATACCCGCACCAACAACCGCGCTATCTGAGTTATTCCAAGAAACAGAGCTGCGTAGATTTACATTTTCTTTTATTTGGTATTGAGCACCAACAGCGACAGCATTGCCATTACGATAGTTACCCAAACCGGCGCCTAGGCTAAAGCGAGTATTCATCGCATACGGAATATTCGACATCGCTGCTACGGAAGCAATACCAGAATTCGCTTGTTTGGCAGTTTTGCTGATTTTTTTATCCATTTGAGAAAAACGGGTTTCATTTTGTGCTTGGTTTTGCATGTGCATTGATTCTAATTGCTGAAATTTTGCATGATGTGCTTTGTTATTTTTATTTGATATTTGATCGGTATATTTTTTACTGGTATCCACCGCAGAATCATGTTGTTGATGAATGGTTTCTACCAAATCCATGGCGATATTATCGGTATATCCTTGGCTCTCTTCTAATACTTGTTTATTGGTTGTCTCAGTGTATTCCATTAATTCATCGGCGTATTCATTAGTGTATTCTCTGCTTAGGCGAAGTGTATTTTGGTCGCCGGAGTCAATTTTATTTTCTAGATCTTTAACTTTACTGTTGATGTTATCTGCAGTTTTTTGCTTAGATTCATTAATAGCTTGGTTGATATCAGACATCTTTGGTTCTAATTCACGATAGACGTCTTGCATATCGTTATAGATTATTTTATTAAAATGATCTTCAACTGTGATAGGTGTATCCACAGGTTTTTTATAGTTAGAGGCAAAAAAAGCATTAAAGCGTCGTTCATCATATTTTTTTATGGCTTCTTCTTTTTGTTTTTCAGATGCTATGCCAGCAGGTATATCAGATAACGTTTCGATTATAGAGATAGCCATGTCAGTTCCCGCAGAAATAACAGGTAATGAGAAAGCGGTATTTGAGAGAGAAGACGATATTATCAAAGCGATTGAGCCGGCTAAAAATCCTTTTTTCATTTTATATCCTATATTGAATGAATTAATAAAAATTATTCCGTTTATAACTAATTCTGTTATGGATACTTTATTTTATGATGAAATTAATGGGTAAAAAATTCAGAAATAACTAACGATAAATTCGTAAATAGTGATTGTTTCTGAATTGATTTTTATTAAAAATAACACGCCAAGAACGAAGTATTATTTATCATTTTAATTTATTAACCAGTTCATCAACCACCACACGAACTCGTGGTGATAAATTACGTGACGTCGGCCAAAGCACGGACACAATAAAATCACTTTTAGGTGTAGCGATAGGAAGAACTTGTAATTGGCCTTGTTGTACGGCATCACCCATCAACCAAGTCGCCAAATGTGCGATACCCATGCCATTGATGACAGCATCTCTTAGCGCTTCCCCATGGCTAATCACAAAACGTGCATTGGGTAAAAAATCGTAGGGATTGCCTTGCTTATCCAGTAATTTCCAAGGCACAACACGACCGCCGTAAGCAAAGCCAATGCAAGAATGTGCAGCCAGTTGTTCTATATTTTGCGGTATGCCATGTTGTTGTATGTATTCAGGTGAAGCACAAACCACAGAATGCTGTACATCGATTTGTCGTCCAGAAATACTGCGATAGTTTCCTGTGTCTCCGAGTCGTACCACCAAATCAATATTTTCTTCTATCAGATCAACTTTTCTATCGGTGAATGAAATATCTAAATGCAGATCAGGATGTTTTTTCGCGACGTCGGTTAAGATTGGCATAATTTGTAGGCGGCCATAAGAGAGTGGCAAGCTGATACGTAATTTACCTGACACAATATTTTTACGAAATGCTAATAGCGATTCTGCTTCTGTAAGCTCTTCAATCACCTTCAGGCAACTTTGATAATAGAGTGTACCCTCCTCGGTTAGATTGACGCTGCGAGTGGTGCGATTGAGTAACTTGACACCCAGTCGTTCTTCTAACTTGGCAACATGTTTGCCTGTTGCTGATTTAGATACTCCCATACGTGCCGCTGCAGCGGTAAAGCTTCCCGTTTCAACGGTATGGATAAAAGCCATCATATAGAGGAGTTGTGAGTAGGGAGCCGTATTCATGATAATTGTATCCATTTTGTCGGAAATATAACGAAATGATATCGCGATACAAGATAAAAGGTTGTCAATAAAATGCGCATTATCAGTAACAAAATGTGGAAAACAATGATGAAAATGATGAAACGTTGGCAACTCGAACAATTCGGTATTGAAAATTTAACCTTAGTTGAAGTACCTGTACCGACTCCGCAGAAAAATGAAGTTCTGATTAAGGTGAATGCAGTTTCTCTTAATTATCGAGATAAATTGGTCATTGAGGGGGAGTTATTACCTGAGCTGCCTGAAATGCCATTTACCCCTGCATCTGATATGTCAGGCGAAATTGTTGCATTAGGTGAAGGGGGTTCACGATTTTCCATAGGTGAGCAGGTGATCGCTAATTTTTGGGCAACATGGCTGGATGGTAAAGCCCCTGCTGAAATGCTGTATCATGGGCATTCATTGGGTGGGCCATTACCGGGGGTATTGGCTGAATATATCGTTTTACATGAAGATATTTTAGTTAGAAGCCCTCTGAGTTTGACGTCAGAAGAGGCGGCGACCTTACCGGTTGCAGGGCTAACAGCATGGTTTGCACTTGGAGAACTCGGAAAGCTCCAACAAAATGATTATGTGTTGCTACAAGGTACAGGGGGAGTTTCGCTGTTCGCACATCAAATTGCCCATGCACTGGGAGCACATACCATCATTACCTCTCGTAGTGAAGAGAAACTGCATAAGGTAAAAGCATTAGGTGCGACAGCGGTTATTAACACTCAACATATGCCTAACTGGGCTGATGAAGTGGTCAAATTGACTGACGGTCACGGTGCTGATCATATTTTAGAATTGATTGGGGGCGATAATTTACGCCAATCAGTGAATGCATTAGCTGCTGATGGGCGAATTTCTCAAATAGGTTTTATGGCAGATAGTGATTTAGCGGTGCCAGCACTACCATTAATGTTAAGAAGAGGCATTATTCAAGGTATTACGGTAGGGCATCGTCGTGCACTGGAAGATCTTTGTCGTATCGTTGAACAATATAAAATCACACCAATCATCGGTGAAAAATATGATTTTAATAATGCAAAACAGGCATTTGAACATTTACAACAAGGCGCTTTTGGTAAAATAGTGATTAGTGTTAACTAATCATTTAATGTTCCCTCATTACATTATTATTTAATGAGGGAATAGCAAATTTATTCAATCCACGTAAATTATTTTTTAGCGTGTTTTTTTAGCAATAACATGTTATTTTTCTGTAAAATTTCATTGCACCTTGTTTTTAACGTTATGTTTTTCAAACCATAGCGCTATTAATCATGGTGTGATTTTTTATATTGGCAACAATGCCATTTTTTGCATCTTATCGTAAATTTAAACAGACGATAATGTGCTATAGCTTAAGTAAAGAGTGTGATTGAAGGATCTTCGAATTATGGCAGTAAGAGAGATTATTGAAATACCCGATGAACGATTGCGTGTGACATGTCACACAGTGACAGATATTGCTGCGGTGCAAGGTTTGATCGATGACTTATTGGATACGATGTACAGTACCGATAACGGCATTGGTTTGGCGGCGACGCAGATAGCGGCATCGCAATCCGTCATGGTGATTGATATATCTGAAAATCGTGATCAGCCGATGGTGTTTATTAACCCTGAAATTATTGAAAGTGAAGGGGAAACCAGCTACCAAGAAGGCTGCCTTTCTGTACCTGACATCTACGCTGATGTTGCACGTTTTCAACGTGTGAAAGTCAAAGCATTAGATAGAAAAGGTAATGAGTTTATCGTCGATTCTGATGAGTTTTTGGCGATCGTAATGCAACATGAAATTGACCATTTGCACGGTAAAGTGTTTCTCGACCACTTATCAACACTAAAACGCAATATGTTATTGAAAAAACTCAAGAAACAACAAAGATTAAAGCAGTGATTTAATCGGCTCCGTACCTGCACACTTATTTGTATTAGAAAAAAGTGTGCAGGGGGCTCTGACATATATCACTATTCAAGGGGCTTTATTGTTTTTTGGGCATCTGGTTGATTAAACTGGCCATAGCTATTGTTAAGTGCCCGATTCTGATCTAATTGTTTAATTTCTTTGCTTAAAAAATCTAGATGCTGTTGTAAATAGGTTTTAGTTATACGTTCATTTTCAATTATTTGCTGCAACAACGCGACCAATTCATCTGTGATGGGCTGCTGCGCTTCGAGCTCATGTGACAATTGCGTCAAATTTTCGACAGCATGGACATACTCTGTTTCGCGGGCGATCAGTTGCTCCCACTCTTTTGCTTGTGCCAGTGCGACTAAATTTTCACTTAATACTAAAACATCACGATAGATTTCATGTAAATCAATAGGTTTATGATTGTTCACCTGTTTATCTTTCATCCACATTTGCCCCAATCTGCTGCCACGTTAACGCAAGATCGGAGAGTAATTGGTAAACTTCTTGTATATAAGTGATATTATTTTCAAGATTAGCCTTGAGCAAACGGATCACCATATAGTCATAAAGGCGGGCTAAATTATCGGCAATTTCGCCGCCAGCATCATGATTTAACGCATGTTTTAAACCCGTATCGATGATATCGATCGCTTTGGAAAGTTCTTTACCTTTCGCAGCGATATCATTTTGCTGAATAAAAATTTCAGCCCGTTTTAGGGCGCTTAACGCGCCCTTATACAGGATAGTGATTAACTGATAGGGAGTGGCATTGATAATTTCACTCTCAATATCGACTTGTTGATAAGCTTGTTTTGCTTTTTGTTGGTACATATTAATTAACCTAAGAGTCTACCTAAAGAATTACTGGTGCTGTTAAGCGACGTCATCATTTTATCGAGGTTTTGGAATTGGCGACGGTAACCATCCATGGTGCTTTCAATTTGTTTATTCGTTTGCTCAATACGTTTATCGAGGCTTTTCTTTTTCTTTTGCAGACCATCGGTGGCGTTATGGATTGTTCCCTCTTTGCTATCAAGGGTCTTTTTCAAAAATTCAAAGTTTTCAGTACCAAAACCCGTTTCTTTGCCATCGCCCATAAAGAAGGTTTTAACGCTAGCGGTGTTTTCTTTTAGAGCCTCTTCAAATTTTTTATTATCAATCTCTAATGTGCCATCAAGTTTTTGCTTGATGCCCATTTTGCTTAAGGTATCAATTTGACCACTTGGTTGCGCAGTACGCACATGGGTACGTAATTGGCTCTGGATCCCTCGCAATGTTGAATCACCGAGTAATGGACCATTGGTTTTGTCGGGCTCAACCCCTTTATCGGTTGGGGTGTATTTAGTTAGCTCAGTGGCAAGGGTTTGAAATTCATTATAAGCATCGACCCATGCTTTGATTTTGGCTTTTGCGGGTTCGATATCGGATGAAATGATCAAATGATCGGTTTTTGATGCTTCCGTTTCCTGTTTAAGCGTCAATGTCAGGCCGGGAAACAGATCTTTGGCTTCATTGGTTTGTGATTCGAGTTCAAAACCATCAATAACCAACTGGGCATTTTGTGGAGCCACTTTTTGCTCCATACCCGGTGCACCTTTGATGGTGACCTTATTATCGGAACCTAATTCAGATTGAACATCCATTAAGTTAGCTAAAGCATCATCACCCTCTACCTTAATATTGATACGGTGATCAGTGCCTTCTTTTTTGGACGTCACTACAAGGTGATAGTTATTGGTTTTATCTTTAATGATTGAAGCGCTGACATTACTGTCTGTTTTATTAATGGCATCTGCAATCTCAATCAGTGAAGTGTGCTCGTTATCTAACTTAACGACAATCGGTTTTTTTTCTGCGGGTTGGGTAATAGTGATGGTGCGCTCTGGGTTGCCATTGCCTAATAATTTTTTATTATCACTTTGGCCTTGGGTGGCGATAGTTTGTGCTTTAGCTAAATTTTTAACTACCACATCGTGAACACCTGCAACGGCCTTACCATCGGTTTTGACATCAAAGCTTTTATAATCACCATTTACTTTAGTGGTGCTGATATCACCATACTTTTTTAGATCTTCAGCGGCTTTTTTTAATTTTTCCAGTGATGATTGCATTTTGCCATAGGCACTGATTTGCGCGTCATAGCTGGCTTTCTGTGTCGTTAATGGTTCCAAACGGCGTCTTTCGACCGCTTCAATTTGGCTCATTTGATTATTTAAATCTAAGTTAGCCCCGATACCGAGTGTCGCTATACCAGCCATGAATTTCTCCTAAAAATATTCTCGTTTAACAGGTTATCGGCGAGAAAGGCGGAAATCTTAGACGATATACACAAATAATGATGGCACGAGTTAGCGACAGAAAGCTGGGTATTTGTCTCTATTGAACATAAATAAGCAACCGTTTGAAGCTAATTAAACGGAGGTTATCGTTAATTTTATGGTGTAAATCATTATAAACATTACGGTTATGTTTGATAAGATAAAAATACCAAATTAAATTGCTAAAGCCATTTTTAATGCTGCCGATAATCACTTTGACGAATTAATCATAATGAATAGGTGGTTAATTCAATATATAATATATATGAATGGAAAGGGTTTATATAATGGCGCAAGTTATCAATACCAATATTCTGTCTCTGAATACTCAGAACAATTTAAACAAGTCTCAAAGTGTACAGGCGAAGGCGATAGAGCGTTTGTCTTCAGGTATGCGTATCAATAGCGCAAAAGATGATGCGGCAGGTCAAGCAATTGCTAACCGTTTTACCACCAATGTAAAAGGATTAACCCAAGCGGCGCGTAATGCCAATGATGGTATTTCGATGGCACAAACGGCCGAAGGTGCGGTTAATGAAATTAACAATAACTTACAGCGTATCCGTGAATTGACAGTGCAGGCGAGTAATGGCACCAACTCAGAATCGGATATTAAATCTCTACAAGAAGAAGTGGTACAACGTTTAGAAGAAATCGATCGTATTTCAGTACAAACAGACTTTAATGGCAATAAAATGCTCAGCAAAGATGGTGACATGAAAATTCAGATTGGCGCACTTGATCATCAATCGCTTTCATTAGAATTCAAAAAGATTGATAGCTCAGTGTTGAAAGTGGACGATTTGGATTTGTCTAACCGAGGCCAAATTGGCAAGCAAGTTAAGAACTTAAGTGAAACTGAGGTTAAAAAAGTTGATGCTTTTAAATTTAAGATGACTGGTAGCCAAAAATTATATAAAGCAGGCGGTGCAGATGCGGGTAAATTCTTACTTGATGATGGTACTGATAAATTTATTGTTTCAAAGAGCGATTTTAAATCAGATGGTTCTATAGATACAGCTACTCTGACAGCGCTTACCAGTTCTGCAGCGACGGCGGCTGACACTGCTAAAGGTATACAAATTAACGACAAGGATGATATTACAGCTGCTGTATCCCCACAAAAAGCAATCAAACTTGATACCGGTGAGGAACTACACCAAAAATTAGATGCAGATGGTAAAGCCATTGCGGATAAATTCATCATCAAAAAAGATGACCAGTATTTTGAAGTCGATAGGGCTGATTTTGATGCAACTTCGGGTGAGTTAAAGAATAAAGCGACTAAGCTTGATCCTAAGGCAGCAATGACTACCGATATCCATGATGAACCACTAGCCGCATTGGATGAAGCATTAAAAACTGTGGATAGCATGCGTTCAACCTTAGGTGCGGTACAAAACCGTATGGAATCCACGGTGAATAGCCTTCAAAATACAGTGGTTAATCTGAGTTCTGCACTCAGTCGTATTCAAGATGCCGATTTTGCAACTGAAGTGTCTAATATGACCAAAGGCCAAACCTTACAACAAGCAGGTATGGCGGTGTTAGCACAAGCGAACCAAACTACCCAAAGCGTACTAAGCCTATTACGTTAATTTAAGCTTCTCTGGTTATCTCAAGTTAGGAAGCTGACTTGGGATAGCTTTTTATTTTATCTATTACTCCAACGTATATTTCACCCCAACGCACTTTTCATACCAACATTTCTGGCTATAAACACCTTATTATTATCACCTTTGCTAAAACATCTGCCAATTAATCCACAAATCTAACATATTCATAAAATAAATATCCCATTGTTATTTATGGTGATTATTATTTCTTTGATTTTATTTCGCAAATTATTTATTGAAAACCCTAAAGCCCTTTTTGATGCCGCCGATAATCATATTCGTGGCAACAATGGAATGGCTTAATAAATCAGCCTTCCTTATTATTATCGAATAACAAGGACTTATATCATGGCACAGGTCATCAACACTAACGTTCTGTCTCTGACAACGCAAAACAACTTAAACCGTTCACAAGGTGTGCTGGGTACAGCAATTGAACGTTTGTCTTCTGGTTCTCGTATCAACAGCGCTAAAGACGATGCTGCGGGCCAAGCGATTGCTAACCGTTTTACAGCAAACATTAAAGGTTTAACTCAAGCTGCACGCAATGCTAACGATGGTATCTCTACCATGCAAACAGCGGAAGGTGCAGTTAATGAAATTAACAACAACTTGCAACGTATTCGTGAGTTGGCTGTACAAGCGAAAAATGGTTCTAACTCAGAATCAGATACTAAATCTATTCAAGAAGAAGTGAAGCAACGTTTAGCAGAAATTGATCGTATTTCAGAACAAACTCAATTCAACGGTAAGAAAGTGTTGAACAAAGATGGCGCAATGAGTATTCAGGTTGGTGCTAACGATGGCGAAACCATTTCTTTTGATTTGAAAAAAATTGATAGCTCAGTATTGAAAATTGATAGTTTAGATCTGTCTAAAACAGGTCAAATTGGTAGCCAAATTAAAAACTTAAGTGAAACAGAGGTTAAAGGTACTCCAGCTGTGAAATATGCTGCGGGTGCTGATGAAAAACTTCATCTAGTTAAGGGAAAAACGGATGAATTTTATGTTGAGAAAACGACTGGTGCTGACAAAGGCTTTTATAAAATTGATAGCTCAAGAATTGATGCTGCTACTGGTAAAGTTGATATCGCAGGTATCACAAAAGAAGCAACGGATCCTACAACAGGGACAACTTTAGGTTCGGAAATTGCTGATGGCGCTGAAGCTATCGCAAAAACAGACGGTAGCAAAGGAATTGTCTTAAACGATGGCGAGCAATTATTCCAAAAAGTAGGCGCTGATGGTAAAGCAGAAAAAGATACCTTCTTAATCAAAAAAGACGATAAATATTTTGAAGTTAAAAGAAGTGATTTTGATGCAACGACAGGAAAATTGACCGATGCAACAAAAATTGCTGATGATAAAGCAGTTAAAATGGGAATTGATGATGAACCTCTAGCAGCGTTAGATGATGCGTTGAAAACGGTTGATACTCTTCGTTCATCTTTGGGTGCGGTACAGAACCGTTTCCAATCAACGATCAACAACCTGAACAACTCAGTCAACAACCTGAGTGCTGCACGTAGCCGTATCGAAGATGCTGATTTTGCGACCGAAGTGTCTAACATGAGCCGTGGTCAAATTCTGCAACAAGCAGGTACCGCAGTTTTGGCACAAGCAAACCAAGTTCCACAAGGTGTTCTGAGCCTGTTGCGTTAATTTTTACTCCCTTTCTATTCTATCCAAGGCCAGAAACTTCTGGCCTTTTTTATCATGACAAAAAAAGCCATTAATAATGTGAATATCTACACTGTATTAATTTAGGTTAGGTAAAATAGCGCCAATTTACCCCATTACTCTGCGGATTGAATTATTCATCAACTAGCATAATAAATGCCTTTGTATGGGTTTTAAAGGTGATGCCGTTTGTGAGTGATTTATATACTGCCGAAGGTGTAATTAATAAAAATAGCCTGTGGGAGCGTTATTATCCACTAATACGACATGAGGCCCTTAAGCTGCAAGTGAGACTCCCCGCAAGCGTGGATATTGATGACTTGATCCAAGCGGGTGGCATTGGTTTATTGCATGCATTAGAACGTTTTGATGCTACTCAAGGTGCATCATTTGCCACATACGCTGTACAACGCATTCGTGGTTCAATGCTTGATGAGCTACGCAGTCGTGATTGGGCACCACGCAGTGTTCGCCGCCAAGCACGTGAAATGGCAAAAGCGATTGGAGAGCTAGAACAATCATTAGGCCGAACCGCAACAGAAAGTGAAATTGCAGATTCATTGCAAATCGATATTGTCGAATACCGCCAAGCGTTACTCGATACCAATAACAGCCAACTCTTTTCTTATGATGAATGGCATGAAATTCATGGTGAAAGTTGTGAACCCACCATGGATGAAACGGATGGTGGTAATCCATTAAGCTTATTGATGGAATCTAATCTACGTTCACAAGTCATTGAGGCTATTGAGCAGTTGCCTGAGCGCGAAAAACTGGTGCTAACTCTCTATTATCAAGAAGAACTCAATTTGAAAGAGATTGGTGCAGTGCTCGAAGTGGGAGAGTCGCGAGTTAGTCAGTTGCATAGTCAGGCCATAAAACGATTACGCGGTCGTTTAAAATCGGTCGCTGAATAAGCAATAGTGAGATCAATATAGTGCGGTAATTACCTCACTATATTGAGTGATTATTTGCGAAAAGCCATCATCGAAACTACAAATTAGCTGCTTCGGCTATCAGTTTGCCAAGCTCATCCCAATTTTCATTGTCTATCAAATTGTTAGGTACCATCCATGAGCCTCCACAGATCAGTACTGAAGGTAAGTCGGTGTAGTCTTTAATATTTTTAGGGCTGATGCCCCCTGTAGGCATAAAGGTGACTGGGTAAACAGCACTCAATGCCTTTAACATTGCAACGCCACCAGACGCTTCAGCAGGGAAGAATTTAACTGTGGTTAAATTAAACTCTAACGCTTGCTCAACAAGACTCGGGTTGTTCAAACCTGGAATGATAATGACATTTTTTTGCTGGCAATAAGCCACGATTTTAGGATTAAAACCGGGGCTAACAATAAAATCAACACCGGCCTCAATGGCCTGATCGACTTGTTGAGTGGTCAGTACGGTTCCCGCACCAATTAAAATTTCAGGGTAGGCCGCCCGCATATTTTTAATGGCTTGAACAGCAGCAGGTGTGCGAAACGTCACTTCAGCACAAGGCAAACCATTTTCAACCAAGGCTTTGGCAAGTGGCGCGCCATGCTCTGCATTATTGATAGTAATAACAGGAACAACGCTGATTTTTTTTAATTTCTCAATGAGTTGATTCATGATTAAGCCTTTATTAGTTATTTAATATTAATTGAGGCATGGCATCGCTAGGGATAATAGCACCACGGTGTTGGATCACAGTACCTGCGAGAAGGTGACCTGCATTGGCGGCCTCCGCGGGAGAGCCCCCTAAAATACGGCAGGCGAGGTAGCCTGCGCTGAAAGAATCACCTGCCGCTGTGGTATCAATAACATTGCTGACTTTGTTAGCAGGGATTTCTTGTTGTTCATGATCGATAACGATATAGCAGGGTTCTGCACCTCTTTTGATGACGATTTCATTGACACCATATTGCTGAGCACGAGCGATAGATTGGCTTTCGTGTTGATCGCCATATAATAACTGTTCATCATCGAAGGTCAAAAAAGCCATATCTGTCAGCGTAAGCATGCGTTGATAAGCCACTTGAGCAGCCTCAGTAGAAGGCCATAATGCAGGGCGATAATTATTATCAAAGATAATTTTTGAGCCTGATTTGCGGGCATTTTCTAATAGATTAAACAATAAGTGACGAGCAGGCTCGGGGAGAATGGCTAAACTGATACCACTTAGATAGATAAATTGCTGTTGATTGAGCAATTGTTGTGTGTTGGCGACAGTTTTGTCATTTAACCAATATTTAGCAGCTGAGTTGTCTCGCCAGTAGAAAAAGCGGCGTTCACCCTCCGCTGAAGTTTCAATCAAATACATGCCGGGTAAGTGTTTATCCGAGATAATAACACTATCGGTATTAATGCCTTCTTTTTGCCAGCTAGTTAACATTTGTTGGCTAAATGGGTCTTGCCCAAGCCCCGTAAAATAGCGTGTCATTACATCTTGCGAAGAGGTTAAGCGAGCGAGGTAGAGTGCGGTATTGAGAGTGTCGCCCCCATAGCTTTGTTTGAACAGTTCCCCTGATTTCTGTAGCTCAACCATACATTCGCCAATAATGGCAACTTGCGAAGTTTTAGCCATGTTTACCACCTGCATTTTGTTGTCATTCTAAAATCATCATTGAATATACTCGTCATACTTCAAGTTGCAGCGTTGTTGACTACGCTCACTCGCACTAGTCACCTACTTATGTAGGCTCCCAGCGACTCGCTCACTTGTCGCCTAGCTGAATCTCGAATTATTTAGAGTCTAGTTGCCATTAAAACCTATTTTTTAGGCAACTTCAAATAAAAATGAAACGCCGTTTTAAAAATTTCAAATCGCTGTTCTTGTTTTTTATAGAGTGGATCTCTATGCTGTATACAGTTGAATAAAAAGGAATGGTAAATAATGACAGATAGTGTCACGCAAACAGACGCAGTCTCTTCTGTGGTTAAAGTATTCAGTATCCTCAGTGCACTTGGGGAGCAAAAGGAGATCGGTGTGTCCGAACTTTCTCAACGTTTATTGATGTCAAAAGCGACAACTTATCGTTTTTTACAAACCATGAAACAGTTGGGATATGTGGTGCAAGAGGGAGAGGCTGATAAATATTCTCTGACACTTAAACTATTTGAATTAGGTGCTAAATCCCTTGAGTATGTCGATTTAATTGAAATCGCAGATAAAGAAATGCGCCATATTGGCCAATTAACCCATGAGGCATTACACCTCGGCGCATTTGATGATAATTCGATTATTTATATTCATAAGATTGATTCTAGCTATAACTTACGTATGTATTCGCGAGTTGGGCGACGTAACCCTTTATATTGTACTGCTATTGGTAAAGTCCTGTTGGCTTGGCAAGATAATGCGGTGGTCAAAGAGATATTAGAACAGGTTGAATTTGTTAAAAAAACCGACACGACGCTGTTGAATGCAGAGCAATTAATGACTGAATTAGCGATGGTACGTGAGCAACATTATGCAGAAGATAGGGAAGAACAAGAACTCGGTTTACGCTGCATTGCGGTTCCTGTGTATGACCGTCTAGGGCGGGTTATTGCTGGGCTATCAATATCTTTTCCTACAATTCGTTTTGATGAGCAGCAATTGGACAGTTATGTCCGATTATTAAAGACTGCAGGGCGCAATATTTCTGAAAAAATGGGGTATCATCACTATTTTTGACGATACTTGGGGCTTAACGAATTTGTTTTTATTGTTTGCCACCTCAGTAAGAGGTGGTTTTGAAAAATTAATTGCTGATAGAGAAATGCGCCGTTTTAGACATGAATTTTTATATTTAAGAATTCATTAACTATCAGCTTATGGTTTTTTTTTACCAAATTATAGCAATAGATTATATTCTTAAAGGAAAGCCACCTTCAGACTGTGAGTATAGCAAATATTATTAAAGTATTGATTTGGTCAAACAGCAACAACGTTTTGTTTTTGATTCGAAAAAAGTCGCTAAAGAGGATCGCCGCTCTTTCGCGACTACGGGATGCTCGAGACCTTTTATGGTTGCATGGTCTGCATCAACTCAAACAAATGATTGAGTAAGTGGAAAAATAAGGTGTAAATGATATTTTTTGGGGCATGATTTCTCTTTTGATAGGAAAGATTTTATCTATCTAGTATCACGTTATTAAGAATAAAATGACGCCATCTTCATTGGTTACAGAGACCTCTAAGGAACTCGATTAAGTACCTTAGAGGTAAAATGATTAGCTAGTTTCAGGGAAGGTTAGTGTGGCTCCAGGGGCTTCACGGCTTAAATGAATAAAGTTAAGGTGTTTTTCATATTGATCTAAGATATCACTGATCACTTGCTCTTTTGTGAAGTCCATCAAATCATTACCTTGAGTCCCTTCCCATAAAAATGTTTCTAAACGGTAATAGTGAGATTTACCTGAACGTGCGCGATAAGTGAAACTCGGAACTGAGTAACGTTGAGGCCAAATTTGATAAATGAAGTTTTGCTCATCCACTAAGTCGACAACGAGCTCTAAATGATTTAATCGCTCATCGGCAACGGGCGGTAAACTGTTAAATTCCACTTTTGCACCTCGTAATGACAGTTCTTTAGCCACTTCTTGCATGGCTGGTGCACATACTAAATCGAGCATTCTTTGTGTGTAAGTGGTTCCCGGGAAGTTCATTACTCGGCCAAGGCGCTGCTTCCAATTTAATTTATCATTGCCATATAAAGGCGCGGGTGCACTGGTAGTCAGTGAACTGACACGCCTGAAATCTTCAACTTTTAGCGATTTATACAGACCCGCCATGATGAAGAAAATAACAAAACTAAATGGTAGCCCCATAATCACTGTCGTGTTTTGTAATGCAGGTACGCCGTCGGTCATTAACATACCAAGGGTTAATAAGCCGATTGCGATTGACCAAAAAATACGTAACCAGTTTGGTGCATCATTATTAATGTCGCTTAAGTTGGAGGTAAAGTTACCAAGGACTAAAGAGCCTGAATCTGCGGAGGTCACGTAAAATAGCAGGCCCGTGATGGTGGCGACAGAGGCGGTTAATCCAAAACCGGGGTAGAGTTCAAGTAGTGAGTAAAAACCTTTCTCAGGGGCAGCAAGGACGGTTTCAGCAAGCTCTTTGTTACCATGAATGATTTCATATAATGCGCTGTTGCCAAAAATAGATAACCAAAGCAGGGTAAACACAAACGGAATGATTAGGGTGCCAATGACAAATTGGCGTATTGTGCGTCCGCGGGAAATGCGTGCCAGAAACAGCCCCACAAACGGTGACCATGCTACCCACCAAGCCCAGAAAAATAGCGTCCAACTATTCATCCAATCCGTTGGTCTATCAAAGGCAAAGCTGTTCAGCGTCATACCCATAAAGCGGTTAACATAGTCGCCAACATTAAGCACTAAGGCGTTGAGTAAAAACTCAGTATCGCCAACAAATAGAATAAATAGGATCAAGCCAAAAGCCAGTAGCACATTCAGTTCAGATAAAATACGGATCCCTTTATTTACCCCTGAAGTGGCTGAAATTACCGCCATAATCACTGAAAGTAATATCAACCCACCCTGGGCAGTGAGCCCTTGTGGAATATCAAACAACACTTTTAAGCCATAGTTAAGTTGTACAACACCGATCCCTAATGTGGTTGCAATACCAAAAATGGTACCAATAACAGCAGCAATATCGACCGTATGACCGATTGGCCCATATATGCGTTTGCCAAAAATGGGATAAAGTGCGGAACGAATGGTTAAAGGTAAATTGTATCGGTAACTAAAGTAGCCTAGCGCGATCCCCATTAATGCATACATTGACCAGCCCGTCAGGCCATAGTGGAATAATGTCCACACCATCGACTGACGGGCTGCTTCTAATGTTTGCCCTTCGCCAGTTGGCGGTAGCATGTATTGTGTAACGGGTTCCGCAACAGAGAAAAACATCAGGTCAATGCCAATCCCAGCAGCAAATAGCATCGCAGACCAGCTAAGTACACTGAATTCGGGCTTAGATTGTTCAGGACCTAATTTGATATTACCAAACCGTGAGGTGGCGATGAAAATCACAAACACGATATACAAAGTCGCTGCTAATAAATAGTACCAACCAAATGTTTTGGATACCCAGCCAAGTGTCGTAACGATCCATTGATTGGCGGTTTCTGTCATGAGTATGGTGAAAAATGAAAACGCTAGGATTAACCCAGCGGAAGAGAAAAAAACCACAGAATTCAGTTTGTCTTTCTGCTGATTTTTTGGACTGTTTTGAGTTGTCATCGGCAGTTCCACAATTTTATTTGTTTAAAAGTTAAAAGTTGCATTCTTTGCTAAATATTTGAATTTTTAGCAAAGATTCAATTTTTCACGTCTATTTCTCCCTTATGTTTGTAAAATATTTGTGATAAAATATAGTTAATATTGATTGAATGTTCAATTAAAAAAAAGTTTAATAATAGTGTTCACTGTATTTTTTAGGTTTAGAGATCATGCCGAAGATAGGAATGCAATCGATACGTAAGCAGCAGTTAATTCAAGCCACACTTGAGGTAATTAATGAGGTAGGAATGCAGGAAGCTAGCATTGCATTAATTGCTCGCAAAGCGGGGGTATCAACTGGAATTATTAGCCATTACTTCCGCGATAAAAACGGCTTATTAGAGGCCACAATGCGGCATATTCAATATCAGCTAGGTTTTGCTGTTGCGATGCGTTTAAGGATGCTGGGCCATGCCCAACCCAAACAACGCATTCAAGCCATTGTTGAAGGTAACTTTGACCCTTCTCAGATCAGCGAAGCAGCGATGAAAACCTGGTTAGCGTTTTGGGCAAGTAGTATGCATCAAGTTAATTTAAATCGCCTACAGCAAGTTAATGATAGGCGTTTGTATTCAAACTTAAGTTATGAGTTTGCCCGTGTGCTAGATAAGTCCTCTGCACGCATGGCTGCGAAAGGGCTCGCCGCATTGATTGATGGAATTTGGTTACGTAGCGCGTTAAGTAATCAGGCGTTTCCTCTACAAGATGCATTAACCATTACTAACGAATATATCGATATGCAATTTGAACGACATGGTCAGCGCTAAGCCTTAGTTTTAAGCGAAGGAGATATTATGCACCAACCCCAATTACATAAACTCTATATCCACGGCGGATATGTGGATAGCTCACAGCCTGAGTGTGGGCAATTTGATGCCATAAACCCCGCCAATGGTGAAGTGATTGCGCGTTTACAATCCGCTAGCTATGAAGACATCAATTGGGCGGTGGAAAGTGCCAAACAAGGGCAAAAAACTTGGGCTGCAATGACGGCTATGGAACGTTCACGCATCTTGCGTCGTGCCGTCGATTTACTCCGCGAACGTAATGAAGAGCTAGCTCAACTAGAGACTCTTGATACGGGCAAGCCATTATCAGAAACTCGCTATGTTGATATCGTGACTGGCGCTGATGTGTTGGAATATTATGCAGGGTTGATCCCCGCTTTAGAGGGTGAGCAAATTCCGTTACGTGATAGCGCTTTTGTTTATACACGCCGTGAGCCACTAGGTGTTGTTGCTGCGATCGGTGCATGGAATTACCCCATCCAAATTGCATTGTGGAAATCAGCACCAGCCTTGGCAGCTGGTAACGCAATGATTTTCAAACCAAGCGAAGTCACTTCATTGACAGCACTGAAATTAGCTGAAATTTATACTGAAGCAGGCTTACCTGCTGGGGTATTTAATGTGGTCACTGGTGGTGGGGCTGATGTTGGACAATGGCTATCAGAGCATTCAGGTATTGCTAAAGTATCATTTACGGGTGGGGTGGCGACAGGTAAGAAAGTGATGGCCAATGCATCTGGTTCGACACTAAAAGAAGTGACTATGGAGCTCGGTGGCAAATCTCCATTGATCATTTTTGATGATGCCGATCTCGATAAAGCCGCAGATATCGCCATGATGGCCAATTTTTACAGCTCAGGGCAAGTGTGTACGAATGGCACTCGAGTGTTCGTTCCTGAAAAATTGAAACAGCAATTCGAAGCTAAAATCCAACAACGTGTAGCGCGTATCCGAATAGGCTCACCGCTTGACCCTGAAACCAATTTTGGTCCGTTAGTCAGCTTCTCACATATGGAAAACGTGTTGCGCTACATTGAAATAGGTAGACAGCAAGGGGCGACTTTACTGTGCGGTGGTGAACGTTTGGTTGAAAATGAGTTTGCTCAAGGAGCCTATGTATTACCAACAGTATTTACCGACTGTACGGATGATATGCGGATCGCCCAAGAAGAAATTTTTGGTCCTGTGATGAGTATTTTGAGTTACCAATCTGAGGGTGAAGTCATTGAACGTGCTAATCATACGTTATATGGGCTGGCCGCAGGGGTGGTTACTCGCGATATCTCTCGTGCTCACAGAGTTATCCATCAATTAGAAGCAGGCATTTGCTGGGTTAATACTTGGGGGGAGTCACCTGCTCAAATGCCAGTTGGGGGCTACAAACACTCAGGTATTGGGCGTGAAAATGGTTTAGTCACATTGCAAAATTACACCCAAATCAAATCTATCCAAGTTGAACTCGAGGAGTTTTCATCCGTATTTTAATCACTTATTTTTAATTTGACTGAAACAGAGGAGATAACAATGGTCTATGACTACATTATTATCGGTGCTGGTTCAGCCGGTAACGTTCTTGCTACTCGCCTAACAGAAGATCCTGATGTTACTGTGCTGCTCCTTGAAGCTGGAGGACCGGACTATAGGCTCGATTTTCGCACTCAAATGCCAGCGGCATTAGCGTATCCGTTACAAGGTCGCCGTTATAACTGGGCCTATGAAACGGAACCTGAACCTCATATGAATCATCGTCGCATGGAATGTGGACGAGGGAAGGGGCTTGGCGGCTCATCGTTAATCAACGGTATGTGTTACATACGTGGTAATGCATTAGATTTTGACGAGTGGGCTAAAGCTCCTGGTCTGGAAGATTGGAACTACCTCAATTGCTTACCGTATTTCCGCAAAGCTGAAACACGTGATATCGGTGAAAACAGCTACCATGGTGGTGATGGCCCTGTCAGTGTAACGACGCCAAAGCAAGGTAACAATGTGTTGTTTCATGCGATGGTTGAGGCTGGAGTACAAGCAGGTTATCCAAGAACCGACGATCTCAATGGTTATCAACAAGAGGGTTTTGGCCCAATGGATAGAACTGTTACCTCGAAAGGTCGTCGTGCTAGCACAGCGAGGGGGTATCTTGATCAGGCTAAAACACGTAAAAACTTAACTATCATCACACATGCCACCACCGATTTAATTGAATTTGAATCGAAAAAAGCAACAGGTGTGCGGTTTTATCAAGGTAAAAGCAAAAAAGTTATCCAAGTTAAAGCACGCAAAGAGGTGTTATTGTGTGCTGGCGCAATTGCCTCGCCACAAATATTGCAGCGTTCTGGTGTGGGGCCTGAAGAGGTTCTGAACCAATTCAATATTCCAGCTGTACATGTGCTCCCAGGTGTCGGTGAAAATTTACAGGATCACCTTGAGATGTATTTGCAATATGAATGTACGCAGCCTGTATCTTTGTATCCTGCACTAAAATGGTATAACCAACCCAGTATTGGAGCAGAATGGTTATTCAAAGGTACAGGTATTGGCGCAAGCAATCAGTTTGAAGCAGGTGGTTTTATTCGAACCAGTAAAAAGTTTGCTTGGCCAAATATTCAATTCCATTTTTTACCTGTTGCAATTAACTACAATGGCAGTAATGCAGTTAATGTGCATGGTTTTCAGGCGCATGTTGGCTCAATGCGTTCTCCTAGCCGTGGGCGGGTCAGGTTGAAATCAACAGATCCTTATCAGCACCCAAGTATTTTGTTTAACTACATGTCATGTGAACAAGATTGGGAAGAGTTTCGCGCTGCCATTCGCATTACACGTGAAATTATGGCTCAACCTGCGTTGGCACCTTACCGAGGTGAAGAAATTAGTCCAGGTAAGCAAGTGCAGACTGATGAAGAGTTGGATGCTTTTGTTCGTGAACGAGCAGAAACAGCATTTCACCCTTGTGGAACGTGTAAAATGGGCAGTGATGAGATGGCGGTTGTAGATGGGGCGGGAAGAGTACATGGCCTTGAAAAATTAAGAGTCATTGATGCATCCATTATGCCTTTGATTATTACCGGCAACTTAAATGCGACAACGATTATGATCGCAGAAAAAATAGCTGATAAAATTCGTGGGCGTGCCCCTCTCCCAACAAGTCAGGCCGATTATTATGTGGCTGGTGAGGCAGAAACACGTCAAATTTGAGTCATCTACGAAAAAAGCCCTCTATAAAAGAGGGCAAATAAATCGAAAACGAGAACATCTGTATAGCATTTATTTTTTACCTACCATAGCAGACCAGTGCACTAGCACCTAGGTAAGCTAAAATATTGGGAGCTTGCTCACTATCTAAGCTCACTTAACCGACTTTATTAACCATTCTAAATAACTGCCATCCACTTGTTCTAAGTCGAGACAAATCAATTCAGGTGTTTCATAAGGGTGAATTTCTTTGATTGCTGTGAATAATTCAGATTGGTTTTTGTAGGTAGATTTGATGAACAACATAATTTCTTTGTCCTGAGAGATCTCATCTTTCCACCGATAAATCGATGTTAGCTCAGGGAGCAGTGATACGCAGGCGGCTAAGCGTTTATCTAATAACTGTTGTGCAATTTTGACCGCATTATTTTGGCTGTTTGTCGTGCATAAAATAATACAAGGTTGTTGTTCACTTTTGTAGGTGACATCATTTTTCGTCATTTAAATTCCCTCAGAATAATTGCTTTATTTAGTGTAAATCCATGGTTAAGGGTAGATTAAATAGCCATACTGTGTATGAAGATTAATCAACTATTAATTGTAATGCAGGGGAAAATAGTTTGATACCTGACATTAAGATAGGAATCTAGGATGGGTGTGGTTAATTATTAAGCGAAAATGAGTTTATTATTTGGACATTATTATTGAAAAGGTTTGAACATTTTAATTCTATACTATGTTGTGAAGTGATTAAGATAGAGGGTGAATAATTCGATTCAGCCTTCATTTTTGTACGTTGTGATATAAATTACCGAGCTTTTTTTGTATATTGCACCCATGAAATGGATCGATTAGATAAATAAATTAGACCTCTCACTCGTTTACTCAATCTCAGGGTAAAATGGTGTTTTTAGATTATTACATTGATACGCGCATTATTTTAAAATAACAAGGTAAATAAAATGATATTTGTTGGTTAAATTTTGAAAGATATTTGTTGAATTGATTAATTACATTTTGTTACTAAATTAAAGTCGTTTTTTATATGTGAAAAAGTGCAACTAAGTGATAACGATCAAAGTCTTTCAACGATATTTAGCTAACATATCTGCAAAGATAAAAAATATATTATTTGTACTCGTTATTCTTCCTGTTGCAGCATTTTACATTAAGGCATGCATCTAGTGATTTATTCATTTATTGCCTAGCTGTTCCTCGAATTATCTAGAGTACAGTTTTTTGTTTCCATCTTAAAACCTGTATGGATACCTGACATGAATAAACTAACCCCATTAAAGCCGATACCTACATTGATAGCTGTTGTTATTACCCTCATTATTTGGTTTGTGATCCCCGTTCCCGAAGGTGTTAACCCTGACGCTTGGCATTTATTAGCACTCTTTGTTGGAACCATTGCAGCAATTATTGGCAAGGCGCTTCCTATTGGCGGTGTCTCTATTATTGCGATTGCATTAGTCGCAGTGACGGGTGTGACCAACCCGAATTCAACCAAAGCAGCCATTGCAGATGCATTAAGTGGGTTCTCTAATGACCTTATTTGGTTAATTGGTATTTCCATTATGGTTTCGATGAGTCTAAATAAGACGGGTTTGGGGGCGCGAATAGGTTATTACGTGATTTCTTTATTCGGCAAAAAAACATTAGGAATAGCTTATTCATTGGCCATTGCAGAAACAGTACTTGCGCCTGTTACACCAAGTAATACCGCGCGTGGTGGTGGGATCATTCACCCAATTATGCGTTCAATTGCAGATAGTTTTGGTTCTAAAGCCGATGATGGAACTGCAGGGAAAATAGGCCGTTATCTCTCTTTGGTCAACTATAACATTAACCCGATTACTTCAGCGATGTTTATTACTGCAACAGCTCCAAACCCCCTGATTGTCAGTCTCATTGTTAGTGAAGCCGGAGGGGCTCATGAATTGACTTGGTCTATGTGGGCGATTGCTGCCTTTGCACCAGCACTGGTTTCACTGATTTTAATGCCGTTAGTCATTTATTTTATGTATAAGCCAGAAATAACTTCAACGCCAGATGCGCCAAATTTTGCTAAAGAACGCTTACAACAGTTAGGGCCAATTTCATTACCTGAAGTGATCACACTAGGTGTATTTCTGTTGTTACTATTAATGTGGGCCGGTGTACCGGCAATGTTATTTGGCGCTAATTATAGTGTTAATGCCACGACAGCGGCATTTATTGGCCTTGGCATCTTGTTAGCAACGGGGGTGATTAATTGGGACGATGTACTGAAAAATAAAGGTGCATGGGATACTGTCGTGTGGTTTGCCGCGTTGGTTATGATGGCAAGTTTCCTCGGTAAATTAGGCCTAATTAAATGGATGTCTGTTTCTGTTGGTACTTCGATTGATAACATGGGGCTCAGTTGGGTTTGGGGGGCGTTAATCTTAGTACTGATTTATGTCTACTCTCACTATTTCTTCGCTAGTACAACTGCACATATTACCGCTATGTTTGGTGCCTTCTTTGCCGCAGGCTTAGCATTAGGTGCTCCACCCATGCTATTAGGTTTAACGTTAGCATTTTCATCATCATTAATGATGTCGCTGACGCACTATGGAACAGGTACTGCTCCGATTATCTTTGGATCAGGTTATGCAACTTTAGGTGAGTGGTGGAAAGCTGGGTTTGTGATGAGTGTTGTTAACCTGATCATCTGGATCGGGTTGGGAAGTATTTGGTGGAAATTCCTCGGTTACTGGTGATTAATTATAAGGCGCGGTTTTCCGACTAACTTGGTGTTTGCTGTTGCTCAATGTATTGCCGAATGATCGATATCGGCGCACCACCGCAACTGCTTGCAAAATAACTCGGTGTCCACAGAACGCCTTTGTAGTAATAGCGTAGCGCGATATCTGGCCGGTCACGGCGAAGCAGCCGGCTGGATACGCCTTTAAGACTGTTGACCAAATTTGATACTGCCAACTTTGGTGGGTAATTGCTCAGCAAGTGCACGAGGTCGGATTCACCGTCCATTTCAACCAGTTCAACCTCAAAATCAGCACAGACGCTGGCAAAGCATCTGCGTAGCTTTTCAATGGCATCCTGATCAAATATCTTTCGACGATATTTGGCGACGAATACCAAGTGAACGTGCATCAGGAAAACACCGTGTCTTCCACGGCGAATATCAATTTCTTTTGTCATAGACCAGAGTATCATGGTGCATATGAAACGACTGCAAGCCTTTAAATTCTAATTAAGACCAAATGGTCAGCAGGAGCGCAATATGCGGCGCTTCGCAGGGGCTTGCCGCTTCGTCTTTAACCGCTCATTAGCGCTTCAGAATGAAAATCATGGGGCTGGAGATAAGTATATTCCCTACACAAAAATGGCCTCATGGCTCATTGAGTGGAAAGCCAATTCTGAAACACAATGGCTCAGAGACGTGCCATCACAGACGCTGCAACAGTCACTGAAAGATCTGGAGCGAGGCTACAAGAATTTTTTCCAGAAACGTGCCGCATTCCCGCGTTTCAAGAAACGTAGTCAAAATGATGCATTCCGCTACCCGCAGGGCGTGAAGCTAGATCAGCACAACAATCGCATATCGTTGCCAAAGTTAGGGTGGATACGCTATCGCAACAGCCGTGAAGTCATTGGCATAGTGAAAAACGTCACTGTCAGCCAGTCATGCGGCAAATGGTATGTCAGTATCCAGACCGAATACGAAGTGGATAAACCTGTTCACCACGCAGAGTCAATGGTCGGACTCGATGCCGGAATAACGAAACTCGCTACGCTTTCTGATGGCACTATATATCAGCCCGTCAACAGTTTTAAATCAAGTCAGCGTAAGCTGGCAATGCTCCAGCGCCAGTTAAGCCGCAAAGTTAAATTCAGTGCCAACTGGCAGAAACAGAAACAAAAAATCCAGCGTCATCACTCGCATATTGCCAATATCCGACGCGACTACCTTCACAAAGTCACCAGTGAAATCAGCAAAAACCACGCGATGATCGTCATTGAGGATTTGAAGGTCAGTAATATGTCGAAATCGGCAAAAGGGACGACAGAGCAGCACGGACGGAACGTCAGAGCCAAATCTGGCCTGAACCGTTCGATACTGGATCAGGGCTGGTATGAAATGCGTCGTCAGCTTGAGTATAAACAGCTTTGGCGTGGTGGTCAGGTACTTGCTGTACCTCCTGCCTATACCAGCCAACGTTGCGCAGGCTGCGGTCATACAGAGAAAGCGAACCGCCAGTCACAAAGTAGATTCGAGTGCCTTGAGTGCGGATATACCGAGAACGCGGATATCAACGGCGCTCGTAACATTTTAGCGGCAGGACATGCCGTGCTTGCCTGTGGAGGGATGGTGCAGTCAGGCCGCCCATTGAAGCAGGAACCCACCGAGGCGATTCAGGCTCAGGTCTGAACGCTGTAGGGATCCCCGCCCTTTAGGGAGGGGAGGATGTCAATAAAACAACAGATAGAAATATGTGAACTAACCCCCATAGTTGGAAAACCAATGACTGGGGGTTTTTTAGTTAAATATCTAGCTTACCAATAGCATTAATACAAAACTGCCAACACAAGCAATCAGCATTATTTGTAGCCAACTCGCTTTTGAAGAACTTTTCCATAGTAAATTAATTTCATCTGGATAAGCGTATTTGCGTGCATTAATAGCACTCTTTGTGCTTTTAATTAATTCTGATTCACTGAGTGAATGATGACGTATGCAGCTCATAATGACCTACCTTGCTTTGTACATTTTACTCTATATACCCGAAATCCTTCAAGCTGCAGTGTTGTTGACTACGTTCAGCTAGCCGAGTCACAGTGTTTATCTATGCTCCCCGCCTATCTTCACTTGTCGCCTAACTGCAACTCGAATTATTTGGAGTATAGTTATTATCTCACTTGGCAAAATGAGAAAAATTGACCAGTTTGTAACGAGATTTCCTCATTTAATAATGCAAAATATTGGCTAAGCGAAAAGTAGGTCTTAGTAGCCGTGTTAAAGGGGAAGTCTTTCAGCTTTAATCGTCATATTTATAGAGAACAAATTAGTGATGAGTGATGAAATATCCATTGGCATTTAGCGGGTACTTAGTATGATTATTGTTAACAGAGAGTACTAACAGGTATCAAAATATATGCAGCCCCAAAGAAAAGCCGAATTATTTTTAGTGTTAACCACATTTATTGCTGCGTGGGGATGGGTGTTTTCGCGTGAATCAGTACAAGGAATGCCTATATTTGCTTTTCTTGGCTGTCGCTTTTTATTGGCAGCAATCATTTTATTGCCATTTTGCCGTGGTAAGCGTCACCAACTTCATTTACAACAGCTTCCTCGAGCTTTGATGACCGGTGGGTGGATGGCACTAAATCTTGCATTATGGATATATGCCGTCGCGACTACAGATTCAATTGGTGAGGGGGCATTTATTATGAGTTTGGCAATGCTATTTGTGCCCTTAGTTGGATGGGTGATTTTAAAAATTCGCCCTTCGCGTTATTTTTGGCAAGCTTTACCTATAGCAGTACTCGGGCTAGCCTGTTTGACTTTATTTAAAGGCCAAATACAGTTTAAAAGTAGCCAACTGTGGTTTTTAGCTGCCGCTATCGCACAAGCTATTTACTTTTGCTATACCAGTTTGTACGCCCGTAGTGTGCCGGTATTGCCATTAACTGCAATTCAGTTGGCTTGTACCGGTGTTGTTGGTTTAGCGTTGTCATTATTTTTGGAACAGTGGCCAACGACGATTACAGCATCAACATTAGGATGGTTTGCTGCTAGTGTGATTATTGCGACCAGTTTGCGTTTTATATTACAGCTTATTGGGCAAAAAAATACTACTGCGGCAAATGCTGCCATTATTATGATCCTTGAGCCAGTGATGACCGTATTTGTTGCCGCTTTGTGGTATCATGAAAGGATGTCGGCGATCCAAATTATCGGCTGCATGCTTATTTTAAGTGCATTATTTTATTATCGCTGGCGTTCTTTCCGCGCCTTATCTAAATAAGATTTTTGTTAAAACGCTACTTATAATAGAGATTTTTTATACTAAAGCAGCTATTATTATTCACATAAGAAAGGTGTGGGAAATTAATCTAAATATGAGCAGCGTAGTCAGATATTTTAGATTAGTAGAAAGACAATTCAAATAGATAATAGGCTTAAAATGAAAAAGATCGCTTTAGTTTTGGGTATGGCTGGTGTGATGACATTATTAGCGGCATGTTCAGATGACAAAGCTGAAATTGCTGAATATAAAGCAGGCTTTGTAAGTGACTGTGTTAAGGCATCAGGTAGTCCAGCGGGTGAAACTGCGGATGCAATTAGCGCAATTTGTGGCTGTGCATACGATAAAACAATGGAAAAATACGGTTTAAAAGAATTTAAACGTATTGAAGGTGAATTAGCTAAGTCAGCAACTGCTGAGCCTGATTTCCAAAAATCAATGATTGAATTTGTCAATCAGTGCACCAAGAACGACCGTTAATTCAGCAATACTAAAACCACAACAGCTTCTAGTTTAAATAGAGTGTTGTGGTTTCTCATTTATTTAAATAATGATTTAAATTGGTGTGGGGCACTGCGTAAATATTGTGGCGCAACATCAATCTGTTCGGATAATTTTGCTGCCGCATGCCATGGCCAACGCGGGTCATATAACATTCCTCGGCCTACTGCAATAAAATCGGCTTGCCCAGTGGCAATAATGGCCTCTGCTTGGGCCGGTTCAGTGATCAAACCGACGGCAATAACAGGCATAAAGGTATGTTCATTAATTGCCTGTGCGAAAGGAACTTGATAGTTAGGGGCGATAGGGATCTGTTGTTTATCTGATAACCCTCCTGATGAAACATGCATATAGTCGCATCCAAGTCCTTCTAGTTGTTCGGTCAGTTTAATGGCTTCAGGTAAGTCCCAGCCACCATCAACCCAATCAGTTGCTGAAATACGAATACCAACAGCGATTTGAGGACTAATCGCTTGGCGAATTGCACTGAATACCTCTATGAGTAGGCGACTACGATTTTCAAAACTACCACCATAATCATCTTGTCGCTGATTTGATAAAGGTGATAGGAATTGATGCAACAAATAACCGTGTGCGGCATGAATTTCAATCACTTCAAATCCTGCATATTCAGCACGCTTAGCCGCATCGACAAATTGCTGCACAGTTTCTGTGATTTGCTGTTGATTTAATTCACAGGGTGGATGCGATTGACCAAATGCCAGATTTGACGCTGATACCGTTTGCCAACCATAAGACTCATTACTTGATAAGCTCTTACCACCGAGCCAAGGTAAATCCGTTGAGGCTTTTCTACCTGCATGAGCGATTTGAATACCAAGACGTGCATCGGCAAATTGCCTGATATTAGTTAACATTTTCTTCAGTGCATTGGCTTGCTCATCATTCCAAATACCCAGATCTTTATAGGTGATCCGTCCAACAGGTGTTATCGCACTTGCTTCAACAATAACAAGAGCTGCGCCTGAAAGGGCTAAATTCATATAGTGTGCGTTATGCCATGCGGTTGGCATACCATCAATAGCAGAGTATTGGCACATAGGTGGAACAATGATCCGGTTATTTAAACAAACTTGTCCAAGTGAAGCGGGAGAAAATAGGAAACTCATTGTCTTGTTCCTCGTTGATTAACTAACTTAATACCTTATTTAGCGTACATAATACAAATTAACTTAGCATGATACTGTGCGGATGATGTGATTTTGTCTAATACAATTGAGCATAAGCCTGATAGCAGAATGCAAGCAGATATAAGTAAATTTGAGCGCAATGCAAAAAAGTATAAATTTCTGTCACCATGAACGGATTTAGTGTGTGAAATATTAAAAAAAAGTAGAAAAGATAAAATAGCTTAATAATTGAAAATAATTATCCTTATATAATCGCTAATTTAGTGATTAAACAAATAAAACACAAATCTAATTGGTGTTAACTCACGCTAATGGTTTTAATGGAGTTTAAAGGGTTTTAATCTATGTTTTTATTTTAAATAGCGATTTTAGTGCCTGATTTAAGTGTGTTTTTCTCGCAAAAATATACATTCTCACTTGCCAAATTAAGTCTGATTTATATAAGGTCAGAAAACAAATCGATCTAATCAAAAATAATATTTAGATAAATATTTTAGTTTTTACTATTCACCTGAAAAAATAATTCTAATAAGGAACTCAATGTGCTTACGATTATTGGTATTTTGATCATTCTTTCTATTGTAACCCTACTGATGATGGGGAAAGTTAGCCCAATCATTGCAATGTCATGTATTCCCTTTATTGGAGCATTAATAGCAGGTTACTCAATACCTGAAATTTCAACTTTTTTCGAAAGTGGTATCAATAAAGTATCTAAAGTGGCAGCGATGTTTTTGTTCGCCATTTTATTCTTTAGTTTAATGAAAGATTTACATATTTTTGACCCGATTATTCGTTTGATGGTCAAAATGACCCGTGGTAATGTGATTATTGTCTGTGTTATGACCACGCTTATTGCTGGTGTGGTGCACTTAGATGGCTCAGGTGCAGCAACATTTTTAATTATTATTCCTGCGCTACTACCTCTTTATCGTCAATTAGGTATGAGTCCTTACTTAATGCTGCTATTAATGTGTACCAGTATGGGGATCATGAATATGGTGCCATGGGGTGGGCCCTTGGGTCGTGCGTCAGCAGTAACAGGTATTGATGCATCAACGTTATGGCAAAGTCTGATCCCTGTGCAAATTATTGGCATGGTGGGAGCCGCTATTTTTGCTGCCTTAATGGGGATACGTGAAAAGCGTCGTATTGCTGTTGCGGCGCAAAAAGGAACAACGCCTTATTTAACGGATTCTTTGTTACCAGCGAATGAGCAATTAGCTGATGTTGAGCAACAAATTACTAAACCGAAAAAACCATGGATTAATGGCGGATTGATTCTTGCATCAATTATTTGCTTAGCTTTTGGCCTATTATCAGCACCGTATGTGTTTATGATCGCGTTATCAATCGCTTTGTTGGTGAACTTCCCAAATCCAAAAGATCAAATGAAAGTTTTGTCTCAACATGCGCCACAAGCTCTTGGTATGGTGGCGATCATATTAGCGGCGGGGGCTTTTCTTGGCATTTTATCTGACGGTGGTATGTTAAAATCAATTGCTGAGGATTTAACGGCAATATTACCAACCGAGTGGGTTTCAAAAATTCATATTTTTGTGGGTATCCTCGGTGTACCAATGGATATTTTCACCAGCACAGATGCCTATTACTTTGCATTATTACCGATAATTCAACAAATCGCTGAAACAGCAGGTGTTGACCCGTCAGCAGTAGTCTATGCGATGGCAATTGGTAACAACGCAGGAACTTTTGTTAGCCCATTCTCTCCGGCTGCATGGTTAGCAATGGGGCTGGCAGGGATCGACATGGGGCGTCACTTACGCTACTCATTTGGATGGATTTGGTTATTTAGTTTCTTTACATTAGGTGTTGGTGCATTGCTAGGCTTGTATTAATTCACAGCCGTATTTAGTTTTCCAAACCGCAGTTTAATTTAACTGCGGTTTTTCAATTTATAGATTCAGATTAAATTGATAGTCTTTAGTTTGACAACTAAGTTAAAATCCATTCGTTATAATCTATTACACTGAATATGAGGCCGTTCCGCGGAAAATTATGTAATACCAGCACTTGATTTCTCAAACAACACAGAGGCAAATCTTGTTAAAAGATTTGTTATTTATCCTATTTCTGTAGAGAAAGCATGATGAATATGCAATCAAGAAAGTATGGTAGAACGTATCACTATCCGTTCTCACCCGGCACCACTAGCGACGATCGCATTAATAGCGATTGGTGGTCACACATCCAGAACATTGAACAACTGGTACATACTGAAAAACTCGATGGTGAAAATAATTGCTTGAGTCAGCATGGGGTATTTGCACGCTCTCATGCCACACCAACGCAATCAGCATGGAGCCAGCAGATCCGCCAGCGCTGGCAGCTAATTAAAAACGATTTAGGCGATATTGAGCTGTTTGGTGAAAACCTTTATGCCGTTCATTCGATCGAGTATCAACATATTGAAGACTACTTTTATGTGTTTGCAGTCAGACAAGGTGATTATTGGTTGAGTTGGGAAGAGGTCAAATTTTATGCTGCGTTATTTGATTTCCCGACAGTGCCTGAATTATCACTGAGTATTGATAGGCAGATTGATCCACAATCCTATACTCAACAGCTAATTACTGCGGCGGAGCAAGATAGCCAATTTATTGCTTACGATACCCATAGTCAACAGCCTTGTAGCATGGAAGGCATTGTGACGCGTGATAGCCAACGTTTTTTGGTTGATGATTTTATGTGCCATGTTTTCAAATATGTGCGTAAAAATCATGTCAAAACGGATGTTCATTGGAAACGTCATTGGCAGCGAGCAAAATTGGCCTTTGAATACCAAGGAGGGCAGTCATGAGTTGGCAATTAACCGATAAACGTGAATGGTCACAGCTAGAAGCACAATTTGATTTTGTACGCGATATGCGAGATGTTCCACAAGATAAGCAGCATCATGCGGAAGGTGATGTCGCAATACATACTCAAATGGTGTTAGCTGCGCTAGAAAGTTTACCTGAATACCAGCAGCTATCGGCTGTACATCAACAGATTGTTTGGGCGGCTGCATTATTACATGATGTTGAAAAACGCTCGACAACACGTCAAGAAGATGGGCGAATTCGCTCGCCAGGTCATGCGAAGAAAGGTGAGTTATCGGCTCGCCACATTCTATTTCGTGAAGTGGAGACACCGTTTGCTATTCGTGAACAAATAGCTGGATTGGTGAGATTTCATGGTTTGCCATTATGGATAATGGAAAAACCTGATCCTGAACGTGCACTATTTGCAGCTTCATTGCGCGTAGGAATGCCATTACTTTGCTTATTAGCCAAAGCGGATGTATTGGGGCGTATCTGTGATGATCAGGACGAACTGTTATCACGTATTGAACTGTTTGAGCTGTTTTGCCGTGAGCAAGATTGTTGGGAACAACCGAAAGCATTTGCATCGATGGCGGGTCGGTTTCACTATTTTCATCAGCAACGTGGTACACCTGATTATCAACCATTTGAAGAGTTTGGCAGTGAAGTGATTATGTTATGTGGCTTGCCGGGGATGGGAAAAGATCATTTTATTGCCCAGCACTATCCACATAGAGAGGTGATTTGCCTTGATGAGATCCGCAGAGCGCACAAAATCAGTCCAGCTGATAGAAATGCTCAAGGTTGGGTTGCTCAACATGCAAAAGAGCAAGCTAAAGTACGATTGCGTGCAAAAACGGATTTTATTTGGAATGCAACATCACTTAGTGCATCTCTAAGAGAGAGCATGATCAGTTTGTTTGCTCGCTATCAAGCAAAAATACATCTGATTTATTTGGAAGTACCATATAAGCAATGGCAACAGCAAAACCGCCAACGTAAATATGCCGTACCTGAGAATGTTATGGAACGGATGGCGAGTAAATTAGAATTGCCTACGCCAGATGAGGCACACCAAGTTTCTTACGTTATCAATGGTGAGTTTCAATCCTAACAGTATGACGCCTAATGAATAGGCGTCATATACTCGTCATACTTCAAGTTGTAGGTAGGTGACTACACCTTTCTTTAACATACTTTAGGGCAATCCCATAGGTTGCCCTAAAGTGATTAAGGAACATACACATCGCCAGAAAACAGTTTTCTAGCAGTTCGTACAATAGAGGCTTGCAAGCCAGTAGGGAACTCACCTTGCTGACTCAGTGAGACATCAAAATTACCGCTGAGATGTTCAATGGAAATATGCTGCATATCCACATGTTTGGTGAGATAGCGTTTGATGACGGTACCATCAACAATGGAGCCAGTAGCAATAGCAATTGCCCCCGTTACTGCTAACGCACCATGACATTTGTGTGGCATAAAATAGCGTACATTTATTGTACCCCCACGAACGGCGGGGGAAACCAATATCGGTTTTGGGATCACTTTTTGACTAACATCACCTAACCCCATTGCTAGCCCTGCTTGGCAACGAATACTCTCTAAACGCTGCATGAATTCTTTATCTGATTCAAGCTCATTGGCGGTTTCATAACCTGTTTTATTCAATTGCGGGGCATCAATCAGTACAACTGGCGTCGCCATATCAATACAGCTGACTTCAACACCCTCAATAATATTAATGGCATGGCCTGTTGGCAGCAACTTACCGGTTTTTGTACCGCATGCATTTAAGAAGGTGAGTGCAATGGGGGCCGCATGGCCGGGAACACTGGCAATCGAGGTATCACCTTCATAGAGTACTTGCTCATTTGGGGTTTGTACTGTGGCATTAATAAAGGTATCAGTATTGATATTGCGAATTCGTACGGTCGTTGTATCACCAGTGATGGGTATTAAGCCTTTTTCAATGGCATAGGGGCCTACGGCACACAGAATATTACCACAATTTGGTGCAGTATCGACAATAGGCTCGGTGATAGAAACTTGAGCAAAAAGATAATCAATATCGGCTTCAGGGTGGGAGGAGCGGCTAATAATAGCCACTTTGCTGGTTTGTGGGTTGCCACCACCGATCCCATCAATTTGTAAAGCATGTCCTGAACCCATAATGGCTAGGATTAATTTATCGCGCTCTTGAATGTTTTTAGGTAAGTCATCAGCTAATAAAAATACGCCCTTCGATGTACCGCCGCGCATTAACATGCAAGGTATTTTCTTCATAGGCTTCCTCTGCAAAATATTGCGTATTTACAGTCGTGATACTTCAAGTTGTAGTGTTGTGACTGTATCTTGAATTATTTAGAGTATATTTATGATAAAAGGAACCCAATTATTTATTGGGTTCCATATTTATTTCATTTCAATTATTTTCTAAATTAAACCTGAGCTGATTAATATTTCCCACCAACCTAAACCAATGGTCATGTGAACGAGTAAGCTTAAAAATGCGACGATACCACCAATGATCCACCATGAACGAATATCGTTGTAACCCGCGCCGAAAACGATTGGAGCTGCCGCGCCTCCGTAATGGGTTAAGCTGCCGCCGTACGCATTCGAGAACAGTAAACCCAGCGCTAACAGCATTGGTGGTGCACCTGCAACCATACCTACCGTTGCAAAGACGGGCACCATCGCGGCAACATAAGCTCCACCAGAAGCAAACAAGTAACGAATTGCCACACTGATAAACATGATCACAAAGAAAGCGAGCATGGTTTGATCACCAAAGGAGAGGTGTTGCCCCATGACATCTGCTAACCATTTAAAGAAACCAGCTTTTGTGAGTACGCCAGACATACCGATGATACCGCCGTACCAAATCAAGGTGTTCCAGCCGCCTTTGTTTTTTAGCACATCATCCCAAGTCACGACGCCTAGAATTAATGTCAATGCCATAACACAAATTGCAACAGTAGAAGCGCTGACACCAATCTGTCCTGCAAAAATCCATCCTGCTAATGCTAATACAAAGATAATTGCCAGCAATTTTTCTCTCACTGTCATTGGGCCTAAGTCTTCTAAACCTTTTGCCGCAATCTCTTTATTATTAACTTTTTTCAATTCAGGTGGATAAAGTTTGTAGATAATTAGTGGTGTTAACACCAACATAATTAAGCCAGGAACAGCGGCAGCGAGCGCCCATCCACCCCAACTCAAATGGATCCCCATAATGTCAGTCATCATGGCCAACGCTAACGCATTCGGAGCCATTGCTGTTAAGAACATATAGCTGGTGGTCTTGGTCACCATATACACGTTAACCAGCAGATAATGTCCAGCTTTGCGTGGACTTTTTTCCGGATCGGAACCAAGCGCTACGGCAACACTGTTTATAATTGGGAAAACAATTCCCCCTGCACGGGCAGTGTTTGATGGCGTTGCTGGAGCAATGATTAAGTCAAGAATTGCGGTGACATAACCAAGACCTAATGTTGTACCACCAAGTTTGCCGATCAATATATATGAAAGCCGTTTACCTAGTCCGGTTATGACAAAAGCAGCACTGAGTGTAAACGCGGCAAAAACTAACCATGTGGTACCTGAAGCGTAACCATTTAACACTTCACCCACTTTGACATCTTTAGTGCCAGTAATACCAATCACGGCCGCACTAGCTGCAATGGTGGCAAGTAATATGACGGGTTCAGAATAGGGCTTTAAAACCAACCCAATAATTGCTGATAAATACAAACCAAATAATAGCCAAGCAATATGGGGGAGCCCCTCAGGCGTGGGTATTAGTGAGATGATTATGGGGATGGCTATTAGAAGTAATAGCTTCCATATTTTATCTTTTTGCATAGGCCATTTCCTTAATTAATACTAAATTTAATTAATATTAAATTGAATGAACTTTAATATTATGAATTTGTTAATTAACGTATTTTTTATGTAACTGTATCTTGAATATATTTAATTAATTAGTTTGGTTATTCGTAATACGGTATAAATTCGTTAAAGCAATAATGGGTATTTAGGTAATCATTATTTCCTGTGTGAGTTAATATTTAATGATTATTAATTGGTGAAACCAATTTTTCGGTTGGATAAGGTAAACGTGCTAAAAACCACGTCAGGATCAGTAGGTCGGCGCTGCCTCCGGGGCTAAGATTGTGAATAATGCATGCTTTATCAAATTGCTGAATTTTAGCTAAATCAGCTGATTGGGTTAATCCGCCATGATCAAGCAAGCTTTGCGCTTGAGTTTTGAGCCACGATAAACCTTGTAAACCACCACGATTTGCTACATTGGTATCATCATTATTCGCCATTAATAGTAGTAGTGTTTGCAGTAGGGCGAGCTCTTGAGGCTTACCTTCGATAAGTTGTTTCAAATAATAAGGCAGCGAAAGATTGATGACTAATTGATAACCACTTTCTGCTTCACCTCTCGCACCGGTTAAACCAAATGCTTGATATAGTTTTTGGCCTGCCGTAGGGCGAATACTTGTTTGTTTTAGCTCAGCGGTAATGCCTTGGCACATGTGTGCAACTGTCACACTAATAGCGGAGGCAGACACAAATTCGTTTAGCGCTAACAAACGCCCGATTGCGGTGAGGATCAATCCAAGTGAAAATATTGAGCCTTTATGGGTATTTACCCCTTTGGTCGCTTGGAACATCGATTGTTCACAGGCGATCCCAATGGGGCGGATCATTTTCAGCAGCTGGTGAAGAGGTAAATCTTTATATTGCGCACCTGCATGTAAGAAAGCAGGGAAGTGTTGTGCAATGGCATTGGCACTTAAATGGAAATCGGTTAATGCCATGTCTTTATGAGCGCCAGTATTGTATTTATCCACTAAACCAGGTTTTGGTGTTAAGTTGACTTCAGCCATCAGGGCTTGCCAAGCAAGCTGGCTGTAATGCTGTACGCTATCTAGTGCTAGTTGCGATGGGTACTCAATGATCGATAGACGCATTTGTTAGCACCTCGATTTTATTGATGATTTCATCCAATGGATGAATACGTTCACGAGCGCAAATTTTGGCCTCTTTATTGCAAATCAAACAGCGTCTTGGGGGGAGACTGAGTGTGCTACGTGAGTATTGTTGACCGTTGGCATCAAAGACATCAAAGTCCCACAGGCGACCAACAGGGGATAATTCTTCTGTTTTAATTAAAACGGTTTTGACTTCTGCTGCATTGGCATCAACGGCGACAAAACATTCAGGCCCTGTTGATAATGCAAAAGATTGTTGTGCTAAAAGTACCCACTGCCTGCATTGAGCAACCTGTTTAAGCGCATTTAACCCCTGATTAAAGACTTGTCTAACAAGATGATTGTCTTTGACAGGTCCAGGAAAAACGACAGTAAATGAAATCAGGGTTACTTGATGGAGACCAATCCATTGCTGCTGTCGAGCCTGACGGTTGTCACGGCTGTTTAGCAGCTCAAGTAAAGAAATTTCAGATTGCTCTATTGTATCAGGCAGTGGGTAAAACATAGTGCTACTCCTTAACCTGATGCACGACATCAATGACAGAGCCATCACGATAGCGTACAACCGCGACGACTTTATCTGTAAATTCAATCGGATTAGGTTTGCCCGTCAATAGCTCAGCACGTTCACGTAACCAATCAATGGACACCGTTTTGATCCCCTGACTTTCCAATTGTTGCTTTAACTCAGGGCGGGAAGGATTGATGGCAATACCATGGTCGGTCACTAAAATATCAACGCTAGAGCCGGGGGTAACACATGTGATCACTTCATCCACCAAGGTAGGAATGCGACCACGAACTAAAGGTGCAACGATGATTGACAATTTAGAGGCAACAGCAGTATCACTGTGGCCACCTGATGCGCCGCGGATCACGCCATCCGAACCTGTCAACACGTTAACGTTAAAGCGAGTATCAATTTCAAGTGCACTTAACACCACCACATCAAGCATGTCGACAGATGCGCCTTTTGAATCAAAACAAGCGTACTGATTGGCGCTGATTTCAATGTGATTTGGGTTGCGAGCCAATGACATAGCGGCTGCACGGTCAAAGCTCTGCACATCAATTAATTTACGAATAAACCCTTTTTCATGTAAATCAACGATAGTGGAAGTGATACCGCCAAGCGCAAATGCTGCACAAATATTGTGGCGACGCATCTTGTCTTCTAAGAAGCGTGTAACGGCGAGTGAAGCGCCACCAGTTCCTGTCTGCAATGAAAAACCTTCTTTAAAGTAACCTGATTTTTCAATCACATCTGCCGCAGTTCGGGCAATTAATAATTCACGTGGGTTTGATGTCATACGTGTTGCATCAGCACCAATTTTATCAGCATCGCCAACACGTCGAACTTTAACAATATAATCTACTTCATCTTGTTTGATACTGGCAGGATTGTGAGGATAGGGCAGTAATTCTTCGGTCAACATAACCACTTTTTTGGCAGTTTCGGCATCAATTTTTGCATAGCCTAACGAACCGCAGCAAGCTTCGCCTGTATAGCCGTTAGCATTGCCATATTCATCGCAAGATGGAACGCCAATAAAGGCCACATCAATCTTCAGCTCACCGCTATGAATAAGATTGGCACGCCCACCATGTGAGTGAATTTGCACAGGCTCGGCTAATTCACCACGAGAAATTGCTTCCGCCAATGGTCCACGAAGACCCGAGGTATAAATTTTACTGACTACACCATGGCGGATATGTTCAACTAACGGTGAATGGCAGCCGCTGAGTGAGCTAGAAGCCAATGTCAGGTTGCGGAAACCCATTTCTGCAATGACTTGCATGACTAAATTGACGGTGAGATCACCACCACGGAATGCGTGATGGAATGAAATGGTCATACCATCTTTTAGGCCTGAACGGCGGATTGCGACTTGTAGATCTTCACATAGTTTGCGATTACGTGGTTTTTGTACTTGCTGTTGGACTTTTCCAATATCTTTAAATTGACGCGCTGTTTGGTCAGTCATTGGAGCTAAGTAGGCTGATACGCGAGCCTGACGCTGTGTTGTATTTGTCATTTTCAATGCCTCACTCTTCTCGAATACCTGATAATGCAGCACGTGATAACACAAGCCGTGCCCTATCAATCACTGGGCCATCTACCATTTTCCCATTGAGTGAAACCACACCACGGCCTTCTTGTGCAGCGGCATCCGCCGCATCAACAACCCGTTGTGCGTGATCTACTTCCTTCTGAGTGGGAGCATAGAGGTTATGAAGTAATTCGATTTGACGAGGGTTAATTAACGATTTGCCATCAAAACCAAGCTGTTTAATATGAGCGGCTTCTTTTAAGAAGCCTTCTTCATTATTTGCATCTGAGTAGACGGTATCAAAGGCTTGAATACCCGCTGAACGCGCAGCTTGTAAAATGGCGCACCGAGCATAGAGGAGTTCAACGCCGTCTGGAGACCGCTCGGTGCGCAAATTGCGGACATAGTCCTCGGCACCTAATGCGATGCCTATAAGTCTTTGTGATGAATGAGCAATATTGACTGCTTGGGTAATACCCATTGGTGATTCAATGGCTGCCAACAAACCTGTACTACCTTGTTCACGGCCACAGCTTTTTTCAATACGTAAGATTTCATTTTCAATATCGATGACATCTTGCGCGGTATCCGTTTTAGGTAAACGAACAATATCGGCCCCCCCGCGCACTACGGCTTCGAGATCGGCAACACCAAAAGCAGAATCAAGTGCATTAACACGTACTACGGTTTCAATATCACGATATAAAGGATGTTGTAGAGCATGATAAACTAAGCGACGAGCTGTATCTTTTTCACGTAAAGTCACTGAGTCTTCGAGATCGAACATTAACGCATCGGCTTTATAGATAAATGAGTTACTGAGCATTGCCGCATTAGAGCCGGGAACAAACAGCATACTTCTGCGAGTGCGTGTTTTTCTTTCTGGCGTCATTATTTGTCCTCCCATGGCAATGCAGTAATATCACATGCTCTAGCCAGCAGAGCTTCAAGCCGCGCTCTTAGTACACACTCTAAAGCACCTTTATCATCAACAATAATTTGTGCACCTTGAATATCATATTGCTCGACTAACTCAAACACGACTTGTTCGATGGCATCGCCAAATTGCTTTTCAACACTGCTGCTAATTTGGATCGAGACCTCTTCAGTGTCTTCTAAAGGTTCTATCCGTACCATGACATCACTTGATTCAAGCGTGCCGGCAACGGCTGCGTGGAGTATTTTCATAGTTCACCTGTGACTAATTCAGAATTTTCGACGCGGTGAGAAGCCGATGACGAGCGGGAAGCTAACATATTTTCCAAATAGAGATAGGTTGCTTCGGGGACAATCGGCTTGATCGCCGCCAGATCTTTTTTAGCGAGCAGTCTACGAACTTGTGAGGCAGAAACTGCCGTTCCGTCATAGACCATTCGCGGAAATTCAACGAGCTCAATCGGTGGGTAGCTGAGTGAGCGTGTTTCCAACCAAAAACGCATGTCTTCGTTATATTGATTAGTGACTTTGCAAAAAGGCTCTGTTCCGACAAAACGGTGAGTGATCCCGAGTGCAGGGGCGATATATTGGCGGAAAATTTTAATGTCGATTTCGGTATAACAATTATCGACAACAGCTTTGTCTTTGATGAAATAGCAAGGGAAGGTAGCTCGAGAAATAATGTATTCGGAACCTCTATGGATAGTTAAATTCTCAATACCTTGAGTTCCGGCTTCAATTAATTCCAATCGAACGGCATAAGGAAAACGAGAGGTATCTTCTTTAACGACAAATAAATGTAGCCAATCACATTCTTTAGCTGCTTTTTCAATTAAATAGCGGTGCCCAAGGGTAAATGGGTTGGCATTCATAACAATGGCACCAATTTTTTTACCATCTTTGCGTTGTTTTTTGAGACTATTAATATAGCGTTTTAAGTAACAACAACTATTTTCCATCAGCACCATGATATTGGGTACAGTGGCAAGAGTGTGAAAGCCGCATTGTTGAAATAAACTTTCATTTTGCGTTTTAGTATAAATAAATAAGTGAGTCGTATTATTTTCGTAAGCAAGATTGACCAGTTCAGTGGCCAGTTTTAATGCCAAACCTTCACCACGAAAACTATCACTAATAGCGACACATTTAATGACATTTTTAGCCAGACCGCCACAAGCAATTAATTTATCATTGCGAGTAATGGTAATGAAAATGTCAATACTGGAATCAATATCTAAATCATTTTCTTTTAAAAACTGAGCAATTTCAGCTAGTTTTCTGTTCTCATGACGTTTTACATGGTGAAACGTTATGTTTTCGAACATATTAGTATCCTGCACCTCATATAGAGATGTTTTTAAGTTGTTACTAATGTTAAAGTTAATTAAATAAAAATTTTGACATTAATTTAATAAATGAATCACTAGTTTTTTATTTAATTATCCTTTTCGATATTAATATTAAAGATTCTTTAATTAATATGTTTGACCTATTTCATGTTTCTAAGAGGAGTTTGTAGTTGTTTAATGGTTTTAATGTGTTTAATTATCGAATAAGTTGTTTATCGCTTGGTTTTAATGTATTTAATTATTAATATTTGCTTTATTAGTGACGCAATTAGCTGTATTGTCAGTGTGTTCTGTGTTTTTTAATGTAACAAATTTTTTACTTTTCAGTAGGTAATAGGATATCTGATGAAAAAAGAATATTTGCCTTCCCCGTTTCGAAAACACAAATCGATATCCTTTTCTGTTCGAGTCTTTCTTCTTTTATTATTGGTATCCATGGTTTTGACGCTGGGTCTTGGTAAATACTTTACCGATACAGCCGAAAACCGTTTAATGGCGAACATTCGTTCACTAGCAATGAGCCAAGCGAAGCTTATTGCATCAATGGAAAGCATTGTTCAATCAGTTAAAACGCGCGACATTCAAAAGCTAAAAGTCATTGCTGATAAACTTAACCAAGACTCTGATTACGACTACGTGGTGATTGGCGATGAAAATTCGATGCGTTTATACCATCCTAATGAAGAAAAGGTTGGGTTTAAGATGCAATGGAATAAACCCGGTGCATTAGAACGAGGTGAAAGCTATTTTATTGGTGGGGAAGGTTCTATAGGTAATGCCGTCCGTGCCAAAACACCTATTTTTGATGAGCAAGGTAAAGCGATTGGTGTTGTTTCGATTGGCTATTTAACGCAAAAAATTGAAACTTCGCGTAGCGAGTTATTTGTACAAACCGGCGCAACATTTTTTGGTGTTCTAGTTATTTTGCTGTTTTTATCATGGGCGTTTACCCGCTTAATTCAGCGACAAATGTTAGGTTTGGAACCTGAGCAAATTACTCAAATGGTCGTGATGCAAAAAGGAATTTTTGAAGCGGTTTTTGAAGGAATTATCGCGGTAGACTGCACTGGACGTATTATTAATATCAACCATAATGCACGCAAAATGCTGTCATTAAGTGAGCCATCTAATCACTTAATCGGGCGTTCAGTCAGTGAATTAATTACACCAGCGACTTTTTTTGTGCATGATATTGCGGTGACACAACATGATGTGATTTGCGTATTTAATGGTTTAAACGTAATTGCTAACCGTATTGCTTTAATGGATGATAACAATCTCATGGGAGCTGTTATTAGTTTTCGTAGCCAAAATGATATTGAATCCTTAAATTCTCAATTGACACAAGTACGCCAATACGTTGAAAATTTGCGCTCATTACGCCATGAACATCTTAATTGGATGTCAACGCTGAGTGGTCTTTTACAAATGAAAGAATATGACCAAGCATTGGCGATGATCAAGGGCGAATCAGAATCACAACAGCAATTAATTGATGCATTACGTCAGCAATTTTCCGATAAACAAGTGGCTGGATTGCTGTTTGGTAAATATCATCGAGCGAGGGAATTAGGACTACAATTGGAGTTCACACCAGGCTGCCAATTGAATTCACTACCACAACTGCTGACGAGTACTGAATTTTGTGCCATTTTGGGGAATCTGCTCGATAATGCGTTTGAAGCAAGTCTGAAAAATAACAACGGTAATAAACAAGTTGAACTGTATCTTTCAGATGAAGGTGCTGAGTTTGTGATTGAGGTTGCGGATCAGGGATGCGGTTTCCCTTCTAACATGAAAGAAAAATGGCTTGAGAGGGGTATGACAACAAAAACGGAATCTGTTGATGGGCACGGGATTGGCCTATATCTTGTGGCCTCATATGTAAAACGGTGCAATGGTGTGATTATTATTGAAGATAATCAACCACATGGTACTCTATTCTCAATTTTTATTCCGAAAGTGAAGATACAAAATGATTAAGATAAAAATCCTCATTGTGGAAGATGAACTCCTGCTGGCAGAAATGCACGGTGAGTATATTAAATCCTATCCTGCTTGCGATAAGGTTTGGGTGGCGGGCGACCTCACACAAGCGAGAAAAATGGTCGAATATATGAAGCCTGACCTTATCTTACTTGATAACTATTTACCTGATGGTAAAGGTATCGATCTGGTACATGAGCTGATCCAAGAAAGAAATAACGCAGATATCGTTTTTACGACCGCCGCTAGCGATATGGAAACCGTTTCAGAAGCGATCCGCTTAGGCGTGTTTGATTATTTGGTTAAGCCAATTGCTTATGAACGTTTAGGGCAGACATTAGATCGCTATATTCAGCGCAAATCGGTGTTGCAAGCGAATAGCAAAACCAGCCAGAGCCAAATAGATGATATGTTTAATACCTATGCACGAGGCGAAGCAAAAGAAGAGCTACCAACCGGTATTGATACCCTGACACTTGAAAAAGTGTTATCACTGTTTGCACAGCCTAATGCTGAATATACCGCAGAGACGATTGCCGATACGATTAAACTGAGTCGCACCACTGCTCGTCGTTATTTAGAATATTGCTTAGCACAGCACAAAATTGAAGCCGAAATCGAATATGGTAAAGTCGGGAGGCCACAACGTATTTACCGTGCAGCGAAGAAATAGAGCAATGTTGCCTATTGAGGAAATCAGTAGGCAACATAGGCTATTTTTTAAGGTTGTTCTCTAAGATCAACACTTTTTTCTCTGCTCGTTCATTGCCTTGCGCTGCTGCCAGTTTGTACCAATACAAAGCCTTGCGATCATCTTGTGTCACTCCCATGCCATACTGATAACATGCACCACTGGCATACTGTGCATCAGCACTGCCATGTTGTGCTGCACGTATAAACCAATGGCAAGCCTTTATTTGATCGGCGTTGACTCCATCACCGCGTGCATAAATCAACGCAAGGTTAAATTGGGCAGAAATTTCACCTTGCTCTGACGCTAAGGTGAGCCATTTGATGGCGGATTGCACATCTCTAGTGATGCCCTGCCCATGTAAGTACAGCATTCCTAAACTATTTTGTGCAGGAGAAAAACCTAACTGAGCCGAACGTGAAAAATATTGGTAAGCCAGCGCATAATCAACTTTATCATACATACCTGTAGCAGCTTGATAGCCAAGTAAATAAAGTGCTTGAGGCTGATTTTGCTTAGCTAATGAGAGATAGATTTGCTGGGCTTTTTGTGGATCTTCTGTAATAGCAATCCCTTTTTCATACCAATAAGCCAACATTAATTCAGCGGGTTGGAAATGCTGAGTCGCAGCTTTGACTAACCACTCTTCCGCTTGCTGTTTATTTTTCGGTAATAGCTTATCGACCCCAGCCAATGCGTATTCAGCCATGTTGAGTTGGCCTAATGGGTCACCTGCATCAGCGGCTTTTTTCATCCAAAATAGCATTTGTTGGTTATTTTTATCGACACCTTTGCCTTGTTGATACATCAACGCGAGGTTAATTTGTGCTTTTGTGAAGCCTTGCTCAGCGGATAAGCGATACCATTTGGCCGCTTCTCTAAGTTTATTTTCTGATTGGTAAAGCATTGCTAGGTTAAATTGTGCTTCCATTTGCCCTTCTTGTGCTTGTTTAAGCAGAATTTGTTCATCTTGAGGAACTGATGATGGCTCTGCATAGCCGTAGTGGGCAAGGGTACTAAAAATCAGCAATAATGAGCGCAGTGTTTTTTTCACTGAAGTTCCTTTTATCAACCTATCTGAAGATAGGTTAACTTGCTACATTACTCGGTGCAATGCTGAAAAGAGTAAATGGCGTTTGTAAAAAGTGCTATTTAGTCGGATACAGTAAAGTTTTAGTGAAAAAATGAACTTTTTTTGCAAGAAAACAGTCTCAGTAATAAGTATATTCTGCTTGTTGCCTAAGCATTCATATATTTACCCTCAATATTCATTTCTTTACATAAAGTAATGCGATAATGCAGCTATGAAATGGTAATTTCAGTCGAAGTAACGAAGATCCTTGAGTAGAATGCATTATGCCCAGTTAACCACTGGGCTTTTTTTTTACCTAAAATAGCGCGACTCTGTTGATAGTACAATTGGGCTCCAATCACTGATATTTCCTCTTATCGCAGTGATAATAATGTCTATAATTTTTCAGCTAATTAACGTTTTATCCCCATCTCAAGAATATTTATTCATGAACTCCATGTGATTGCTCCTCGTCGTAAACGACGAAGCTTCCCACTTCTCAGGCCGCTACCGTTTGTATCACGGATTTATGCTGGCCTCCATGGGCAGAGACGACGAGTCCCGCCGCCTGTCATGCCTGTATCCGTATATTATCATGATGAATTGAGCGCATTGTAGGGTTCCTGAAGGAGTTTATCTGAAAAAGATACCGTGTCAGTCTGCAGGTCGTCTATTTCATTGTGCAACAAAGTCCCGCAGAAACGCTTTGACGATGGTTCTTTAAAGCCCTCTGGCTTTTCGCCTTATCTCTCCGCCCGCATAGGGCGAAGGTTTACGGCGGATTTTGCTAATCATCATCTCAGTTGTTGATATTTCCTTGGATGAATAATTAGTTAGTTTGATGTTGTTGTATGGAAAGATAAGTTGTCGGGCTAAGACAATAGCTTAAATAGAAAACTGTATTATAAATAAACACAGAGCAGCAATAAATTTTGTAATCGTGTTTTGGTATAAGCACAATATACTTAACAACGAACATACATTTGGTTAATTAATGGGCAACACTTTCTTGTTAAATCGACTGCAAAAGTGACATTAATCACGATATTGAGCTATTGAGTGGGTAATTGATACTAACTAAATCTTTATCTTTGGTGCATAAATAGCGTATATTGCTTAATTGATTTTCGCATGGCTAGCGGTATTTATCCCTATAAATGTTGAATAAATAATCAAATTTGCTTTAACTCATTGAATTTTCTGTTTGTTGTTCATTAGCATCGATTACACACAGATGTTAATTTTGAAGGCTGAATTTATGGAGTACGAAGTCAGGGACGTATACTTTATCAGTCTGAAAAGTTGGATTTTGAAACGTTAATTCTTGAGAACATAACAATGCTGAGGGTATAGACAGTACCCCATTTTGCTTTTATTTATATGTACAGGTTGTCATAGAGGTAACTAGTGTCCACAACTAACAACAAAGAGGAAATAAGTCTTAACGCGTTTAAGCAACCTCGCTCGTTCTATCTAATCTTTTCTATCGAACTCTGGGAACGTTTTGGTTATTACGGCCTTCAGGGGATCCTCCCAATTTACCTTAGCCAAGTTCTTGGCATGTCAGAGACAGAATCCATTACGTTGTTTTCTGCTTTTGCTGCCTTAGTGTATGGCTTTGTCGCAATTGGGGGCTGGTTAGGCGATAAAATCCTAGGTACAAAACGTGTTATCGTTCTCGGTACATTAGTACTGATTGCTGGTTATGCTTTTGTCGCTTATTCAGACCATGATGTTTCTATGGTGTATGTGGGGCTGGCAACGATAGCTGTTGGTAATGGTTTATTTAAAGCTAACCCATCTTCATTATTATCGACTTGTTATGCCAAAGATGACCCACGTTTGGACGGTGCATTTACCATGTACTATATGTCCGTTAACATTGGTTCCTTCTTCTCTATGTTAGCAACACCTTGGCTGGCGAAACATTATGGCTGGGATATTGCTTTCTCACTTAGTGTGGTTGGTCTTGTCATCACGCTAATTAACTTCTTCATGTGTAAAAAGTGGGTGTCACAGCACGGTTCTAAGCCAGACTTTGCTCCCATGGTAATTTCTAAATTATTAGCAACTATTGTTGGTGTTGTGGCCTTGATTTCAATTTCAACATGGTTATTGCACAACATGGGTATCGCTCGTGCAGCGCTAGGTATCATCTCACTGGGTATCATTATTATTTTTATTAAAGAAACCCTTGCGTTAAATGGTACAGCACGCCGTCGAATGATCGTAGCTTTGATTTTGATGCTAGAAGCGATCGTATTCTTTGTTCTGTATAGCCAGATGCCTACATCACTTAACTTCTTTGCATTGCATAATGTTGAACATGAAATATTAGGCTTTAGTGTTGAACCAGCACAATACCAAGCCTTAAACCCACTGTGGATTATGATTGGTAGCCCGATTCTTGCTGCAATTTATAATAAAATGGGTGACCATTTACCAATGCCACATAAGTTTGCTATCGGTATGCTACTTTGTTCCGCGGCTTTCCTTGTGTTGCCTTTAGGTGCGAAGTTTGCCAATGAAGCGGGTATTGTATCGGTTAATTGGCTGATTATTTGTTATGGCTTCCAAAGCATTGGTGAGCTAATGATTTCCGGTTTAGGCTTAGCGATGGTGGCACAACTTGTTCCACAGCGTTTGATGGGCTTTATTATGGGATCATGGTTCCTAACTAACTCCGCAGCTGCATTTATTGCGGGTTATGTCGCTTCTATGGCAGCGGTGCCAAAAGGGGAGCTAACGAGTTCTGTTGATTCATTGGCAGTATACAGCGATGTATTCCTTAAAATCGGTATTGTAACCGGTGTTATTGCTATTTTGATGGTAATAACGGCACCAATGCTCAATCGAATGACATTAGAGCGTGATTAGTATTTAGCGTTAAGCGAAAGAGGGTCACTTTAGAAGTGACCCTCTTGTTATCCAAAGGTATTATTTTTTTACTTGATGAACGATATCAAAGTATTTTGATTTATCATCTTGTGATGGGTAAATACGATAAGTATATTCATCCGGTGTAACGGTGATGTTTTCTACAACACGAGTGAATAGTACTTCACCTTTATCATTTTTTGCTGTCAATGAGCGGCTTTTACCATCTTGACTAAATGACCAGTCACCTTGCATTTTTGGTTTTCCATCAAGGGTTGTCATTTTAAATGAGCCATCTGGATAGTATTCTGCTAATCCAAAGAAATTAGCGACTTGTTCATCAGCAGGATCAACTTTTTTATTGTCTTGATCTAGCGCTTCTGTAGTTACCCAAACTTTATCAATCATGATATTTTCATAAGTATTGAGTTGTTTTGCTGTGCTAGTAGCTGTAGCAGATCCAGTCATAGTTGCTGAATTGGTTTGAGCTGCCACACCAGTCACGCTAGATAAAGCAATGATGGCTGCAATTAGAGGTTTTAATTTCATAAATACTCCATTATTAGATGAGAATATGAATGGTTAAAAAGTATACCTGTTATTAAGTTAGAAGAAGAAGAGTGAAATAGGAAGGTAAAAAGTATTGCTAATGGTGTCAGCAGCCGAGTTAAATTTACAAATCAATCATCATAACGACGATTAAGCAGAGCATATTGATCGTTACTTGATGGTATTCGGTCAATGTGAGTTGACAAAACTGGCACTTTGATTAATTAATGCCAGTTTTGGTAGTGGTATATTAATTAAAATGTCGGTTATTAATTATCTTCAATGAGCGGCTGTATCCATTGATTAATAGGGTATTTGAGCTTCGGCTTTCACCGTTTAATGAGATGCCATCCATTAAAATGGTTGGAGTGATTGCGGTCGCTGCAAACATCACATCATCAGTGCTCACCATTGTATCTAATGTGAGGACCTCACCAATACTAACCCCCATTTGCTGGCAGCGAATAGCTTCTTGATCAGCCATTAGTTTATTTTGTGGCGTCTCTCCCTTTGCTTGGATCCGTGATACCAGTCGTGCTTGCATATCACCACCTAATGCGCGAGCAATAGCCGCACTAATAATTCCTTCTGGTGCTCCACCTATACCATACATCATATCAATAGCATGCTCAGGTAAAATAGCTAAAAGTGATGCTAAAACATCACCATCAGGGATCGCGATAACATTTACACCAAAATTACGCAGGTTCTGCATAATGTGTTGATGGCGCGGTTTATCTAAAACTGCAATAGATAAACTTGAAATCGGTTTATTAAGTGCCGCAGAAAGGTTTTCAAGATTTTTTTCAAGTGGGTTAGCAAGGTGAACGGCACCTTTAGCAGCCGAACCCACCACTAATTTTTCCATATACATATCTGGGGCTTGTAACAGTGTTCCTGTTGGTGCAGCAGCAAGAACAGCAATGGCATTATGTTCATTACAAGCTACCATACGTGTTCCATCGATAGGGTCAACCGCAATATCGAGCTTATGTTTAGCCGATAGGTTACCGACTTGCTCACCAATATATAACATAGGTGCCTCATCGATTTCACCTTCACCGATTACTATTTTACCGTGAAAATCAATTTGATTCAGGCGATTACGCATAGCTTCTACAGCGGCTTTATCAGCAGCGTTTTTATCCTGTTTACCAACCCATTCATGTGCTGCTAGCGCAGCAACTTCTGTGACTGAAGCGATTGCATAAGCTAACTCATCGCTAATTTTCATTATTTATTTCCTGAATGCTAAAAACAGCGTATATGATACTTTTTTTGTGATCTATCTGGCAAATGCCTGGCGAATGAAACAGCGGTGAGGGGATAAAATATGGCAGGTGGAGATCACCTGCCATAGAAAAGATTACAGCATTTCGACTATTGCTATACCACCGATAATTGAAATGAGTGCAGCGAGCGTACTTAATAATACGGTGCCTGCGGATGTTTCAGTATAGGCTTTATTGCTGATTGCTAATGCGGGTACCGCTGTTGCAGTAGGCAGCACACCAATAATAAACGCAGCCTTCAACATATCATCTTGTAGTCCTAGTGCGATCCCTGTGCCAAGGATCAAAGCAGCCTGTACAAAGTTTTTTATAAAAACGTTGAAAATGATTTCAGTGTTAATTGTCAGCTTGATACCAGAAAGCAACAGCCCAAGGAAAAAGAGTGCGACGCCTCCAGCTGTTTTACCTAGCTCATTGACGGAGTTTTGTAAAATTTCAGGTAGTTTGACGCCAAAAATGGCTAATAAAGCGCCGAGTATAGGTAAGAAAACTAATGGTTGAGCGATAGCTTTACCAATCGATTTCAAAACGCTGTTATTTTGCTGTCTACCGCTGATCATCAACAGGGTAAAGGGAATGATAATAATGGTATAGATTAAGTTTCCAAGAACCATCGCGATTAAGCCAGAAGAGCCAACAGTGGCTAATAGTACCGGTGGCCCACAATAAGCCATATCTGGGAAAGAAACCGACAGCGCTTGCATTGCAGCATCTTTTTTATCATGACGGAAAAAAACTTTACCACCAACAAAGCCAATGATATAAGAAACGATTAAACCAACAGCAAGTGCCAGTAAATAATCAATATTTAACAGAACAGAAGGCGGTGCTTGCGCAGCGGCTAAAAATAAAGCGAAAGGTAAGGCAATTTTTACGACAAAGTCGGCAAAGGCTTGCGAATACTCACGTTTGATAAAGCCATATTTCCCAGATAGCCACCCGACAGCTAAACCAAGAATAATAGGTCCTAGGGCGGCCATGATGATATGTAGTAACATAACACTCCTCATCTTTTGATTGTATTGTGATAATTTAATTCGCAGTGAGAAGCCAAAAACGCGCTCATGTAATTGTACTGCTCACAGGGCTTGCTATGTTTTCAACTGCACTGCAATTTATTCTTTTATCGATATGTTTTGGTGCTATTAATTAATCATTGAATATATAAAAAATGTGATTATATAAATATCATAAATAAATCGGAAAATACGTAAAAAAGAAAATTTTTTATTAAATAAAAATAAAATCATCGTAATTGACGAATTATAATAATAAATAAACTTAAAAAATGGCGGGGCATAAATAATGCCTTTGTTATCAATAAAATAATTTATTGCGATTTTACGTAAAAATAGTGTCTTTACAGAAGTAAATCTGCCTGAACGCTCTTTTTTTGACTGTTTTTTCAGGGTATAATTAACAGTCGGCTTTAATTTTGTAATAATTTATTACAGCCCATTGGCAATGGGTAGAATGCTATCTACACTAGTTGAAGTTTCGATTACTCTTTTTTTGTTAATTTTCTATACTCTAAATAATTCGAGGCGCAGCTAGGCGACCAGTGAGCGAATCGCTAGGCGCATAGAAAACACTGTGACTGGCGTAAGTGAACGTAGTCACCATACCTAAATGAAAGGCGCTGCAACTTTAAGTATGACGAGTAGGTACTCTAATTCATTCGAGGTGCAGTTAAGCGGCTAGTTAGTGTCGCCATCTTTTCTTAACATGCATTGTACTGCTGGTTGAAGCATAACGAGTATATATTGTGAGTTTGATTATGAGGGAAACCTATTTGTGGATATCCTGATACTAGTAGGGTTCATAGTTGTCATTTTGGTGGTTATTTCACCAATCCTTTCCATCATCGCGCTAAATCGCGCAAATCGCATGGAACAACAACTTTCACAACAAAATCAACGTATAGCATTTTTAGAAAAAGAGCTAAAATTTCACGCAAATCATTCACAGAATATACTCACCGAACCAATTTCTGCCAGCGGACCATCACCAGTAGAACAAGCTGTACATTCAACACTATCAGTAGAAGTATCGAGTGAATTACAAAATAATGTCGGCACATTAACAGAAATTAATACAAGTATGTCGACGGAAGGGGCGCCACAACAAGTACAAACGGTGGGCTCGATATCAACATCGTCAGTAGACGTAAATAGATTTGGTAGTAAAAACACTTCAACATATAACATTGACGTTAATCGTTTTGACCGCGCATCAGATAAAGAAAATAAAACGCTCCGCGAGCAAAATGATGGGGCTTGGCCTATTTTTAGTCATTTCTTCAGTTGGGTTTGGCAAGGAAATCCTTTAGCTAAAATTGGCATTTTATTGTTATTTTTTGGTATCGGTTATTTGCTTAAGTTTAGTGTGCAAAATAACGTTCTTTCCCCACAAGTACGTTTATTGATGAGTGCGGTAGGTTGTTTGTTTTTACTCGGGATCGGTTGGTATTTAAGACATAAGAAATCATTATTCGCACTGATTTTGCAAGGTGGTGCGATAGGCTGCTTTTATATTACGATATTTGCCGCTTTTAAGCTGTATACCATGCTGCCTTATAGCATGGCATTCGTTGCGATGATTTTGATATGCGCAGCAAGTATTGTACTCGCACTATTGCAACGGGCGATTAGCTTAGCCATTCTCGCTTCATTAGGTGGATATTTAGCCCCTGTTTTATTATCGACGGGTGGCGGTAATCACATTCTGCTATTCTCATATTATTTGATGCTATCCATTGCGATATTGGTTATCAGTGTTTGGCAGGCATGGCGCCCATTAAATTTAGTTGGCATGTTTATGACCTATGCAGTCGCCATATTATGGGGATGGAGCCACTATCACATAGAATATTATGCATCTAGCCAAATTTTCCTGATTGCTAACCTAGTCGTCTTTAATGTTCTCACTCAATTATTTGCATTACGTTACCCACACGAAAAACAAATGGTTGTTGATTATACTTTGTTATTCCTCCCTCCATTCATCACGATGGCATTACAGTATAAGATTTCTTGGCAAATAGGCCTTGTTCCTAGTTTTGTGGCACTTTTATTAGGTGCTCTGTATTTGTTTGCTAGCGTTCAAATTCACAAACGATATAGTAGCTCAGGGAAAAGCCTAGCTCTCGGTAATATTGTGATTGGCGTAGGTTTTATCACTTTAGCAATACCGTTGGCTCTTACTTTTGAATGGACCGCGATTATTTGGTCTGTTGAAGGGTTACTCTTATTATGGTACGGCTTTTCTGTACGTAGCAACAAACTAGTGATTGTAGCAACACTGCTGATTATTATCAGCGCAGTTACATTACTGAGCGGTTTTTCTTTATATTCATGGAGCCGAGCAAGTACTTATATGGTGCCTGTTTTGTTGGTGGCTTGTTTTTGTGCGGGAGCGTTATTCCATATCCGCCGTGAATTATCCGCTAATTTTAAATTATTGAGTTACGGTTTTTTGCTACTTGGATTAGTGGTTTGGTATTTTTGGCTACCTGTCATTACCGATATTTTATCGTGGAGCTGGGAATCGGAAAGCTTCATTATTATGGCATTGGTGATTATTTCTGCTTGGTTATGGCGTTTATTAGCCATTAAAACAGACTGGGTTGAGTTATTATTATGCCAATCGTTTGTTTGGTTAATTGGTTACTATTATCTTGCATTCGATTTTATCAATGATGAGAATCCAATGGGGAGAGGTGAGAGCTCACTGATTTGGCCTGTGATGTTGGGGAGCTCGGTCTTGTTCGCCATGCATGCCCATAAGGCGCGTAATGTGTGGTTACGGCGTATATTGCATGGGGCAACGTTTTGGTTGATCTTGGCCTTTATTGCGACACAAGTGAATTGGTTTGTGGCGATTTTGCCTTGGGGTATGAATGAGCTTGGCTATTTTATTTATGTCATGGCAATAACTTTAACAACCTTGGTGTTGTATTGGTTGCAAAGTCAAAAATTGCCACCTATGAAGCGTAACGGAATGATTTATTGGTATGCATTTTTACCTGTCACTGTAGTTTTGATTTGGCTGTCTTTTATTGCCAACTTAGAAGATGGGAAATTGACATTCTGGAATTACATCCCGCTGATTAATCCGTTAGATGAAGCAGGGTTATTTAGTATTGCCTCGCTGTTATTGATGCGCCGTGGCCTGATACAAAAATTAAAACGAATTAGTGAGTTTGACCTATTTGTTATTCGTGGGTTAGGTTTATCTGCGGTTATTCTTAGCGGGTTATGGTTTAACGGCATTATACTCCGTGCGGTGGCTGATTTTTCCGAAATCAGCTGGAATTTCGATACGCTATTTGATTCTCGATTAATACAAACAGTCCTTTCAATTAGTTGGTCATTAGTTGCACTTGGCTTTATGGTTTTTGCTGCTTTGAAGCACAATAGAGCCAGTTGGCTGATCGGTGCTGGTATTTTTGCCTGTGTTATCGCTAAATTATTCCTTATTGATATCTATGGGCAAGATGGTTTATCAAGAGCAATTAGTTTTATTGCCGTTGCTGTGCTTATTTTGGTTGTTGGTTATTTTTCCCCGCTTCCACCAAAAGTAACGCAAGAAAAAGGAGCCGATGGAGTAGATGATAATGCTAACTAAATACAAAAGGATGTGGTTAGGGGGTTGTACCCTTGTTTTCTCACTGTTATTTTCTGGCACTATTTATGGTTATGGGCAAAATAGCCAAGTCTTGACCCCTTATGACTTTTATCAAGGCTCCGAGTTAAATGGAACAACTGAAGATACGCCTTTTGCGTGGGTGGAGTTGCCTTCTGAAGCTTATGTTAATTCAGCGCACTCGAAAACATTGCAAGATATCAGGGTGTTTAATGGAACAGGTCAAGAAGTTCCTTCTGCACTGTTTTTTGACTCTGAAGAGAGCAGTGAGACATCACAAATTCAGTTTTCCTTGCAGCCTTTAATTATTAAGGCAGATCAAGTCAGTTCAAAAGAAGAAGCGTTGAATGAGAGACAGTATTTATTGGTTGAAACAATACCCAGTAAAGTTAGTCGTATTGAAATACCGTCTGTAGAGAATAAACAAGACATTAAGTATCAAGCTTTCTTATTAACACGTAAAGATGGACAGCAAAGTCATTTGCCAATTCAAACTTTGTCTTTAGATTGGACTAGTAACCAACAAGATTGGCAAGCCAAGTCTTTTATCTATGCAAGTCAAGACAAACAGCATTGGGAGAGTATTTCTACGAACCAACCAATCATGAGTTTAAATTCTAACGCAGGGGAAATCCGCAGTAATACGATAGAGTTATTGTCGGGGAACAATTCAGCGTTAACGGCGCCTTATTTAATGATGATTACGGTAGCAGCTAAAGAGGTTAGCGTGCCTGATTTAAAATCGGTGCAAGCAACATCTAAAGTATTTCATTCAACAAGGCGACAAGAAACTTGTCACTTTATTACCAACAATGAAGGTATGTCGTTAAATCAACTTATCTATCGTTTACCTTCAGCGCAACCATTGAGCGCAATAACGATACAGTTGCAACAAACTAATCGTGTATTGCCATTGCAAATTGAGTACACCTCTAATTCAGGGGAAAACTGGTTACCGTTAACCAATATTGTTGCCTATAACCAAATTAATAATGGTGAACAAGTTAATAATCCAGATGTACCAGTAAATGGTTTGATGGTTAAAAAAATAAGGATCACGGCATTGAAAGGGAGTTGGGATGATAAACCGCCTTATGTTGAAGGAATGCGTGATGCGATTAATTTAGTGTTCAATATGCAAGGTGCATCTCCCTATTTGTTAGTTTGGGGGAGCCAGATCGCAGGCTTGGATAATATGAATTATCAGGACTTATTAGGGCAGCCATTAACTGTTGAGCAACTGATGCATCGTTATCCCGAATTATCAGTATCAAATGACATTATTGAGTTGGGGGGCGAAGGTCAACTCACATCAAATAATTCAGCGGAAAGCTATTTTGATTGGATGACTGGGGCATTGTGGGCTTTGCTTGGGTTCGGGATCATTGTGTTAGTTTATTTTTGCTGGTATCTAGTAAAAGAAATTAACAGTAAAAATCCTAAGCCATAATGAAATAAATAATTGAAAAGGAGGTTATGATACCTCCTTTTTAGTGACGCTCTTAATAATTTATCAAATAAAACCAGATGATTATCTTTCATTAAAAAATTTACAAATCCCTCCAAATGATTACTCCTAAGTGCTATTTTTTGACAAAGTATTGAGTTAAAACAAAGCTCTAGCTTAAGGAGAACTCAATGAAGACACGAATATTTTCAAAATTATTTATTGCGATAGCGTTATTAACCAGTGCATCTGTATTTGCTCAAACAACAGAGACAGTAGCTCCTCATGAAAATGTAAGAATTGAACATTCACTCAAGCAAATGAAAATGGGGGATGTAGGAGATATCGAGTCTATGCGTGAGCAGGTGGAAGTCAACAGTATTGAGCTATCTGAAAAAACGACTGATCGCCGTTTTAATGGGCGCCAATTCAGAATTGATAATAAAAAGTCCTAATTATGACTTTTATTGTGCTACGCTTCTTTCATAGTCATTCGCTTAGTATCACTGCAAAAGGAAACTATTATGTCCCAAGGTCAATGTTTGTGTGGCGCAGTAAAAATAACAACTCAGCAACCCGTTGATAAAATTAGTGTGTGTCATTGTGGAATGTGCCAACGTTGGAATGGTGGCCCAGGTTTTACTATTGATTGCCATGATGATGTCAGTATCGATGGCGAGGCGTTTATTAGCCGTTTTGCATCATCGGAATGGGCTGAACGTGCTTTTTGTAAGCAATGTGGTACTCACCTATTTTATCACCTCCATACCCCGTCATCTTATTATGTTTCCTCAACTTTGTTTGAGGAAACTAAAAATGCAAGTTTGGCGATGCAGATCTTCGTTGATAGTAAACCGGTTTACTATAATTTTGTTGAAAAAACACCGATGCTGACTGAGCAGGATATTATTAACTTGATGAGCCAGCAATCCTAATAGAGAGGCTCTTTGCTATTTCTCAGTAGTGCTAATGTCTAGAATATGCATTATAATAACTTAAAAGACCAGTAACTTATTATATAGGGTTATTTAATTCTGTTAATTTAACAGGTAAAGTAAATAAAACGTTACCATAAATTGTATAAATAACCATTAATGTTTAGGGATGTTTGCAGATGAACAGTATGAGAAATATGCGACATGCAAGTAATATCGCATGGGTTTTACAATGGGTATTAAACATTGGCTTGATTGCGCTGGCGGTTGTACTTGTATTCTTTTTAGCCAAAGAAACCTATACTATGGCATTGCTGATGTTTAGTGGTCAAAAAGAAGCCACAGCCTATGAGTTATTAGAGGGAATAGTTATCTATTTTCTTTACTTTGAGTTTATTGCATTGATTACTAAATATTTTTTATCTGGTTACCATTTCCCGTTGAGATATTTTATTTATATCGGAATTACTGCGGTAATACGCTTAATTATTGTCGACCATAGTGATCCAATGACAACTTTACTCCATTCAGGAGCTATCTTAGTGTTAGTAATTGCATTATTTATCGCCAATACAGAAAGACTTAAACGAGAGTAGAATAATTCAATTATTTTTTAAAATAGAAAAGGGAATGGAATTCATTCCTTTTTCTTATGCATTTTAAAGCTAGCATATAATATTAAGTAATAAGTCGTAGTAGGCTATTCCTTGTCTCTATGTCACTTCGTTTTCCTCAACACAAATATCTCTCATTTCAATGTTAAATTATACTAATACAATAAAATACCACTGGTTTATCCTGTTAAATATTTGAAAGAAAGTATTTTACTTTTCAGAGAGGGTTATCTACTGTGTGAAAGTTTATTACTCTAATAACCTAAGTAACTTGCAAATATGACAACAAATACACTCCCTAAAAAGAAAGGGTTTTTAAACCGTGTTGAACGTATCGGGAACGTTATGCCTGATGTTACAATGCTGTTTATTTATGCCCTAATAATCTGCTGGTTTTTATCTTATCTACTTTCATTCGTAGATTTTAATTATTACCATCCAGTGTCGAAAGAAAAAATCTCTGTCGTAAATATGTTTAACTATGAGGAAATAATATTATTTATCACATCGGCAGTGAAAAATTTTATTAATTTCCCTCCATTAGGGATAACCATTGTAGCAACATTAGGAATTGGTATTGCTGAAAGTAGTGGTTTTATTAACACTGCGTTGAAAAAAATGCTCTCCTTTATTACGCCTAAAATGTTGACGCCAACAGTCGTGTTTGTTGGTATCGTTTCACATATCGCATCAGATTCCGCCTATGTAATTTTGATGCCTGTTGCAGCCATGATGTTTTACGCAAGTGGTCGTCATCCATTAGCCGGTATAGCGGCAGCTTTTGCTGGATTAGCTGGTGGTTTTACCGCCAGTTATACTCCATCAATTATTGATCCAATCATGCAAAGCTTTACTCAAGATGCCGCGCAAATGATGGCTCCCGGCTATAGCGTTAACGTTCTGTGTAACTATTTCTTCAGCCTTGGTGGTACGTTTGGTGTTATTTTTACTTGCTGGTTTATTACTGAAAAAATTGTAGAACCTTGGCTAAACAAAAACTGCCCAATTACCACAAATGAAGTTGATGTCGATGCAGAGCAAGATCTTGGCAAAATTACCCCTATTGAGCACAAAGCATTTCGTGTCGCGGGTGGTGTTGTTATTTTGTTGGCGGTAGGTTTATTTGCACTGTTATGGCCTGAAAATTCACCATTGCGTGGTCCTGATGGCAGCTTAACTAGTCCGAAAGCACCTATTATGCAAATCGTGGTCCCGCTGCTATTTATTTTCTTTGCTGTGCCTGGGGTTATTTATGGTTATATGACTAAGTCCTTCACCTCAACCAAAGATGTGGTTAAGGCAATGGAAAATATTACTAAGTCATTAATTCCATTCATTGTTTTTGCCTTTTTTGCGGCTCAGTTTTTATATTCATTTCAACATTCTAATTTGGGTACACTATTAGCACTGTCCGGTGCTGAATTATTGCGTACACTGGATATGCCCTCAGAAATGACTGTACTTGGTGTCATTATTTTGACGGCATTGATTAATATCATGATCACATCAGCAACTTCTAAATGGGCAATTATGGCACCCGTATTGGTGCCAATGCTAATGGCGGTGGGAATTTCTCCTGAACTGACGCAAGCGGCATTCCGCGTGAGTGATTCTGCTATGAACGTCAGTACACCAATGTTCCCATTCTATCCGCTGATCTTGATGTATTGCCAGAAGTACTACAAAAATGCAGGTATTGGTACGCTTTGCTCTATGATGATCCCGTTCACTATAGGTCTATTGATCACATTGACCGCAACACTTTATCTGTTCTGGGCATTTGATATCCCAATCGGTTTTGACAGTGGTTATACATGGCAGCCAGCATCATAATTTGCTGGACTGAGTAAAAGGAATAAAAAATGAATCAATTAGGTAAACAGCTCGAACAACGTTTTTTCCGCTATCTTGCTATTGAAAGTCAAAGCGATGCTTCAGCAACGTTTGTGCCGAGTACAGAAGGGCAACGTGAACTAGCCAAACTACTCGCTAAAGAGCTAGAAAGTTATGGCCTTAAAGATATTTATATTGATGATCATGCGATCCTTTATGCGGTTCGCCCTGGCAATAAACCTTCAGCGCCTAAAATTGGTTTTGTTACCCATTTGGATACGGTTGATGTTGGTTTATCCCCTGTTATCAAACCTCAGACATTGAAATATGAAGGAAAAGATTTGTGCTTAAATGTGCAAGAGGAGATTTGGTTTAAAACTGAAGAACACCCTGAAGCAGCGCCTTATGTCGGTGAAGAGATCATTTTTAGCGATGGAACAAGTGTGCTTGGCGCTGATAATAAGGCAGCAGTCACGGTTGTGATGGAGCTGATGGATAAGTTGCAGCATGCTGATTTTGACTGTGGTGATATCTATGTAGCCTTTGTTCCTGATGAGGAAATTGGTCTACGTGGTTCTAAAATCATGGACTTATCCCGTTTTAAGGTTGATTTTGCTTATACGATCGATTGCTGCGCATTGGGTGAAGTCGTTTATGAAACCTTCAATGCAGCTTCTATTGAAGTTTCTATAAAAGGGATTACGGCACATCCAATGTCGGCGAAAAACGTGCTAGTTAACCCGATCCGTATTGCACATGATTTTATTGGCTGCTTTGACCGCTTTGATACCCCAGAGCATACAGAGCACCGTGAAGGTTACTTTTATGTGACCGATCTGACTGCAAATCCTGATAATGCCAAAATTAAAATGGCGATCCGTGATTTTGATCGTAATAGCTATGAAGCACGTAAGCGTTATATTGGTGAAGTAGTCGAACTGATAAAAGCACGTCATCCAAAGGCGAAAATTGAATTCAATATCTCTGATGTATATAGTAACATTAGTGATTCATTGGGTGATGACCGCACGGCAATTGATTTAATTTTTGAAGCATTGAAAATTCAAAATGTTGAACCGAATGTGATCCCAATGCGTGGAGGTACAGATGGCTCTGCGTTGTCAGCAAGAGGTGTTTTAACACCTAACTACTTTACAGGTGCATTGAATTTTCATTCTAAGTTTGAATTTTTGCCACTGAGTTCTTTTGAGAAAAGCTATTTAGTTTCTGAAACGATTTGTCGTTTAGTAGGACAAAAATAGTTTTATTATTTTTAATTTTGAATTTATCAAATGGCTATGTTTATACATGGCCATTTAATTTATCGCTCAAATGATACATAGTAACTAATTTTATTTGTTTATCTATCTGTTTATTATTAAATCTATCAGTTCATAGTTAATTTAAAATACTTTATTTTATTTTCAGAAATTGTTATTTATGAAGAGTTTTGGATGGGAATTACAATAAAGTATAGGATGGAAAATGATTAATATAGTAATCATTGATGATAATAATATTTTAATTCGTGGACTTGAGGCTATTTTTAACCGCCATAAACGATGTGGTATTGTTGCTTCATTCCCTTTTATCGAACAAGCCATTACATGGAACCGACAGCAAAAGGCTAGCGTTATATTAATTAATAGTGATAACTGTCAATATGAATCACTAAAAACATTACAAACACTAAGGCGTACTCAGCCTGATGTCGGGATCATTATCTATAATATTCACCGCTATTATGCCTTTCTATTGAAAGCGCTTGATATTGGTATTCGTGGCATTTTAAGTGCAAAGATTGAAGCGGATGAGCTTGTTGAAGCCATACAGATAGTCAATGCACGCAGTAAAATTATTTCACCTGATATTGCACAAACCATAGCTTTAAAACGTATTGATCAGAACGAACAAGCTGATTTATATGATTTATTATCAACACGTGAGCTTGAAATCATGCTGTTTATTACCCAAGGTATTCCGATAAAGCAGATCGCTCAAATGTTGGAATTGAGTCCTAAAACAGTGAATACCTATCGATATAGAATGTTTGGTAAACTTAATATCCGTAGTGATGTAGAATTAACTCATATCGCTATCAGTAATGGGTTGATCGTAACCAAACAGGGTGTATCAGGGTGTCCGAACAGTTTGAACCAAAAGCTTTCTTAAAAACAGTGACTAATCAACCCGGTGTCTATCGTATGTATGACGCTGGGGGAACAGTGATTTATGTCGGTAAAGCAAAAGATCTCAAAAAACGTCTTTCCAGTTATTTCCGCGTCACAGTCAGTAGTCGCAAAACAGAGCAGTTAGTTAAGAACATTGCGTCTATTGATGTGACCGTTACGCATACTGAAACAGAAGCTTTGTTACTTGAGCATAATTACATTAAGCTTTACCAGCCTCGTTACAATGTTTTGCTGCGAGATGACAAATCATATCCTTATATCTTTTTGAGTAAAGAAACTCACCCTAGGTTGTCGATGCATCGTGGTGCAAAACATGCAAAAGGGGAGTATTTTGGACCATTCCCTAACTCTTATGCAGTAAGAGAAACGTTAGCTCTAATGCAGAAACTGTTTCCAATCAGGCAATGTGAAGACAGCGTTTATAAAAATCGTTCAAGGCCTTGTTTACAATATCAAATAGGGCGTTGTTTAGGTCCTTGTGTTCAAGGATTAGTCAGTGACGAAGAGTATGAGCAACAAGTTAATTACGTACGTTTATTTTTAACGGGTAAGGATCAGCAGGTTTTAACAGGGCTGATCGAACGAATGGAAAAAGCCAGTCAAGAACTGCGCTTTGAAGAAGCGGCACGCTTTCGTGATCAAATACAGGCGGTAAGAGCGGTTACTGAGCAACAATATGTTTCAGGTGATAGTGATGACCTTGATGTTATCGGTGTTGCTTTTGAGTCTGGGCTTGCTTGTATACATGTTTTATTTATTCGTCAAGGCAAAGTACTTGGAAGCCGCAGCTACTACCCTAAAATCCCTGCCGGTACTTTATTAGAAGAAGTAGTACAAACGTTTCTTGGGCAATTTTATTTACAAGGTAGTGAAAACCGTACATTACCGGGTGAGATTCTCTTGGATTTTGCTTTACCTGAAAAAGAATTATTGTCCGATTCATTATCACAGGTTGCTGGGCGAAAAATCCAAATTCAAACGCAGCCTAGGGGGGCAAGAGCTCGCTATCTAAAATTAGCGCGGACAAACGCCTCTACAGCATTGCTTACTAAGTTGGCTCAGCAATCAACAATTCATCAGCGTATGGCATCATTAGCGAAAATTGTTGAATTGGATTCTATATCACGTATGGAGTGCTTTGATATTTCACATACGATGGGGGAGCAAACAGTTGCTTCTTGTGTTGTTTTTGACAAAAACGGGCCAGTAAAGGCTGAGTATCGCCGCTATAACATAACAGGTATCACGCCAGGTGATGATTATGCGGCAATGCATCAGGTGTTAACGCGCCGTTATGGCAAGCACCTTGATGAAAGCAAAGTCCCTGATATTATTTTTATTGATGGTGGTAAAGGGCAATTAGGACAAGCAAAAGATGTTTTTGACTCGCTTAACGTGGATTGGGATAAAAATCGTCCATTATTAATTGGTGTTGCAAAAGGAAGTGACCGTAAAGCAGGTTTAGAAACACTTTTCTTTAAACCTGAAGGTGAAGGCATTGCGTTACCTCCTGATTCTCCTGCTTTACATGTGATCCAACATATTCGAGATGAATCGCATAATCACGCCATTACTGGTCATCGCCAGAGGCGTGCGAAGGTTAAAAATACCAGCGCCTTAGAATCGATAGAGGGTGTAGGGCCAAAACGTCGCCAAATGTTGTTAAAATATATGGGAGGCTTACAACCCTTAAAAAATGCAAGTATAGAAGAGATTGCAAAAGTGCCCTCGATCTCATACGCGCTCGCAGAAAAGATTTATAATGCATTGAAACAGTAGGTGTCTTAGGGCACCATACTTATAATATCCATTTTGGTCAAAAAGTTACTGAGTATGATGAAATTAAATATTCCTACGTGGTTGACCTTGTTTCGCGTCATCTTAATACCATTCTTTGTATTGGCTTTCTATCTACCTGTTAGCTGGGGGCCCTTTGTTTGTGCGTTGATTTTTGTTATCGCCGCAGTAACTGATTGGTTTGATGGCTATCTTGCAAGGTTGTGGAAGCAAACAACGAAATTTGGCGCTTTTCTTGATCCTGTTGCTGATAAAGTTATGGTGGCAACTGCATTAGTGTTGGTCACTGAGAGTTTTGATGTTTGGTATGTGACTTTACCTGCAGCAACCATGATTGCTCGTGAAATTATCATTTCATCACTTAGAGAGTGGATGGCAGAAATTGGCAAACGAAGCAGTGTTGCCGTTTCTTGGATTGGTAAATTTAAAACAACGGCTCAAATGATGTCATTAGTTGGTTTGTTATGGCGTCCAAGTTTACTGATTGAGAACCTTGCTATCGCATTATTGTACATTGCTGCCATCTTAACGTTCTGGTCAATGTATCAATATTTGAGGGCAGCATGGGGAGATTTGAGCGAAGCTTGATCGAAATGATTGAAAAAACAGCGAACGAACGGATTTAAACGATTTTTTTAAATAATTGTGTTGACTCAAAATGTGAAATCAGTAGAATGCAACGCATCGAACGGCAACGAGGTTTACGAAAAAAAATAAGTAAATCAGCCAGTTTGAAAAGCGAAAGCTTAAGGCGGGAATAGCTCAGTTGGTAGAGCACGACCTTGCCAAGGTCGGGGTCGCGAGTTCGAGTCTCGTTTCCCGCTCCAATCTCAGTAATGAGATTGAACAAGAAGGCGCGTTAGCAAAGCGGTTATGCACCGGATTGCAAATCCGTGTAGCTCGGTTCGACTCCGGGACGCGCCTCCAAAAATTTAGCCCAGGTGGTGAAATCGGTAGACACAAGGGATTTAAAATCCCTCGGCCTTTAGGCTGTGCGGGTTCAAGTCCCGCCCTGGGCACCAAATAAAACTTGACTGATAAATCAGTAAGTTAGGGAAAGAAAAAGCCACCTTCAAGGTGGCTTTTTTGCATCTGGAATTTGTCACTGAAAATCAAAAGTGGCGGCAGAATGGCGGCACCTTGGCGGCGCTGTTCATAATCACAGTATTGTTTTCAGGCATTTTCTCTCTTCAGAATAAGTGATGTTCATCGCATTTTATAAATTAAATCACTGAAAGTTGCTCATTGTGTGAGTGAGGGATCACCGCATCCAATAATTCAGTTTTAATAATGTATCGTGCCACGGACTCATGGCTAACAAAAGTAGTGCTGCAATTGATGTTTTGGCACTGATTATAATTTTCTTTGGTTTCGTTGGTGATATAGCGAGAGCTACGAATGCGTGTAGGTTCGTTACAAATGGGGCATTTCATCATGATCCGGTTACCTTTTGCCATGATGTTGATATTAAGTCTATTGTACTGATATTTTATCCAGTAGTCATTCTGGTTTTGTATGCTTATCAATCAGTCATTGCCATATCTGAAATTTTAACCTCTAATTCAAGCGCTGATGTAAAGCCACTGTCGCTTAATGAATGCGACACTTTTGTGAGTATCCACTCAGCATTATCTATTTCAGGTTTAAAACCTTGTACTTTAACTGGCATTTCGGGATAGATATCGGCGCGGCCTTTGGCCAATTGAATGGAGAATGACGCGACACCTCTTTGCATTTTTTCCCATGCGGTTTTTGCTGCTCGCTCTGCGTTCCCTTTATTTGCGTAGGTGTGGGATAGGGTTAGCGTATTGCCTTCCTCGCCAGCAAGGTAATCGCCTTGCGGTTCTGCGACTTTCGCCGGAGCTTTCTTTTTTGTTTTTCGTTTACGCTTAACTTTTACTTCTTCTTTTTTTTGTGGCTTTCGCGTATTTAGCCAGCTAGCCACAACGCCGGTATATGCGCTTCTATCTGCTAATGAAAAGCGGTACCCATCGCCAATTGAGCGCGTCAATAATAACGGGGGAATAGGACGCCCACTGGCAGTTTTACCACTGCCTTGCGGCATAAATAACAGTTGGCCATTTTTAATCGCGGCAATTGCGCCTTCCTGTTGGCCAAGTCGCGCCAGAAAAGAACCATCAGATTCATTGGTTTGGTCGATGTGGGCTAGCTTTATGTTGGCCAACTTATTTTCAATCATCGGCTCAACGTTATTTCGCTTAGCTATGGTTTTAATAATGTCACCAAGGCTTTTGTCGTGATACGAGATTTCACGTTTTACATTGAGTGATGATCGGAAATCCGCACTACGGCCACGAATGGTAATTTTATCGGGTGCGCCACTGTATTCAATTTCATCAACAGTGAATTTACCTTTAAATATTAACGGCTCGTTTTTCCAACCCAAATGCAGAGAGAGCACTTCGCCGCGTCTGGGCAACATCATTTTGCCGTCAGCATCATCTATCTCAATGTCCAGCTGGTCAGCTTCAAAGCCGCGATTGTCTGTCATGGTGAGTGACATTAGCCGGCCTTGCAGCCGATCATTGATATTGACATCACCGGCGGCGAGCACATATTGCGGTACCGATTCAATACCGGTCAGAAAAAAATCACTCATGACAGCAATCCTCCTAGTCCATTTGCGACGGAATCGGTCAGCGTATCCAGCTGCTCGCTGATATTGCCGAACATCTCAGCGAGTGATTCATCCACTCGCTTAAGCGTTAATGTAAACTCAATCTTTCTGGCTGCGCTGTCATGAAAGAAATCACTTTTGTTTTCACTCAAGCTTTCAATCACGTACATGCCGTAAATGGTACCGTCACCCCCAATAAATGACCACGCTTTACCGGTTTCTGCCATGGCCTGCAACATCAATAAGGAATATTTACCGCCAGTTAATTCAGGGTAAAGCGTACCAGATAGGGTCAACCCATCATTTGACGCGCCCATAAACTGGAAGCTTGGCCGTTTGCCGATGCGGTTGTTATAACCAAATCGAAATTGGTGCTCGCGTTGCATCCCCTGAAATGGCGTGGTGCGTAACTCAAACACGAATAAACCGAGTGCTGCCATGGCCATAATTAAAAGTCCTCACTGTCGCGGTAGTTGCTACGCTGTGCGGCTTGCTGGCGTCGATAATAAGCGTCAATTTGTCGCGCCACCTCTTGCCCGATATCTTGTGCCGACTGGGTTGGTTGCGGGTAGATGTTGATCACGGGCGCGGGTACCGGTTTTGATGACGGCGCGCTTTGTTTCATACCGGCATTAACCGCGTAGGGGTGAATAGGTTTTGCGCTGACCGGTTGTGATAATGTGCCGAGTGTCATTGCTGCCGCCATGGCCATTGCCGCAGTATTGCGCCGACTGGTTACGCGAGCAGGCCCTTCGACAATTTCAGCGCCACGCTCGCCGACAATACCAAATTGGCCACGCGGTATGATGCCGCCACTATCAAACATACCGGCGCTCTTCATTCCAGCTTGGATCACTGTAACCTGATTGGATGCGCGCATTGCGAGGGTTTCATCGGATAGCATCCAGTCAGGCATTAAATCCGTGACCATTTTCTTGATTTCAGCAAATTGGGCTTTTAAGGCTTCCCATTTTTCAAGAATGCCATTTTTTAAACTATCAATGATCAAACCACCCACTTGTTTAAAGTTTTCAGGGAGGTTTTTGACGTCATTAACGATTTCATCCCATTTATCTGAAATGGTTTTTTTAATGGTTGTCCACATTTTCAAGGTGACAGCGACAATGCTATCCCAATGTTTGTAAATTAAACCAACGGTTGTCCAGTTTAAAATAAAGTTTTTTGTCCATTCCCAAAACTGGGAAAAGGTTTGTTTGACGGCATCCCACACCACATTTGCATAGTGCGTGATTTTGTCCCAATGTTGGTAAATTAAGCCCGGTGTTGTCCAGTTAAGAATAAAGGCTTTTGTCCACTCCCAAAACTGGGAAAAGGTTTGTTTAACCGCTTCCCAAATAGTATTGGCATAGCCGGTTATTTTATCCCAGTAGGGCGCGATCAAACCGACGATAGTCCATTTCATTAAAAAGCTTTTTATCCAGTTCCACGCAGCGGAAAAAAGCTGCGCTACTTTATCCCACAATTTTTTGACGTACGGCGCAATATTGCCCCAATATTTATAAATAAGATAAGCCGCTGCCGCGATGGCGGTAATAATTAAAATAATGGGATTGGCTAGCAAAATCCGGCTAAGACACATAAAAGCCGAGCCAACTAATTTTAGTGGCTTGAGAAGTAAGGATAAAAAGCCGCTTCCTTTAATACCGAGTACGGATAAACTGAGTTTAGCCATGGCTAATGGTCCTAGCATGGCTGCAACCATCAATGACACACCACCAAGAACGGTAAGAACTGCGCCTAAACCTAAAGTAACAGCAGCAGTCCATTTGACTATTTCAGGATTTTGCTTAGCCCAATCGCCGACTTTACGTGTGATTTCAGTTACTTGATTAGTTATATCACGCAACGGCTGGCGAATGTCATCATAGATAGTGATCGCTACATCTTCAAATGCGGACACCATGTTACGAATATCACCATCAAGGTTATTGGCTTTTGTTGTAGCGACTTGGCTTGCTGTGTCTTTTTGATTTTGAATTTGTTTTATATATGCATCAATTCGTTTTTCAGGATCAATTTCACCCTGCTTGTCTAAAAGCTCTAAAATTGCCGATGAGGATTCGACCCCAAAAAGATCTTTAACCAATGCAATTTTTTTTACGTTACCTTTTCCGCTAATCCCTAATTTTGAAAATGAACGTTCAATATCAGATAGAATTTGTGGCATTTCTTTCATTTGGCCTTTGCTATCTGCAATAGAAATTCCTAATTTCTTTAGTGCTTCTCGGGCAGCTTTTGGTTGTGATGCCAACCTTAATAACGCCATTCGTAGTGATGTACCGGCTTGTGAACCCTGAATGCCCACGTTACCTAACAAGCCAACTGTTGCGACCATAGATTCAAAGTCTTGTCCAGCAGCCTGAGCAGCAGGACCAACATATTTCATCGTTTCACCCAACATGCGTAAATCGGTATTGGATGTTGTAAAACCAAATGTCAGCACGTCCGCAACCCGCTTCATTTCATCCGCAGGAATTTTGTAAGCACTTTGAATGTTTGATGCGATATCAGCAACTTCAGCGAGTGAATCATCCATACCCGCGGCCTTGGCTAAGTCCAACATGGAAGGGATGGATTTTTTAATTTTATCAGGGTCATAACCTGCCATAGCAAGAAAACCCATACCGCCGGCCACATCATTAGCGGTAAAGCTGGTTGTTGCTCCTAACTGCCTAGCCTGCTCAGTGAGTGCTTTTAATTCGGGGGAATTATTATCTAGCCGTGTTAACGCTTGGACACCAGACATGCCTTTTTCAAAATCAAACCCTGCGCCTAATGTTTTTTTAGCGCCGTATAACACACTCACACCGGTAGCCGTCATTGCTGCACCATTACCCGCAATTTTATTACGTGTGTCCATGGTTGATTGATAGCTACTACGCGCATTGGCCATGCGCCGCTCTTGCTCGGCACTGCGTTTTAATTGTAGCTCTTGGCGCTGTAATTGTTGGGTTGTGCGTGAAATATCACTATTTAATTTGCGTTGCGCTTGGCCAAGTTGATTGGTTGAAATACCACTGGCTTGCAGCTCGCTACGCTGTCGCTGTACTGATTGCTGCAATTCCCCAAACTTATTTTTTAATTGCGAGGCTTCGCGTTGCGCTTTTCTTAGTGCCTCGGCCTGTTTTCGAGTGGGGCTTTCGGTGGCGTTGAGTTCACGCGCTAGAGCTGCCGCACGTTGTGTTGCGGCTTGATAGGCTTGCTGGGTTTCAACAAGTTGTATTTTTGCTTTGCGAAAGCCTTCAATTTGACCAGCTTGGCGATTGAGATTTTTTATCGCTTCACGAGACTGGCGAATAGCACCCGCCAGTTTCTTATTTGACTCTTGTGCGCTACGAAATGGCCTTGTCAATTTATCGACGGCGTTTAGCACAACTTGTAAACGTAGATTTTTACTCATCACTATGTCCGCTTCGTTTGTATGCGCGATAACGCCATTCTAATAATTCAATCAGGCTCATTTCGGCGGTGGCAGAAGGTGTCCAATGAAAAATGGTGGCAATGTCTGCAACCAAATCATCAACGGTTAATCGTTCTGGTAATCCGTGCGCATCGAGTTCGGTAGCAAAAAATTAACCACCTCAATCGATAACAAAACCAAATCAGCAGGGTTCATGGCCATGATCTCGGGCTTGGTTAACGGCGGCGTGGTGATGCGAGGTAGCACCTCAGTCATGGATAAAACATCCATATCCATCAGCGCTTGTAAGCGCACACCGCGTAACGCGCCAGTGTTAGGTTTACGCACGACAATTTCAGTCAATTCAGACTCACCACGTTTAATCGGCTCATCCAGTTTTACAGAGGCTTGTGTTTTTTTTACTTCGTCAGTCATGATAATTTCCATTACAGGCCAATAGCGGCGCGTTGTTCAGCAAGACGGTCTACGCCGTCAACGATTTCGATCATGTTGATAATGTCTATTTCAACTAGCGGTGAACCATCCCAAATCAGTTTGTAGTAGGTTGATTTGAAACTGAATTTAACTTGGGTGTTTTCGCCTTGCTTGGCATTACCGGCGTCGATTTCAGACAGAAAGCCGCGCAATACCACCTCACAGGCATTGACCTCGCCGGTATCTTCACGTTGATAAGCGCCAGCGAAACGCAGCATCACGCCATCGACCTCAGAGATACCCCACTGTTTATAAATTTGCGCTTCGATACCGCCCAAGGTGATTTCGCTATCTAACGCGCCATCGTCTAAGCCCATGCGAATATTCACCGCGCCCTGCATACCGGCGCCGCGATAGGTTTCTAATTTACGGGTGATTTTGGGCAGCGTGATCTCTTCGGCAATACCTTGCCAGTTGTCGCCATCGACAAACAAATTCATGCTTTTTAATTTGCGTGGTAAAGCCATGGTTACCCCTTAATATTTGATGCAAAGTCCATCAAGTAGCGATCGGTGATGCGCTGACGGAATGAGATATTTTCGGCAGGTGGTACCGGTGTGTAGTCATAATCAATGGCTAATTTGCCGTCTTTTAATTCATCTTTGCCATTAGCATCGGGATCAAACCAGCATTGCCCACCCAGCAAATAGCCGTTGGTGACTAAATCGCGCATTTTGGCATTGATGCCTTCGATAATGTCTTTAACCAGCGTTGGGGTCATTGGCTTATCGACTGCCCACATGTGCGCCTCTGCCATTGTATCTGCGAGCACTTGCGCGGTACGGGTATAGTTTTCAAAGGCGAATAGCGGATCATCGGAGCAGGTACGGGAACCCCAAAAGCGAAAGCCATCTTCACGAATTAATGTGGTGACTTCGTTTTCATTGAGCAAGCCGGCATCGGTGGCGGGGTTTTGCAAATCCCAAGAGATATCCGCAGAGATACCGGTGACGCCATTAACACCAACGTTTGAAAGCGTTTTATGCCAGCCAATATCCTGATCAATCTTCGCGCGCAAACCTAGCGCACGAGCGGTGGCGTAAGCGATAGATTCGGAATTGGTGACGGTGTCCCATGAGACAAAATCAGGGTGGATCACCATCAATTCGCGTTGATTGAAGTTTTTGCGGTAGTCGAGGGCTTGAGAAATAGTTTTACAACCGTACGCGCTGACGTAAGCAAATGCGCGCAGCTCTTGCGCTATTGATGCCAGTTTAGTGGCAACGGCTTGTGTGTCGTGAGCCGGCACACCAATAATACGTGGTTTAACGCCAGTGTGATTTTTGGCGGTAAGCAGTGCCTGTAAACCAGTTTTCTGACCTGTGTCAGAGGTGCCGCCAATAATATTTGAGGTGGTTTCGGCTTCGGTTTCGCCTTGTTCAACACGAACAACAACGGTGACCGGTGCGGTTTGGTCAGCGATTGCGGTCAATGAATGCGACAACGTGCCCGTTTTACCGGCTTTGCCAATGGCTGTGCGAATATCGGTAATCAATACCGGCTTGTTAAGTGGGAATACCGTTGCATCGGCATCGTCGGCGGTACATACCATGCCAACAATGGCTGTGCTAACAGTGCGAATAGGGCGAGTGCCGTCGTTGATTTCAACAACGCGTACGCCGTGGTGATAATCTTGCGCCATAAAAGAAGCTCCTTTTGGTGGTAGCTTCTATGGTGTTATTGATATTGAATGTTGTCGCGGGGTTGGTGTTGTATGGGGGAAGGGTACAACAAAGCTATTGTAAACTATTTATTGCCACATCTTAATAAGATCATTCACTTTAGATTATCAACAATAAATTTCTTCATTGTTTTTTCATCTGGAATTAGAATTGGTTCATATCCAAAAAAATATTCATCTCTTAGTAAACACATAAATTCATTTATTATTCTTACGTGTTTTTGGGCATTTGTTTTGATTGAGTTTTTATTTTTATCTCTAAGATATAGAATTCTACTTGCTTTCATTAAATATTGATTACAGAAATAAGCTATTCTATTTTTGCTTTTTGAAAAAGCTCTGTTGTCGGGCTCATCACATAATGATTTAAATGTACTAAGTATGTTTTCAGTTGCTTCATATGGATATATGACATTTTTTTTGTCTGCCTTGAATGGATGGGCAAATATTGTATTTCTGAGATCTTCAACATTACTTTCCTTTATTTTTTGGTATAGTTCAGACAATGCACTATAGCCAGCCTCAACACTTTTATTCTTTAGTAATCTTTCTTTAAGTGCTATATCCCTAGGTTCATCAGAATATATGTCGACTAATGCTTCTTTTAGTTTAGCGTATTGTATAATGATTCCCTGAGCAAATGGTTCATTCATAGCTAAATAGATATTCTTTTCTCTTTCATGGATTAGTGCTTTTTTATGTTCATCAAAGTAAGAGAACGTATTTGCTATATTGATCATTGATTGGTATATGTAACTTAATGCCACATACCTGTGGACGTAAAACTTATATTTTTGCCTATATAACCTTAGTGTTTTTTCATGCCTTTTTTCATCAATTTGTTTCAACACTTCAAAGGTATCTTTATCTTCAAAAGCTGAAAATCTTATCATTACTTCAAGAAAAAAATTTTCTTTATCAGGCTGCTTCATTAGCTATCTCAATATTCTATTAAAATCAGTTGGTTATAATATCACGCTTTATTGATATAAAACGTGAGTATAGAGAACCAATGATTAAACTAAAATACTTATCTATTGTCACTAATAATGGGCTTTTGTGGCCAATCAATGTCTGGCGCTGTTGAAGTATCAACACGATTTAATAGAACGCGGTATTTTTTCCAGTCTTTCAATTTACTTTCATAATCATCGTCATCAAGTCCGACTTCGATAGAATCTTGCAAATAGGTGATTGTGCTATTAGCTTCATCAAGTCGCTGTGCTTTTTCTTGCTCGGCTTCAGCAACTAATGCCGCTTTTTGCGCTTCAATATCTGTGACCCACTTTTTACCGTCCCATTTATCAAACTCCGTTTTTGGCTCTAACAACGTTAAATTTGCTGGCAAATCACCGATAAAATCAACCTCTATCGGCTGGCGTGTTTCTGTGCTGTAGGCCGTTTTGCCACGATGGTCCGTAACATGAAGCCATGATTTTTCATCAGCGCTGCGAACAATCGCAGTATCGTCTTTTTCGGGTAATGGTGGAGCATCTAAATAAGCGCCAGCAGGTAAACCACCGCCGATGGTGATATGCTCCATCGTCGCGCCGATATATTCACGAGTTACTTCATTGATGTAATAGGTTTTTACCCATCCAGTTTTTGATACATAGCCATCTTGGCCGATTTCACCTTGAGTAATTTCTAAATTATATTTGTTCATTATGCTGCTCTCACGATATATAAAAATGCGATGTTACGAGGACGGTTTTCATTTGCGGTAGGGACAACGTTAGATGCCTTGAAATTTAATTTAAATTGGTCTTTACCTGAGCCATTCGGTGACATGCCATAATCAACAACAGTTCTACCGCCAAAAGCACCACTGCCGCTCAGATTAATCCCCTGAATCTCTCCGGCAATATCTCTTATCGCGTCACTTTGTGCAGATAAGACAGTACGACCGCTATCAACATTACGACCTGCATCTAGACCACGTATAAATTCACTACGCAAGTCAGGTAAAATGCCTGACGGGTAAGCTTGCGCTAACAGCGGATAGGTTGTTTTATTGAATGATTGGCCGTTGCAAATTAAATAACCGGCTGGGGCTGTTGCTTGAGGCCACGGTAAAGGAACACCAACTTGACAATCGCTTAATGCTGATGATGAGCCAGAAACTTTTAAATTACCGTTTCGGTCTGCTGCGGCACTTCTATCTGTCCATAGCGTATATGTAAAAAACGCATTTGGATTTCCACCGATGACTCTAACCCCTGCACCCTGATAATGTGCTGATATTGCAGTATATGTATCTCCAGCCTTAAAGTATGCTGTTGCTGAGTATTGATAATGATTGGGGGTAACTGCGCTATCATTTCTAAACACTTGGGTTGGTGTTGCCTTATTTTTTAGAAACGACTCATACGCTTCAGTAGTCGGGAGCCAATTTGAAGATACAACCCCTCCCCAACCATAGTCGCCAACTAGCATAGCTGTGCCTGACTTATTTGGTATGGTGACTACATTTTTATTCCCACCGCCACTTAATCGGTCAACGATGGTTAATAGGGATTTATCATCGACAGGATTAGTTTCTAATCTGACATAACTTGAATCTAAACGCGCCATGTTAATGCCGGTATAGTCACCAGTTCCATTCACTGACAATGAAGAGTTTTTAATAGTGACACTACCCGTTATTACCCCGCCCGTTTTATCAAACTTTGACCCAAGGCCGTTATTGAGTGCTGTATTGGTAGCGTAATCACCAGCAGGTTGATAATTACCCGCCGGTGCATAGTTACCTTTGGGTTGAAACCGAGTATCAGATTCATCTTTACCGTATGCACCAACATCACTGGCAGTTAAATTGATATCCGCACTTAATGGTTTGTTGTTAACTTTGCGAGTACTGGGAACGCGGTTGTTCGCATTGTTATTCGCATTCGTTGCGTTAGTGTTTGCGGTAGTCGCGGTTGTTTGTGCATTGGTTGCACGCTGATTAATTTCAGTCGCTAATTTAGGGGTGATCGCCTTTGTATTATCAGCACTCAACGTGTCGGCAAGCTGCACAAGACCTTTAGCCGTGATGGTTGCATCAGGATGTTTGCGGCTTTTTTCGTGCTCTTCAATGCTTTTTTTTACTGAATCATCAACATAATCACGGGTGGCAAGTACCACCGATGGATCAATTTTTAATGTCACTGACTCGGTATGGCTGACAATTAATACCATTCTAATAGCTTGCGTGCGTCCTGAGCCTTCTTCTAATTGAGGTTTATAGGTTTCAGGGCAGTTTGCCACGGCAATCAAATTACCCGTTTTATCAAACAAACCGATTTCACGTATCCACCAACCGCCGTCTTTTTCAGGGATAATTTGCTCTGCAACAATTTGGTTTTTATTTTTCTCATCAATAAACAGCGTATTAATGGCGGCTCGGCGCTGTTCTTTGATTAGCTTGGTTTGATTGGTGTCCGGTGTAGGTAATGAGCCGCCTCCATCACCCACGGCCATGTGGGTTAACTCAATTTTTGTGCCCAAGGCGGTTGCCTGAGCGAGTAAGTTCTCACCTAATTTAGTGAGCAGAGCAAAGTATTTCATTGTGGATTAATCCTCATTTCATCAATTAAGTGAACAGCAGCGCCGCGAACGTCGAGACCAGAAACCGAAATTAAAGGCGGGGTATAAGCGTAAACAGTGAGTGAATCACCGGTATAGCTAGATGCCCCGCAATAGAATTCACCGCGTGTTTCCAGTTGAATCGTTAGCCCAACTAAATGGCGGCTCGCCGGCTTGGCATCAAAAATTAGCGCCTCTAACTCTTGATACATTTCTTCGGTAATACCGGTTTCAAGAACACCGATATCAAGCCGAAACGTTCCTGGTGTTTCGTTGGTTTTCCACCACTCAACAACACGAATTAAATAACCGAGCGGTTCAACTACGCGGCGTAGTGCACCGATAGTGCCTTTGTGTTTATGAATAAACATTGCCGATTTAATCGCATCGCGCTTTGCTTTTTCCGTCCAGTCTTTATCCCATCGGTCTACACTGAACGCCCACGCCAGATACGGCAGCAAATGCACGGGGCATTTATCAGGGTTCCAAAGCTCACGAATTGGAATGGGTACTCGTTCGATTTGCGCGCAAGCTTCGGCGGCGGCGATTTCTAAGGCTGATGAACCGGTAGGCAGTAAACGATTATTCATCTGAACCACCTAGCGATACATTAATATTTGAGCAGTAACTGGCCTGTGTTTTGTCTAGCTTGATATCTGCAACTGGTTTTTTAATTTCAACATGTTGCACACCCTGCACATGCAGCGCTGCATAGATGGCGCTCAGCACAATGTCACGGCCTAACCGGTGTTGTTGGGTTGTGTAACGTTTTAATTGTGCCTCGGCAGCGGCGGTAATCGGTTCATATTCAGGCGAGGGATAGCAGTAGATCACCGCGTCGATTTCATAATTAACAATCGTTGCAGATTGCACAGTGACACGGTCAGCGACTGGCCTAACATCTTCATTGTTTAAAGCGGTTGTTACTTTTTCAATTAAATCCGCCGGTGCAGTGCCGTTCCCCTCGCGGGATAACACTGTTACGGTGACATAAGCTGGCGCAGGGCTGATCACCGAGGCATCCGCTACGCGACCATCGGCGCTACGGGCGTGATGTTCATAACTGCCAACAGGGCCTGCTACGCTAAGCCCTTCAAATGCACTTGGAATACGCACACGTAAATCAGCATCGGATTCGTAAACCGGTGGGATAGGGGGAACGGCATTAGGATCACCGGCTGATAACATTAAGCGCTTCACATTATTGTTAGCGGCAAGTTGATCTAAATCGCTACCAACGGCAAAAGCTACCATGCTAGCTCGCGCGGCCTCATTGATGCGCTGGCGTAATATCAGTTCACGATAGCTGTTTTCTTGTAATAGTTTTGTAAGCGGCTCCGATTCAAACGCTAACGTGCGAGCAATCGCGGCGCGTTGTTCTTCGGGCATTGCCGCAATTAAAGCATTTTTTCGTTCAGAAAAAATCAATTCGAATTCTAATGATTCGACAACATCCGGTGGCGGTAATTGGCTTAGATCAATCGTTGGCATGGCTTACCTCACGGGTACTGAAAAATTAAATGGTTGTTCAGTGCCGGAAAAGACACCGCTTAAGTCAACGACAATACTGGCAGGCGTTGGCGATGAAATAGTGAGTCGTTGAATTTGAATGCGCGGTTCCCATTGCAACAATGCGGTATAGCAAGCCGCCATTAGCCGTAACCGCAATGCGTTATTGTCTGGCTGGTCAATCAAGCGAAATAATAATGAGCCATATGAGCGCCGCGCGAGCCGGCTACCGATTGGAGTCACTAAAATATCGCGCACGGATTGGCGCACATGATCAATGTCGGTGATGTGTTGGCCACTTATTGCACTTAAGCCTAAATACTTCATTGTGGGTTACCTGTTGAGTCACCACCTGAGCGCACACCGCCATGAGTATGGGTATGCAATGTGATACCGTTTGAGTTTATTGCGCCGCCTCGGTGATTGAAATCACCAGTCATTTCGCCACCTTCTTGCACATTCAACGTGGCACAGGTGAGGTTGTCAGAACAAATAACCGTGGGTGTATTGAATTGGATTTGCTCACTGGCGTTAACGGTGACAACGGGTGCATTGGCGGTGATCTGCTCGCTGGCGTCAATCAATGCGGTTTTAATGCCAACGGCTTTTAAGGCGCCGGTAGCCGGTTCGTACTCAATCACTGCACCATCAGAGTAGGTCACATGGTTGGCGGTTAATGAATCGGTGGGCTCGTTATGTTCATCGGAAAAAATACCGGTCAACACTAAACCGGTGGTCAGCTCACCACCTATCGAAAAAATCACCACTTGCTCACCAACAGACGGCGCCCAAAGGTGACGCGCTGCACCGGCTCGTTGAGTTATCCACGGCAGCCAGTCAGTTTGTAAGTTTCCGGTTTGCACTCGACAGCCACGGTGAATATCGACATCAATCACAACGCCAGTGCGGATCAGGTTTCGGATTAAACGGAGTAACTCCGTATTTTTCGTGTTCGGGTTCATGGTGACAGCCTGCACGAAAACATGGCGTGAATGCATCGGCTTAGTGTTGTAAACCGTGGGCTTACAACATCAGGAAGCGAGATAGTTAATAAGTAGGGTTTCAATATGGCGCACATCTTCAGGGGTAAAACCAAGCAACTGACGAGCGGGGTATTGAATATCCAGATTACGCAACTTTTCTTTTAAGCCGTATTGGTGGATCGCGGCGATATTAGCCGCTGCCGGTGCAAAATAGATTGCCGCCTCGTTTTCATTGGCAAAGGTTCGCATATAACGCGCAGTAGCGAGGCGTTTAAACATGCGAGCCTGTTTACTTTTCCCTTTGATTTTGACTCGGTCTTTTTTAACTGAGATAAAACGTTGAATATCACCTTTTCGAAATGAACGAGCGCCGCCTTTATCCACATCAAAGCCGGTGGTCATGCTTTTGTTTTGTCGCCAATTTTTTAAACTACGTTGTTGGCCACGCCAGATAAAACGCATCTCACGCTTAACGGTAATAAATTGCGCTTTGCGTTTGGTAAAGGTGCTGCCGTCGGGGTTTTTCTGGGCGCGAATACGTTTGATTTGGCTTTTACGTAAGTCACGAACCAGTAAACGAGACAGTTTTTTGCGCTCGGCAGGGGCAACACGAGCGAGCAGGCCAGCGAGTTCGTGATTGAGTTCGGTGAGAGCATCATCCATACAGACTATCCCATTCGTGGACTGGGTCTACGGGCTCGCTGACCGCTTCGACGTGATATTTACCGTCTTTGTTGGCTACAATGACACGTTCAGTCAGTTTTAAATCAATACTGATATTGGCACTTTGGCTATTGAGGATATCAGCCTCAAAGCGAATGCCGGTTGAGCGTTTATCGGGATTGGCCAAAATATCGGGCTGATGTTCTTTTAGCCACTCGATCACCACGGCAAAAACAATGTTTTGGTCATCAGGAAAGGCTTCAATAATAATATTTATGCTGTAGCTGTACTCATAGGAAAGGGATGGCTCCATCGTCGCAATGATGCTGCCATCATCGACAAACAGATAGAGCTTTTCAGGGTTACTTTTGAGATAAGGGATTTTTTGGTACAGCCGGTCTTTAATGCCGTTCAGTTTTTTCATTTTGCCGAGAGTCCTCTATGTCTTCGATAGCCATCAGCTGGGTGTTGGCCTGCTCTAAGTCTGCAAGCAACGCATTTACCCATAGCGCCAAATCACAATAGGTTAAAGGCTGTCGGGCAATGACGGCATGACGGGTTGGGTCAATGCCTTCGGCAAGGGAACGCATTGCGCTGGTACGTAAACGGTACGTGTTGTTGAGCAGGCTGTCAGCAACATCACGAGGCACAGGCAGATCACAGGTCGGCTCTTTTTTAAGCAGGGTTTTGTATTCAATTTTTCTTTCCTCGGCGTCAGCGCGCTGCTGAATACCCCGCGATGAAGCACTGGCGGCAATCTGATTAAAGCGCTGAAACTGTAATGATTGGTCGGCAATAATGTGCTGTTGTGTAGCCAGTTCACTGGCGAGTCGATTGTTTTCACTGACCAATAACTTGATTAAGCGATCGCTTTTTTCGAGTAAAAAAATCAAACAGCCCACACTAAGTAGGCTGATGACGGTTAATAAAATTAATCGCTTGTTCATAGCAGGCTGTACGCTTTTTCAAATTGCTGTTGGCTATAGGGTTGCTGGTTACTGTTTTCAACCTTGATAATCGCTTTGCTTATTTCAAATAAAACGGCTTTATCTTCCAATGTTAAACAATCATCAGGACTGACATTGAGGCTATTGGCTACCGCCTGAATATAGTTCTCAGTATAGTTTTCAATGGGTGGTGCATAGCGATTAATCACTACGCGTATAGAACACAGGCCATGCAATTTTTGATAATTGAGTAGCAATTTAAACAATGCACGCAGTCCCCAAACAGGATCCGTGAACTGGCAAAAACTACGGTCTGTTTGCTGTTCGCTCAGACCTTGCCATTTAGCCCCATGACGAATATTTCCGGGGTTGTGATTACGTATGCCTCGTGGTGTCATTTATCCCCCCAATCGTTTATTAATCATGCGGTGTGCGATCTCACGAATTTTCTCAACACCTAAAAAACCAATCGCACCGCCAATCATGCCGGAGGCCGCTTCAGGAATACCGATAAACTCAGCACCACTGATCACCGCCCAAGAAAGCGCACCACACAATAAACACTCAGCCCATTTATTTTTACGGGTATCACCGTCATAAATAAAAATGGCGTAGCGAATAAATATGGCTAATGCGACACCGGATAATTGCGGCCATGCGTTTTTCAATGCTTCGAAAATTTCCGTTAAATGTTCTTTCATCGTTTTCATACCATCCCCCTATTGAGGGTGTTATTAATCCCAAAGTTGGATCAGGACTTTTTGCGGCGGCTCGGTGATATCAGGGAGTTCAACTAATGTGCCATGTTGTAAAATAGCGCCCATTTCCGCTAAACGTGGGTTAAGCTCTAAGGCTTTTTCGACCATGCCCGCCGTTTGCCCCAACACCCGAAAACACAGTGCATCCAGCGTTTCGCCTTGCAGTGCCGTCACTTTCATATCAACTCAACAATGTTGTGTGATTGCCCCTTGATGCGCTGAATTGCCCACTGCACATCACGCCACAGTTCATCAATTGTGGTACCTAGACCCTCGGCTTTTTTTTCACCGCTGTTAGTGGTATCAACATCGCGGTAACGTTCGGTCAAATTGGCTTTGGTTTGGCTATAAACAGCGCGCCGGTAAAGCAGAACTAATTCACTGTCATCATTGATAAAATCAGCCGGTACTTTATCCATCGAAACATAACCATTGATGATTTGCGTTTGTCGCCAATTGGCCAACTCACGATTAATTTCAATGATGGCGTTAGTGATCGCGTGGCGCAGCCGTTCGGGAGTGACTTTGCCATCCGTTAACATGGATTGCTGATAATCCCGCGCGTGAATATCGGGAAAAAAATCCCCACTGTGAAATACGTCATCAGCGATGTTTTGTGATTGCGTGGATGTAAAATCCATACTGACACCTCTTAATAGGTGGGCGGTGGACAGAGGCGTTAACCTAAGTTGTGCCTCTGTGCCGCCCTAGCGCGGTGGCTCGTTCTGTGATGCCGTGTTGGTTTGTTGCTGCTTTTCTAAGTACTTCTCAAGCTGCTTTAAGTCTTGCTTCACACCAACACGATCATTTAATTCAAGTGCTCGCAACCATGAACAGGTTGCCGGTTGCGGCTGGTTGTTGTCTCGCTGGGCGTAACCTAACCACTTGTAAAGATTGGCGCGCACGAGGTCGGGCATATCTTCATCAAGGGTTAGCGTCATAGTGCGAGTGAGTACATCTAAGGGGATCGGGGCTTTGGCGGTGTATTGCTTTTCGGCCTGATCTGCAATTTCTTCCGCGATAGCACAACCTGTTGTGCGGGTGTGCTTTTCAGGCATGCTCAGGTTATAGCGCAAAGCATATTCAGCAATATCTAGCGCGCCGTGGTAATCGCCGGCGTCGACACGCCAAAGCATCACGCGCATCGTCACATCATCTTGCTGGCCTCTGCCACTGGCCAAAATACCCGCGACCCATGGGGCATAATTGGGTAGCATTTCCCGCTTCACGCTGGCTTTACGTTCAAATGACTGAATACGCTTTAGCCGGCGGCGATCAGCATTCATCATTAAGGTCATTTGGGTATAAGCCGTGCCGGTTTGTGTGATGGGATCGCGCTGTTGCGCGTCCTTTTCAGCACTCATGCGGATAACGTGACGTCGGAAAATGCTAGCGCTCATTATTCGCCGTCCTTATTTTTTTCAGTATCTTCGGTATCTTCGGTTTCAGGCGTTTTGACCGGTGCGGTGACCATTTCGATATTTTCAATCAAAGCCACGCCGCGATAGTCTTCGACAACGTAAGCTTCATTGACTGACTCGTAGTTTTCGATTTGATCGCGTTTCGGGTTGTCGATAATGTGGCGGCGGCGGGTCTCGTTCTGCCAGTAAATCGACAAGTTATCAAGACGCGTGACAAACAACGCATTTTCAGGGAAATACGGCGCGCGAACGGCTTGCAAGCCACCAATGCGTTTTTGGCTGATGATCATATCAGCGGCCAGTTTTTCGCTGTTTTCTTGGTCTTTATTGACCAGTGGGAAATATTTGTCACTTAGCAGCTTGCGACCACAGATCACGACAATTTCGGTGTCATCTTGATACTCTTCATCAATCAAATCATCAACCGCACTCATAACCAGTGCGTCGAGGTTGAAGAAGTCACCACCGGCACCAACGCGAATAGTTTTGGAAATCACTGCGCCGTTCTCGTCTTTGACGTCACTCACTACATGCTCAGGGGCATCATTACGCACTTTTTGCAGCCAACCAATATTCACGTCTTGCAGCAGTTTATTCACTTCACGGTTAGATTTTTTGGCGCGAGTAACTCCATTAAAACCAATCATGATGCGGTCAAGCGCTTGGCGGCGAATAATCGCGTTACGAATACGCAGTTGGAAATCTTGGAATTTTGCCCATAAATCCAGCTTTTGATATTTTAATGCGGTATCAAAGTTGGTTTGTTCACACTTATATTCAATATCCGTTAGTGAACTAGGGTCTGTCGGCACACGGTCTTCTTTGGTGGTGTCGGTTGTGCCGGCAATAGTGGAACCAACACCCAAACCGATCACTTGGCCTGATTGCTCGTCAACAGGAACAATATTAATCATGCTCAGGAAAGCGGCGCTTTGCTGAATGTTATCTTCCAGTTTTTGGGCTATAGATGGGTTCACTTCAACTTTGGTAGAGAGCGCTTCAATCTCAACTTCAAACAATGAAGCCAGTTGTGTCAAAAACGCATTAAATTTAAATCGGGTATGTTTTTTCATGTCTGTTCTCAAATTATGGGCTAATTAGCAATCCGTCAGATATTCCGCTGCCGGTGCACCACTATTGCCCAGCGATTGAGGGCGTTGCGCGCCGCTGTTATCGGTCTTTGTTAACTGGGTTTTTAGTTCAGCCAGTTCAGTGCGTAAGGTTTTCAGTTCGTCGCTGTCTTTTTGGCGATCGCTTAATTGCGTTTTTAGGCTAGTGACCTCGGTTTGCACGTCATCAATGGTTTTGGCACACAACTCAACGCTTTTATTGACGTCCGCAAAACGGGCATCATCGTTTTTGCTTTTACGACCAAGAATTTCGGCAATACGAGAAAATAGCGCGGGTGTTTTCGGTTCTTCGGGCTGTTCATCTTCAAACTCAAAAAGCGTCTCTTCAGCCGCCGTGAAAACGTTGTCTTTTGATTGTTTGCGTTCAGAAAGCGGATTCGCGCCGCTATTTTGGCTAAATTGCAACATTTCAGTGCCGAGGCTGGCTGGGCGATCAGTGACCGCTAGGCCAACTAAATACGCTTCGCCGGTGTCGGAAAATTTAGGGCTAATTTCGACAGAGGTGTAAACCTTTTGGCGTTTTTGGTTCATTTGGATCAGGTCGTCAGTCGGCGATAATTTTGCATAAAGCCCTAACTTGCCCTTTAGTGCACCTTCGCTGATTTCTTCGGTATAGACGGAATCAACATCACCAAAACGTGGCATCCATTCATAATTTAAATGCTCAAGGTTAATGCGTGCCCCGTACACCTTCGGGTCGTAGTTCTTTTCAATCTCAGTTAACCAATTGCGTTGTACGGTGCGGCCATCGGTTGTGGCTCCCTCAACACAGATACGCACTGGCTTTGCTTTTTTCGTCATGTAATGACTCCATCAGTCACATCAGAATAATGGGCTTATGGTTCCAGTGTTTATATGACAGAGACAATGATTCGTTGTTGTAAAGGAGGGAGGTACAACACAAGGCGAGCGCGCGGAAGAATTGCGATCAGTAATCTGACCGCATGAATACATTACACGATTTTGAACCCCGTAAACGCGCGATGCACCTGTATTTTAATGGGTACAGGATCGCGCGCATTGCTGAACTGCTTAACGAAAAGTCAGCGACTATTCACAGCTGGAAACGGCGCGACAAGTGGGATGATATTACGCCGATTGAACGTGTTGAAATGACACTGGAAATGCGGCTTTGTACCTTGTTAGGCAAAGAAAATAAAGAGGGTAAAGACTATAAAGAAATTGATTTGCTGTACCGGCAAGTCGAGCGTCACGCCAAAATTAACAAATACCAAAACGGTGGCAATGAAGTTGATTTAAATCCGAAGTTGGCCAACCGCAATGCCGGCGAACGCCGCGCACCTGATAAGAACGTATTCAGCGAAGAACAGATTGAAAAGCTAGAAGAAATGTTTCGTGAAAATATGTTTGCGTACCAAAAAACATGGTACAGCGCAGGGCATAAACACCGCATTCGCAACATCTTAAAATCACGGCAAATTGGTGCGACTTACTTTTTTGCTCGCGAAGCGTTTATGGATGCGTTGATCACAGGGCGAAACCAAATCTTTTTATCAGCAAGTAAGGCTCAAGCACATGTATTCAAAGGCTACATCATTGATATGGCGCGAGAGGTGGGCGTTGAGTTAAAAGGCGACCCAATTGTGCTACCCAATGCGGCAACGATGTATTTTCTCGGTACCAATGCACGGACAGCACAGAGTTACCACGGCAATTTATACCTTGATGAATATTTTTGGATCCCTAAATTCCAAGAATTACGCAAAGTGGCCAGCGGTATGGCCATGCATAAAAAATGGCGCCAAACCTATTTTTCAACCCCTTCAAGCTTGACGCATAGCGCGTACCCGTTTTGGTCTGGAAAACTGTTTAACCGAGGCCGAGCCAAGGCCGATAGAATTGACCTTGATGTGAGTCACACGGCATTAGCTGCTGGCAAACTTTGTGCAGATGGCCATTGGCGGCAAGTGGTGACGGTTGAAGATGCGGTAAAAGGCGGCTGTGATTTATTTGATATCAAACAGCTACCATTAGAATACAGCCCTGATGAATATCAAAACTTACTGATGTGTGAGTTTGTTGATGATATAGCCTCTATTTTTTCGCTGGAGCTGATGCAGCGCTGCTTAGTCGATAGCTGGGATGTATGGGAAGATTTTCAGCCTGAAATGTACCGGCCTTATGGGTATCGTTCTGTTTGGATTGGCTACGACCCCGCCAAAGGTACCGAAAATGGTGATAGTGCCGGTTGCGTAGTGATGGCACCGCCTTCAATGATGGGTGGGTCATTCCGCATTCTTGAGCGCTATCAATGGCGCGGTATGGATTTTCGCGCCCAAGCAGAAGCCATCAAACAACTGACTGAACGCTATAACGTCGAATATATAGGCATTGACTCTACCGGTATTGGTCACGGTGTTTATCAATCCGTTTTAGAGTTTTTCCCGCAAGCACGTGAGTTTGTCTATAACCCCGCAATGAAAAACGCCTTAGTGCTTAAAGCATGGGATGTGATCAACAGCGGCCGTTTAGAGTTCGACGCTGGCGACACGGACATTATTCAATCCTTTATGGCCATTCGCCGTTCAACTACAGCCAGTGGTAATCGACCGACCTATGAAGCCAGTCGCAGTGAGGACGCCAGCCATGCCGACCTCGCATGGGCGACGATGCATGCCTTATTCAATGAACCGATCACGGGTGACAGCACCCAACATCATAATATCGTGGAGCTTTACTAATGAGCCGTAAAAATCGCAAAAAACAAAATCAATCGCAAAACACCGGCGGCGTAGAAGCGTTCACATTTGGTGAGCCGGTTTCCGTTCTTGATAGCCGTGAAATCTATGATTACCTCGAATGTGTCAGAATGGAAAACTGGTATGAGCCACCCATTAATTTTAACGGATTATCAAAAGCGTTTCGTGCCGCACCGCATCACAGCAGTGCGATTTATGTCAAACGCAATATCTTAACCAGCACATTTAAGCCACACCGATTATTGGATAGGCAAGCATTCGACAGCTTTTCACTCGACTTTTTGATGTTCGGTAATTCATATCTTGAAGAGCGCACCAATCAACTCGGTGGATTATTAAAATTCAAACATACGCCGGCGAAATATACTCGCCGTGGTACCGATGACGAGCAATATTGGTTTGTGAAATATGGCTATGAAAGTGAGCCGTTCGCATTTAATCAAGGTAGCGTATTTCATTTGATAGAGCCGGATGTGAATCAAGAACTTTATGGCCTGCCTGAATACTTGGCTGCTTTACCTTCTACTTTGCTTAATGAATCCGCAACGCTATTTCGCCGCCGTTATTATCTGAATGGCAGCCATGCTGGTTACATCATGTATATCAGTGATTCTTCACAATCACCCACTGACATAGAAAACATTCGTAAAGCAGTGCGTAGCAGTCGAGGCCCCGGCAATTTCCGTAATCTGTTTTTGTATGCACCGAATGGCAAGAAGGACGGTATCCAAGTTATGCCACTTAGCGAAGTTGCGGCCAAAGATGAATTTTTGAATATTAAGAATGTCAGCCGCGATGATATGTTAGCCGCGCATCGGGTACCGCCGCAGATGATGGGGATCATTCCACAAAACACCGGTGGCTTTGGTGATGTTGAAAAGGCGGCAAAGGTGTTTGTGCGCAATGAACTGATACCGTTACAAGCCAAGATGAAGCAGTTGAACGACTGGTGCGGGGAAGAGGTGATACAGTTTGAACCGTATAAGTTAGATGATGATAACGAGTAGATTACTCATTTCAGAATGAACATTACCGCCCACTGAGGCGGTATTTTTTCGCCTACAGGTAGGTGCTCTCGATGGTCTTAATAATAATAAGACCCCACGATATTATATCAAAGTGGCACTACCAAGACTAATCCGCAGAAATTAACCCACATCAAACAGCGATTTAAGCACGCTGTAAGCCATCGTAAGCAACGCGAAAATAATTGCTATCCATGGTATGAATAATTGATTTTAACGCCGCTGTGAGGCTGAGATTTTGCGGACGGATAATTAACAATAAACATGTCGCCGCACAATCGTAGCCCCGCCACGCCTGCCCACTAAATAGAGCGCTTTTCATGCAGGTGCAAGAGATCGTCCGAACCGCGCTAGTGGTGGCGCTTGGTGTGGGTTGCGATCCTTGTTTAAACTTGCGGATTTGGGCGGGAAATTGCGAAATCTATGCATCAGGAAAACAATAAAGAAAAACCGCCTTACGGCGGTGATTTATAATTCAGAGTATTATTTTTTTTCTGACTTAGGCATGAACTCTTCAGATAAAGAATTACACTCTTCTTTATCTTTTTCTTCATCTTCTTTAAACTTTGAATATGCAGTTGTATCAAAAAATGAAATACCTTCTATATCGCTTTTTGGTATTAGTGTCCTGAAGTCATCTAATGACAACTGACTTTCCCCTAAGCCACTGAGAATCCCGCTCTCTGAATAATGTTTTCTGTAATTTGTTGTGATTTTTACAGTAAGCTCATCTTTATCTCTATAGCCACTGAGTAACGGGAGAATCTCAATGTACTCAATACGACCATGTTCAAATTGCGGACAAGAAACCAAACCGACATAAATTTTTCTTGAACTTAATGTTATTATGACGGGGAATCTTCTAACATCAGCTTCTATCAATAAACTTTCGAACGGGTCGTTATGAACAACTTTGACTAATGCATCAATACGTCTTTTAACATTTTTATTCACGTACCATTTAACAATTTTGCCAGTTATCCAAGAAAGCAGAATTGAAACCACACCAAATAAAGCAAACTTTAAATCAGCTAATTTCATGTAATAAGATTGCTGACGCAAGTCCGCTAACGCATTACTAGGTTCAGCAGGCTTACTTATTTGTGATAAAGGGAATACTCTATTGATAGTTTCAATATCAATTATTTGCTTAGATAACAGATAATTGTAAGTAATTCTTAGGACATCAAGTACACTCAGTAACGAACATAATATCCATGCTATAACAGTAAAAAATACTCCCCAGACCGCTATATAAAAATAAGCGTCCCAACCTTCGGAACGCTTAAATTTATATCTCTCTGAAACTGCGTTGATCACATATACATAACCACTAATTAGCGCTATAGCTAATATAAGCGTATTCATTAAATTTAGCCTGCCTTTTTAGCTTTATTTCCATTAGCTTGTAAGATTTTATTGATTTTTTCCAATTCTTTTTCAAATGCAGATATTAGGGTTTCTTTATCAGATAGAACACGCCCATCACTTGTTATTGTATAGTTACCTACATTATCAAGTAATGCTTTTCTTAGTCTATCTCTAGAGCCAGACATAGTCATTTTAGACTTATATACAGTAGTCATATGCTCCTCCTATTAACTCCTATGTGACTATTCAACCTGTGGTTAATAATTATATTCATTATATATTTTAAGGCTTTTTATAAGAAAAAATTAAATATTTCAACTCTTCAATACGTTTTTGAGACATCTTTACAATCCCATACTACATATAGTATACCAATCTTACACAGTGACACTATACGAAACACAATGGCGCTGTCCATTTCTTTGTAGATCACAGTATAGCACAAATAAATTAACTGTACAAACATACAGTTATTTAATGCTTGCGCTCGTTCAATATTTCACGTGAATAATGCGAAATTGTCATGTCCAACTGTATTACATTTATTTCAATTGTCATTTTATTTACCTATCTATAAATTAAACCAACAAATAGAGCAAAAGCGCCCCAAAAAACGATGAACACTAGATACTTAGTCAGCATTTTTTCCTCTCAATCTTGTTATTCGCGCCAGCGCCTCGGCGTAACGTTTTCGACACTGCTGTAAATCAACCTCTTTTTTCGCTTTTACTGCCTGAATTCGTTCTTTTATGACTACTTCCGACTCAATAACTCGCACTTGCTCACCGTCAAACCTGAAAACACGGTCATCATCTTTAATGGCCATACCTTTGATAAACATGTTGGCCATGGTTTCAGTTGGGAGTTCAAACCCTGTTTTCTGCATAAAACTATCTATTTCTGGCCTTAATTCAATTTCTTCTTCATTTAATTCAACCCGTGATACTTGCCGCTGCTGCCTACCTTGTGAAATTTCGCTCCCTACCGAGTTCTGAGCGTCTGTTTCAATAAAGGCAAAACCGTATTCCTCTATGTTGCATACTTCACCAGAGCAGCGCTCTGGCTCGTAAAATTGCACATCTGAAAGATTGGATGTGATTCGCGATCTACAGTTATTGACAGGACTCCGAGGCGCGCCGATTGCGCTTTTTAAAAGACCATCGCCCGCAGCATCGGAGTTTTTCTTCACAATTTTGTATTGTCTGTCGCGAGTTTTGAGTGTTGGCTTGTTTGCAACAAGCTGATTGTAAATACCCACGACTTTCTGAACGTCTTCACCGTAAACATTCACATCAGCGACCTCGCGAGCAACACGTATCGTTTCTTCTTTACGACGAATGCATGGGCCACCTTGCGACATCACATACTCAAAGAAATCACCACCATCGGCAGCGGCGCGAACTCGTTCAGCAATATCACCTAGTTGTTCTGCAATAGAAACGCCTCGCGGAAGCCGACGACATTCGCGATAAGCACCTTTTGAAGGAAGTTTATAAAATTGAAATTGAGGTATGCGCCATGTTGAAGCCCAAGCAGTAACCGCTGCCGCCATACTTTTTAAATCTTTGCCAGTTTCGTGGTCTATCTCACCATCAAGCGCATAACCATCAATATTTTTAGCTATATACTTTGCAATGTAACCCACCGCACCGCCGCGATTCATATGCTTACATTCGAAACGGTATTTATGTGCGCCGGCCTCGTCACAATCTTCTTTCAAAGCACGTTTACGCATAATATCAATTGCGTCCGCCCGACTGGCTTTATCAACAAATAGCAGCATATGCCAATGCGGCGTGCCGTCATGGTGCGGCTCAACAACACGAACCCCATAAACATCAATATTATTGTCATTAAAGGCCGAACGAATACGCGACCAGACTTTAACTAAATATTGCTGCCCGTCTTTTGGTGTATAGGCTTCATCTTTCCATTTACTGTTAAGCACCGCGATCACATCTTTCTTTCGCTTACGCAGCTTTGTCGGGTGATATTTAGAAGGGCAGGTCATGGTAATAAACATGCCGATATCGCCGCGTTCTTTCGCTACACGTTCAATACCGGCCATTTGCGCCATTAATTCCATGCGCCGAATTTCAGGGTTTGAAACACTCGCCATCACTTTATCGAACAGATCAAACCGCTCGCCCGTTTCAACGTCTTCAATATCCATGCCTTGTAAATACTGCATATTAGATAAACGTTGCGCTTGCACAGCTCGAATGGCTTGTTTACTGGCGTAGGGGTTGCGATTCTGGCAAACATCCATATTTGCGATCATCAAGGCTTCAAGCCATTGGGTACGATGGGCTTTTAATTTGCGATACCAATAATCTGTATTGGTTAGGCGCTGGATAGCGGCAATCACTTTGCGAACATCTAAATTTTGCTTTTTTTTGCCTCGTTTGCGATTTTTAAGTACACGACAATAGGCTTGATAGTGAAGCGGGGATATATGCAGTCCTTTTGCTAATTCAGCTAAACGACCATAAATTTCTGTTTGTATTGAATCTTCATAGATAATTTCACGATCACCGTTATGGTGTTCGGTCAGCGTATCGCAATACTTTTCATATAAATCGAAAAAGCCGGCAGCGATAGTCTCAGCAAGTTTTTTTACCGGTTTATCACTCAGATCAAACAATCTATTGAATTGGCTTACTTCGACAGATAAGCGAGTAGAAAGCGTCAATAATGCTTTTGCATCCATCTCGTAGCGTGAGTTTACAGCGATAAAGCGCGGCCAAATTTGCTCATGAAAACGAAAATACAAAAAATCATGCGCTTTACGCGAGCCTTTTTCTTTAATGAGGTTTTCATACTGCTTTTGATAGCGGTAGCGCAGAACGCGCGGCAAGGCTTCAATGTCATTTAAAATCGCTTGCCCCTGAAGGACTTGTTCACGGGTAAGCGGTCTCTCTACATCAGACTTGTAATAATCATTCTCTTTAGGCTTATTCCACGGATAAGGAAAAACCATATCCGCAGTATAAGTCAGTGGTAATTTAGTAAAATCGAATACCTTAGACATTAAGCGCCCCGCCTAATGTTTCCTGTCTGAGTAAATTGATTGCAGTTTCACATCGACGGGAAATAACATCTACTGCCTCACGGTAAACATCTAATGTTCTGATACCTTTTCCCTTCACGTTTTGGACGTGATAAGAGGTTAATTCAATAGCCAGCATCCACGGATCAGAATGACAGCAAACAAGGCTATAGCTACGTTCAAAGCGATTAATTTCAAGCAATCGCCAAATGACGTTATTATTTTCAGTATCAACATGGCGCTGAATAGCAAAACGTGTACCACTGATGTACACGCCATTTTTAGGATCAAGTTCCATTACTTGACCCCTGCTAATACAGCAATAATTTCTTTAGCTGGTTTACGATTGCCTTTAGCCGATATGGTGCGAGGGGCGTCTATTTCATGAATGGTGAAATCTAAATCAGCGTAAAGCTCTTTTGCTTCAGGTGAATTTGATACAGTGATCGGATTGCCCTGAATATCATTGATATCTTTTAAAGCAATTGCCAATGCCTCTTGGTCAGCATCGGAAAAACCGGCAGTGTGATATTGGGTAAAACCACTACCCATATAAGGTGGATCGCAATAAACACCATCACCAAAATCAACTAATGAGAGTGTATCTTGCCATTCAAGGTTTAAAATGTTTGCTTTGCTGAAATAAGCTTTATCGCGGAAACTATCAATTTCTTTTTGGGGAAAATATGGATTTTTATATTTACCGAAAGGAGTATTAAACCCACCTTTTTGGTTGTAGCGGCATAATCCATTGTAGCAATGACGATTTAGATATAAGAATAAACTAGCTTGGCGAAGCCGAGACAGCTCAGATTTAGTACTATTAAATTCAGTTCTAGTGAGATAATAATCACCCTTATTATTTCTTTCTTTAAAAAGAGACAATGCATCAGTTTCAATACTTTCAGGTAATATAATGAGCGCATTGTATAAATTAATTAAATCAGGATTAGCATCAGCAATTAAATATTTTTCATAATCTGTATTCATCATCACAGCGCATGAGCCTGCGAATGGCTCGACTAGACGTTTTGCTTTAGGTAGGTAAGGGCGTAACTGTTCAATAATGCGAACTTTAGAGCCAGCCCATTTTAAGATAGTTTTAATAGGAGTAGAAACTTTTGATTTCGTCATTATCTTTACCATAAGATGATTTAAATTTTTTAGTTATGTAATAATGAAATAACGTTTATCTATTCATTATCTTGGAGTGCTTATGTCCTATGATCGCCACCTTAATATTTTGCCTGCTGATAGCGCTCCTTTGGGGGAGGTACGGCTTTTATCTGCCAGAGAAATGCTTGATGTATGTGAGGTATTTCTTGGCTCCTTACAAAACCATATGCCAGCGCGCTTATTGCCAACAAAGGAATACAGAAATGTTTTAGGTCAGCGTATGGAGTGGACCTATGCTGATGAATGGATAGCTCAATACTTATGGAAAGAATTGATTGAAAATGGATTGCAGGAAATAATTCATAATCGCAATACTCTTCATATGGCTGAATGGGAATATTGGGATTCACTGAAACAATTAGAGTCAGATATGTATCTTTCGATTCAAGCGAGTTATAAGGCAATAAAGTTATTTCAACTTGGTGATCCTCAGTACCTACCGATGGCAACAAATGTTTTTGTTGTTCCCATTCAATGGAATAAATTTTTATCAACTTTAATGACAGGTGATATCTATCCTGCATGGATTGCAAAAGTTGATTCAAGTAGTATTCCTGAAATCGAAGATGGCATATATCCAAAATATTCTCCGAGAAATTAAGTTTATTTTTAGGGGATGCTTTGAACATATTCATACACCCCGATAATGTTTATCTTTCAGTTCAAAAACGGTTTGGCAGTCGATGCATCTGATGCAACCAACTGATGCAAGACGGCGTTGCTCAGGGATAGGGCGACCGCATTCCTCACATATAAATGCGGATACGCCAACAGGACGCTTAACAACAGCATTGATTTGATGCTCACGCATTTGCTGTTCATACTCGCTAGCGCGGTCAAAGTTTTTAGACATGATCCAACTCCGCCGCTAAGTTAGAAAAATGCTCAGACTCGCCAACCAGTAATTGATGAATTTGTTCATCGTTCATTTTTTCTTTAAGTATTTTGCAAGCGAGTAAATCAAGACGAGATGAGAACTTATCAAATAATGTTTTACGTTCATCTTCTCTGATGGCCTTAATGTTTATGGCAATAGCGGAGTAATCACGCTCACCTGTCGCAGGGTCACAACCTATTAAAGGCAGTTCAGTGCTTTTCCCTACAGTTCGCCCTTTAATAATTATTTGTCTTCTCTCTATATTTTTCATAATAAAAATCCTATATTCAGAGTGTAGAAATCCCTGACGCGTCAACGTCATTAAATTTGTTATTTATAGTTAAATAGGCATTGCTATATTTTTAGGCAATAGCGCTGCGAGTGCTTTAATTTGATTAATCGCTGTAATAATTAATTGTTTTTCCCCTTTATTAAATTCATCAAAACTTAATTGATGTTGATTACTTTTAATACCTGCTAAATAAAAAATCATACTTAGCGCTCGCTCATCATTTAATCTTAAATATTCAATAAAACCTGCTAACTCTCTATTATCTGGATTATCCTTATTTAGATGAAAAAGTGATGTTCTAACCCTTGATGCCTGATTTAAACCCTCAGTCCTTTCGGTTAGAGATTGTCCAGTACTCTCATAATTTTTGATATTGCCTAATAACTGAATAATACCTTGTGCTTTAGTTTGTTCAGTCGTTGAGCTATTCATAACTAATACTTAAATAGAAACCGTGACTAAATAGACTAGAAATAAAATACTGATGACCATAAATACTTTGTCTGCCGTTGATAATTTATTCTGTTTCTTTTTATGTTTGAAATTACTAACAGATGAGCCTGTTAGCTTGTGTTTATATTGTTGTATATATAATTGAGTCATAATTTCTTCACTATCCATATTATTTACCTGACACAATTTTATGGCCTGCATGATTTAAAATATCAGCAAGTACGTCGGCCAAAACGGAGGCATCAACATCAGACAATGCAGATCGCCATACTTTTTTAGCTCTGATACTATCCATGCTCAATGACAATTGCATTTCAATGACGGAATGGTATGTTTTATACAGCTCGTCATATTTTTCTTTTTTATCTGAAAGGGTATCCATAGTGTCTACTCCGATTAACATTAAAAAATTCAACGAAATAACAGGTATTGTTCTAGCATCTTTATATGAATCATTCCCTGTAAGAAAAACATTCACAGTAGAACGGTTATTTCCTGAAACTATACTCGACCCATTTGATGAGCCATCAATTAATCATGATGCTATATTTGTTACTGAAACAGTTTCATGGCTAATTGAGCATGGTTACATTTCTGCTAACATTCAATATGGCTGTTCTTTTTCTGATGCGGTTTTGACCGCAAAAGGTTTAGAACTATTAAAACTCACTCCTAATTCATTAGAATCATCCTTTGGTGAACAACTTTTAGAGGCGACGAAATCAGGCGTAAAAGATACAATCGTAAATATATCATCATCTGTTTTAACTTCTGGCGCTGCATTGCTATATAAGACCTTATCTAATTAATTTGGGTAAAACTTCTATGATTGATGAATACCGCGCATTTCATATAGTCTATCTATATACCCAGTGGCAGAATCAATTGAATCAGATAAACCAAACTCTTGCTCATTAAGTTGAACACTGTAATTGTATTTACGCTGAGTATCTTTTTTGACCCTTAACTTTATAATTTTAAAGCCTCGGTATTTAAAACTATGCGTTGATATTTGCGTAATCATAAAATAACCTCTATCAACTATTTCCAATTGCATCTTTTAACATGGCAATCATGTTTACTTGGATTTTTTCTTTTGGAGCTTGTTTAGGTCGAATAATAATCTGTCCTCGGTTCACCATTGCACGACAAGTATTCAAAGGTATTCCACTCAATCGAGAATATTCATCAATCGAAACGTAAGGCGACCCTACTGAAAAATTGATAGTGATTTTTTGCATGTTAGTCCCCTTTGAACGATTTTAAACCTTCCAAAAATATCATTCTCGCCATTGCTGACTTAGAACGACTTTCTTTTTCTGCTAATAACTCCAGTGCATTATTTTCGGTTTCGAATAAACGCATCGGAATTAGTTTTTTATTACCTTCCGTACGAGGTAAACGCGATCGCGTTATATTTTTTTCTTGTGCCATAATGTTATATTGTGATCCACTAGGTTATACACAAATACATTATTTGCAGATTTCTGCAAATAGTCAACAGGAAATTGCAGAAAAATGCAAATAGGTGATCGTTTAAGAGAGGAAAGAGATAAGCTTGGGCTCACTCAAACTGAGATGGCTAAGGCTTGTGGAGTAGCGTTTCGAACGTATTGTGACTATGAAGCAAGTAAAACAGAGCCAAAAGCGTCATTACTCGCTCGCCTCAATGAAATGGGGGTTGATGTTATGTATATATTATCAGGTTGCAGAATTCCGCAAGATAACATCTCAATAGAGGAGAAGAAACTTATCGAAAATTACCGCGCCATGGATGAGGCGGCACGCTTAAACGTACAGGCGGTTGGCGCTGCGTTCGCGAAATCTGAACCGGTAAAAAAAGTTAGTTCAAAATAGGCTGATATTTTTTTGATGATACTACTTTGTTTTATTATCAATCAAAATAATAAAGGCCTGACCTTTTTTCAGTTCAGAAATTGTAGAGAAACGTTCAAAAGAAATAGAGGTATATTTTCCACGAAGGGTATTGAACGCTACCAGTAAATATAAAAATACTAGTTTAAGGCGTTGAGTTAAAGATGAGGAACTACAGAGTATGAGTCGCATAAATATTATTACCTTTTACACTGAACAAAGTTGTAGCAATGATCTCGTATCTGAATTGGAAAAACAAGGAATTAAAATAGATACAACAATGAGTTTCTCTGAAGGGCAGCCCAATAAAAAAAGTATCGTATTTAGAATAAATGATTTGAATTTAAAGAAAAGGATATGTGATGGAATTGCTGGTTTTTTAGGCAAGCATGAAAAAACTGAGATTAATATTTATTTGAGTGATCAACAAAAAATTACAGTTTGTTCGACATATAATGTCGATGATTTGCTTAAAGTGCTAGATAAAGCGGAAGCTATGGTAACTCGAACTAAGGATGAATAAAGGTAATGGCAGTTAGAAAATTACCTTCGGGTAAATGGATCTGTGAATGTTATCCCAATGGGCGTAATGGCGGACGTATTCGAAAGCAATTTGCGACACGTGGTGAAGCATTATCTTTCGAGCGCAAACTACAGCCTAATGATTCAGCCAGCGGATCAACAAAGCAAGCATTAAAATTAAGCGAGCTTGTCGAACGTTGGTATGAAATGCATGGCAAAACATTAAATTCTGGTAGTTCTCGGAAATCTAAATTAGATGCTATTTGCTGGCGCTTAGGTGATCCTTACATTACTGAATTTGATAAAAATATGTTTGCTGTATACCGTGAAAATCGTTTAAAGGGCAAGTGGAATGCGAAAGGCAAAGCTGCTCCGAAACAAGCAACGGTTAATCGTGAGCAATCATATTTACATGCCGTATTCGCAGAATTAAAGCGTCTTGGAGAATGGGAAGGGGATAATCCTTTAGATGGCGTTAGGCAATTTAAAGAGGGTGACCAAGAACTCGCATTTTTATACCAAGAAGATATTAAGCGTTTACTGCATGCTTGCGATGAATCTCGAAATAAAGACCTCGGTAATGTGGTTCGAATTTGCCTTGCTACCGGCGCAAGATGGAGTGAAGCTGAATCTTTAAGTCAGTCACAAGTCATACCTTATAAAGTGACATTCACTCAGACTAAAGGCAATAAAAACCGCACAGTACCAATTTCACAAAAACTATTTGAATTACTACCCAAACGGCGCGGAAAGTTATTTTCCGGCTGTTACGATGCATTTGAAGGTGCATTAAAAAAAGCTGGCCTTGATCTACCTAAGGGGCAAAGAACCCACGTTCTAAGGCATACTTTCGCCAGCCATTTCATGATGAACGGCGGCAATATTTTAGTACTACAGCAAATATTAGGTCACAGCACCATCATAATGACAATGCGATACGCACACTTCGCCCCAGATCATTTAGATGCTGCTGTGAGTTTGAATCCATTTGATAAAATAAGATGAATATGAGTACTGTAAATATATACTTTGGTGAAAATGGTGAAGGTAAAACAAATCACCTAAAAACAATAATTTGTAATAATATAGATAATAGAATTGATACATTGGCTGTCTGCAACTCAATTTTTAGTCGATTTCGTCGTACTGATAGTGAGCATTATAAATATTTTGGAATTAAACGTGGAACTTTAAATGTAGGGTCATATATAAAAGAACATTTAGCTCAATTATATTATTTTGATAAAAAAAACAGAATGGCATCGATATTTGAATATGCTGGATTTTCTCCTAAAATAAAATTAAATTTTAAAATAAAAAAGAATAGAACTTGGTTTTTTAATAAGTTTGTTTCTGATAAGGATAATCCAATTGATTATGATTTAATTAAATTTGAAAATATTAGTTTCTTAATCGAGAGAGGGGTTAGTATAGATTTAATTAATAATTACTATAATTTCATTGAAGATGATTCATCATTTGAAAATTATCTAACGAATGAAAGATATAGACAGTCTCATTATTCTTTAGGAATAAACAAAAAAACAGACAAAATGATTACAATTGATTTGGTCAGTAATGATTTCATACATAACCCACTAGGAAGGCCCGAGTTTTTATCTTTATTACTATTAAGTGAAAAATATTTAAAAAAGATGGGGATTTTGTCAGCAATAGATATTTATATTCAAAAGCATGATGAGTGGTTTAATTTAAATGACGCAAGTTCAGGTGAAAAATATTTTTTAGGATTAATGTCATTTATTGGTTCAAACGTAGAGGCAGGAACCGTAATTGTTATTGATGAACCTGAGAACAGTTTGCATCCTAAATGGCAAAAAGAATATATTTCTATGTTATTAGATTTGACATTCTACTATGGTACGGAAATTTTTATAGCTACACATTCACCAATAATTGCATCATCAACAGATAAAAATGTGAATTTGTATAAAATGAAAGATTTTGAGCCTATAAGGGAGCAGAATAAATTCAAAAACATAGAAAAAATTTATATGGAATATTTTGAAGTCATAACACCTGAAAATCGAACTTTATCTAAAATATGCGAGAAATTATTAAATGATTACTCCGTCAAAAAAATAAAACTTACTGATGCTAAAGATAAAATAAATAGTTTAATTGAAATTTCTTATGATGATAGACAAAAAGAATTTCTTAAAGGTGTATCTAAAATTTTAAATGATATTAAATAAGGTTTTGTTATGAGATTTTATGATGATAATGAACAGGAATTAATTAAAGAAAGCATAAGAAAAGGGCATGAGTCATGGGTCGATAAAAATTTGGATGAAATAAAAAAGAAAATTAAGCTATATCATTTTAATAAACAAAACCATAAATGTTGTTATTGTAGAATAGATTTATATAGATCTGCATCTGTAACTATAGATATAGAACATATACTACCAAAACATCTTTATGTGAATGAAATGTTTCAAATTGAAAACCTTAGCTGTTCTTGTAAAGTATGTAATTTATATAGAAAAGGAAAGAAAATAGATTTCTATATAGCCTCAAATAATCAAATGTATGCTTCTGAATCATATAAATTTATTCACCCTAATTTTGATGTATATCATGATTATATTAATTATATATCCATGCAAGTTAATAATACATCAATATGGTATTACCAAGTCATTGATAATAGACCTAAGGGAATATATACGAAAGATTTTTTTAAATTAGAAAATAGCAGTATTAATTCATTTAATGAATCTCAAGGAGTGAGCTCTTTTATTGGTATAGATAATCAGGATGTTCGTAGAGCATTTGAAAGGCTTATCAATGATTTTGATTTAAATGGCGATGGAAAAATATAAATATGTATAAAGATTACCATTCGTTAATTAAAATTAAAGATTTTTCAGTATGTTACTGAATTTTAAAATTGATATTAAATATTTAAAATCCCTCGGCCTTTAGGCTGTGCGGGTTCAAGTCCCGCCCTGGGCACCATATAAAAACTGCGTTGAATTACAACGGGTTAGGGAAAGAAAGAAGCCACCTTTTAGGTGGCTTTTTTTGTGACTGAAATCACGTTTCATAATATTTTCACTATATATTTTCACTATATTTTTACCTTCCCCCCGATTTTTTCTGTCCTCCGACTGTTAGAACGATGGTAGTTTTTCTATCATATCGTGCCGTCTGTGATGGTGTCTTATGGCCAGAAATACTTTGCTTCTCTACAAATGCTTTGTGGCAACTAAAGTGATACATGTGACTAGTGGGTTAATCGCTATCGGTCAGGCTGATGATGCGTGGATATACATTTAATCCGATAAAATTAGTAGTGTTAAATATGTGTCTGTGGTTGAAGTAGCAAAATAGCTAATCACAAAGCCAGCTCGAGTAAACCGGACTTTTAATTGGCCCTAAGATTTATAAATTGAAGTACTCATATGTTGTGACTTCATATTTATGTTATATGGGTCTTTAAAGTAGATAGATATAGAAATATCATGGTCAAAGATAGAAACTTGAATACTGCGACTTTTCAAGTGCTCCATAAATTTTAGTAAAGTAGCTTTGACTGCGCTAAAAGCGATTGTGTTTCCAATGTATTAGGATGCCTTTTTTAACAATGACTAGTGGCCCACCTTGATCAAATTAAAACTTGAGTTTAGGCGCTACTTCAAAGTATAGAATGTCTTTATACCATTTAAAGGCTTCATAAAGACCATCGACATGTACATGTTCTACTGTTGCTAGTTTCATTAGGCTCACCTGTAAACATTTAAATTAACGCTCTTCAAAGTAGACATCTAAGCTAAAAATGGTTTCAATTTGTTCTGAGGATATGAATTTTGCCTATTTTATCCTTATTGAACCTCAATATTTACCTGTTATTTTTTGTGACGAAAAATAACAAGCTAAAACAATGAGTTAAAATAGTGGTGGTTAAGTAAGGTATTTTTGGCAATTTTAAGATAACTTATTGTTATTGAGCTTGTTTTCTATGGTAGTCTATAGTTCACTGCCGTATAGGCAGCTTAGAAAAAAAAGTGCAACTCTGGCTGAGCGCATTATGTGTTCACTGCCGTATAGGCAGCTTAGAAAATTGATGTAAGTGACATCAACCCCGTCATAATGTTCACTGCCGTATAGGCAGCTTAGAAAGTTCGGGAAGAAAGACTCTATAGTGCTTTTTACAGAACACATTATAAGTTAGGTAGAGTATATTCTTATATATCATATATATAAAGATGCTTTTTTTAAGTCTGTAATCTCAATTTTCAATATAAATTCCACAATAAATATATAGAAACTGATTTTTATTTTATCCTAGAAATAAAATGTGATTATATTCTTTACTGTAATCTAATGTTATATTCGAAATGCTTTAAGAATTATATGAAACTAAACGTTTTGACTAATTGATGATGTCATTAAATGATGGGTATAGGTGAAAGACACTTAAAAAAAATGGCAAAGACTATATTCTATAGCCATTATGATTTTATACGCATAATTAGTTTACTGTTCAAAAGGATGTTCTGCCATTTAAACAGATGCTGGGATTGAGAGTATGTTAAGATAAAATATCTAACTAAGTATTAAAATCAACTAGATTAGGTGACGTAGATATCATATGCATGGAAATACACTAAATTCAGGTAGCTCTAGGAAATCTAAATTAGATGAGATTTGCTGGCATTTAGGAGATCCTTGCATTACTGAATTCGATAAAAATATGTTTGCTGTGTATCGTGAAAATCGTTTAAAGGGTAAGTGGAATGCGAAAGGTAAAGCTGCTCCGAAACAAGCAACGGTTAATCGTGAGCAATCATATTTACATGCCGTATTCGCAGAATTAAAGCGTCTTGGAGAATGGGATAATCCTTTAGATGGCGTTAGGCAATTTAAAGAGAGTGATCAAGAACTCGCATTTTTATACCAAGAAGATATTAAGCGTTTACTGCATGCTTGCGATGAATCTCGAAATAAAGACCTCGGTAATGTGGTTCGAATTTGCCTTGCTACCGGCGCAAGATGGAGTGAGGCTGAATCTTTAAGTCAGTCTCAAGTTATGCCTTATAAAGTGACATTCATTCAGACTAAAGGCAATAAAAACCGCACAGTACCGATATCACAGAAACTATTTGAGCTGCTTCCTAAACGACGCGGAGAGTTGTTTTCTAATTGCTATGATGCATTCGAAGGCGCATTAAAAAAAGCCGGCCTTGATCTACCTAAGGGGCAAAGAACCCATGTTCTAAGGCATACTTTCGCCAGCCATTTCATGATGAACGGCGGCAATATTTTAGTACTACAGCAAATATTAGGTCACAGCACCATCATAATGACAATGCGATACGCACACTTCGCCCCAGATCATTTAGATGCCGCTGTGAGTTTGAATCCATTTGATAGGGTTTAGTAAAGATTATGGATATGTTATCCGCAATGCTAGGAACCATGGGAACAAAAACTGTTGAAGTACTTACTAACGCTATACTAGATCGTATATTATCAGCAAAGGTGAAGAGAGAGCATGATTCAGCCACAGTAATAACAATACAATTTGATAACCGCGAAATAATAGAACGGTATAATAATTATTATATTCCTAAAATACGGTCTGTTAGAACAATAATTCATCAGAATGATATTGATATAGATGATATTTATTTCCCATTAAGTTTTTATTTAATGAAAGATATTTTACACGGTGGAAATAATAATATTAACATTACGATTGATGAGGAAATGATGCATGTTAGTTCCGGTATTATTAATTTTATTGGGATCGCAGGCCAAGGGAAAAGTACTCTTTTAAGAAAATTATTTCTTCTATCGTTGAAACAAGCAAAAAGGTTACCAATCTACCTTGAGCTAAAAAATCTAGTTAACTTTGATTTTGATTTGCTGAAATCAATATCCAATGAATTCAATAATTTTGGTGTTGATATTCTTGATGATGAGTGCTTGTTTTCATTTTTACAAAGTAACTATATTAATTTATTTTTGGATGGATTTGATGAAGTTCCACCTCAGCAAAGACATAAGGTATTAGAACAAATTGATAGGATAGGAAATTATGGGCATTGCTCTATTATAACAACAAGTAGACCTAATACTGAAATTTGTAATGCAACAAGGATTAAAAATTATAGAATAAATGATTTATCGGAAAAAGATTGTTTATCTATTGTGGATATTTTAGTTAAGGATGATAAAGAAAAAGCTAGTAAAATAAAAGAATCAATAAGTAATAATAAATCTTTATCAGATACTTTAATATCTCCAATATTAATAACCTTGCTAGTTAAGTGCTTTCCTTTTTATGAAAAAATACCTGAGAGTACTTTTGATTTCTATAATGATTTGTATAAAATTTTATATGTTGAACATGATGAAATTAAAACTTTTAGGAGGCATAAGCATAGCTCAATCGAAGATTATGTTATGTCAAAAAAATATTTCTCTGGATTGTCATTTTTTTCTTTCTTTGAGGATAAATTTCATTTCTCAATGATTGAAATGACAAATTATATAGAGGATGTTTTTAAACTTAATAATGTCAATATAGACGAGGTTCCTAAGTTTGTACAAGACATTATAAGTATTACAAGTCTTATTCAAAAGGATGGTGCTGATAATTATGTTTACATCCATAAGTCAGTACAGGAGTATCATGCAGCATTCTATTTTAATTATATACCTAAGGATATGCTTGATAATTTCTGTAGTACAATAATGAATAACGTTAAAAATAGTGAAATATATGACAATATGCTTTATTTTTTACACAAAACATATCCGAAAATTTTTAGGGAAAATATGGTATTGAAGTTTCTTATGTCTATTGAGATTTACAAATATGAAACGGAGTTTTCATATGTGGAAAATTATATAAAATCAATTTGTGAAGATGTTGATATTAAATTTTCTCGCTCTGTAGTTATAGGAAAAAGAGATGATATATACATGGTTACTGAATTAGATTTTAGTAAACTATTAAATATAAATGTTCTTAACTTGCTGGTTAGTTTAAATAGAGATTGCAAGAAAGATGAGGCTATATATAAATACAACCATGAAAACAACTACCAGATAGATTATGATGAAATGAAAAGTAAAATAAAAAACACAAGAATAGAACAAGTTAATCATATTAAAGCTAAAAATAGCAGCAATTATGACGAGAAGGAAAGAATTAAGAATAATAAATTATTTGATGCTATTAAATATACTTTAGATGCTCTTCCTGACTTCACTATGAGCAGATTGAGTAAAATCAATGAACTTGATAATTTAGAAATTAAATTTTCATTTGAGATTAATTTATATCTTCTATTAAAAGAAAAAAAATTGCTGGATGGTTTGATAGAATCAGTCAAACAACATTTTGATACAATATACTATCCAGCTTATAGCAGTATGAAATTACCAGAAAAATCACATAGAGAACAGCTTTCAGTGCTTATTCATAAGATAAGAAACAGTGGCGACAGATAGATATATGGAAGCACCTTTACCAATATATATATTATTTTTTGATATGATTATCAATATGTTATTGATAATCATATATGGTGTCGAATATTTAAAAAACCTCGGCTTTTAGGGTATACGAATTTAAGTCTCATTCTGGGCAACACATTATAGGTTACTAAAGTCTACTAAGAGCTACTAGAGTAATTTAACCCTTAGAAAGGCCTGATAAATACATCAGGCCTTTTCTTTTATGGTCTTCTAAAGCATATTGCAATCTATCTTATTCAAGGAGCATAATTTAAAGCACTCTACTTCTATCTGAATTGTGCTCTCAAATGAAACTCAATGTGCGCAAGTGGATATAGCTAAATTAAAAGCAAATGCTATAAATTAGTTGTATTGGAAAATTACACATCTAATACTAAGATTGCTATATAGTCCATTTTTGATAAATATAATATGATCTTTTTTTAGTTTTAATTAATGGTATTTAATTAAGATTATATTTCAGTAATTATTTCTTTCTGATGTAGTCTTGATTTTGGTAGTGAAGCATTAAAATCATTGCTTTCTTTATAGCCTAAAGAAATAATTGCGATTGAATTTAAACCTTTTTCTTCTAAAGAGAACTCTTTGTTTAGAATGGTAAAATCAACACCTTCCATAGGAACAGCATCAATACCTAGTGTAGCAACACCTAGAAGAAGTGAGCCCATATTTAAATAAACTTGCTTTTCTAACCAGTGGGTTAAATCATTGCATTTATTCCTATGCAAATCAACAAAGAATGAACGAGCATTGTTAGCTTGTTCTTTAAATTCATCGGATGAATATCTACCATCTTTACTTTCTTGTTCTAAAAGATGAGACATATAATTTTCTGTAATATCGGTTTTCGCACAAACAATGATAACATGCGATGCATTTAATATTTTATCACTGTTAAATGAATATTCTGCATCAGTTGCTAAAGAAATACGCTTTTTAGCTTCTTGATTTTTTGTAATTAAAAAATGCCAAGGCTGTGTATTTACACTAGATGGAGATAACTGTAATAACTCTTTAATAATAGCAATATCATCGTTTGATATTACTTTATTATTGTCGAATTTTTTAGTTGCATAACGTTTCATTAACACCGAACTTAATCTCATAATAGACTCCATTTATAAAGCTTACTTATTTTTTGCTATGATATTTAATTTGTACTAAAATGACAAGTACGCACAAATACTGTATATACTACACTTATGGATACTATTAAGAAGAATCGATACAAAGAATACTCTTATGATGGATGCGCTGTTGAAGCATCATTAGAACTAATGGGAGGTAAAGGAAAAGGAGTGATTTTATATCACTTACAAGAAAAAACATTGAGATTTAATGAATTGCAGAAAAAGTTAATATCAATAACTCCCAGAATGCTTACTAAGCAACTCAGAGAACTTGAATCTAGTGGGTTGATAAAGAGAAAAGTTTATCCAGAAGTTCCACCAAAAGTTGAGTATTCGTTAAGTCAAAGTGGAATAGCGTTAAATAAAGTGTTAAAAGAGTTAAAGGTGTGGGGGGATGAATATGGAATACCTTTACTAAATAATAAGTCTGTTGAAAAATAGGAAAATTAAACTTATTTTAGGTTAGTAACGGGGTGCTAGATAGCAATAACCCGTTTACTAAATTTAGATAAAAATGTCTGCACCAAATATACTAAACTAAAATTTTAGCTATAGTTAATATGTAATAAATCTTATCTATAGAGGTGTGCGATGAAAAAATTTTGTATATGTATCTCTACAGTCTTAATCATGTTTATTTCTTCAATAAACTTAGCTCACGCAAGTAATACACCTTGTTCCGGTAGTAAGGGTGGCGTGGATTATTGTGATAATGGGAATTTTGTATGCAAAGATGGGACGATCAGTAAATCTAAAAAAGTTTGCTCTGGATACTCAAAGCAAAGTTCTGCTAGTAGTAAGTCATCAACAGACCAAAAAAAGCAATCCCAAGCAACAAAAACAAAATCCACAAAAAATACCAGTAAAAGCACAACTAATTAACTTACTTAGCCCCGTTTTCGGGGCTTTGTTTCTAATCATGGCACATTAACAATAAGGCAACACAAAGTTTCAATGCTGCTCTTTATCTTCTTTTTCTTTCCACCCATCCATAACAGTCTTGATAAGATACAAATGAAATAAAGCAACCAATGCATATTTTATCTATGATGTTTTACTTTTTTTTGAGATAAAAATTTTCTAATTAAAACAAATAATTAAAATAATTATATTTAAATAAGGTAATTCTATCAATTTTAAGGCAACTTATTGTTATCTTAGAAGTTATTTATGGTAGTTTATAGTGCACTGCCGCATTGGCAGCTTAGAAATCAGCAGTATCACTTAATCACAGAACAGCGTAGGGAATTATGGCTATAGACTCGCAAGGCAGGATTGCCACTCTACCTCCAGTTGATTACCAGGCACAATTCAAGCAAGTGATTGACGATGTCGTTGATCATCTCCAACGTGTTTTGAAAGATCAATTACACAGCGTATATGTTTATGGCAGCGTTGCAAGAGGGCAAGCCGTTGCATGTCACTCGGATTTAGATCTATGTCTTATTTTTATACGAAAGCTTGACGAAGCTGAGCTGAAACAATTGAATGAAACACACTCATACTTGGAAAAAACTCACCGTGTTGTCAGTAAAATTGATTTTGATATCGGTACGTTAGCTGATGTTTTTGATGAACGTAATTTGTTTAGCTGGGGATATTGGCTAAAGCACCATTGCCGCTGTATTTTTGGCGATGATTTAAGACTACGTTTTGAGCCTTTTTTTCCTTCTAGGAAGATTGCTGTTGCGGTTAATGGCGATTTTGTTGACGTATTGACTCAGTATATTCATGATCTAAAAATCTTGAAGGATATAAATAAGCGACGGTTAATACAGCGGGCAGCTGCAAGAAAATTGTTACGCTCAACCAATATGCTACGTGGTCATAATGAAGCAGCTTGGCCTGAAAGTTTAAATGAGTATGCTGAGCAGTTTATTGCTCTTTTTCCTGAATATGAGCATCAAATCAACTATTTTTTGCGACAAAGTTTTGAGCCTCAAGACGATATCGGCACATTTATATCTAAATTAGAAAGTTTCATTTCGTGGTTAAATGAACATTATATGCAGCAAAAGTAATGTTGTTGACTAGGCTCACTCGCACTAGTCAACTACTTATGTAGGCTCCTAGCGACTCATTCACTTGTCGCCTAACTGCAACTCGAGTTATTTAGAGTATATACTCATCATAATTTAAGTTACTGCCCTTGTATTGCAGTATAGTGATTTGTACTAGCCACTTAATTGACTGCTTAATTTCAGCAGGTAAGAGAGGTGTTTGATGAACATAGAGACTTTAGAAATTGTTTTATTTGATGGTTTTGAAACCTTAGATGTGATGGGACCGGTTGAAGTTTTTGGTCGGTTACCTGACTGTAACGTGAAATTTATTTCACCCGAAGGTGGTAAAAAAACCAGTTCGCAAGGTGTGACTATTGAAACAGAAAAGGTGATCGCTCCTCAGTATGAATATCTGTTGATCCCCGGTGGGCAGGGAACTCGGCCTCTAGCGATTGATAAAGAGTATATTCATTGGCTTAAACAGCAAGTTGAATACACGTCATATTGTATGACGGTTTGTACGGGATCGGCTTTATTGGCAGCGACGAATTTATTGAATGGATTTAATGCAACGAGTAATAAATTAGCATTTGAATGGGTAACTTCAATTAATAGTCAGGTTAATTGGCATTCGAAGGCTCGTTGGGTGAAGGATGGCAAGTTTTATACATCTTCTGGGGTTAGTGCAGGTATTGATATGTCATTGCAAGTGGTGAGTGATTTTTATGACCGGTCTCAAGCATTATCAATTATCAAAAGTATGGAGTATGTATGGAATGATGATGCTAACAATGATCCATTTGCCGTGAATATATAAATAGGTTAGCCCCTGATCCTCGAGGCTAACCTATAAAATTATTTTTTATTTTGATTTTTTTCTAGCCATTGTTGCATTTGTTCTATTTCAGGCCCTTGAGCATTAATAATTTCTTCTGCTAGCTTTCTCATTTCAGGATCTGTGCCATATTTAAGTTCAATCTTAGCCATGTCAATTGCGCCTAAATGATGGGCTATCATCCCTTGTGCAAATGCGATATCCGCATTTTGCTCATTCATACTTTTCGCCATATCTGAATGCATTTTATCCATAGATTGACTCAATTCTTTTTGCATATCGTTAGTTGCTGGCGGAGACATGTGCATTGAGTGAGCTGAATCAGCAAGAGAAGCAAATGAAACTGTCGTTGCAATAATAGCAGCAATAGGAAGCAATTTTTTCATGAGAATTTCCTTGTTCATGATGGGTTGAATTGCGATAACCATAAAGCTTCCCCTAGGGTTAAGGTCAATGTAAGTAGAGTAAATTTAACTTAATTTACATATTAATTATCAAGATAATGATTTTAAAGAATAATTAAAGATATTTTAAAATGGTGATCTAGATCTAAAATTAATAACAAAATTTAATTTTTTTAAGGATGTTATTATATGAAAGATTACAAGGAAAAAGTTAAACAATATTTGTTTTATAAATAATATAAAATAAATAATACCTGCTACTTATTTTGAGTAATGGAAATTTATTTATAGCCCTTTGTTTTTTATTAATTTAATTTTTATCAGATTTATTTTGATGATTTTAAATTTAACTTTCGTTTGAATTTATTTTCAATGCTAATAGTAATCATTACCATTTGAGTGGTGGGATGGGTTCTATATACTCTTCGCCAAGCATTTCGATTAATGCTTTTAAGCTGTTTTGGATAGCTACATTTACCAATAAGTTATCAGTCATTTGACAAGGAGCCTTATGAAAAATCTATCATTAGCGGTATTAGCTTTCGCTTTATCTGCAACGACTTTGAATGCTAGCGCTGTGACAATTTCTGCACAAAGTCAAGAGTATGGTGTGGATGGCGTTGAAGTTGTCGTTGGCGACACTCAATATGCAAGAGGTTCACATGCAGGAGCGATTGGTGATCCGGGTATTGGCTTGCAATCAATATTTTTTGGTACAAGAATTAGTTTTTCTAGTTTTAAAGCCCGAGCAGTCGAAAATGAACACGGTGTATATGAATTAGCTGCCTCCACGAGTGCACACCCTGTTAATACCGGAAAGTTTAATTTTACTCAGGTTGCAAATGAAGAAGTCTATTTTGGCGATTGGTCAAAAACCGGTATTGATGGTGATGCAACGCATACCGCATTTTATTCAGGTAAAGATGTAACGGAATCGCTACCGAATTCAGGGCAAGTAGAGTATACCATTGCTGGAATTAATCAGTTCGATAGTGCCGGTAAATTAAGTGGTGCATTTAACGCAGATTTCGATACCAAAACATATACAGGCGCGCTGAGCGGGCAATCATTAAATATTACTATGGATGGAAACATCTTAGAACAAGGGCAATTTAAAGGAGACGCTATTGCTAATGAATCAATAGAAGGACGTAGTTCTGGTCACTTTTTTGGTACTGACGCCGAGGCGGTTGCAGGGATAGTGACTTTTGATAGTGACCATACTAAAGATGTTGCATTTGGTGGTTCAAAAGCACAATAGTTAATTTGTATAGGTGGAATTAATGTTCCATCTATTACTGCCTTGCTAGTCAATTGGTTATATTTTATGACGATGTTACGTTTGATTATATTATTATCTGTTTTTTACAGTGGATTTGCTATTTCCCATAGCGATGATATTAATGATTATCAAAGATTATTAACAGAAAAATTAAAAGTGAATAAAAGATTGCCTAGGGATGATGAAGTAAATATAGCCCTTGATGATGAATTAACCGTTAACTTTGAGGGAAAGAAATATAAACTAAATAATAATATCCATGATATGGGGAAAGCCATTTATATTGCATTGGGCAGAGGCCAATATGATGATGTGAATCGGTTATTATCTTATTATCAAAAATTAAATGAGTATGATAAATTATTAGTGATATATGCAAATGCAAAGAACGCTCATTTAAATAAAGAATATGGAAATGCGATTAATTATTATCAGCAAATTTTACAAAAGAATCCTGATTTTTTACGGGTGGAGCTTGAATTAGCTCGCGTATATTATGAGAACCAACAGAATAAAGAAGCGACAGCACAATTTAACCAAGTGTTAGATAAATATGCGCAGCAGCTACCGAAACATGTATTAGACAGCATTACTCAATTCAAAAATGCCTTGAAAAAAAGAACTGTATGGCAAGGTAGTCTCTCGATAGGTTATGGTTATAACTCAAACATTAATCAAGTGCCGGGTGATCACCGAAGAGATTGCTATCGTAGTGAGGTAAAAGAGGTTTGCTATGGTGTAGGCGCAGCAACTAAAGGGCAAAAATTTATTTATGATGCCAATATTGAAAAGCGAATTCCTTTATATCGCCATCATAATGCGCTATTTAAGGCGTATACTTATGGCTATAAATATGAAAAATCCTCTCAGAATAATGAGAATATAATTAATATAAAGTCCTATTATCAATATCAAGACGGTATAAAATCATTTGCGGTTGGGCCAATTGTTGAGTTTAAATTTACTGCGGATCAGCAAAGATATTATGGCGTTGGGGGTGGTATTGATACTGAGTATCGCTTTACACCAAAATTTTCTGTAAGCGCTATCGTTGATTATAAAAAATTAAACTACCGTTCTCTGTATCAAAGTAGCGATGGTAATAAGAGTAGTCTCTATTTAACTAATATTTATGCAATTACACCCGATATGGTTTTTTTTGGGGGCATTGATGGCGTCATACGAAATAAACAGTATCAAAGTGATAGCTATAAACAATATGGTGTTAGGGTAGGTGCATTTAAAGGTTTTTCACAAGGTTTTAATTTTTTAGGCATGGCGAGCTATAAAAAAACGTATTTTGAGCAAGCTCAATATACGTTCAGTAATCAAATTAGAGACGATGATGAACAACTTTATTTTATAAAGTTAAGTGTTCCAAGATATAAGCTATTTACCTTAACGCCATCGTTCTCTTATAAATTTAGAAAAAATAATAGCAGTATTGATGTATTGTATTCTTATACACAGAATGAAGTTGAGTTTAAATTGGAAAAACGGTTTTAATATTCTAGGTGTTAAATAATGAAGATAAAAAAATTGCTTGCAATTAATATTGCGACAGGTATCTCGTTTGCTTTAATTCCCAACTTAATATTTGCCAAAGAAGGCGAAGATATCGGAACCATTATTATTAGTGATAAAACGACAACCATTAAACAGCGAGACCAAAAAGGCTACGATGCACAGTATGATAAAAATGAATCGAATGTCTACCTTGGTAAAGATTTAGTTGAACGCTACAAAGGCACTAATCCTGCGGATGTATTAAATAGTGCCGTTGGGGTATTTAGTGGCGATGCGCGAAATAGTGGCGCGATAGATCCTAATATTCGTGGAATTCAAGGGCAGGGACGGGTACCTGTCACGGTAGATGGGACAGAGCAAGCTCATACCGTATGGCGGGGTTACAACGGCGTCAATAATCGCAACTATGTTGACCCTAATATGATCAGCAGTATTACAGTACATAAAAGCGCATCATTAGATCTGGATGTAAAAACGTCGGTAGGGGGTGGGATTGCAATTCAAACTATTAATATTGATGATGTCGTTGCTCCAGAAGATCAGTTTGGCTTTGATTTAAAGTTAGAGACCAGTAGTAATTCGACTAAGCCGCGCATTGCTCAATTACATACAGGTACCGATTATCGTGATGATCCTGCTATTGTCGAGAATTTATCTGATGTGCTCAGAAAAAGAACGTCATCATTATTTAATGATCCCGCACTGTTAGTGACCGCAAAGTCCCGTGGTGATGCTAACTTTTTTAATTTACAAGATAATGCAGTCAGAATGGCGATCGGCACGAGGCAGGAACGATTCGATTTAATTGCAGCATACAGTTATCGTGATCAAGGAAATTATTTTGCGGGAACGCGTGGTGCTGGAGACTATACCGATGAAATTGTGAGTCATGATCCTGGAACTCCATCAAAGCCGCTTGATCCTTATTTACCATTTGCCGCCAATGTCTATTTTCCTGGCAAAGAAGTTACCAATACCTCCAGTAAAATGAATACCTATTTAATTAAAACCAATCTATTTTTATCTGAACAGCAAAAGCTTTCGCTTGGCTACACGCAGACTATAAATGATTATGGTGAAATAATGCCATCAAGAATTGCGATGATGGATTTAAAAGGGAAAGTACCACAATGGCCATTAGCAAAAGTGCAAGTAGATGCCTTTCATGCCACTTATTCTTTTTCACCAAAAAATAATCGCTATATTGATATGAAGCTAGGCTACTGGCTAACTAAATCAATAAGTAATAGCAATACTTCTGGAGGTTACCCAAGGGAACCTAAAGGGCGCGATTATGGTTTTGAACTCGCTGGAGGCAAAGGCCAATGGGATCCCAATATAGATGGCACATTGGTTTTAGGGGAACAATTCAATTCAGTCAATAACCGACAAGGAATTGATTTATCCAACAAAATGCGATTAACCGACAGTTTAGATCTGATTGTTATGGGCAGTTTTACTCACGAAACAATCAGCAGTAACAACAATGCTTTCGACCCAAATATTGGTGCAACAGCTAAGTCATTTGGCTCACTACCAAGAGAAGGGAAAAGACAAGAAAATACCCTTGCCTTTAATTTTAATTGGCGTCCTACAAATTGGTTGAATCTAACCGCAGGTGCTCAACGTACCAGTTATTGGTCACAGGACGATTTACTTAATAAACGTCGTGCGTTAAAAGATATTAACTTTGCTCGTCCTCATCAGTTATTAGCTAAGAATTATGATATTTCTCGAGTTATCACAGTTGATGAATATAACAAAATTATTAATCATATTTATGTTGATCCCAAAGGTAAACATAAACGTTTTGACGATGTACGGCGTTCTCCTTATTATCGAGATCTTTTAATTAAGGATGCATTAAATTTAAATACGCAGACATTTGATAAATCAGAATTTAAAAAAATAAATGGACAAGAAGTATTCCGTATTAGGGAAAAATCTAAGGCCAAATGGTACCCCGATAGTGATAATAAACTCACAAAAGAAACCAATCCTTTTTACAATGGAACTTTGGATCGTAATGCTAAAGCCATAGACCCATTTACTGGCCAATTGGTCACACAATATATTCCAGGTTATTCGGCTTCGAGTAACAATCCCGCTGAAGATATCCGCAGATTAACTGACGAAGAAAAATTTAAACCACAAGAAAAACGTAAAGCACATGCTTGGACACCTGCGTTTTCAGCATCCGTTTATCTTACCGATAATGACCGTATTTATACCAGTTATACTGAAACGGTTCGTATGCCAAGCATTTTTGAAGACACTATTGGTTTTGCAACCATAATAGGAAATACGGCGGTGTGGCGAGATGTTCAGCCTGAGCGCGGTAAAACGATTGAGCTAGGCTATGTACGCAATATGCAACAGTTACTTAGTGCAGAACGCTTTGCTGATGTACGTATAAATTATTATCACACGACGATTGAAAATTCGTTTGAACGCGATGGGCACCTTAAATTTACTCAGGTCGATAAACACATCACATCGGGTATTGAATTACAAGCGCGTTATGACAATGGCAACTACTTTGGTGATATTGGGGTTGACTACCGTTTAAAAAATGAAGTTTGCGATAGTGAATCTGCCGCTCTGTTAGATCCGATGAATGATTTCAATATATCCTCCTGTACTGAAGCGGGCTTTCCCGGTGGTTTTATGCGTACCCAATTGCAGCCTAAATACAGTATCAATGCGAACTTAGGAATGCGTTTCTTCGATCAACGCTTAGAGGTTGGTAGTCGTATGCGTTATCACAGTGGAGCAGAAAATGATGATGAAAAAGCGATGATGGGTAAATATCCTCCTCATTATGCACCGCTTAATAATAGCCCAATGCGTTGGAATCCAATATTCGTTGCAGATGCTTATGTGAGTTATCAAATTGCCAAAAACGTCAGTATGGAATTATTAGCGACTAATGTTCTTGATGAATATTATTTGGATCCATTGACCCGGACCATGATGCCAGCTCCGGGTCGGACATTTAGACTCAACTTCACTAGCCAATTTTAAACACAATAACCCTCTTAATTTAGTTATTAAGAGGGTTGATTAGAATATGATGAAAAATACGCTATTTTTGACCGTATCTGTTTCGATATTGCTGCATTTAGCGGTTATTGTTAATTTGATGAAAATTTCTAAAACAGAGCAAAGTTTGCAACATCGAGCGAGTGCTGAATCGCCAGTAATATCGGTTGCATTAACTCAAGCTATTGAACAAGCAAGATCACCAGAGACTGTGGTAGAGGCGCCTAGTGAACAGCATGATTTACCTATTTCTCCAATAATGGTTGATGCAGCAGAACTCATTGTGGCTAATAAGGAAAAAAAAACGCAACGCAAACCAGTTACTAAGGAAAGCAATAAAGTCGCTGTATCAAAAGAGGTCATTGAGCAGCAGGAAAAAATGAAAATTGAAGTAGAGAAGGTATCTACTCAGCCACAACCATTGGAGTCACAAAATGGTGTGACGTCATTGTCTGAAGCGATGGGAGCAATAGGTAAGCCTGCTCAAGGTTTTTCAAATGTAGCGGATAGTGGTCAATTAAGCTCTTATAGTGAAAAATTACGTCAAGAAATTGAACGTAACAAGCAGCACCCACGAAGAGCTAAGAGTATGAAAATTCGTGGAGTCATCGAAGTTGAATTCCATCTCACTGTTGCGGGGGAGATGACTTCTGCGCGTATTGTGACGAGTTCAGGTTATGAGATATTAGATAATGCAGCACTGGCTGCGGTTGAAAAAAGTCGTTCTGTTGGCGTTCCACCAGAAGGATTTAAGTCTCCAATATCACTTAAAATTAAATTTCAATAGAAGCATTTTTAAAAACATAATGTTGTATTAACTGCTTAAAATGGTTTGTATTACACTATATTAGAGTATGATATCAAGTTAATCATGCTTGTTATGGTTTGGATTTTGTTGTTCGTATTGTGATTGATTCTATGGCGGAATTTAAAATAAAGTTTGCTATCATAATCATTGTATGCGTTAATAGCGCGGCTGGTTTGGTAGTACCCATTTATTTATGAAAGACAAGTTAAAGCAGTTCTCTATTAAGTGTTATCCATGATACCTTCATTGTGAATTCCTTCTAATTTAATTCCCATAAGTACGTACAAAGAACAAACCTTACCCCGCCTTATGGCAACTTAATAAATTTAAAGGAAATAACATGTCTAATACAATGACTGGTACAGTAAAATGGTTCAACAACGATAAAGGTTTTGGCTTTATCTCTCCAAAAGATGGTAGCAAAGATGTATTCGTACACTTCTCTGCAATCCAAAGCAACAGCTTCAAAAGCCTGAACGAAGGTCAAGAAGTATCTTTCTCTATCGAGAACGGTGCTAAAGGCCCAGCAGCTGCTAACGTGATCCCACTGTAAGCTAAAGTTGCAACAGCGCTGATTAATCGCTGTACAAATTTGAATAAAAGCCTCGTGTAAACGGGGCTTTTATTTTTTGTGTGTAATCAATAGAAAATGATGACCTTGCTATTGATTCACTGACGATAATTTTTCGCCAATATAATTAATCGTGGATACGCCTTTTTCACAAGCGGTGTCTTTAAGTGCAGAAGGGGATTTCTCAACGGCGGTTTTGAGCTTGTTCAGTTGCTTAACATAAGCATTTGAACCAGGGATCGTAGGGTTCTCTTCCAAATAACTAACTAGTATATCAAACTTTTGGTCAAAATAATCACATTTGTTGTCTGAAACTTCAATTTTATTAAAGTTTTTGAGCCCTTCAGGGACTAAGTTTCCAGTATTATCTTTAATCAACTGAGAATATTGCCCATTTTTTACCTGCTCAATCGTTGTGTCGATTTTATTCTTTATATTAAATAGCTTAACCCCTAAAAAAATAATCGAAGCAAGAAGGATCACATTCACCGTAAGGCTAATGGGTAATAGATATTTTTTCATTATTGTTCCTTAAGTCGTCGGTACTATTAACAATAAGTACACTTTCCTGAAATTTGTTTAGCGGCGAGTATAGCAATTTATTTGTATATATATAAGTTAAGTCAGTGTGATAGGACAGGACAATGCTGAGAATGGCTGATTGGAAATAAATCAATGGGGTGATAACTCACTCACCCCATATATATGATTAAGTTTTAGAATAATTTTTTCTGTGGTGGGCCTGAAAAATTCATTGTTCCAATATTGTTCATCAAAACTTCGACGACCACAGGCTGTTTTAGCTCAATCGCTTGTTTAATGGTCGTTTGAAAGTCTTTTGCCTTATCTATTGTTAATGCACGAACTCCCATCGACTCAGCGAGTTTGCTAAATGATGGAGTAAGCAATTCATTGTAGTACTGTCGGCCTGCAAAGTATTTTTCCTGAATACCTCGCATAACACCATATCCATGGTCATTCATGATGATCAGTACAATCGGTAATTGTTCTTGCGCCATGGTCGCTAATTCACCAATACCAAGCATTAGGCCACCGTCACCCACTAAACCGATAACAGGGGTATTTGGATTTGCCTTAGCAGTGCCAATTGACATTGCTAAGCCTAAACCGATAGCCCCAGCTAACGAGTGAATATTATGTAATGGCCGAGTGGCTTTTAATAGTCGGCTTCCCCATAAGCTGCCTGAAACGGTAATATCACGAACAAATATGCCTCCGTAAGGTAGAGCCTGCTCAACAGCATCACTTAATTGGCTATAAGCACCACATTGTTCTCTTAGCTGAGCTTCGGCTTGTTGTACCGCTGTTTGTACTCGTTGTTGCCATTGTGATGAGGTAGTAAAATTTGTTTGTTCTAATTTATCCGCTAAGCCATTTAATATCTGAGTACAATCTGCCGTGATAACGAGATCTGCATTGTAGTTACGATTGGCTGCAAGTGGATCAATATCAATTTGAATTAACGGTTGTGGTAGAGGAAGCGACCACGTTTTTGTTTCATTACTGCGCAGTCGAGAGCCGGCTACCAGTGTGATATCACAATCACGCATTAACTTATCAATGGAATCGGCGTTGTGAAAAGCACGTAAACTAAATGGGTGGTCATCAGATAGAATACCTCGTCCATGTGTACTGCTAATCACGGCAACACCTAAATCAGCCAGTCTTTTAACGGCTTGACTTGATTGCAATGCACCACCACCAATCCACAGTAAAGGGTGTTGTGCATGTTGCAGTTTTTGCCAGATCGCGTCTATTTGCGCTGATGTCACATCAGGAAGTGCCAAAGGCGTCAGTGGGGCACTTAGAATAGATAAGGGTACTTGTGTGCTTTGGATATCAATTGGAATTTCGATAGATACTGGGCCACAGGGTTCGGTTTGTGCGACTTGAATGGCCTTGTGTAAAACGGCAACGGCTTGTTCTGCAGTATGAACACGAAAGGCTTGTTTTGAGCTTGCTCTCAAGAAACCTAACTGATCGCGGGTCTCATGGATAAAACCTGCATCCATATCAAGGTATGCTTTTTCGACTTGTCCAGTGATATGGATCATGGGGGAGCAGGCATTCATAGCTTCTATCATTGAGCCGACAGCATTACCAGCACCTGCTCCGGTGCTAGTGAGAGCAACACCTAAACCTGTAAAGCGGCTGTGTGCATCAGCCATAGTGACGGCTCCAGCCTCACCACGGCTTGGGGTAAAATCAATGACACCGCGGCGGCCAATGGCATCGGCCACTGGGAGGTTGTGAATTGAAATAACCCCATACACGGTACTGATTTGATATTGTTCTAATGTTCTGGCGATCGCCTCGCCAACCGTGATTGTCTCGTACATAGTGCTCTCCTTAAGAATTTGATAACTCACTGGTCGCAATTCAGTGGTCATTTATTCACACCAACGGTTTGGTTGTGGGTTTAATGCCAGAAAAATACTTTTTTGTTGCATATAGGCTTTAAGGCTTTCAACGCCTTTTTCTCTACCGAGTCCACTCTCTTTAAAACCGCCAAAAGGTGTTGAAATGGAGAAAACTTTGTAGGTATTGATCCAAACAGTGCCGACGTCTAATGTATCGGCGAGTTTAAATGCGCGCGTATAGTCTTTTGTCCAGATCCCCGCAGCGAGTCCATAAATAGAATCATTCGCTTCATTGATAAGTTCATCTTCGTTATCAAAAGGAATGACGACTAAAACAGGGCCAAAAATTTCTTCTTGGCAGACGGAGGCTTGGTTAGTCAGACCCTCAATGATGGTTGGCAGGTAGTAATTACCTTCTTGCAAACTTGGGTCACTCGGTATTTCACCGCCAAGGCGAATTGTGCCACCTTCTTTGATGGCTTGAGTGACGTAGCTGATCACGTTTTCTCGATGCGCAGGGGAAATGAGTGGGCCGATATGCACACGCTCTTGACGTGGATCGCCAATGATGAGTTGCTGGGTGAGGGCGGTTAATCGCTCCATAAACGGTTTATAGATAGCTTTCGCCACAAATAGCCGTGAGCCCGCAATGCAAGCCTGCCCCATTGAGCTAAAAATGCCATAACAAACGCCATGTGCAGCCAGTTCGATATCTGCATCTTCTAAGACGATGGTTGGTGATTTGCCACCTAGCTCAAGTGATGTGGTGATCAGTTTGTCAGCGGCGATGTGAGCAAGTTGGCGGCCGGTGTTTGTGCCACCAGTAAATGAAATTTTTTTGACCAGTGGGTGGCGAACTAGGGCATCACCAACAATAGAGCCTTTGCCCGGCAAGATACTCAGTAATCCAGCAGGAAGGCCTGCCTGTTCAAACAGTTCGGCGAGTTTTAAGGATATCAATGGTGTTGCTTCAGCCGGTTTTAAGATCACTGCGTTACCCGCGGCAATCGCTGGCGCGATTTTTTGCATATCGCTTGCGATGGGTGAGTTCCATGGCGTAATCGCTGCGATCACCCCAACCGGCTGATAAGTACTCAATGTCATCATATCGGATTGGCGACGTGGTGGCAGTTCACCACCACTGACTTCACAAACGGCAGCAAAGTAGCGAGCGGTTGCCGCGGCGCTCATGACTAGCCCACGTGCTTCAGCCCACGGTTTGCCATTATCGAGGGTTTGTAAGTGGGTCAGTTCATCAATGTGCTCTTCAATTAATGCACTGACTTTAAGTAGGATTGTGGCTCGCTGGTGGGATGGTAACGAACGCCAATTCGGTGCACGCCATGCCTTGTCCGCCGCAATGACCGCATCTTCAACATCTTCAAGGCTAGCACTGTTTAAGGTGGCAACAATATGTTGATCCCCAGGGAAACGTGAGTACATTTCGTTGCCGCGACCTTGTTGCCATTTCCCTCCGACGAATATATCAAGCTTTTTCATTATTTTTCTCCTGTCAGATAATGGCATCGTGCTGTGCAATGCGTTGGCAAATTTCAACAGCACTTAAGGCAGATAACAGAGAGGTTTTCGGGTTTGATGGCAAAGGATTGCCATTCAGCTCAATGCAAAAATGTCCGAAATCTCCAGTAACATCAATGTGATGGCTGTTTTTGCTTGTGGTTGGGTCAACCATTAACTCCACTTTCGTTTGATCCATACCAACGCCATACAAAGCAACAGTGGCTGCGACATTGGCATTGGCTGGAAATTTGAGTGCCGCGTCGCGTGCTGAGCCACGGAAGAAAACTGTAGGCTCAGTGACGTTGTTGAGGTCAATATATTGTTCCGCTGGGCCATTACGCCAACTCGCAGGGCTTTTACGTGAAAGGTAAGTGACTTGGTTAATTTTGGCTTGTTTCGCACAGCGTAAGCCATCTAGCCCAGCGACAGCACCTGATAGTGGAATAAAAGTACCTTGATGTGGTTGTTGGTTTAGACTATCTGCAAATTGTGCGTCGGCGAGTGCACCTGTCGAAATAACCGCGAATGTCCAACCTTTTGCCAGTATCATAGCGGCATATTGTTTGACGGCTTGCTGGCTAGCACATTCTAAAACCAAATCAGGTTGTTGATCTGCATGTGATGGGCAGCTGAGTGGCGTAACACGGTGATCAAAGCGTTGTTTGATTTCGTTATGGTGAGGTTCGCGAGCCACAATCCAACGTAGTTCAATTCCAGCTGGTAGGCGGTTGATAACTTCATTGGCCATAGCGCCATATCCGATAAGCATCAATGTTTTCATCATAGTTCCTTTAAATGTGATGGCTAAAACCGCCAGAGACATCAATCGCTGCCCCTGAAGTAAAAGATGCCATAGGTGATGCTAAAAAGATTAAGGCACGTGCTGGCTCTTCAGGTTTACCTAGGCGCTGCATAGGAATGCCTCTTTTTTGTGCTATAGCACCGATCCAGCTGTCCCAATCAAGATCCTTGTCGTTACGGTTTTCAAAACGACGGCGCCATTGTTCAGATTCCACCATACCCAGTAAAATTGAATTAACGCGGATCCCTTTTGGTAATAAGGTTTTTGATAAGTTTAATGTGAGATTCAATAATGCGGCGCGAGCCGCGGAGGTGGCAACCATATGCGGTTCGGGTTGTAAAGCCAATAACGAGTTGACACAGGTAATGGAGGCAATATTAGATTGCTCTAGCAGTGACATAAATGCATTCACGGGATTGATAACACCGAAGAGTTTTAGCTGCGCTTCGTGCAGCCAAGCGGTTTCGGGAGTATCAGCGTAATTGGCAACATAGCCTTGCCCTGCGTTATTAATTAATAAATCAACTTGCCCAAAGTGGGATTGAACTTGTGCAGCAAAAGCTTCAGTTTGTTGTTTATCCAACACATCACAACTCACAGCCAGAAGTTGTGCTTGAGGGTAGAGAGTCTGCAATGACTGGAGTGTCTGCGTTAATTTGTTTTGATCTCGACCGCAGAAAGCGACTTTGCATCCTTCTTCTAACAGCAGTTTGACGGTGGCTAAGCCAATTCCTGAGCTTCCTCCAGTGACAACCGCAACACGATTTTCTAACTGTAAATTCATAGCGCTATTCCTTAATCAAACTTCTACTGCGGCATCGGATGCCAAAAATTGTGTCAGGTAATGATTAAATTGTTGAGAGGCATCGAGATAACTGGCATGGCCTGCTTTTTCGAGGTAACTCAATGGGCAACCTTTTTGCTGTGCCAGCTGTTGTACTTTTTCGGGTGGGGTGATGGTATCGTCGAGACCAACCACCATTTGTACTGGCCCTGAGAACTGCTCAAGATAATGACCAAGATCATCGTGTGCCAACATCCATGCTGCTGCGAGAAAGCCGTTTGGATTGAGTTGGCTCATGGTTTGTCTTACCCAATCAACTTGTTGTTTGCTAGCTGCCGGGCTGAGTAAGGCTGCCGCTCGCTGTTGTGCATAGTTTTCAATGCCTAAATTAAAAACAATGTCTTCACGCTGTTGATAAACTTGTTGTTGCTCTGTTTTGCTTTTTGTTGCGTAACCTTGCGCTGGATTGGCTAAAAATACGCTTTTTATCTTGCTCGGATATTTCGCTGCAAATGCACTCGCTATTAATGCACCGAGTGAATGACCGACAAGAACAACCGAGGTCAGCGCCAAGCCGTCAATAAAAGCGGCTAATGCATCAGCATAATCAATGGCAGTAGGGTGCTGGTTACTGAGAGCTTGACTGTTACGGTAACCGGGCGCATCCCATGCAATCAGTCGATAATGTTGTGTCAGTGATGACTCTGCCAATTGATAAACCCATGAAGCCGATCCTGAGCTGATGCCATGCAATAGAATGATGGCATCACCGCTGCCTGCCTCTCGCCAATTCAAAAAATATTGGCCAAAATTGGCAGATTGGATTTCAGGTAATTGTTCACTTGGCAGTTTCATCACTGAGTTCTCCTATTAACCACGTTTTACTTTTGATAATGGGTGATCTTCTGGGTAAGTCGGGATCGCTGGTTTTGGTGTGCCAATCATTACACACATAAGCGCTTCTTCTTCGCCGTGGTTGAATAAGCCACGATAGATACCCGCTGGTACAGAAATGAGGTCACGCTCCTTCAACACAGTTTCATATTCTTCGTCACCATCTTTGATAAATAAGGTAATGGTGCCTTTAAGCATGAAAAAGACTTCTTCTACATCTGGGTGCAAATGAAGAGGGCCTTCACATTTCGCCGGCAGCACCATGGTCGAAAAAGTAAAATTTTCAGCGGGTACAGTGTTTGCATCATTGGCGACACCCGTGGCGCCAGTACCGATATAACGCATTTGTGCGCGGCGGTATTTAGGATCGAAGTCAGCCTGAAATTTCAGTGCGTTCCAATCATATTTGCGGCCTTCAAAACGTGCGATGCGTGATTCAACCCAATCTGCGATTTCAATACCTTGTGGTTTTATTTGGTTCAGTTGTTGTGACATAGTGCTATCTCCTAATACTGAGTTTTTAATCAATATTTCTTAATGAGTGGCAGAAGTAACAAGCTGCCGATTAAACCGATAATAACGATAAATAATAATCCGCTATCCATATCGTGGGTCATGGTGATCAGTACCCCCATTAGCAGTGGTGCGGCTGCACCAGCAAGGTTACCGAGTCCATTGAAAATACCGCCCGCCAGTGCACTGACTTGTTTTTGGGTCGCTTTAGCTAACAAGGCAAAAATATTCGGTGCACCTGCGCCCCACATAAACATGCTGAATGCCATCATCAAAATAATGCTGTAGGTATTATCGAGGAATAACACACCCGCCAACCCAGCCACTGCACCAAGCAATGAGATAAAACAAACTAATGCACGGCGATCATAGCGATCTGAAAGCCAAGCACCGATAGCCTCACCAAATAACATGGCGATAAAAGGCAATGAGGAGAGGATCCCTGCATGTTCTAAATTGATGGATTTGCCTTTAATCAAGTAGCTTGGTAACCAACCATTCATTCCCCAGAGGTAAACTAAGAAGGCAATGTTAAACAAGCAGATGACCCAAAAGTGGCTATTACGTAGTAAAATGTTGCGCTGTGTTTTTGTTTCAGCAATTTCACTGGCTGAAACCTGACCATTCGCACTTTTGGCTTGTCTATTAGCTAAATTAGGATGGCGAATACCGATAATGATCAGCCACCAAACAGGTACAGTAAAGGCCGCCATGACAAAGAAGGTGCTTTGCCAACCGAAGTTATGAAGCAAATATAAGGAAATAGGGAAGCCTAGTGCTGCACCGATAGGGGTGCCAAGTAACCAAAGCATTGTGGCTCGTGCCTGCATTTTTTGTGGAAATGTTCGACGAACGATGGCGTAAGAGATGGCAAGTAATGGGCCTTCAGCGATACCGAGTAAAATACGCAGAAAAACCATGGTGCCGTAATGGTGGGTAAAACCCATAAAAATCATTAAAAAGCACCAACTGCTGACCATAAAAAGCAGCATTTTAGTTGGATGGAACTTATCGCCAATACCACTGAGTAGCATTGATGAAACGCCATAAGCAAAAAGAAAGGCGCTCATTAATAATCCAAGGCGAGTCGGGTCAAAATCGATGCCAAGGGCTTTTTGAAATTGTTCATCAGAGAACAGCGCTGCAATACTAATTTTGTCAAAAAAGGCGAGCAATACGCAGGAAAACAGCCCAATTGGAATGAACCAATTCACTTTTTCTTCCTGTTGTGTTTCTAGCTCACTAGTCACTGAGGAAACAGAAACTTGTTGGTTTGCCATGTTGTTTCTCCTACTCGCTTATTTACTTCAGCGACATCAGTGAAAAATTAGGATCTGCAAGCTCTGAAGGCGATAGCTTACGGTTGTTTTGCATCCATCGTTTGCCCAATTTAATAGCTCTGGCATCATTGAATGACACCATTTGGATCAGCTCATTGGCCTGATTGAGTGAGAAATAAATTTCAGAATTGGGTGTAATACGCTGAATATGTTGTGTGGCGTCAGTCGTTGGAATGCCAAGTATTTGGATATTGTCTTGGTATTGATCTGACCATAACCAAGCGAGGTCACTAAAAGGTTCACTGTGTTCATTAAGCATCGCTTTTGCTGTGGAAATGGCTTGGTTTTGTGCATACGCCCAAGACTGTAAACACAGCGATAATGTAGGATGACAAGCGACATCGCCCGCGGCATAGATGTCAGGGTGTGACGTCTGTCCTTGGCCGTTAATGACAATGCCATGAGTTAATTCAAGACCCGCAGCAGCCGCTAATTCTAAATTTAGCTCGACACCAATACCCATAACGGCAAGGTCAAAAGATTGGCTGGCTTGTTTATCACAACTTATTGATAACTGCTTGGTCGTTTCATCAAGGCAAATATCGCCACAATCAGTGATGATATTGACGCCTGCTTGTTGATGTCGCTGCGTTAATGCATCAGAAACAGAAGCGGGGACACTGCGTTGACACAGGCGTATTTGACGCTCAAAAACAGTGACTTCAAGTCCCATCTGGCGAGCCGAGGCGGCAACTTCTAAACCGATCCATCCACCACCGATAATGGCAATGTTTTTTGCTTTAAGCATGGCTGCGCGTAAGTGTTGTGCATCATCCCATGAACGAAGTGTGAAAACTCGTGGGTGCGCCTGCCAAGCAGAAGAGAGGTAACGTGCTCGACCGCCTGTTGCAATTAATAATTTATCAAATGTGATATGACGTCCATCACTGAGTAAAACGTATTTATTTTTAGGGTCAATTGTCGTTGCGCGGAGTGGTCGATACCATGTGATGTTTAATGCTGCGGTTTCTTCTTCATTGAATAAACGCGATAGCGATAAATCGTGCTGTTTGAGAGCCGCTTTGGATAACGGTGGTCGTTCATAGAAATCATGTGACTCATCACTGATCACGGATAAAATCCCTTGATAGCCTTCATCTCTTAAGGTTTTGGCCGCCCAACCTCCAGCTTGGCCTCCACCAATAATCACGATCCCACCATTGATAACCTGTGTCATGGTCTCACTCCTTTTCTTTTTTGACTTGGCGGCGAGTTTCGTGGTCGATGCCACCTTCGACTGCCCATTCAGTAAAGGAAACTAAAGAGTGTTCTAGTTCGCGAGGTTGCCACTTTTCCGTTAAGTAGTCGTCATTGGTATAGTATTCAAACGCTCCTCCCGTTGGGCTGTTGACATACCAAAAGTAAGCGGATGATATTGGATGGCGACCTGGGCCGATAAATGTGCTCCAGTGCTGGCGGTTCATCGCTAGTCCACCACCAATGACTTCATGAATATCGCGTACGGTAAAGGCGACATGGTTCAGGCCACGCCCACGGTGTGGTAGCTTGAGTAAAAAGAGATTGTGATGGCAGCCATTTATTTGAGTACGTAAAAAAACGGCGCGATCGATATAGCGGTCAGACACTTGGAAACCGAGTTTCTGGCAATAAAAAGCTTCTGTTGCTGGCAAGTCATCAACAAAAAAAACCACGTGACCGATATTAATTGGGGTCGCTTTATCGTAAACCGGGCTTGGAGCATCAATACGGCGAATGTCACCCCATTGATTAATTGGTGAAACTGCAACGGAAACAGGCTGCTGTTGGGTGATAGTAAAAGCTACGCTCATGCCGTTTGGGTCAAGGCATTCAGCGCCATATTCTGTACGTTTGAATTGAGGACAATCCGCAATTTTTTTGATGATATGTTCAAGCTCTGCTGCATCTTTCACGCCCCAAGTGATACGGCGTAAGGTTGAGCCTGCTTCAAAAGGAGCGGGTAAGTGAGGGGCATCAATTGTTGAAACGGTGACGCTAGCTCCTGATAACGTGGTGAAATGAGATGGGTTATTGGGGGATTTGTGCAAGCCAAAATCCTGCAAAAACTGCTGGCAAGCCGCGATGTCATCGACCCCAAATTCTAATTTTTCGATACCAATGACTGACATAATTTAATCCTCATATAATAATTTGGTTATTGCCAACTTAGATTTGGGGCAAGCAGAGGCCGCTGGCTTATGCAATAAACCTAATGTTCAGTGTGATTGTTGAGTAGTGCTATATCGCTTTAGCGGATGTCATCCCACCAATAAATTCTGTGAGTTTTTGAGCTGCACTCCTGACTTCATTTTGTAATCGTTGGCGTTCTTGGGCTGGGATACTATCCATTGGCATCATAATGCTAATGACCGCCTCGACACCGTTGTCTCGGTTATAAACGGGGTAAACAATGGAAGAAATTCCACGTCGATAGAAAGACTCCCCGATAACATAGCCCCGTAATCGGTCGGCTTGGATCATATTCCAAAAAACCTGTTTACTGCCCGCGTCATCAGGTAATTCATCGTCTGGATAGAGCTCATCAAATTCAGCTCGGCTTAATCCACTTAATAACATGCGTCCAAGCGATGTTCGATGCGCCAGTAAACGCGTTCCAACACTAACATGGTTAATTTTTGACTCAGCACCACTGACGCGAGCGATATAAATAATGTCTTGGCCATCACGTATCACAAGGTGACTATTACACTGACTGCGGTCACGCAACTGCTCTATGATAGGTTGCCCCAGTTGAGTCAGATCGAGAGAGGCAATATAACCTAAGCCTAAACTGAGCACTTTACGACCCAAAGAGAATGCGCCAGTCCTTGGGTGCTGTTCGATAAAATCTAAATGTACTAACGTTTGGATGGCTCGATAAGCCGTTGCTTTTGGCATATCAACCAGACGTAAAATTTCAGCGAAAGTCAGTTCGCGATGCTGCTGTGCAAGGAGTAATAAAAGCTGTAATCCTTTTTCTAAACCGGGGATCAAATATTTGCATGTTGAACTCAAAGTTTTAGCCTCCCCGCATCAGCGGCGCCATTAGTTAAATACAAATCCACCGTTAACTGGGATCAGCTGCCCAGTGACGAAATTAGCCATTGGTGAAAGCAAATATAGAACTGTTCCGGTAACATCTTCAGGTTGCTGCTCACCTTGCAGCGCTCGCCCATTTTCATACAGTTGGTGGCGTTCAGCGGGAACATATTCTGTCGCTTCAACTTTGGTCAGACCCGGCGCGATGGCGTTAACACAAATCTTTTGTGCGCCTAGCTCACGTGCCATGGAGCGGGTCATGCTAATAATTGCGCCTTTGCTAGCGACATACGCCATCAGTCGCGGGGCTCCCCACAGGGCGGTATCTGATGCAATATTGACGATTTTGCCATGTTCACTTTGACGTAAGTAGGGCAGCGCCGCCTTGGTGACGAGCCATGTGCCCTTAACGTTAACGGTCATCACTCTATCCCAAAGGTCGAGGTCATATTCGTCTAATGTTTTACCGCCAACACCTGTTGCGAGGGCTGCATTATTCACTAATCCATCAATTGCGCCTTGCTGGCCGATTTGCTGAAAAACACGCTCTATAGCGTCGGGATCGGCAATATTCAAATGATGTCCTTCAGCGGTTAAACCTTCTTGTTGCAGTTGTGCGACACTCTGCTGTAAGCGTTCTTTTAGAATGTCACACAGCACAACATGAGCGCCTTGTTGAGCAATCGCTTGAGCGAAACTAAAGCCTAAGCCTCTCGCTGCGCCCGTAATAACAATACGTTTACCCGCCAGTAGGTCATGCATTTGACATTTCCTTATTATAGAGTTGGTCAAATTGCTTTTTGGCTTCACGCTGCATAATGCGACGTAGACGTGATAAACCAACATCATGTTGATAAAGGAATTCTTGCTGGCGAGCATTTGGCGCCATGTTTTCTAAAATGATACGGTCTTGCTCTAACACATCCCAATGCAGGCCTTCTAATCGATTGCGATACATAAAGCGCCAGAGGTCGCGTTGCCAATCTTTGACTTTACGGATGCGCCAAAAGAAAACGCGTGTATTAAATCTGTCTTCAGGAACCACCATCCCGATGATCCAGAAGTGTCCGCCGGGCCCAAAGCGCTTTTGATACGGGATAGATAAGCGGAGCCAGTGAGCACCTGTGCTGGCAAATTCTACCCAGTCAAAGTTGACGCCGATTTGGTCATTTTTGCGGAAAATAAAACCGTTTTGAGTCGGCTCTAAAATCATTTCCGATTGTTTATCACCATCAGCCATAGAGTGAGAAGATGAATGTAAATACGTGCCATGCATTGGGTCCATGACGTTTTCAAGCGCATATTGATAGTTGCAATTCCATGTCGCGGTACATAAAAAATTACTATGATTTTCGCTATCAGCTAACTCTTCTGGGAATTCGAGTGATGGCGGTGCTTCATCTTCAATAGCAAAGTAGAGAAAAATAGCACCATGCAATTCTTGAACAGGGTAGGTTTTTAAACACTTTTGGCCTTCGAGAGGGCATTGATTGACCGCAGGAACATCTTTAACAATACCATCACCACCAACTTCAACACCGTGATACCAACAAGCAATGCGTTCACCTAGGTTCCAGCCCATGGATAAACGAGCACCGCGATGTGGGCAGCGATCTTCCAGTGCATGAATTTGCCCTTTATCATCGCGCCATAAAACAATTTGTTCTTCGAGGCGGGTAATACCAATTGGGTTGCTCGTGACTTCCCAGCTTGATAAAACGGGATACCACTGACCTCGCAGTCCAACATCTAAGTAATCTTGATAGTTTTGAAGTTGTGTTTTGGTTGTCATAATTTGCTTCCTGTTATCGGAGGTATCATTCGTTATTATTATTTCTGTAAGATAGCGGTGAATTAATACCCATTTACTTGGAGAAATTCGCGAAAACTTGCTTCATTCCATGGTTGGCCTTGTCGGTCAAACAATTGTTTTTGATTTAGTGAATCAATGATTTGCTCAAGGGTTTCAATACCCGAAGCAAACAAGGTTTCTAACATCGCGATCAGCGCGACTTCATATTCATCAGGGATCCGCGAACGAGTTTGCCAAACGACATTGGGTGCGGCGCCGGGTGATTGGATCTGGCCTTTACCCCCTTCTCTTGCTGGGATAATTTGATGATTTGCAGGTAAGAAAGGGTTAAAATTTTGTATTGGATCCATGTCTACTCCTCAATCAAACTGATTTCGATTCGGTCATCAACAACACGTGTTTGGTATGTTTGCAGATCACGGCCACCTGGCTCACGTAGACACTTACCTGTTCGAATATCAAACACGGCTTCGTGCAGTGGGCACTCAACTTTGCCATCTTCAACAAAGCCTTGGCTGAGTAGGGCATAGGCATGCGGGCAAACATCTTCCATGGCGTAGTATTGGTCTTCGACGAGAAAAACGCCGATCTCGGTATCCTTGACGCGTGCTGAATAAGGAAATTCTTCTTGTACTTGCGAGACATCACATATCGCTATCCAACTCATCTTGTTTCCTCTCTCTACAGCTAAATAATTTTGTTTCATATATAAAACATTGTTTATTATTTAAAACCAGACTAATTGGTAGGGTGATAAGTAGTCAATCAAATGTTATGGCTATGTAAATTGATTGTTTTAAAATGTGCAGTATGTCGAGGTTATGGTTGATTTTAGTTTCATATAAGAAACAAGTTGTGGATTATTGCTCTGAAACATGAAAGGAAAAATAGGCTGTTTAGTTTATTTCATCATAAATTAGTCATGAAACACTAAAAAAGTAATCGGTGGGTGTTTTTTATGCTTTTATCGTTATTTCGACGATAAGTTTAGGTTGGAAACTATTAAGTCGATATTTTTGTTAGTAGTAGATAGATAATAATTATTATATTACAAAATGTTATGTTTTTTCTATAGAAAACCCACCTAAGTGGGTTGACCTTTTAACGTACAGTTAAAACAGAAATTTTAGAGTTTTGAATGATCATTGAAGCGGTAGAACCAAGAAAATAGGTAGACATACCCGGTCGTCTTGAACCGATAACAATCAAGTCTGCTTGAATATCATCAGCAATACGTAAAATTTCATCTCTCGGTGTACCCATGACCACTTGAGCAGTAAATTTTTCTTTGGGTAATTCAAATTCATTAATAATATCAACTAATTGCTTGGTGACTTTATCTTGTTCACTGTCTGCTTTTTCCGCGAAGCCAAAGCCCATAGAGGTATAAAAAGGAACGGTTGGAATTATTGCTAAAAAGTGAATATGAGCATTTTCTTCCTCAGAAAGATACCTAATGTGAGGAAGTACCATATGAGCTAAACTTTTTTCTGTAATATCAATAGGAACTAAAATTTTTTTATACATATTGTTCTCCGAACAATCATCGATAGTGCTTTAAAAATAAATCAGGTCATAAAGATAAAAAACGTTCAATCTATAAGCAGTTCTAGAGTGACCAGTGGTGAAAAGAATACATCATTATAACTAGTAATACTTTGACGGCGGATTTAAGTTAGAAATTAATGTTAAAAAATGTAGGTCAAATAAGTATTGATTATCTCGTTTGTGCTGATTGCCTATCATTCTCATTGGGTATGCGATATGGTTTGTCAATTGTATCGCTTTGAGTTGCTGCGATAACTAGTCTAAAAATTTTTTATACTCTAAATAATTCGAAGTGCAGGTAGGTGGTCGACAACCCTGTAATTTTAAGTATGACGAGTATAACCATAAAGGGAAGCACCATGAGTAATATCACAATCAAAACAGCTGAAGAAATTGAATTGATGCGTGAATCCGGTCGTTTATTAGCCAAAGTATTTGCAATGCTAGATACTTTCATCGTGCCAGGTATTACTACTATGGAAATAAATGACAAAGTTGAAGATTATATTGTCAATGATTTACAGGCAAGACCAGCCAGTAAAGGGCAATATGATTATCAGTATGTTTTAAATACCTCATTGAATGAAGTGGTTTGTCATGGTGTTCCAAAAGTTGATGAGCATTTGAAGGCAAAAGATATTATCAACGTTGATATTACATTAGAAAAAAATGGCTTTATTGCTGATTCAAGTAAAATGTATGTGATGCCTGAAGCATCGCCACTGGCTCGTAAATTAGTTAAAGACACTTACGAAGCCATGTGGGAAGGTATTAAACAGGTAAAACCGGGCGCAACATTGGGTGATATTGGTGCCGCTATTCAACATCATGCTCAAACCAATGGCTATAGTGTGGTTCGTGAATACTGCGGTCATGGTATAGGTCGTGAGATGCATGAAGACCCTCAAGTACTACATTATGGCGTTCGTGGTCAAGGGATTGAATTAAAAGAAGGGATGATATTCACCATTGAGCCGATGATCAACCAAGGTGGCATGAAGATCAAAACTAAGAAAGATGGTTGGACAGTGGTCACTCGAGATAAAAAACTTTCAGCCCAGTCAGAACATACTATTTTAGTCACAGCCACAGGCTATGAGGTATTAACCTTGCGTAATGAGGAGAAAAAATTTATTTCCTCATCTGTCTTTAAGTCATAACGGATTACTTTTATGATCTTGTAGGTTAAAACCTTAAGGCCGCGAAAGCGGCCTTTGTGCTAACTAAGGGGTGTAATAATTAATTTCATATTGCTGTGCATATTGGCTATTTGGGTTTAGTTGTTCAAATAAAAAATCAATCATTACTCGTGTCTTATGGGGTAAATAACTTCGATTAGGATAAACGGCGTAAATGGCGTGTTGTGGTAGTGAATATTCAGTAAGTAAAGGCACTAGCGAACCATTTTGTAGATATGGAGCTGCAATAAAGCAAGGCAATAAAGCAATACCAATATCTTGCAAAACGGCTTGTAATAGTGATTCACTGTTATTGACGATAAATTTACTATTAGGGCTAATGTTTTCGGTGGTTTTCCCTTTATAGAAAATCCATTCTTGTCCTGATTGATATAATGAATAGAACAGACAATTATGGCGTTTTAAGTCCACAGCTTGTTTAGGTATTCCATGCTGTGCTAAATAATTGGGCGAAGCACACAATGCACTATAGCAAGAGGTTATTTTTCGCCCAACTAGTGAAGAATCAGGCAAATGACCAATACGTATGGCAACATCAAATCCTTCGGCGATTAAATCAACCACTTTGTCATCTAAAATCATTTCAGTTTGCAAGTCAGGGAATTGTTTTAAGAATTTAGGCATCAACCTTGATAAGTGTAATGTACCAAATGACATGGGAACTGTGATTTTTATTCTACCTGCAGCTTTGAGATTTAACTGGGTGATAGCGTCTTTTCCTTGCTCAATGAAAGAGTAGGATGTTTTTAAGTATTCAATATAGGTCGTACCTATTTCAGTTAAGCTAATTTTACGTGTTGAACGATTGAATAATTTTACGCCTAGTTGACTTTCAACAGTGCTAACTGATTTACTCACGGCAGACTTGGTCATATGTAACTTTTCAGCCGCTCTGGTGAAACTTAAGTTTTCTGCAACTTCGATTAAAATAGGAATAGCATTTAAATCATGCATATTGTTGACTCAAAATAAACACAGTGTTTCCTATTCTATAGATTAATTAATACCATTAGCAAAACTATAATGAAGCTCCCTCAATAAAAAAGTTTCCTTATGAAGAATAAAATATTGTTACCTTTACTGGCTATTATGTCAGGAGTGTTGCTCACCTTAATGATCATGAGCAACAGTTATTTATCGCAATTTACATCACCACTAAAAGCCTCTTGGTTAACTCACGGAGTAGGCGCTGTTTTTTCTTTTGCTGTGTTTATGTTATTCAGATTGAGAAATAAACACGTGGTATTAAAGGGTAAAACAAGCATAATCAGTTATTTAGCTGGGATTCCTGGCGCATTCACTGTATTACTGGCTGCAATTACTGTGAATAGCCCACTGTCTTTATCAGGAAGTATCGTTTTGATGTTGGTCGGGCAAGTGGTGTTTGGCCTAGTAATAGACTATTTCGGTTTCTTTGGTTTAAGAGTAAAAGGAAAACGGATAGATACGAGTGATTTAATCGTATCGGCGTTATTTATTCTAGGCAGTACATTGATTGTATTAGGGAAATAGAAATGTGGTTTTTTGTTAGTATCGCTTTGCTGAATGGATTATGTATTGTGTCAAGCCGAACGCTCAATGGCGCATTGGCACAAAGTAAAAATGCATTTTATGCTTCTTTAGTTAATCATATTGTGGGTTTCTTATTTTTGGGATTAGTTTTGATTTTTCAAGGCGGTTTATATATCCAAAATATTCATCAGATCCCTCTAGTTGCATTTGTTGGTGGAGTGATTGGCGCATTTTTTGTCGTGATTAATAGCTATGTTTTACCTAAATTGGGTGTCACATTGACAACTTTATTGGCGATTAGTGGACAAGTGGTTTCAAGCTTTGTATTAGATATTTTTAATGGGCATACTGGTAGCTATTTAACCCTCCAGCTATTCGGATTAATGCTAATTATTACTGGCGTTCTCTATCAGTATATGAAGTCTGAAAATTAAAACTCATGTTGGTGTGATGGTTCAATTATCACACCAAGCATAGTGATATTACTGTCGCATACCAATGGCAATACGATTCAACGCACTCATTAGCCCTATGGCAAGGGTTAAATCAGAGATTTGTGCATCAGAAAAGTAGTGTTTAAGGTTTTGAAATAACTCATCGGGTGCAACAGTTTGAGCAATATTAACCAGCGATTCAGTCCAAGCAAGAGCGGCACGTTCTTCGACAGTAAAATGTGCACTGACTTGCCAACCCGCTAAGCTGTCAATTTTTTTATTGCTGATGCCACGTTCTCTCAATGATGCAGCATGCATTTCTAAGCAAAAAGCGCATCCATTCATTTGTGAAACACGCAAGTTAACTAATTCAATCAGTTCAATCCCTAATCCACCTTTTTCTAACGCTTTCTTACAATCAATTAAACCTTTATAGGCTTCAGGTGATAACTTGCTATAGACTAGGCGTAGTGTACTCATAACAATTTCTATCCTTATCAATATAATATGATGATTTATTGGTAAAGATAGTAATAATAAATTGTCCTATAATAAAGTGACAAAAATGGTAAAAATAACTAGGACAAGATAGAGGGTAATATGTTTAAGGTTGATAGTACGCTTAATGAGCCATTGTATATGCAGCTGTATCATCGGTTTCGTGATGCAATCGAGTCAGGACAACTGCTTGCGGGGCAAAGAGTACCTTCGATCCGTACTTTAGCCAGTGAATTAAACGTTGCTCGAGGAACTGTTGAACTTGCTTATCAGCTGTTGACCAGTGAAGGTATATTGATTGGCCGAGGGGCTAAAGGCACGTTTATTGCCTCAATGGCGAATTTTTTGCGTAATACAAAATCCATCACAGCGAACCAGTTACATCAAGATAATCCATGTGCTGAGGGGACTCATTTTTATCATGAAAATGAATTATTGCCTTTTCAACTTGGGATCCCTGCTTTAGATGTATTTCCTTTGACGTTGTGGAGTCGGTTAACGCATCGAGTGTTACGTAATATCGAACCCGTGCAGCTTGGTTACCCTGATCCACAAGGTTTTATGGGGTTAAGAGAAGCGTTAGCGAGTTATTTGGCGGTATCGAGAGGCGTAGCTTGCTCACCTGAGCAAATATTTATTTCATCTGGTTATAGGGCGAGTTTATTTTTAATTCTACGAAGCTTATTTCAAGAAGGGGATATTGGTTGGTTTGAGGAGCCTGGTTATCATATTGCTCGGGAATTCCTGCAAAAAATGGGAATGGTTTTAGTCCCCATTGGTGTTGACGATCAGGGAATGGATATTGATTTAGGCAATAAAATGGCTGTGAATGCAAAATTTGCCTTAGTGACACCGACTCATCACAGTCCAACCAATGTTACGTTATCATTGAAAAGGCGCATGGATTTACTTAAATGGGCAAACCAACATGCAAGTTGGGTGATTGAAGATGATTACGACAGTGAGTTTCGTTATTTAGGCCGTCCAATTCCTGCGTTGAAAAACCTAGATAAAGATCATAGGGTTATTTACTGCGGAACCTTAAGTAAGGTGCTGTTTCCCTCTTTACGCCTTTCATACACCGTTGTGCCGATTAACCAAGTGACTCAATTTCAAAGCACAGCGCGATCATTAGGAGGAACTAGCCCTATATGGACACAACAGATTTGCCAACTGTTTATTCAAGAAGGGCATTTCTCACGTCATTTACGAAAAATGCGCAATTTATATAAGCAGAGACGGCAATACTTAATTGATGCTATCACTCAAGTTTTCGCTGGTATCTTATTAGTTCATCAGCAGTCTGGTGGAATGCATATTGTTGCTGAGCTAATTAATGGGCAGTCAGCGGAAAAATTTGTGATGCGAGCGAATAAGCAAGGTTTCGCTATTCAAGCACTTGATAGTTGGATGCAGTCTAATAACTCTTCGCAAATTATATTATTAGGGTTCACTAATATTAAGAATTCACATGATGCATTCGACTTTTGTTTGCAATTAAAGAAAATTATCACTGTTTAAACTAAATAAATTGTTTAATATTAGTTATTCTCTTTTTTTGCAATATAGTTTGAGGTGTAAATATTATTAATGACTAAAGAAATAACGTATTTATACTAATTCTTATCCATGCGAGTATCTATCTGTATGCTATTTTGTGTTAAATAATATAAAATAGAATGTTTAATTAATGGTTGTAACTTTGCCTTGTTATGTATAAGGCTCACTTTATCATTATTATATCCTTGATTTATTAATAGTAATAGTAATAGTAATAGTAATAGTAATGGTAATTATTGAATGATAATTAATTAAATTTGGTAAGATTATGAAAATCTATACTCTAAATAATTCGAGGTGCAGCTATGCAACGAGTGAACGTAGTCACTTATACCTTAACGAAAGGTACTGCAACTTGAAGTATGACGAGTATATATAACTTGATGACCTTACATAATTATAAGGAGGCTTCATTTATTGACAATAAACTAGCACTCCATTTAGGAGGTATCATTATGCATGAAAAAAATATCGATTTTTGGGAGCAGGTTTTTCGCTGGGTTCAACTCAATTTTCCATTATTAAGTGGTGTTATGTTAGCAACGCTGATTGCATTTATTCGAGAATGGCGAGATGGCAATAGTACATGGCAATCATTAGCGGAAGCAGTGATTTGTGGGGCAATTACCGTGAGTGCGATCCGTGCACTGCAATGGTTATTAGTTTATATGAATTATTCTGAGGCTTGGTCATCTCTTGCTGAATTTTGTGGAGCCATGATAGGTTTTCTTGGTACAAAAAAGATTAGCTGGATTGTGGATTCACTTTTGATTTCAATGAAAAAACGTTATGGAGAAAAAGAATAATGTTAAATAATGAGATATATTGACAGAATTAAGTTTTACGATAAGCCATCAATCAGGCTTATCGAATATATGGATCTTATTATTAATAATCACTTATACTCGTCATATTTCAAGTTGTAACGTTGTTGCCTACATTTACACACGTCAGTCATATACTTTTGTATGCTCCTAGCGATTCGTTCACCTGTCGCCTAGCTGCACCTCGAATTATTTAGAGTACAGCTACTATATTTTGTTTGTCTTTCCTATCAGTTAGGTGAAACTCAGAGGTAATGATTATTCGTTGGGTATTCTATTAAGGCACTTTGATTAGTATTTCTTTGAATTTTACATTCTTGGTTAATTCAGTTTTATATCTTATCATACATGTTAAATATATTAATAATTGATGTAATAAAAGCTATTTTTGCTTGTGTTTTTTACTTATCCTAAATTTATTGGTTTTACCTTATTGATTATTTGTTAACATTTGCGCTACAAGTCACAATTATCATTAATTATATTAACAATGTTTTGACATTCATTGTTGTATGCCAGTAGATTGAGGGCAGCAGATTTTAGATAAGAGACTATCTGTGATATGAAGATGGTCTCTTATTGTCTTTTTTTAGTGGATAGCGGCCATCTTACCAATATTACGAAGGGGGCTGCTATGACTGTTCGCAATCTATCAAAATCCGTAACAATAAGAGGTATCGATGACATTATACAATTCATCGATTCTCAGGCTCGTCTTACTGGCCGTGCAGGGCTGATTTGGTGGTTAATGCTTGGGGGATTATTCCTTGATGCATTTTCAAATTCAGCATTAAGTGCAGGGCTCAACCCAATGACCCGTGATTTAAATTTATCAGCGACGCAGATTGCGTTATTGACGTCTTTCTCGTCATGGGTCGCAATCGTTTTTAACCCTGTAGGTGGTTGGATTGCTGATCGATGGGGAAGGGTTAAACCATTAATTATTGCTAAGGTTGTTGCCATTATTGGTGCATTGTTAGTGATGTTCTCCGCAGATTTCCACACCATTATCGCAGGGCGCTTCTTTGTTGGCGTGTCTTACGGGATGGACTTTGCCGTCGCAATGGCGATGTTAGCCGAATTTACCCCCGCAAAATTAAAAAGTCGTCTTAATACATGGCAAGGGGTTTGGTATGTTGCCGTGTGTCTCAATTTGATTTTTGCATTACTATTTTTCTCAATGGATGTTGGTGATGCGATCTGGCGTTATTCTATTGGTGTCACCGCGGTTTGTGGCATTACTATTTTTATTCTGCAATTTGTCTATCTTGTTGAAAGCCCAATTTGGTTGGCTCGAAAATCACGTTTTGCTGAAGCCACTAAAGCAATGACCAAAGTCTATGGTGATTATTTTGTATTAGCGCCTAAAGAAGAATTGAAGCCAATTGTAGGTCAAGCAAAAGGTGGCGTTCGGAATTTATTACTTATTTTTAAAGGGGTTTATTTACCCAGAACACTTTTGGCTGCAACAGTACAAATCTGTCAATCCATTCAATACTTTGGGATCGGTTGGTATCTGCCAGTGATCAGTGCGGCTATGTTCGGCAAGAACTTTGTTTATGCGACACTAGGTTCACTGTTCTTCAACCTGTTTGGGATCCTCGGTGGATTTATGTCACCACTGATTGGCCGTTGGCTGGGGTTAAGAATGGCATCAGCAACAGGCTTCGCCGTTGCCTTTTTCGTTCTACTTTCTTTAGGGCTCTACAGTGACGTGATGCCAATTTGGTTATCGTTGACTGTACCTGCGCTATTTATTCTCTGTCACTCAGGTGGACCGGGAGCGAATGGAAAAAGTCTATCTTCACTTTCATTCAGAAGTGAGTTGCGCGCGGGGGCAAACGGTATCATTGGTGCTCTTGGAGCGATGGGAGCTGCACTCGGTTTATTCATTTTCCCTGTTTTCCGTGAATCTTATGGCTTGCAAACCACTTTTCTTATTATGTCGGTTGTACCGCTGGTCGCCAGTGTCATTTGTTTCCTAATTAAATGGGATCCCACTCGTACCGATATCGTGCCTGACAATGAGCCAAATGCTCCGCAATTTAAAGCAGAAAAAGAAACCATTATTGACAACTCGTTAAGGAGAACAGAATGAAACACAGTCAAAATGTCATTCTAGCGATCGATGAAGGAACGTCAGGTACACGTTCAGCCGTTGTCGGCGCCGATGGGTTAGTGAGCTTTTTGGAATATCACCCTTTACGAGTTGAAAGTTTACAGCATGGTGTTACAGAGCAAAATGCAGATGACATATTAAAGGCGACATTAGATGTTTGCCGTAAAACTATCGCTCAGGCGCAACAAAACAATCTAAATATTGTGGCCTTAAGTATTGCGACCCAGCGCTCGACCTCTGTACTGTGGGACAGTGAGACGGGCAAATCATTAGTACCCGCCATGGTTTGGCAAGATGCACGCTATGCCGATATTTTACATACCCTAGCTGATGAATGGGATCAGCGATTATTACAACACACAGGTCGTCCTGTCGGTATTCGTTCACCTTATTTATGGGCTGCGAAACATATTCAAGAAACTTCAGTGGTTGCTGAGGCATTTAAGGCTAACCGACTCAAATTTGGCACCATCGATAGTTGGTTATTGTGGCATTTATCACAGGAAGGTCACTGCATTACAACACCAACGAATGCAACCTCTGCAGGCGCTTATCGCTTGCGTGAACATCGTTATTACACCCCATGGTTGGAGGCTTTATCATTTCCTTTATCATTATTGCCTGAACTTAAAGATGATTCAGATGATTTAGGAACGACACGGCAAGATCTGCTCGGTATTGCTGTGCCAATATTAGCTTGTATGGGAGATCAGTTTGCTGGAGCGGTCGGTTTAGGTTGTATTCAGCACGGGCAATCTATTTGCATGCATGGTACAGGGAGTTTCATCGATCAAATCGTCAGTGAAAGCGTTCCTTCATTCGACCATAAACTTGAAAGCACATTGGCTATGGTGGCGCGACGCCAGCAATCACGATCTCATTACTCAGTAGAAACTTTTGTTCCTACAACTGGCTCAGCGCTGAATTGGGTATGTGAAAAGCTGCACTGGTTTGATTCGCCAGAGCAAATTAGTGAACTGGCGATGCAAGCAGAAAATGCAGGTGGTGTCAGTTTTATTCCTGCTTTAACTGGGTTACGAGTACCTATTTTACAGCCTCAAGCACGTGCCTCTTTAAACGGCATATCGATTTCAACGACACGTCCACAAATTGCTTATGCCATTTTAGAAGGTATTGCCAACTCAGTGGCGGGCTGCTTACGAGCGAATCAATCCGCAACGGGTTTAACTGCCGCAGAACTGGTGGTAGGTGGTGGAATGTCAAACAGTGATGCTTTATTGCAAATTCAAGCGGATATCAGCGGCGTTCCCGTGTTGCGCATGTCTGAAACAGCAAGGGCAAGCCTTAGAGGCGCTGCATTTTTAGCTGGTTCGAATGGATTACTTTGGGATTCTCTCGAAGGTGCCTGCAAAACATTAACGGTAGCGAAACGTTTTATTCCCTCAATTAGCGCCGCTGAGCGTCATCAGCGCCTTTTACAGTGGAATTCACGTATTCAACTTGAAATCGATAATACCGCGACAAAAGCCATTGCTTGTTAGGAGTCTATTTACTCATGAATTTTTTGCCATCTCGTCAGCCCAGTAAATCACATAGTGATCTGTTTACAACAGAGCCACTAAGACTCAATCGAGAAGAACAACTCAATCAGTTACAGCATGAAAAATACGACATCTTAATTATTGGTGGGGGTGTAACAGGGGCTTATTCTGCATTAGATGCCAGTCTAAGAGGATATAAAGTTGCGTTAGTTGAAAAGGATGATTTTGCCTCTGGCACATCATCCAAATCTTCCAAAATGGTACATGGTGGGTTGCGTTATATAGAACAAGGGAATTTAAAGCTGGTTTTTCATTCCTTATTAGAGCGTCAACGCTTACGTCGTAATGCACGGCATTTAGTACAGCGCTTACCTTTTATGTTCCCGATCTTAGATAAAAACGGCGTATTTGATAAGCGATTAGCTAAAGCATTCGAAAGTTTACTATGGACTTACGATTTAGCGGGTGGCTGGCGCGAAGGCATTTTGCACCAAAAATTGACACCCGCTGAAGTGTTATCGCATTGTCCGACACTGAATGAGGAACAGCTGTCTGGTGGATTCATGTATTTTGATGCACGTGTTGATGACGCCAGACTGACACTTGCATTAGCAAGAACTGCCGCACATCACGGAGTCACTGTCGTCAATCATACCAAAGCACAGGAAATCCTCAGGGGTGCTCATGGCAAAGTGAGTGGCGCGATGGTTCAGGCCGATAATCGTGAAATCAATGTTTCTGCCAAAGTCGTGATCATGGCAACTGGCGTATGGCTACGCGATTGGAAAGGCGAGAAAAAAGGCACTGAAAGTGCTTTGCATGTTCGCCCTGCAAAAGGCGTTCACATTGCGATCCCATGGTTGAAAATACGTAATGATTGTACTGTCACCATTCCTGTTCCAGGGCGCAACCGCCGCGCAACCATTACACGTTGGGGAAATGTTTCTTACTTAGGCACTACCGATGAGGACTACGAAGGAAACTTAGATGACGTGTATTGCACTCGTAAAGAATTAGATTTCTTAATTGAGGGAGCGAATACGGCCTTGAAAGCCAATTTAACGGTTGATGATGTTGTTGGCAGTATTGCAGGGTGTCGACCTTTAGTCGGAGGAAAAGGTGGCAAGACCATTGAAATGAAACGTGATCATCAAATCACGATCGCAGAAGATGGCTTGATTACTGTCGTTGGTGGCAAGTTAACCACCTCGCGGCATATGGCGGAGCAAACTATTGATGCTGCCAGTAAATTATTAGGTAAGAAAAAACGTTGTACCACCAAATCAGCTTATCTATTAGGTGCGGCGGGTTATGATCCGCAAGCAGTGATGGCATCAGGTGGAATGGCGGCACACCTTGGCGAGCGCTATGGAACAGAAGCGCATTTTGTCAGTGATATTTTGCAACAAGATCCCACACTCGCAAAACCGATTGTTGAAGGCCTACCTTATAGCGAGGCAGAGGTACTTTATGCCATTCGTCATGAGCTCGCGAGTACGGTTGACGATGTGCTAGCAAGGAGGATCCGAGCGCGCTTAATGGCTAGAGATGCTTCTGCACAAGCAGCACAGCGAGTGGGTGAATTACTTCAACAAGAACTGAGTTTTACTGCCGAAGAGATTAAGACACAAGTAGACGACTATCAGGCAGCGATTAAACGTGAAAAATCGATACTTATAGGAGAAGAATTATGATCAGTAAAGATGCGATTAAGCGCGGCTATAACCGAGGTAACTATATTGTTGGCGCACACACTCCACCGGGGTGGGCAACATCAGTATCTTCAGGCAATGGTAGCCAAGGGCTACAAACTGCGCCAGTCAATGTGGATAAAGAGACGGTCGATCGATTAATACAGATTGCTGACTGTGTGATGACTTCAGAGCAAGATGTTATTCGTTTCACGCGTGATTGGTGGGCAAAAACCATGATCAGTGAAACGGAAGGTAAGCCCGCAACGCCAACGGCGGTGATCGTTTGTGTCTCAACCGTTGAACAAGTACAAGCAGTGATGCGTATTGCGAACGAAAAAACTATACCAGTCACGGTTTCAGCAGGGCGCAGTAATGTTACCGGCGCAGCTTTACCTTTACGTGGTGGGATCGTATTGGATGTTTGTGAACTGAACAAATTAGTCAGTTTTGATGAAAACAGCCAAATTGTTGATGTTGAAGCAGGTATGTTTGGTGATGTTTTTGAAGAAATCATTCAAAAAGAATATGGAATGACGATGGGACATTGGCCTTCATCATTTGGCATCAGCACAGTAGGCGGTTGGGTGGCGTGCCGAGGTGCGGGGCAGCTGTCAACTCGTTATGGCAAAATTGAAGATATGGTGTATGGCATGGATATCGTGCTTGCGGATGGCCAATTGATTACGGTAGGGGGCTATTCACGTGCTGCGACAGGGCCTGACTTACAACAGTTATTTATTGGCTCTGAGGGTACGTTAGGCATTATTGTTCGTATTCGTTTCAAGCTTCATCGTTTACCTGAGTATGGGCGTGCAATTGCATGGGGTTTTGACAGTTTTGCAGAAGGGTTAGAAGCTTGTCGACAAATAATGCAACAGGGTACAACGCCAGCGGTTTTGCGCCTTTATGACAACCTAGAAAGTGGCGTGCAATTTGATTTGCCTAACACCAATGTATTGTTAATTGCCGATGAAGGTGCCAAAGAAGTGGTTGATGCCTTTTTGACCATTGCTGATCGGGTGTGCCAACAAAGCGGACAGCCTCTTGATCAAGCAGCCATCTTTGAGCGTTGGTTAGATACCCGTTATCTAACAGGGAAAAGTGCAGAAGGGTTTAAACGGACACCGGGACTGGTTGCCGATACATTAGAAATGATTGGTTGCTGGCGTGATCTCAGCACGATTTATGATAAAGTTGTGGCGGCTATTAATGCAGTACCGGGAACATTAGCAGGCTCTGCGCACCAATCACACGCTTATGTTGATGGCGCTTGCCTGTATTTCTCATTAAGAGGCGATGTTGATGTGACACAACGTGCAGCATGGTATCGCGCGACATGGGATGCAGCAAACCAAGTGATTATTAAACATAAAGCCACACTCAGCCATCATCATGGGGTCGGGCTACTAAGAGCACCTTATATGGCGGAATCACTTTCATCTGCTTTTTCAATTATGAAAAGCGTGAAAGATACGCTTGATCCGAAACAAATACTCAACCCAGGGAAACTCGGATTTAGTACTGAGCTTCCTACTGATTAGGTAGGTGAATTATGGTTCATAACTTTGGCGCGCTGTTAGCGCGCCATCCTGTCATTATGGCGATCTATGGTGTCGATCAATTAAAAGTCGCTATTGAAAGCGAGGCAAAAGTTTGCATTGTTGCCAATATCGATCTGCTAAAAATTCAACCAGTGATTAATTTACTCACACAAGCGGATAAATTCGTGATTGTGAATATTGATAGCTGCAATGGTATTCAGCAAGATAAAAGTGGTATTGAATATATTGCTGAAAGCGGTGCGACAGGCATACTATCAACTCGTTTACAGACCATTCAACGTGCTAATCGCCTTGAATTGCTGACGATGCAAAAAATCTTTGTCACCGATCGCTCCACTTGGCTGCGCAGTTTAAATGCTATCGAGCAAAGTGCACCTGATTATGTGCAATTAATGCCAGCGCCTATGCTACCTCTATTATCTCACACCGATAAAATGAAACTGCCTCCGATTGTTGCTTCTGGATTTGTGAGTCATGCCAATGATGTCACCTATGCATTAGCAAGTGGTGCTATCGCTGTTTCAAGCAGTGATTGCCAATTATGGGGAATGGCATTATCACCAGAAGGAAAAATGAAATGAATAATCAGTATCTGCAAGTTATTGCTTACTACTATGCCAAACAGGGAATGGGAGATAGCGTTAATCAAGCCTTGATAGAACTGGCTGAAGCTACACGCACAGAGCCTGATAATTTGTCATATCAATTCTTCCGTTCTACAGAAAATAGTGATCACTTTGTTATTCTTGAACAATATCAAACAGCAGATGGTTTGGAAGCACATCGCCAAACAGCTCATTTTCAACGCATTGGTGTTGCTGTCATCACGCCACTTTTAGATAGAAAACACGTTGAAAGTATTTTTGTTACACAAGGAGATAATTCTCCCAATCAAGGGAGACGCCAATTGTGAACTTAGCAAAATTTGAATTTGCCTGCGTACCCAAAATCGTTTTTGAATGGGGAGCAGCGCAGCGGTTAGACAGCATCATAGAAGCCTTGAGTTTACAAAAACAGGTGATGATGATTACCGATCAGGGGCTGGTGCAAACCGGTATTGTGTCTGATGTTATGCATAATTTAGAGCGAGCTGGATATAGTGTTTCACTCTATTCGGCAGTTCAGCCAGATCCCTTAGAGCAGCAGGTGATTGATGCGGCTGAAATGGCGATAAATGTTGGTGCTGAAATCATTATTGGGTTAGGTGGTGGCTCAAGTCTAGATGTAGCAAAGCTTGTGGCCATCATGGCGCAATCACAGCAAAAACTTTCTGAAATGTATGGTATCAATAAGGTTAAGGGAGAAAGGCTACCTTTAATTCAAATACCAACCACAGCAGGAACAGGCTCAGAAGTTACTAATATTGCGATCCTTACCACGTCCGATGACAATAAAATGGGGATCGTTGACTCAACATTGTTCTGTGATGTGGTGGTGTTAGATGCTCAGCTAACTCTGAAGCTACCAGTAATACATACGGCTGCATCAGGGATTGATGCGATGGTTCATGCGATCGAAGCCTATACCAGTAAGCATAAGAAAAATTTACTTTCAGATTTACTGGCCAAAGAAGCGTTGGTGCTACTCAGTCAAAATTTAGTGACTGCTTGCGATGATGGCAATAATCAAGCTGCCAGAGAAGCCAATTTATTAGGTGCAACACTTGCTGGGATCGCTTTTGCTAATTCACCTGTTGCCGCAGTTCATGCATTGGCCTATCCACTGGGTGCGCAGCATCATATTTCGCATGGTTTATCAAATGCATTGATGTTATTGCCAGTGCTTAAATTTAACTTGCCTAGCGCAGGCAAGCTATATGCAGAATTAGCTATGTATGTAGGTGCTCCAGTAGTAAACAACGAGCAACAAGATAGTGAAGCATTTATTCGCCGGATGGCTCAAATTATTGCATCGTGCCAAGCTCCTCAGCGCCTGCGTGAATTGGGGGTTTCACACAGTGATTTAACATCACTCGCCACTGCTGCTATGGCTCAGACTCGGCTATTAGTGAATAACCCACGAGAACTAACAGAGGAAAATGCATTAGAGCTATATCAGCAGGCATGGTAAATAAAAATTATGCACCGCTATTAAGGGTTCATTCGTGCAGGTAAATTGTGATGGTGACAATTGTGCTTCTGCTCGGTGCGGTGCTTGTTTTTTATTTGTTGTTAGCGTTATATCTAACCTTTCAACGATTGTCTGAGAGGTATTCATGTTCCATGGTTTATCTGCTTTCCCTTTAACGCCACTACAAAATAATCGCGTTGACCACAATGCATTTCTTGGGCTGATCAACCGATTAACAGAAGCCAAAGTTGATTCGATAGGCGTTTTAGGTTCAACTGGTTGCTATCCTTATTTGAACGCATCTCAAAGAAAACAGGTCACTGAGCTGGCAGTTGAGGCGGCAGGTCATATTCCTGTTATGGTGGGGATTGGTGCGGTAAACAGTTATGATGTTTTAACTTATAGTGAGGATGCACAAAAAGCAGGGGCTTCGGCATTAATGTTAGCGCCAGTTGCCTACCATGTTTTAAATGAAAATGAGGTATACCATTTATTTGAAATGGTTTCTCGGGAAATCTCTGTTCCACTTTGTGTATATAACAATAGCGGAACGACACATTTTACGTTTACAAATGAATTCTACGCGAAAATTGCTCAATTGCCGCATATTGCCGCGATAAAAACTCCAGCCATTTCAAATGACATTTCACTGGTGAGGCAGCACATACAAGTGCTACGAGAGCTAATACCCAGCCATGTTAAAATTGGTGTCAGTACAGACAGCTTAGCAGCCTATGGTGTGGCAGGAGGGGCGGATGTATGGTTTTCTGCAACAGCAGGCTTATTACCCACAGAGATGCTGAATATTTTACGAGCGGTGCAGAAAGGAGATATCGATGAAGGTATTCATCTCTCAGAAAAATTCACTGCTTTATGGCAAATGGTTGCAAAATATAAGGGTAGCGTACGTTGTGTGGCGACAATGGCAGAAATTATGCAATTGGTACAAGCGCCATGTTTGCCTCATCCATTAATGGGGGTAGACCGTAATGATAAAGAACAGCTCAATAATTTATTACATTCACTACAACTAATTTGATAAAACTTATTTTTAACCAAATATGATACACATAAAAGAAATAGATAAAGATAACCTATTTGATGTTGGCGAGTTAACTTCGAATGCTAATGGGATAGCCACAGTACTTGAAGACTATATCTGCTGTAATGCTTTATCGATTGCAGAATCTCATTACTATCCAGAGTTCAAGCCTAAAGCATTGTATTGTGATCAAACATTAATTGGCTTCTTTATGTACAGGGAACTGGAGTCTTTACCGAATGAAGCGCAAATCTGTCGCTATATGCTGGATTACAAGTTTATAGGGCTGGGTTTGGGGAAAAAAACATTTTCAGCGATCATTGATTATTTTAAAGCTAAAGGGCTTCACAAAGTCACATTAGGCCTTGATGATGAAAATGTGATCGCAAAAAATCTCTATACTTCACATGGTTTTACTTATACAGGTGAAATCATTGATGGTGAGTATATTTACAGTTTAATGCTCCTCTAAAAATGATTTAAAAACAGCCGGTTAGATGGCTGTTTTTTGAGATAAAAGCATTACTTATTATCATTTATAGATGAGGTTTTAGCGTTAAAATCTGAAATTATTTTGGGTCAACAAAAAGCTAGAAAGTCTAATTCTGGATATGGTATATCATCGGAAAATTATCTATCTGGACATAAACTATGTTTAATCTTTCCGAGTTAATTAATGATACGCCGATTGACTCTATTTTATTGTTTATAATCACATTTGTGTTATTAGTTATTTCTGCGTACATCGGTAAATTTATATTTAAACGCCGAAATGCACACGAAGACATTGCTGATGATGAAGCTAAAATTATACTGGGTGCTATTTTATCATTATTAGGCTTATTGATTGGCTTTGTGTTATCTATTTCAATCAATGGCTACAATAATCGGCAGCAAACCGAAGAGAACGAAGCGATTGCTATTGGTAATGCCTATCAACGCGCGCAAATATTGGACAGCAGTGATAGGGCTGATGCGTTGATCCTATTGGAACAGTACCTAGAAGCGCGTATTGAATTTTTCAGATCGGGTGTGAGTGATGAAAATAACCAGTGGCGACGTCTGTCTTTAGAAAAACAAGCCGCATTGTGGGAAATAGCGGTTAAAGAAGCCAATAAAACACCTAACCCAGTGATTGCTTCGGTGTTGACTGCATTTAGTGATCTTTATCTTTCACAACAAAAAACCATGGCTAGTTGGCGTCATCAAATACCTAATGCGGCATGGTTTTTATTAATCTTCTTCGCGATTTGCTCAAATATATTAATAGGCTATAACATTCGTGGCACCAAAGGAAAGAATTGGCTGATTTTAATTCTACCGTCGTTGACGACATTGGCTTTGTTTATGATTGCAGAAATTGATATTCCTGGGGAAGGGGTGATTCATGTTACCCCCGATGATTTGATTTCGCTTCAAGAATTTTTATTTAAAGAAGGCGCATTAGTCGGAAAATTAGGTCATTAAATGCTTTCCCGCAGGCAAATGCCTGCGGGAATATTTTTTATCGAACGATAGTGCCAAGTAAAATACCAATAACACCAAAGTCTGCATCACTAAACGTTGTGTTCGCGATACCAATATCACCGAGAACAGGTAATAAGAACACAGGCAAGAAGGTAATTAATAAACCTTGTGCAAATGCACCTAAAATAGCGCCACGGCGACCGCCCGTTGCGTTACCAAATACCCCAGCAGCAGCACCCACGAAAAAGTGTGGTACAACACCGGGTATAATCACAGTCATATTTAACGCATATAGGATAAACATACCGATGACACCGGCTGCAAAGCTACTTAAGAAGCCTACTAATACAGCATTCGGTGCGTAAGGGAAAACAACTGGGCAATCCAATGCAGGTTTTGCATTAGGAACCAATTTATCTGAGATCCCTTTGAAAGCCGGAACTATTTCTGCAATTACCATACGAACACCTTGCAGGATGATATAAACACCCGCTGCGAAGGTAATGGATTGCATCAATGAGAACATAAACCAGTTTTTACCACCACTTACTTCACGAACGTAATCGCCACCAGCAAATAAGCAAGTGATGATAAAAATAATGAACATAGTGAATGAGATAGCGACTGGAGTATCACGTAAGAAAAGTAAACTTTTCGGTACGTTCATATCTTCAGTTGAATGTTCTTTATTACCAAATTTGCTACCGATAAAGCCAGCAAGGACATAAGAAATGGTTGAAAAATGACCGATGGCTACATCATCAGAGCCGGTAACTTTTTTCATGTATGGATGAGCGATTGCAGGGAAGAACACCATACAGAAACCAACGATCAGTGAGCCAACCACAACCAGCAATGTACCTTCCATACCAGCAGTAGCAAGGATCACAGCAACCATCATTGACATGAATAAAGTGTGGTGACCGGTTAGGAAAATGAATTTCCACGGTGTTAAACGTGCGATCAAGATGTTAATCAGCATGGCAAAGAACATGATCATTGCCATTTCGCGACCAAAACTCTTTTGTGCAATAGAGACAATAGCTTCATTATTTGGTACCACACCATTGATACCAAAAGCATGTTGGAAGATTGCTGAGAAATCCCCTAATGAGCTAACCACGAGGCCAGCACCAGCACCTAAAATAACAAAACCCATGATGGTTTTGATGGTGCCTTTAATGCACTCTGTAACGGGTTTCTTTTGAGCAATCAAGCCAATTAAAGCAATCAGACCGACTAAAATAGCCGGTTCAGAGAGTACATCCTGCATCAGAAAACGAAAAAATGACATACAGCCTCCGCTTACAGTGCGCCTAATTTACGCAATGCAACACTCAAATGTTCTTTCATTGCTACTTTGTCGATCATATTTTCTAAAGCAACGATTTCGCCATCAACTTGCTGTGCAACTAATTGTTCAGCAATATCTTTTGTACCAACAAAAATATCACTAACCGTGCCTTTGGCTGAGCCGAGATCAACATGGTCGACATCTGCGCTAACTTGCAAATCTTTTAAAATAGTTTTGATGCTCATTTCCATCATCAGGCTAGTACCTAAACCATTTCCACATACGACGGTGATTTTCATATTCTTTTCCTTCTAAAAATTAATAACGAGCGATGATACTGAGAATGTCATCGATGTTTTCTGATTGCATGATTTGGTCAATGTCGTCTTGGTTATCAAACAGCTCTGCGAGTTTAGCAATCGCGCCAATATGGCTATTACTGTCTGTTGCAGCCAGTACTATTAACAATTTAATGGGGTCATTGCCTTCGGAACCAAACTCGACACCTTGTTTAATCACAGTTAGCCCAAGTGATAATTGGTTTACCCCATCTTCAGGACGAGCGTGAGGCATTGCAATACCCGGACCTAATACATAATACGGCCCAATTTTTTCATGAGAACGAATAATGGCATCTATATAAGATGGTTCAATGGCGTTACTTTGAATGAGTGGTTGACAGGCGATATGAATCGCATCACGCCAGTCAGTGGCGCTGTCGACGACCTGAATGACGTTAGGGGTCAATAATGTCGTTAGCATTGAATTTGCTCCTGGTAAGGTAAAACTATGTTTTTAGCTTTTTTTCTAACTATCAAACTAAGAGCATAGTAGTGATCTATGGTAGCGCTATCTAGTTGAATTATTCATTTTCGTGATAGCGCTATCATTTCGTGTAAATAAAGTGAATATGGGGCAAACAACATCAAAGAGCGCTCATTAACAAATCTAACCTGTGGTAAGTTATAGCGTGACGAACTTGGCAATAGAGTAAAAAAGCATCTTTTATGGAAAAAACACGCAAAAGAAAAAATACTGGGCGAGTGACACTACAGGATGTTGCTAAATATGCAGGCGTTGGTTCAATGACTGTATCAAGGGCATTGCGCACGCCTGATTTAGTCTCAGATAAACTGCGAGAAAAAATCAACGAAGCGGTGGCTGAGCTTGGATATATACCAAACTCTGCGGCAGGTATATTAGCTTCAGGTCAAAGCCGTACAATTGCAGTATTGGTTCCATCATTAAGAGACTACGCCAGCTCCGCATTTTTGCAGTCATTACAGGATGTACTCAATAAAAATAACTATCAAGTGGTTATTGGTAGTCATGATTACCAACAGAAAAAAGAATCTGAGGTTTTATTTACTTTATTGCAAAGCAGCCCTGCTGCTGTGGTCATTTTTGGGGCAATTAATTCTGAAAGCGTATTTAGCTATCTCAAACACATTGATATTCCTGTAATTGGTGTTGCTGGTGAGGCGACGCATCCATTTTCACTCAACATTAGAAGTAATATTGGTGAAGCGGTCTATTTTCTCACTAACTACATGCTACAAAAAGGCTATCGAAAAATTGGTTATATAGGTGCTCAAATGGATAGCAAGGTACAAAGCCAACAGCTAAGTGGTTGGACAAAAGCAATGCTAAGCCATTATCACAGCGCAGAACAAAGTATAACCACACCCTATGTTGCAACCATGGATTTTGGGCGGCAAGCCATCAGTGAAATGTTAACTCGCCAACCAGAACTCGATGCTGTGATATGCAGTCATGAAATGATTGCACTCGGTGTATTATTTGAGTGCCAAAGGCGGCTAGTTAAAGTTCCATCGATGCTAGCTGTAGCTTGCGTCGAAGGGTCATCCAACTGTGATTATATTCACCCATCATTAACTTCGGTTAGAATTGATTACAGTAAGATGGCAAAGGAAACCGCCAAGAAATTACAAAAATGGCTTGCTGATCCTGACAGTGATTTCTCAAACCAGCAAGAAGAAATTATTTTCCCCTACAAATTTGAAGCAAGGCAAAGTGCGTGATATCAAAATGCGACTACAGCCTTCTTTACCATTAACTCCTAAGCTAACACATTAAAAAGTGTGTTAGTGATCACTTTCTACCTATTGATTACGTAGTTATTTTAATTCTCGAAATAAGATTGTCGATGATGTCACGGTATCATTAATTGATTGTGTTACTTTGATGGGGTAGTTATTTTTTATTTTGCAACGCCAAGATATTGCTTCACAAAGCATGATTTGTAGATAAATCACAGGGGAATTTATGAACACAAAACAACTAAAAATAGCGTTATCCGCCATTGTGGTCGCATCATGTTCTGCTACTGGCAGTACAACAGGCTCGGAAATATTAGCCGTACAAAATGGTGGAACGCCCGACAAAGTATACCAAGCAAATAAACCGACTATTAAAGTAGCCACCTATAATATAGGTAAAAACGAACTATCAGCGAATGTGGCTGATTTTAATCAACTTAATCAGGCAATTGCGAAAATTGATGCTGATGTGATTGTGGTGACTGAAGTTGATAATAAAACTGCGCGTAGCAATAAAGTCGATCAGCTCGAAACGTTAGCAAAAGCTAATAAAATGTATCATGCATTTGGTAAAGCCTTAGATTTTGATGGTGGGGAATATGGGGTTGGGATCTTATCGAAATACCCAATTGAAAAATCTAAAGTTGTTCAATTACCGTCAGGTGATGCCGAGCAGCGTGTTGTGCTATTATCGCAAATCAGTAAACCTGGCTTTGATTCGCCGATTATTATCATGGGTACACACTTAGACTGGCAAAAAGATCCTACAATTCGTATTGGTCAAGTGCGTCATATACTTGATGCTGCTATAGGTGATACTGACACCGGTTTTGATAACATTGCCGCTTCAATAAAAATATTGGCGGGTGATTTTAATTCAACTGCGGAAGAGCAACCGATAAAAGAGCTGCGTTATTTCTGGGAACCTGTAGAAAAGTCGGGTGTGAACTATCGAAGTTGGCCTGCGGTAAATCCTGCAATTGATATTGATCATATTTTTACTTTTAAAGGTCAAGTTTGGGATGTAAAAGATATGGTTATCCCGAAAGATAGTAAAGAATTTCAATGGTCACAAGCGAGTGACCATTTACCTATCATTGCTGAGTTAGAGTTGCAAGAGCAGTAAATAAAAATAGTTTGGCGTGGGGTAAATGACATTTGTTTCACGCCGTGAAGGTATTAGCCCCTTAGCTTTGGCAAGGGGCTTTGTTATATTTTATACTTGATTGAGAATTTTTTTTCTGTCAATAAAGCGTGCTTCAGCTTGTTCCAAATAGCTTTTGATTAATTGATAAATCTGATCGCGTTGAACATACAATTCGTGACTATTTTTTAAGACGGGATCGATTTGTATAATATATTTGCTTAAAAAAGAATCAACATTTAAATGCTGAAGCGCAATTTGAGTATGATAAAACTGATAAACATGTGATTCTTGTGTATGTGAAAGTGCAATGCTTTCATTAAAATTATTAGTTGCAAGTAGTAGTAGCTGAATATTTGTCATGATACATCCTATCGTCGAGACATGTAGATGCTACCTGACTAAAATAAAATCTATTGTCAAAATTGGTCGTATAATTTTAGTTTTTAGGCTCTAGCCTCATTTATAGGAATATTCTGTATTTAGGTGAGGGGATACGGTGGTGTTACGAGAAAGTACTTATATCAGCTATGGTTAAATAATGATATTCCTTAGAAGATCCATTAATTTTTTTTACCTTAATTGGGTTTTATTACGCATTTTTTTTGTTTTTTTATTTTCAAATAGCCCTATGGTTAAATGTTATTTAACGTTTTAATCGGATGAATGATTGTTATTCGGTTGTAATCACGTGTATTGATGAAAATTAGGTATTACTTGATTTAAGGTAAACATCAAATTTCTGGTTTAACGAGGAAGTGTTAGAACATCCTTGTGATGTTCTATAATCCGCATACTTCAGTTTTCCTTTATCCCAATATTTAAGTTACAAAACGTGTATTCAGAATAAACCTTATAAATATGCTTTTTTTAGAATAACTAAAATTGAATATATGATTAGGCTATTTTTTGTGGTGTTTTTACTCAATATTAGGGTTTTTAAATATATTGAAATGTATATTATCTATTTGAATAAATTATTTATGTTTATTCATGAGTAAAAATGAAATATGATTGATACTTAAGCTAAATGATTCTTTTAGCTATTTTAGGTTGAACATTTTTATATATCAAAAGATACAACCTGTAACAGTTCAATATAGTAGGCATGCTTATTTTTCACGAACATTGTTGATAATATTACTCGCCACTGGTGTGGTAATGAAAGGAAGTACGCGGCTCAGATGCTTTAATACACCCTTAGCTGTAGTGCTGTTACGGGCGTAGGCATTATCAAAGATAAAAAATATTAAATAAGCTTAAGTTATTCTTTTGAAAACTGGCATGTTTCAGAAGTGAAAGAGTGCAGCTATTTTAAATCGTAAAGTGTTGTTTGTTTTTTGTGTGATATTTTTATTATTAATCAATAAATTACTCATTTTGAAGAGTGCGAGGTATGAATATAGTTAAGCTACTTACTGTGGCATTACTTATTGGATGCTCATTTTTGTTAGGTGTAACCGTCAATTACAAACCACAGCCTGATGTAATAAAATTGGCTGAATATAATGTTGAAGATTATTTATCTTACCCTGAATCAGCATCATTTAAGAATGTAAAATATAATTTTGCTCGAACTACAACAGATAAAGGCGAAGTCGGCTATGTTTGTGGACAGGTGTTAAGAATAAAAAATGCCAAAATAGAAGGATATAAAAGATTTATAGTCAAAGCATATCATACTGAAGATGGGCGAGCTGTTCTTTCATTTCCTTTAGTCGAAGGCGATGACGATTTATTACCATTCTTGGTGATGGAAAGTATTTGGGCAAAATATTGCTACTGATATTAATTAGCACAACCTTTTCATTAACATTAATAAAACAAAATATAACAAATTAACTTACATTAAATGTAAAGGGAAATGATCGCTATTCAAAAAACTTGGCGACTAAAGAAAATTTTCACATGATTTTCTTTAGCCGAATAAGTCATCTGTCTCACTCTTTATTATATCAATTGGTAGTCGTCACAAGAGAGTCGCTTGATAACAAATATACTCGTCATACTTCAAGTTGTAGCGCTTTTCGTTAAGGTATACGAGACTACATTCATTCCTACTAGTCACATACTTATGTATGCTCCTAGCGACTCATTTACTTGTTGCCTAGCCGCACCTCGAATTATTTAGAGTATAAAATCATCAAGCGTTTAATAAAATTTTACTTGTTTAATGTATTTATGAGAAGTTGGTGACGCTCATTGTAAAATTTAACATAGGTCATATATCCAGCTAAAATGGTTGATAAACTAGCTGTTGCTAATAACATAAAAGTGACCATAATTTGATACTTTACGGCTTCAAGTGGATCAACACCTGCAAATATTAACCCAGACATCATACCTGGTAAGCTAACAATGCCCACTGTTTTAGCTGAATCGACCGTTGGGATCAGAGATGCGCGAATACTTTCACGAATAATGGATGCAGAGGCTATTTTAGGTGTTGCCCCTAAACTCAACATTTCTTGTATTTGTTGTTGCTGGCTGCTGAAACGTTGTCCTAAATTATTAAAACAGAGCCCCACTGCGATCATCGCATTACCTGCAATCATGCCTGTAATTGGAATAACTTGCATCGGAGTGAAAGCAATGGCTTTACTGCTAATTAGTATCATTAAAGTTAGGAATGTCCCTGATGTGATAGCGATAAAGGCAGTGAAAAAGATTTTATCAATATATTTACTGCGTTTTTTTGCATTCCAAGCTGCATTAAAACAGATAAACATCACCATGGCGACGGTGAGTATTTCATGATCCACCTGGAAAATATACTTAAGGATATAACCAACAATTAATAGCTGAATAATGGCACGTAATGTACTCCAAATAATGTCTTTCTCTAGAGAGAGCTTTTCTTTATGGCTGATAAATATCGCGACCAAAACAAGCATAATCGAAAAAGCCAATGACTCATTGGTTATCGTGGGTTGGTGCATGTTTAATTCCTATTTTCTGTGTTATGGACGGGAAGGGAGATGATGTCATCGGCATGCATAATTTCATCTTGATCGTGGGTTACCCACAAAACAGCTATACCCTGCTGAGTTGTATATTGATGGATCAGTTCATTGACTTTGATTTTATTCGCTTCATCCAATGCGCTGGTTATTTCATCTAACAATAATACTTTGGGTAGAAATTGCAGGTTACGGATCAGTGAAATGCGCTGCTTTTCTCCTCCTGATAATTCATTTATCCCTTTTTCTAAGATAGTTTCAGGTAGTGAAAAGTAATGTAGATCTTGCAATATCTTAGCTTTATCAAAACTGAGCTTACGGATTTGATAGGGAAAAAACAAATTATCATGGACGGTGTTGCCAAACAAAGATGGCGTTTGTGTACAATAGGATACTTCTTGGCGGTACTCTTCTGGCGATATAGATGTGTAATCACGTCCATTAAAGAGGATTGTTCCTGATGTAGGGGAAAGCAAGGATGCTACTATCTTTAATAGGGTACTTTTTCCACAACCTGAAGGGCCTGTAATTAACTTAAACTCCCCTAATTTTAACTCGAACTGTACATGATCCAGTATAGTCTTACCATCAATAGCATATCCAATATCATCGATTTTCAATAAAGTGCGATTTTTATCCATTTTTACGCTTAGCCTATAAAATTAATTTGGTTTCACACTGAGTTTATTGTTATCAATTTATTCTCAGATGTATGAAAATTTTGTTCTGCGATGAAAAATATTATGCGCTATTTAAACTTAAATTTACATATTGTGATGGGATGAAGGAGTAAATTAGTATCAGTGAATTAGGTCGATGTATATCAAGAGGAGGGAGTATATTAGATAATAGTCCACTATTTACCTCGCAATCAATTAGCTGTAATCTAACTGGAGGAGATGGCATTCCTCCTGTTAAAAACCGCCCTAATATGGGCTGATGATGCCTACGTTAACCTTTTCAATCGATAGGGTACGTAGGTATTATGTGCCCTAAATTTTTGGGGCATAAATGTCTATAAGGTCTAGGCCTCTCATTTATTCCCCCTCGACAACACTAGGGGAGCCTCTATGTATGCAGCACTTTTTTCTATCGCGCTAGGTTCAGTTTTAGGTGGTTGGTTTAGATGGTTTATAAGTCTGAAGCTAAATCATCTCTATCCTAATATTCCGATGGGGACTGTATTTGTGAATCTCGTAGGGGGATTCATCATCGGCTTTGCCATTTCATATTTTGCCAATGCTAATATAAGCCCTGCTTATAAGCTGTTTATTGTGACCGGCTTTTGTGGTGCCTTTACCACATTTTCAACTTTTTCATTGGAAGTATTAGTACAAATTCAAGAAGGGAAATTAATGGTTGCACTGAGCACGATTGCTATTCATGTAATCGGTGCATTAATTTTTACCTTTTTAGGGATGTTGTGCCATAACTGGCTCGCCCAGCAGTGATAAATAAATTGGTTTTAGCCTGATTGTTTGATAGGAATGCTTGTTATATTGAACTAGCAAGCTTTCTATTAGTTAAATCAACGGTAAAATTCAAGATTATGTTGAATATAGGCTATTATGATTAATAGAAAACACTTTTTACAGTGTGATCTCGCCTAATACATAATAAAGTAGATTGTTTGGAATAAATTAACCAAACTTTTAATAAAATCACTTCTTTTGCTAAATAAAAAACATAATTTTTGCATATAACGGGTAAGTCGACAGAATATAATTTTACTGTTTAAAAATCGAACAAAAAAATAATCATTTAATTTTTTCTATAAATAAGCGATATCACATCAAAATGTTACGTAATTGTTAGTTGATTCTAATGTCATATAGTTATTGATGATAATTTATCACTATTACGCCGTTTAGCTTTCTATCTTGCAATTTGTTCTCTCTTCAGTGCGTTATCTATACATATGGATTTTCGATGATATTATGAATTTTGATGTGCTTTTTATTTCCTTCAGAGAAATAATCTATGGTATGGTTAATTATTGTGCTAATTGGTATTTTATATTGCACTTAATCATAAATAATAAAATTTATAATCTATAAAAATTAAATTAGAAACATATATGGACGGGGAAATTTTATGTCGCAGATGTTAGCGTTGTTTATTATAGTTTTGATTTTGTATATCGGGGATGCAATTGCGGTAAGAACCAAAGCGTGGATCCCTTCCGTGTTTGTATGTGCGGTGTTATTTTTATTAGGTTACTGGACGTTTTTTCCTAAAAATATCGTCAGTATAGCGGGGATACCGCAGGTCGTTGCAGTGACACTGATGTATTTGCTTATTACCAACATGGGAACCCTGTTATCACTGAAAGAATTATTACGTCAGTGGAAAACTATTTTAATTTCCTTATCAGGTATATTAGGGATTATTGTTTTTATCTACGTTATTGGAATGGTGTTATTTGATCTCAATACGGTATTAGTCGCTATTCCGCCATTAGTGGGTGGTATTGTTTCTTCGTTAATAATGTCAAAAGGAGCTGCAGATGCAGGGCTAATTGACCTATCCGTTTTTGCCATCCTTATTTACGTAATGCAAGGCTTTGCGGGTTATCCATTAACAGCCGTTATGCTAAAACGTGAAGGTCGACGTGTTCTGGCTCAATATCGTAGTGGGCAATGGAAAGAATCATTATCGGTTGAAGGGGCGAACGATGTGGAAGTGAAAACGATCACTTCCGATGATGAAATGCCGCGTTTATTCAAGAAAATTCCATCACATTACAATACCAGCTATTTCAAATTCTTACGTCTTGCTGCTGTAGGTTACCTTGCCTATTTAGTTTCAACATGGGCAGCACCAATTGTTAGTATCAGTCCATTTGTATTGTGTCTATTATTTGGGGTTATTGCATCATCACTTGGCTTTTTGGAAAGGCAGCCATTACAAAAGGCCAATGGCTTTGGTTTTGCGATTATGGCGCTGATGCTATTTATATTTGATACCTTAAATCATGCCACCCCTGACATGTTATTACGTCTTGTTTATCCAATGGTAGTTTTGATTGTTGCGGCGGTAATCGGTATGTATTTAGCTTCATGGATAGTCGGTAAAATTCTTGGTGTCTCTAAAGAAATGGCTTTTGCGGTGTCTTTGACCGCGCTATATGGTTTCCCCGCTGACTATATTATTACCAACGAAGCGATTAATGCGCTCACTAAAGATGAAAAAGAACGCCAACTTCTAACTGGGCATATGTTAGGGCCAATGCTAGTAGGAGGATTTATTTCAGTTACGATGGTTTCGGTAGTATTGGCTGGAATTATGGTCGGTTTTATTACACCAGTTGCAGGGTAACGAATAATGGAAACGAGCAAATTAAGAATTCAACGTCACTTAGAACAACTAGCTGAATACACATCGACACCGGGTCAAGGTACGACACGCATGAGCTATAGCGAACAAGACCGGCAGGCGAGAAATTATTTAAAACAGCAGATGCACCAATTGGGGTTACAGGTACGGGAAGATAGCATTGGCAATATTTATGGTCGGCTAGATGGAACTGAGCCTGATTTACCTACGGTGATTATAGGGTCTCATTTTGACTCAGTTCCTCATGGTGGTGCTTTCGACGGGCCTGCGGGTATTGTTTGTGGGTTAGAGGTTATTGCGCGTCTTTGCGAGCAACAATTACAACCTCGCTATCCTATTGACGTGATTGCACTGGTTGAAGAGGAAGGAACGAGTTTTGGTAGAGGGTTGATGGCCTCAAGTGTGATCACCGGTTTGATCGGTACAAAAGAGTTATATCAGCTTAAGGACAGACAAGGTATTTCAGCAGCACAGCGGATGTCTGAAGCTGGTTTTAATGCTGATAAAGCGGAGCAGGCGGTCATATCTTCTTCACAAGTGAAAGCTTTTTTGGAACTACACATCGAACAAGGGCCAATATTGGAGCAGGCGCAAGAAGATGTTGGTATTGTCGATACGATCGTTGGTATTGCGCAGCTTGAAGTGAAACTAAATGGAAAAGCGGGGCATGCAGGCACTACACCGATGAATATGCGCTCTGATGCTTTAGTTTGTGCAAGTCATATTATAGGTCAAATTCCAGCTATCGCGATAGCTGCGGGTGATGGCACAGTCGCAACGGTCGGACGGTTAAATGTGTTGCCTAATGGTGCGAATGTAATCCCCAGCGAAGTTATTTTTAGTGTTGATATTCGTTCAAAAAATGATAGTGCACTACGTAAAACGATTGAGCACATTATTGAATTAGTTGAACACGAAAGTCATAAATCAGCCATGCAAAGTGATGTAATGCAACCACTCTATGTTGCTCCAACAGCATTAAGTAAAAATATTCATCAGCTAATGTCACAACATGCCGCTCAACAAGGGTTGAAATACCGAGCAATGGTCAGTGGAGCAGGACACGACACAATGATATTTGCGGGGATCACGCAAACTGGATTAATTTTTGTGCCAAGTCGTAATGGGTTAAGTCATCACCCTGATGAATGGACTGACTATGAACAAATAGTACGGGGTGTTGATGTGATGTTTGCGACAGTTCGGTCGCTGACAGAATGTTGAATTAAAAATAAGTATCATCAGGTAAAGGTAGAAACATGGTAAATACAACAATTACTCAATCAATTAAAAAATACACAGCAGCGATGATTGCATTTCGTCGGGATCTACATTCACATCCAGAATTGCCATGGGAAGAAGTTCGTACCACTAAACGTATTGCTGAAGAGTTGTCTAAAATTGGTATTGAATATCGCCTCACTGAGCCAACAGGGGTCATCGCTGAAATTAAAGGTGGTAAACCAGGTAAAACAGTTGCTTTAAGAGCGGATATTGATGCATTACCTGTGCTGGAGCTGAATGATTCATTAGATTATAAATCACAAAATCAAGGAAAAATGCATGCATGTGGCCATGATGCGCATACTTCCATGCTATTAACGGCAGCGAAAGCACTTTATGATGTACGAGAACAACTTATTGGTAATGTGAGACTGATTTTCCAGCCTGCAGAAGAGATAGCCCAAGGCGCGAAGGAAATGGTAAGACAAGGCGCGGTTGAAAATGTTGATAACGTATTTGGTATGCATATCTGGTCGACAACCCCTTCAGGAAAAATTTCTTGTAATGTAGGAGGTACATTTGCCTCTGCCGATTTATTGGTTGTCAAATTTAAAGGGCGGGGTGGTCATGGTTCTATGCCTGAGGCCACTATTGATGCTGCGATTGTTGCATCTTCATTTGTCATGAACTTACAAGCTGTAATTTCACGAGAAACATCACCGCTTGAGTCCGCAGTAGTGAGTATTGGTAAAATGGATGTTGGTACCCGTTTTAATGTTATTGCTGAAAACGCGGTGTTAGATGGAACAGTGCGTTGTTTTAATGTTGAAACACGTAGTCGTATTGAAGCAGCTATTCGTCGTTATGCAGAACATACTGCGGCAATGTATGGCGCAACAGCTGAAGTCATTTATACTTATGGTACGTTGCCCGTAATAAATGAAGAGCGAAGTGCATTGCTAGCGCAATCAGTCATTACTAAAGCGTTTGGTGAAGATTCATTAATGTTTGAAAAACCAACCACAGGTGGTGAAGACTTTAGCTTCTATATTGAAAATATTCCAGGTTGTTTTGCTCTACTAGGATCAGGTAACCCAGATAAAGATACTCAATGGGCGCATCACCACGGACGTTTTAATATTGATGAAGATGCAATGGTTGCAGGTGCTGAACTCTATGCTCAATATGCGTGGTCATATTTGCAACAAGATAAGTTTTAATTGTGTTGCACCTTACTATTAACATTGCAGTAAGGTATGAGGTTGCTGATCGAGTGGGATAACTATACTCGACATACTTCAAGTTGCAGGGGGGGTACGTTACGCTAGCTGAGTCACAGTGCTCCCCGTCTATCTTCACTTGTCGCCTACCCGCATCTTGAATTATTTAGAGTATATATCGTTTTTCCCGCTCCTCTTATGAATTTGCGTTTAATATATTGATACCCATTAGTCCTGATTATTTTGACTATCAACATTTTTTTCTATACTCGTCATACTTTAATATGCAGTGTTTTAATTAGGATATGATGACTACGTTCACACGTACCAGTCACTGTATTTTCTATGCCCCTAGCGACTTGTTCATTTGTTGCTTCGCTGCACCTTGAATTATGTTGAGTGTATAATTTAAATATAAGGAACTTAAATCAATTCAATTATGCTAGTAAAATTTATCAAGACTTAAATTCTTAGTGCACATGCTACTGGCGTAATTTAATATTTAAATTTTTATACTGATATTTTTATTGTTTTATTTTTAATAAAAATTATTTTTATGTTGAGATTAATCCTAATTTCATTTTTAGCTGTTTTTATACACTTATTATTTTCTGGTTTTTTATTTTAAAAGAAACCTTGTTGGTTAAAATGTTATAAATGGCGTAAATAACAGATAATATCACGGCAAGAAAACTTCATAAAAATAGCTTGATACATAAATTATTTTAATGTCATATCTTAATGATATCTTCTCGATTTAGTAGAGCTTAAAAGTCACTTAATTTTGAAAGGTTTTTGTATTTAACCATCTGATTATAAATGTTAATTTTTATTTTCATGATTTTTTTTAATTAAATTTGTTAGTTTTTATCTAAATTAATTAGCTACTTTACGTGTAATTTAACTTTAGGTTATTTAATTGTTCTTTAAATGTTGTTTGTCACATAATTAATTTGCCTTAGGGTATTTTTATTTATTATTTTATTTTTTATCTATAAATCATCTAGGATTTAATTATGAAAAAGAATGCAAATAAAGTTTTCAGCACGCCCATGCTGAGAATTAAGCCTGTTTGCTTATGCGTATCTGTTATTTTAGGTTTTGCTTCCGTTGCTCATGGAGCAATTATTAATACTAATGGTGCAGGGGTGCAAGTTCAGCCTAATGGACCAACCATTGTAAATATTAATAAAGCGAGCGACAAAGGCGTATCGCATAATATTTATCACAGTTTTGATGTCGATCCAACGGGCGTTATTTTAAATAACAGTAAAGATTCTTCTACAACTCAGCTTGGTGGAAAAATCGATGGTAATGCTAATTTAGCGGGCGGTAGTGCAAAAGTTATTTTGAATGAAGTTAACTCGAACAAAGCCAGTACACTAAATGGATTAATCGAGGTTGCAGGAGATAAAGCACAAGTTATCGTAGCGAACCCATCAGGTATAACTTGTAATAGCTGTGGCTTTATTAATACCAGCCGTGCAACATTAACAACGGGTAATGCCGTTAAATCAACAGATGGCACTATCGTTGGCTATAACGTTGAAAAAGGTCAAATCATTGTAAATGGTGCACTGCGTTCAGATTCACCTACTGATTTGTTGGCTCGTTCAGTTGCTATTCGTGGCGATATTCGTGCAAAAGAGATAAATATCATTACAGGCAGTAACTTTGTGGATGCTGATAATCGTTTTACTACGGCGATCAGAGGTATTGGTTCTACTTCTAGAGTGGGTATTGATACTTCCTCTATCGGTGGGATGTATGCAGATAAAATTACCTTAGTCACGACTGAAAATGGTGTTGGTGTGACAAACAACGGTGTTATTTCAGCTGGGACAGGCGGTTTAGTAATTAATTCCGCCGGTCAATTGACCAATAATGGTCTTAAGATTGAATCACAGGGTAAGATTAATATCAAAGCAGGCAATACTATTGTTAACCGCAGCAGTATTGTAGGGAACACAGATGTTGATATTACTGCAAGTGGCTATGGTTATATTGATAATCAAAAAGGTCAAATTGTATCTAATGGTGGCAACGTTAAGTTAGCGACATTAAACTCGCTGAATAATAACGGTGGTATTGTTAGTGCATTTAATACGATTGACACTCAGTCAGGCTCTTTAACAAATACCAACGGTACGATCCAAACTCGAACTGGTGATATTAATATTAATACCACAGGGGCGATATCGAATAGTTTTGATTTAAGAAATAATCTTCATGAGCAGAACAAGCGTGGAATTATTTCTGGCCGTGATATCAATATATCATCAAACCAGTTAACTAATAATTATGGTAATATTTCTGCTGAGCGAGATATGGACATTCGCAATCGCTTAGAAGTGAGAAATAGCGGTAATGCAACACTTCAGTCGAAAGGGAAAATGAACATTGATAGTTCAACAGTCAATAACTTATCTTCAACGATTAAAGCAGGTGGAGATATGAGTATTACTGCAACGACACTGAATAATGATACTGTTGCAACCATTAATGGAGAGAAAAATTTAAACGTTAAATCGTCTCGTTTAACGAATACTGGTTCGATCGTTTTTGAAAGTGGGAAAGCAAATATTTCAGCAACAACATTATCCAACCGTTATGGTTATGTTAAAGCTAATGAGATAGAACTGACTTCTGATTCATTAAATAACCAGTCTGGTTATATCCATGCTAATAAATCACTTACTGTTGATGCAGGCGCAGTCTATAACAGTTATAGCGATAACTTTAAGCAGGTAAGCTCACGTTTTGGATTAATCAACCAATCAGGTGGATTAGAAAGTAGTGATGGCTGGGTTTCAGTTAAGGCGAATAGCTTTGATAACCAATATGGATTAGTATTTGCCAATATTACTCAAAAGGCAAATGTTACCGGTGATATTAATATCTCCGTTAGAAACGATCTACAAAATAATCGAGGAACGATTAGAACCTCGAATAATATGAATATTACAGCGGGTAATGTGACGAATACTTATGGTCTTATCGATGCAGGTAATAGTGCGATGATAAAATCATTTAAATCAGTCAATAACCAGTACGGTACTATTCGTTCCGTGAAAACAACGCAAATTGATAGCCCAACAATCTACTCACAAAGAAATGGTCAAATTCTTGGTGGAACAGTAGTACTTAATACATTGGGTTATTATTAATACCTAATACAGGGGAGCAGTAGGCTCCTCTGTATTTTGAGAATTAAGGGTATGTATGTTTTTACGTTTAACGATCTTATCACTATCTGTATTTACTTTTATGGTTTATGGTGAACCAATTCAGCCAATAGACCAACAAATTAGTAATCAAATCTCCCAAGACAAATCGCGATATCAACAAACACAGCTAGCAACTAAAGATGTTTTGGATGATAAAACAGAGAGAAAAGACGATGAATTATATTTTCAACCAGAACAAGACTGCTATGAAATAAAGTCCGTATATCTTGAATCAAAAATAAAAATTGCCAATATGCGTTCATTTCAGCACTATACTGATCAGGCTGTAGGTCAGTGTATTGGTATTTATGGAGTAGAACGATTAGCTAAAGGCTTACAAGATAAAATCATTAAAGTAGGTTATGTCACGACACGTGTAGATATCCCTGAACAAAATATTAGTACAGGTATACTTAGATTAAAAATTATTCCTGGTACTGTGGATAATATTAAATTAACAGATAATAGCAATGGCTATATCTCATTGTTTAATACTATGCCAACAGAAAAAGGAAAAGTGTTAAACTTAAGGGATCTAGAGCAAGGATTAGAAAATTTAGAACGGATCCCAAATGTAAAAGCTAATATTGAATTAATGCCAGGCAGAGAATTTTCCACAACAGATATTGAAATTGAAAGAGTACAGTCATCTTATTTTAATGTTGGTGGCTGGCTTAATAATGCAGGAAGTCGCCAAACAGGAAAAAATCAGGTTGGCGTTACTGTATATGGTCATAATTTAACTTCACTGAATGATACAGTTTATGTTTCGATGGGGAAAAACTTAGAAAATAGAGCTCGTTACTCGACTAAAAACCAAGCTGTTTATTATGCGGTTCCTTACAATTATTGGTTATATTCTTTCTATGCGAGCAAGAGTAATTATAAGCAAACGATCAATGACAGCATAATGAGTTATAAATATTATGGTGAAAACCGCTATTTAAACTTTAGTGCGAGCCATGTTTTTTTACGGGGCCAATCCTATAAGGACTCATTGACATTGCAACTGATAAAAAGAAAATCAAGATATCACCTTGAAGATATTTCTTTACTTTCTCAAGAAAGAGATTTAACTAATATTAATATAGGATTAAATCATCGCCAGAACATCAATAATTCAACAATTGATGCATCAATTAACTATCAACGCAATGTTCAATGGCTAGGTGCAAAACCAAGTTGGGACATGGAATATGGTGACGTGAGTAAAATGGGAAGGGTCATGACGATAGATGTGAATGCAGTGATCCCATTCTCTTTCGATAATTTTGTCATGAGTTATAACCCTCAAGTTTTTATTCAATACACACCAGATAACTTAACTATTCAAGATCAGTTTTCATTAGGAAACCGTTGGACTGTGAGGGGTTTTGATGAAGAGTACTCATTGATTGGTGATAAAGGTTTTTATTTTCGAAATGAATTTAATTTCTATTTTCCCAATACATCCGTTTACCCTTATTTTGCATTGGATTATGGTCGAATAATTGGTAATGTTTATCCTATTGGGCTTTATTCAGATGACCAATTATTGGGCAGTGCGCTCGGGATACGTGGACGTTTGAATATATTTAGCTATGACATGTTTATGGCGGTCCCTCTTTATAAGCCGGCAGAGTATGAAACAAGTAATTTAAATGTAGGTTTAAATGTGCAATGGTTTTGGTAGTGATATATTTCAAATAATTACATATATTTAGAGCTAAAGCGTTAAAGGTGACCTATTAAATAGTTGATTATAGTGGTGAATGTATAAAAATATATCTAACGAATTAACGGTATTTGAATCCAATACCGTTAACCAAATATAAACAAATGATTATATACTTTGCTTAATTGAGACTATTGATTGACACTAAAAATGATGCCCATATAATCCATATCAAATAATATTAGTTGTATATTGAGTAATAAGTTTCATCTATATATTAAGACTCGTGATGCTTAAAAATAGCATTTCTCAACCGTTGTTGTAGCTCAAAACGTTGTTCTTGAGTTAATAATTCGTCGTGGGAAAGCTGCGCTAACAACATATTCATATTTACAATTGAATTCTCAGTTAATAGGGAATCAACTTGTTTTGCGATATCTTCATAATGTTGCATACATAGCTCCTAAGTGTGGTTAGTTGATCATTATATACTCTAAATAATTCGAGTTGCAGGTAGGCGACAAGCGAAGATAGTCGGGGAGCATAGATAAACACTGTGACTCGGCGAGCGTCGCGTAGTCACTTATACCTCAATGAAAAGCGCTGCAACTTGAAGTATAGCGAGTATAGCATAGGAGGATGAAGGTTTTTATTGGTATTGGGCACTTTTATATTACACATAGGAATGAAATATTGAAACTGACTGTCATTATGATGATCTTACTGCTTTTTGCTTGCTCATCAACAAAATGGGAACCAGTAGGCTTGCCTAAATGGACTTATCAGGAGGCGGATTCACAGTGTGAATTTGATGCCTTCAAACGATTTCCCGTACGTAACGAAGTCGCACAACGCACGGTGTATGAAACGATTACAAAAAGATGCAAGAAAAGTGATGAATGTGGCAAAGCGGAAACTTATGAAGAGAAAGTTCCGGTGACAGAAAGTTATGTTCTGGATGTCAATAAAGGAAGCAGGTATCAAGAGTTTACCAAATGTATGAAACAAAAAGGATGGCAAGAAAAAAGATATTATTTTTGGGAATAACTAAAATATCTATTCTAATGGGCATTGATTAATGACTGCCAGCCATAACCCTTTATAGCTGGCTTCGCTTTAATTTTGCTTATCAATAACCATCACCGCCATGGTATTGGGCTCTAAGGCTCTCATGACATGGGGCTCATCTCCCGGATAGTGAATATAATCACCTGGATGTAGTTCTGTTGGATTATCTAAAGGCCCGACCATCGCACGACCACTCATTAATATAATATGTTCGCTGACCCCATGCATATGAGGTTCAGAAACGCGATCGCGTCCGGGCTGCGCAATAACAGTATAGATATCTCTCTGTGAATTTGCAGGCGCTGATGACAGTAAAAATGCTAAATAATTTGCATGTTCAGCGCTGACTTGAATGCCTTCACCATGACGGATCACGGTTACGGGTTCTTGTTGATCTTCAATTAAACGGGAAAAGGGAACATCAAGAGCGACACAAATAGCCCATAGCGTTTCAATACTTGGGTTACCATTACCTGACTCCAATTGCGATAGCGTTGACTTGGCAATACCTGCTTTACGAGACAGTTCTGAGAGCGATAAACCACTTTTTTGGCGCTCTCTAACTAATGCTTTGGCAATTAACGCGATGGGTGGAGTAAATGTGCTCAATTTTATTTCCTATTTTTGATTGCTCTTTTCACTATCGTTCTACATAATGAACAAATGTATTATATATCGAACGGTTCCATTATGCTATTTTCAACGCTTAATCATAGCACGGTAAAAAACATCGCACTGGTTTGTATTGCTGATTTAATTGTTGGTATTTCTTATGGTGCTTTGGCCCATTCTCAAGGATTTGATTTTTGGGTTCCTTTAACACTTTCCATATTGGTATTAGCAGGGGCATCCGAATTTCTATTTATTGGTGTGGTGTTCTCTGGCGGCAGCCCTATTTCAGCTGCATTAGCGGGCTTATTAGTCAACTCTCGACATATTCCATTCAGCTTTGCGGTAAGTGAATTAGCCGGAAAAGGCCCTAAAGCATTGCTGGGCTACCATATTATGAATGACGAAAGTGTGGTGTTTGGACTCGCACAGGAGACCGATAAAGAAAAAAGAGCTGCTTTTTGGTTATGTGGCCTTGGCATTCTTATGTGTTGGCCTATTGGTGTATTGATTGGTGAAGGATTAGGTAGTTTTATTCAAAACACGAAGGCACTGGGAATGGATGCTATGTTCCCTGCCATTATATTGGCACTATCACTGCCCGCATTAAAAGATAAAAGATTACGATTAACTGCAATTAGTGGGGCGGTAATTGCTATTGTATCTACACCTTTTTTACCTGCTGGGATCCCCGTATTAATGGCGCTTATTAGCTTACTTATCTATATTAGGAGGTAGTATGATGGATAATCCATGGCTTATATTGGTTGGCATTATCATACTTGCTGTTGGTACTTACTTGATGCGTGCTTCCGGTGCCTATTTTAATGGTAAAGCGGTACTTTCAAACAATAGTAAAGCAGTTTTTTCAGCTGCCGCAATTGTTATTCTATTTTCAGTTGCTGTGACCTCAACGGTATTTGATGGGGAGCATTTTTCTGATCTGGCTAAAATATCTGGCGTGCTTGTGGCGGGTATTCTGACTTGGTATCAAAAACCTTTTATTGTTATTGTATTGTCAGCAGCTGTTGTCACAGCATTATTGCGCTTAGTTTTTTAGCAAAATCCGCCGTAAACCTTTGCCAATACGGCCTTCAACATTCGGCAAAATAAGGATTCAGGAACTACAGGCGGCGGGACTCGTCGTTTCAGCTCATGGAGGCCAGCGTAAATCCGTGGTATAGACGGTAGCGGCCTGAGAAGTGAGAAGCTTCGCCGTTTACGGCAAAGAGCAGTTACTTATACTAAAACGCCTTTGTTAATTCACAAAGGCGCTAAAACGATTACTTTTTATATTATTAAGCTGTTATCTATACAGTATTATGATGTCAGATCCTTAATTTGATCCGTTGCAGCATTTTTTTGCACGGATGCGATACCTTTCAGCGCAGCTTGCTTTGAGGAATACATTTCACTACTTGCAATAATTTCATGGTTCGCTGCTTTAAGAACAAAGTAATAAGGTTGAGGCGTGTCCTTTGTTGATTTTTTCAGTTCGAAATAACCCATGATAAACTCCAATAGTTGTTTAAAGTCGAAAAGCAAGCAGTGGTCATCACCTCTGCTATTTCTTAAGATTAGAAACAAATATGCAAAATTACTAGTTTTGGCGCTAAATTTCAGACAAAAAAAAGCCCCTATATGATAGAGGCAATCGTAGGATAATAGATCTGATTGTTATTAATTAAAAATAGCGAGTATTTTTAATTAATGCTATTTGGTTCTATATATTAATTCAAAAGGTAATACCTATTTATTCGTCATATTTCACGTTGCAATTACGCTGACTACGTTACTCTCACCGAATCACCGTGTTTATTGATATTCGTCGTGGTTCACTCACTTGTTACTGAGTAGCTACATTCGAATTGTGTACAGTATGAAACCTATTGTGCTGTGGTTGGTGCCGGTGGAGTGATAGCATTTGTCGCTTGCTGAGCAGGGCCTCGTTTCATTTGGGTAAAATCAGGTACTTCTACAATGGTCATTTTTACCATATAGCGTTTTCCCTCTGTCGCTTTCGGTGCGTCGTTAGCGAGTTTCTTCAGTGTTTCATTAGGCGTTGTGGTTTGTTGAGCTACGCTATAAACCACATTATGAGGAGCTCCCATATGATGGCGTGGTGATTTATTGTCTGGGCCATTTGCTGCACTAGCAGCAAAGCCGACTGACATTAACATGATAGCAAGCAAACCTGTGTTTAATTTAGTCATTGATGTTACCTCTTATTTGTAATGATTTAGATATACTCGTCATACTTCAAGCCGCAGCGTTGTTGATCTGCACTCACTCGCGCCAGCTACACAGTTTTATATGCTCTTAGCGACTCGTTCACTTGTCGTTTGGCTGTACTTGTATGATTTAGATAATCAATCAATTGGTTTTTGGTGGCAATCGCTTTTACCTGCTTTGACTGAAGCTTCACAATTGCTGCACTTTTTCCATATTTTCTACTCAATTAGCTCTCTTTGCCGTGTTAGCTGCAAAAACAACATCGGTTGTGCGGTCTAATTCACAGTTTCTGGTAGGTGGGGGGATAATCGATTAGGATGATATTCATACTCGTTATACTTCGATTATATTGAATATTGGAACACGACAAAGTGAGTCATTATGTCTGATAAGCAAATCCCTCTTTCTGTGTTAGATCTCGCACCCATCATTGACGGCTCTTGTGCCAAAGAGTCCTTTTCTCATTCATTAGATTTAGCTCATTTGGCTGAGAAGCTTGGGTTTCATCGTTATTGGCTTGCGGAACATCATAATATGACTGGTATTGCGAGCGCAGCTACATCGGTTCTAATCGGCTATTTGGCTGCTAATACCACAACCTTGCATCTAGGCTCTGGTGGCGTGATGTTACCAAACCATTCGCCTCTTGTTATTGCTGAGCAATTTGGAACATTGAATACGTTATATCCTAATCGTATTGATTTAGGAATTGGGCGAGCACCGGGTAGTGACCAACAAACCATGCGTGCATTACGTCGTCATATGAGCAATGACATCGACAATTTCCCTCGTGACGTTGCTGAGCTGGTTAACTGGTTTGATGCGATTGATCCTAAGCCATACGTTCGACCTGTCCCTGGTTACGGAGAAAAAATACCGGTTTGGTTATTGGGGTCTAGCCTATATAGTGCTCAGCTTGCGGCGCAAATGGGGTTGCCTTTTGCTTTTGCTTCACACTTTGCGCCTGATCTATTATTACAAGCACTTCATGTGTATCGAGAAAACTTTAAGCCATCACAAAGGTTAGAAAAACCTTATGCAATGGTATGTATTAATATTATTGCGGCAGATACAATTCGTGAGGCTGAATTTTTGTTTACTTCTATGCAGCAAGCTTTTGTCATGTTACGTAGAGGAAATCCATCACAGTTACCACCACCTGTTCAGGACATGACAACGGTTTGGTCTCCAGCCGAAGAGTATGGTGTGCACCAAGCGCTAGGTATGTCTTTAGTTGGCGACAAGGCAAAAGTTCGTCATGGGTTAGCTTCTGTATTACAGCAGACCCAAGCTGATGAAATTATGGTTAATGGGCAAATATTTGATCATCAGGCTCGTTTATACTCATTTGAACTGGCTATGCAAGCAATGAAGGAATTAGCATAATCATTTGGCATTGCGCATAGTTGTGACTGCTTTGGTATTTTATAGGGTAAGTTATGCGCTTTGATGTTATTGACCTTCGTTTGTTCGTGAATATTTATAAAGCCGGCAGTATGACTGCTGGCGCAAATTTGTCACACCTGAGCCTACAATCAGCCAGTGAGCGCATTCGAGGTATGGAGGCTGAGCTTGGCGTTTTACTGTTCATTCGTAATAAATCAGGCGTAACTTTAACTAATGTTGGTTTTGCTCTGCTAAATCATGCCAATACGATATTATTGCAAGTTGAACATATGCGCAGTGAATTACAGCAATATAGCCAAGGGCTGCGAGGGCAAATTCATTTATTGTGTAACTCATCAGCACAAAGCGGTTTCTTACCTAAAAAAATAGGTGCCTACTTGTTGCAACAACCTAATATTTCATTATCCATTAATGAAATGCCAAGCGAAAAAATCATTCATAATATTCATAGTCAGATAGCCAATTTGGGGATAATTGCAGATTCCGCAACATTGCATGGATTAATGCATAAAACATTGTGTGACGATCCACTAGTCGTATTTATGCCATTGTCCAATGCGTTATGTGATCGTGATATAATCAGTTTCTCTGAAATTGCTCATTATGAATTGATTGGTTTAAGTGAAAATACCGCATTGCAAGATCACATTGATGGGCATGCAAACGCTTTAGGTATTCGTTTAAATTATCGGGTACGGATGGGAACGATGGATGCTGTTATGCAGGTGGTAAGTCAAGGAACTGGTTTGGCAATTTTACCTCTGCAGGTTGTATCTCGGTTTATCGGCAGCTATCAAGGCACATTCATTCCATTAATGGATGAATGGGCAAAGCGCAAGCTGTTTATTTGCGCCCGTGATTTTGATGAGTTGCCATCTTATATTAATGAGTTTATTGATTTCCTACTTAAATAGCATGTATACCCCTAGAGCGATAAGACCCATAAAAAAGCAGTAGCGAAAGGTGGTTTCGTTGATGATTTTGCGAAAATATTGGCCGATAAACATTCCTAATAGAGCTGGTAGCACAGCAGTTGCGGACAAATAATAATCAATATTTTCATTTTTATTATCGAGTGAAAGTTGTATGGCGAGTGCAATAGTGGAGGCGGTGAAGGCTAAACCTAATGCTTGAACAAGCTCATCTTTATTGAGTCGAAGTGATTGTAAATAAGGGACAGCAGGAATAACAAATACCCCTGTTGCTGCTGTAATTGCGCCAGTAATGTAACCAATCAGTGGCGATAGCCATTTCTCTGACTTTTCAGGTTTAGGAAATTTGGGATAGATGACAGCTAAGCTGCCATATAGGATCAATATGATACCAAGAGCAGGTATGGTCCATGCTGAGGCGACGCTAAGGTTAGGAAAACAACTCCAAATCGTGCCAATAAAAATCCCAACAATAAATGTCCAGAACCGTTTAATTAAAACAATAAAATTAACGCCAACTAATAATTGCCATAGGTTAGTCACTAATGATGGAATGATCAGTAAACTTGCTGCAATAGCAGGCTCCATACTGGTTGTTAGTAACCCCATAGCGAGTGTTGGTAGGCCTAACCCAATAACACCTTTAACTATTCCTGCGAGTAAAAAAACAAAGAGAAGAAATGCCATACAAAACCTATATATCAAAGACAGTGAAGCAGTAGAAAACCAAAGAATAATAAATAGAAGCCAAATGGACTATATGGATTATTTTGAGAGGGGATCAGGAAAATACGGAATCATTCATGTTCAATAATTTTGTTGCTAATAATAAAAAATGGGTGCTTGAAACCTGTTTACCAACAACTTGTGCAGAGAAATTGCGGGGGATCGCTCCCCCGCAAAGCTTAGCTTTCTTCGTAATAAAGCATCAGCTTAACCGTTGTACTACCACTACTTAAACTAATAGAACAAAGCCTATCTCGTACAAGTAATGAGAAGCTCAACATCGTCATACAAATGACAACAAGCGCAATTAACGCATTTTTGGTCATTTCTCCTTGACCTCTTCTTTGTTAAGAGGCAGAATCCAAGGCGTGTGGTTTTGGATGATGCCTCGTTGGTTAAACATAATAACTAACGGGGCTTTTCCATTTTTGGTTGCTGTAATGCTTGAACCAAATAGGATCAAGCACCCGCACAAAGATTATCAAAAAAACTGTTCAATAAATTTAAAGTTACTCTGAATTTCTTATCCCTGAATGCTTTCTTGTAGATCTATATATCAAAAATAATAAAAAGATAACCCAGATAATTTCTGGGTCATAGACGGGTTAACAAGCGATTTGCGGGAGATTTGGTTCAAGAGGAGGAAGGCCATGAGCAGCACGAGCTCGATCACAGGCTTCATTATGTATGCCATCAAGCCATGATTGTTCAAATTCACGGCAAGGTGTTGGTCTTTGGGTATAGATAGAGCAGGAAACACATTCCCCTACGTTGCCTGCCAATGCAGTACATCGAGTATTGTGTTTTTGGTTAGTGCCTTTCATTGCGCTCATAAAAGGGGTTATTTGTTCGGTTAGCTCTAGAGGAACAGCACCGCCACCACTCTCACTTTCAGCCCAATAGAAAGAGACTCGAAAATAGGCGCAACATGCACCACAGTTTATGCAAGGGTTATTTACAGGATCAGTTTTTAGTATATGAATATTTGTCATATAATTACAGAATTCTATATTTGGTTAATGGTTAAATATATTAATGTAAACTGCAATTTTAATACTAGGTCTGCTTGAGCAAGCTATTGTTTTTCTGCTTTATCTTCTGCTGGTGGGGGATGTGGAATATCTTTTATGATAAAAAATAGTTCTACATCTTAGTATGTTTTCTGAGCTATAAAAATCTTCCCCAAAACCCCACCAAAACTCTTCCCCAAAATAGTATGGAAAACAGGCTGATCAAATTACAACAATTTGCCAATCTTTTCCACGGTCATCATTGTAATTATTTGTCATTTGTTGAGTCTTATGACCTAGCAATTTTTGTGTATCTAAACCCTGCTCTCTGTACAATCTCTCTGATAGCGATCTCTGTTCATGAAATGATGGTGCGGTTCCTTTTTCCCACTTTAGTCCGCATTTCTCTCTTGCATTTTTAAACGAAGCGGTAAGGGTGGTTGGTGTTACCTTGTCACCTCTATTTGCCCTTCCTGTTGCGTGTCGGTGATGTACCAAGTAAGGGCTAACAACAAGATCCCTACACATAGAAATAATGTCACCTAAAGTCATTCCAACAGCATTGCATTTAAGTGATAAAGGAATTGCAAGCTTTGCGCCCGTTTTCTCTTGTTCTACATGCAACAATCCATCCCAAACATCAGAGAATTTCATTCTTGTGATATCACCAAGTCGCTGACCTGTTGCGAGCGCTAGAAGCATGCCGCACTGTAAATAGTGTGAATGCTTTCCAGCCTGCTCATAAATTGTTTTCCATTCTTCAATTGATAACCTTTCCCGCTTAACTTTATTGCGCGGCTGCTTAGTTGCCTGTGCTGGATTATAACCAGGTGGCACATGACCTGCATGTTGAGCTTCTTTATATACATCAATAAGAACGACACGAACAACTTGAGCCATTCTATTATGCCCAAGCGCTTTAACTTCATCTGTGATCTTTGCTATTTCTAATGCAGTAACATCTTTAAGTGAAAGTAAACCACAATGTTGCTTGAATAAATTCAGCGGCTTTATTTTTTGTTTATATGAATTTATTTTTAACTCACCAAGATCAACACGTTCTTGTTGAATTTCTAAATACTTGTCGATCCAATTTGATACACTAATTCCGACTTTTTTATTCTTTATGTTCGATAACCGATCATTAATACTAAGAATTTGTTTTGTTTGCTGTTCAGCAATAATTGTATTTGCTTGCGATGCGACCAAAGCTGCTTCCTCGGCGTCCGTGCCGAGGCTATGGAATGTACCGGTTAATGGGTGTTTATATTGATAATACGTTTTACCATTTCGTTTATCTAATTTTCTGTATAAATTAGGAATAGTAATTTTATGAGAACGCGGTCTTGCTGCCATCTGATAGTATCCTTGATAATTTATCACTTGCACCAACTGGCAATTGAGGCTTTGCAACTACACCCACATAGCGAGAATCACGATCTACCATCCACTTTTTACCGACTTTAAGCGCTGGTGGAACCATCATTTTTGATTTCGCATATTTAAGTAAAACGCGCCTGCTTGGAGCCTCATCGCCAAACTCTATTCTTGCCCACGCCTCTAGATCTACCATCCTAGACATAATTACCTCCACATCTGCCGCATACAGATTTAAAAATTCAACCACAGGCATTCGGTACGCTTTACTGATCCTGCATGGCCGTTTGCTGCTGTCGTCTTGATTTCTTTTCGCCAACTCGAGAGTTGGCTGTTATATAGATCGTTGTCATAACCGCAAATAATAACTTTTCCCGAAAGCTGGCCAGCAACAGTGATTAATTGCTGGTGGCCCCATTCATCGATTTCGTGCCGATATGTTTCGCTTCTCATACTCCTTGTTTCATGTAGATAAGGCGGATCAATAAAATGTAAGGTGCTGGTGGTATCATGGTCTTTCATGCACTGAACAGCGTCACGGTTTTCAATTAATACCCCTTGTAATCTATCCACTACAGCGAGTAGGTTTTCTGGTGCCCGAGTCCATATTTTTTGCGCTGTTGCTGAATTTCGTTTAGTGTCTAATCTAAACCCTGTTTTACCTTTCGTTGCACCGGCACTACCAAAACCCATAGTGGCGCGCACAATTGTTTTTCGTGCTCGTTCAATAGGGCAATCTGAAACATCATAAGCACAATTAAACTCAGTGCGTGAATATGGCGTTAATAAGCAAGCATCGATAAGTTTCTCAGCCTGATCTTTATCACGTAGAACGCGAAACAGATTTACTATTTCATCATCCAAATCGTTATAAACTTCAGCTTCAGAACGAGGTTTACGCAAAAGAACCGATGCAGCACCACCAAACGGCTCAACATAGCAACGATGATCTGGAAAGTGTCCAATCACCCAAGGGGCAAGTCGAAACTTGCCACCATGGTAGCGAATGACAGGGTGTTTGATTTTATTCATCACGCCACCTTTCTATATCCAGCTTTATATAAGCGTTCGGCATAAGTTTTTGAATTTGGTAATACGCTGTATGGTGGGTCATCAGATTTAATCATATCCTCATACATCTGTTGAATTTCCTTTTCAGCCATTTCCTTTCGATACAAATCAACCTTTTCTTTAGTTTTATCTATGCATGTAAAACAAAGAACAATATTGTCACCGACAGTAATTAAATGCTCACCGCAATCTTTGCCACAGGCCGTGCAAAGTGTGCGTATTTTAATTGCTGTGTATTTCTGGTTATCACTCATATTCATCCCAGTGAGTCAGTCACTATATTTAGATTTGATGCTTAAGGTTTCTATTTCCTCTTGTTTACCAAGAGCTTGACATGCTAACTTTTCAAAATGGGGATATTCTGAATAATCACTATCACCATAGAGAGTCCAATCACATTCAGTACATTCAACTCCACACCGCCCGTCTGTTTGGTTTGCATTTTTAATTTTGAGCTTAGTTAAACAACCACTTTTCGTTATCTTAAAAGTGACTGTTGCGTCTAAATCGGCCCATGCTCTTATATTGCTGTCACATTCAGGGCATTTATATTTATTAGTCACGGTTTGCCTCACACTATAATTCTGTAAACTGAATTAACTGTTTGTATATAACCATCAGTTAAATAAGTATCGATATTGATAACTCGTGATGTTTGAATAGGATCACCATCTTGAAAGCGTTTTTTCTTATCTGAATAAATGTCACCCCAAGCGCACTCACCACGGATTGTGTTTAATCTTATATCTGCATCGAATTTAGGTATCGTTCCTGTTAGCTGGTTATAGCGATAAATAAACATTGCACGAGCTTGTATCGGTGATAGAGGGATAACAGTAATTAAATCGCTTGCTGGAATACCATCTAAAATTGTCCAGTAGTTATCACCGTCAATTTCTAAATCTCGGCGCTCAGTTGCCAGCATTGTTAAGTCAGCATAATGAACAACATCACTAATGATCCGTGGCAAATCCCATTTATAACAAATGATCTCCTGAACATTTTTTTCTATTACTTTATATTCCGGTAACAGCGCTTTTAATGGACTGGGTAAGTCTTTGCAATAGGCTTCGGATGCATCGTGCAGCAATGCTTCCAGCGCATATTCTGGCGGTACAATTTGACTCACATAAACAGAATGCTGAGCAACAGAATAAAACTGGCTTATTTGACCAGCAAAGCGACATTCATTAGATAAACCTTGAGCGATATCTTCAATATAAATATCATCCATGGTGATATTAATGAAATCAAAATGCTTTCCAGTAAAAGTTGAAATATAAGACATGATTAATACTCCACACAAAATTTAGATAATAAGAGTCCGTCTCTTAATAAAGAGAATTAAAATCCTTGGTGTTGGCTAAATAATTTAAAGTTTGGCTTCTCCGCCAAGTGAATCAATTAATGCTTTTATTAATATATTTAATTCTGAGACCATTAAGAAGAAATCAGCATCAAAGCGTTGGTTATAGTCTTCCATTCCAATATCATCATTAGTTTCTAAAAATGCAGCATCAAATTTAAGCTTAGATAAAATAAAACTATCATCAATACAGAATGTAACTCTATCTTCATAGCCCAGCGATAATTTAGTAACTAATTTACCAGCTTCAATATTCGTTTGAACTTCATCAGAAATTAAGTCTTGTTTTGTATATTTAGCAATTCCACCTTCTTCAAGGATGGCTTTCATTTCTGATTGTTCACCAAAAACAAAGCCTTTCGGTAATTGACCGCTTCTAACCCATTCTGTTAGTATTAATTCAATAGGGTCTTTCATTGTTAGCGGCACTACTGGCAGGGAGCCAAGAGTCTTACGTAGCAGGGCAAAGCAGTCCTCTGCTCGACGAGGTGACGATACTAGCGCAGCAATAAAGCCATCAGTAATATTAATCCACACGTCAAAACGCGTATATTTAGAGAATGCACGAGGCAATAGCTCATGTATAACTTCATCTCTAATTGAGTCACGCTCAGTTTTCTTAAGCCTGCGTCCTTGATCTAACTCTAATTTAGTTACTTTCTTTTGAGTTTGATCTTTAATAACTTGCGCTGGAATTATTTTCTCTTCTTTATAAAGAGAAATAAGCATCTGGTCATTTACTCGATGAGTTAAACACTCAGATTTACCGATCCCTAATGGTGGAATAAAACCAAAACGTTGCATATCAAGTGAGCCGCAAGGTTCATATTTTAAAGGTAATAACTGTTCTTCGAGATTATTAAAATCAATATCACGAGTTAAACGATATATAACTAAGTTTTTAACATTAAAAGTACTCATGTGATAATCCTTGGATATAATTAATCCTGTTTTTCACCACAGAAAGGGCAGTGAGACATTTTTACGTTGGTATCAAGTCGAGTTAAGTTCTTCGCCATTTCACCGTTTTTCTTCTTTGCTCGATAAGCAAATTTGTAATTAAGCATTACAAAAAACTTGCCAGCTGTAAAATCAAGCATTTTATTATCCCAGCCTGTTTCGGTATCAGAAATAACCCCACCTTCAGTTACTTTCAGAGCTAATTTGGAATTTAACTCCTTGGCAACTCTGTTCATACAATCACACATACTTATGTCCTCAATAATTAACTCCACACGATAAATAAGACCACTGACAATAATTAATTAACTTACCTAGTATGAACTGACTATACGCCAGTGGCCTTATGTATTGAGTAAAAAGTGGCGGCTTGTCACCGCCAAAGCGAGCAATGGCAATTAGTTAGTAATTTCGTTCTTTTTCTCTGCTTGTATTTTTAAATAAATTTCTTGCCTATGAACCCCAATATCTTTCGGCGCCTCAATTCCAATTCTAACTTGATTTCCTTTTATTCCGAGAATAGTAATTATAATGTCATCACCGATCATTAATGTTTCTCGTGTTCTACGAGTTAAAGTAAGCATTTAATCCCTCTCTATTACTCCACACAGTTAAAAGGTTGCCTGATTATTTAGCCACATCAGGCGGCTGTGGTATTATTGTTATTCCGCAATAACAATAAGGTTTAAATATGTCTAATTTTGATAGAGACCTACAGTTTCGAATTTTAGAGCTAGCTTTAAGTGACTATCCATGTCAAATAGAGCGAGAAAATATTCCACAAGAGCTCTACGATATTGATAATAAAAAACTATGCGCTAACATTGCTTACCTCCAAGAAGAAGGCTTAATCCAAGGTGGAATTGAAATGTATCTTGATGGCCCTGAAGCTTGCTTAGATTTAATTCAAGCGACTAGGCATACAGTTAACCTTCTAAGCAAAGAAGGTAGCATTTCTGCACCTTTAAAAATCTCCACTGTTAGACTTCATGACGATACACTAACGGCGATACGAGAATTCATTAATCAAAATATTACCGACCCAGAAGAAAAGAAATGGTACTTGCAGCGTTTAGAAGCGCTTCCTGCTGACGCCACAAAACACATCGTGCTTGAAATACTGGGTAAGGGGCTGAATCAGATCCCGAACGCAGTTCAGTGACTGCAAACAATGCTCCATTCTTAACGGGGTCATCCTCGTTATATAGCTTTGTAAACTTAATCCAACCGACAGTCGGGTGAAGTTCTAGCCAAAAATCTTCATGATTGTCGCTTGATAGCGTTAATGCATTCTCGTGGAAAACAATCGAGTAGACACTGATCGTCTTCGGCTCGCCAGTTGTTCCGCTCATACCTAATACCCCACACATTATTCAATTAAGCACTAATAGTAACCGCACACATATCCATGCACTCTGCAATTTCTTCGTCGAGCTTTTCGAGTTCGGCTTGCTTGTTATCACGGTCAGTCTGTAGCCGCTTAAGCTGATTAATTAGTTTAGCCTTTGCTAGGATCCACTCGCGCACATCATCCTGCGACATTGGTACGCTGAAAGTTACGATTGGTTCGTTTGAATTGGTTTGCATAATCTGACCTCATTAATGAAAGTTGTTATTAATTGTTTTTTCCCAAACATCTTTAAGTTGTAATTTAGTTGTATTTAATGTTCTTGTCAACAACTTTATGTTGTTTGATTTAATTTAAAGAAAATTAAAGGATATACAAATAAATAGGAGAAACTATGAACATCAACCCGGCTTTCAACTACAAAAGAAATCGAGACAAGTTATTTGCTAACCTGATTTCGATTATTGATGGCGTTTTGTCCGATTGTGAACTTTCAGATTCTGAGATTTTATATATCACGACATGGCTTTCCGATTCTGAAGTGATTTCTAGCAATCCATTTGTAATGCTTTTACAGGAGAGGATATCAAGGGTTTTAGAGGATGGAGTGATAACTGCCGAAGAAAGGCAAGAGATAAAGCAGACGCTATTAGATGTGCAGCGGGCTATAATGGACATGCCTAATATCGATTTGTACTCTAAAGAGTCAGATATTAATCTGCTGAATGGGCTCTGCAAAGGGATCGTTGCAGACAAGGATTTAAGCATAGATGAAATTAACTACTTAGATTGGTGGTTAACTCAAAATGGGATGTTGAAAAGAAATTATCCCGGAAAGCATTTATATCAATTAGTTAAAACAATCAAGGAAGATGGAGTTATAGATCAAAATGAAAGCGATTTACTATATAAAGCTTTGGTTGACTTTTCAGGTACTGATTTAAATACTGGGATTGTTGATGGTCTATCATGTCAATTACCATGTGACGATATTGATTCCCTAGATCTATACGGAGCGTCTTTTTGCCTAACAGGAAACTTTGTTTTAGGCAAAAGGTCTATCGTATCAAAAATGATAGAGGATGCTGGAGGCTCCGTTACTGATAGGGTGACCCAGTCTACAGATTACTTAGTAATAGGAGGGTTATCCTCACGAGACTGGCGATATTCAACACACGGAAGAAAAATAGAAAAAGCTATTGATGATAGAGATAGCGGTAAGTCCAGTGTGAAAATTACGACTGAAGATATCTTAATGAAATACTTACCAGCTTCTTGATGACCAAAAAACCCTGCCAATTACATGAACTCTGACGACAGACTCACTTCTAGGTACCTGTTCGTCAGGGTACTCATCTTTATTAAAGCTCCGTATGATAAGCCCGCCGTCGGGTCTATATACGAGGATTTTTACACGCAACAGCACCCCATCCCTTATAGCGTAAAGATCACCATCTTTAATTTTTTTATTGCTAATATCAATAGCTACTAGATCACCGCCATTTAGTACAGGGTAAAGGCTATTGCCTACTATTTTAACGATTCTAGCGTTGCTAGCACTAACGCCGTATTTACGTAGCTCATCCCTACGGAATGGATATGTGTACTCTTCCGATTCAACGACTTCAGCATTAGCTCCGCAGCCAGCGGCAAGTTCAATATCTAGCACAGGTATATCCACAAAATCAGCATCACTATATACAGAAACATCCTCCCATTCTTTTACTTCAAAGTCGGTCTTCTTTCCATTTTCGTCGCGAACACCAAATTGAAGCCAATGAGCGGAAACATTTACAGCCTTAGCAATGTCAGCAATTCTCCTAGGAGCGTTAGTTTGGCCTGATTCGATTTTTTGTATTGATTGCTGGCTAACACCAACTTTCTCAGCAAGATCTGCTTGGCTCATTCCCGCTTTTATTCTTGCCTCTAACAACCTTTTAGCTATCGACATTATATTCCCTCCCTCGTATTTGTATTTTACAACTTTAAGTGTTGAAGTTTCCAACATCTAAAAGTTGTCAAAGTTGTTATTCTGGATTAATATAAAGTTGTTAATAACAACTTAGGGGGAGTTATGGTGCACGTAACCAATGAATCATGCATTACTGGATTGCAGGCTGCAATAAATGCAGCTGGTGGACAAACGCAGTTAGCAAAGCGTATTAGCGAGCTTCTAAATAAACCAGTAAAGCAACAACAAATATGGAATTGGCTCAACAGAAATAAAAGAGTTCCCGCCGATAAAGTGCTTGTTGTCGAGCAAGCGTCAGGTATTTCAAGAAGTAAATTACGCCCTGATTTATATCCATAACAATTAAAAGTTGTTATCAAATTTATCAGAGGAAAGTCGCTAAGTTAACTACAAGAATAACAACGGAATTGTAGATATGTGCAAACAAACACTAAAAGAAGTTGTGAAAGAGATGTGCAGAGCATACCCCGGTGGGCGTTCCGCAATGTCGGGGGCTTTGGGTATTTCTGAAACAACTTTTAACAATAAGTTGTACGAGAAAAATGGCTGCCGCTTCTTTGAGCACGATGAGCTTGAAGCTATGGAAGAGTTATCTGGCACTCAATTGCTGGTGGCCTATCACATGGAGCGACACTCAATTGTACCGGCAACAAAAATAGAGCCTGAAAATTTAGACACGGTTGAATTATTTGATATCCGAATGAAGCTAGGTGCCATGCAGGGGGCTTTATCTGTACTTATCCAAGATAGTATTGCTGACGGTATTTTAACTGATGATGAAATTAAGGCAATCAACAGAAAACTTGAGAAGGTTTGTGCTTATGCGTGGGGATTTGTTAATTCATTGCCAGCTGTTTATGGGGTGAAAAAATGATGAGCATAGCTAGAAAGGGTGACGCTCAGGATATGCGGTCCCGAGCGTCGAGTGCTAACAACTTTTTGTGTGGAGTAATTAGCATGAGTAGTTTAGCGCACTTAAGCCACAAAAAGCAATTTCGTTGTTTACCTGTTGGTAAGCATGGTGCGTTTCAATATGTAGAGATCATAACGTCAACTGATGAGTTTGGAAACTACCAAATAGCTGAGCAATTGGTAGATAGCAAAGAGTTAAAAACAAGCTGGGCTGATTTCTATTATCAAAGCGGGAGTGAGGTCAATGAGCAATGAAGATGCAAATAATCTCAATCGCATTTACCTGGATAAGCGCGGTGTTCGTGTTCGTGTCATACGTTATGACCGAGTCAAACAGTGGGTCATATTCTTGCGTGACGGTTATGAACATGAATGCTTCGCCCCTTTGTACAAATTTAAAGCCGAATTCACAAGGGTGATGGAATGAGCAGCTTGTTACTACTTAAAACACGCCCACAAATTGTTATACCTGAATTGGCGGTACGCTTAGGCTTGAATGAGGCTTTATTGCTTCAGCAAGTTCAATATTGGCTATCTGAAACCTCGTCAGGTGTTGATCATGACGGTAGGCGCTGGGTTTATAACACCATTGAAGAATGGCGTGAACAATTCCCGTATTTTTCTGAATCTACAATTAAGCGTGCATTTAACAATTTAAAAAAACTGGGCGTATTAAATATTGAGCAAATTAATAAACGTACTCATGACCGTACAAATTATTACTCTATAAATTATGAGCATGCGTTGCTATCCGATGAGGTCAAATTGAACTCATCGAACAGTTCAGCCGAAGCCTCTCGAACAGGTCAAAATGACCTTATCGATAAGCGCAAAATGAAACGTTCGAACGGTACCAAAATGACCTCATCGAACGGGTCAAATTGCCCTGATCTTACAGAGAGTACTACAGAGAATACACAAGAGATTACAACAGAGAGTAACTCTTTTGGTCAGGCTCATGCTGAGCCCGACCAAGCACAAATTGTTTTAAATCATTTTAACAAGGTCACTAATTCAAGTTATCGAGATGGTAAAACTACCATGGGCCATATCAGAGCCCGTCTAGCTGAAAATTACACCTCAGATGATTTGATTTTGGTGACTGATTACATTACAGCCAAGTGGCTGAATGATTCAAAAATGAGTGATTACCTGCGACCAAAAACACTATTCAGCCCTGAGAACTGCATGGAGTATTTCGAAAAGGCTCAGAAATGGCATGAGGCAGGGCGTCCTGCATGTGTTAACGGGAAATGGCTTAAGCCTGGTGAAGTGGTTGTTCATGTAGATACGGTTGCGCGTGACGAAGCATTCACGCGGATCATCGGGTCACGTTCAAAGCCGCAAGGCCGTATCGAAGAAATAGCCGCTGCACTGGCTGGGAAAACAGGTATTCGCACGATGAAAGAATTCCAAGGCCGTCAAACGTGGATCAGCATCTGGAAGCAAGCAACAGAACAAGCAGCGCGGGAGGCAACAGCATGATGCACAGTGAATCTAAAGAAATTTATGGCGTTAACGTATTCGGTTCTGTTGCGATGTTGCACCAGTTACGGCGTTGGTGGGTAATCAGCAAGCTTAGAAGGCGCTGTAAAAGAGATAGAAAATTACTGGTATTTCTTCGCAAGCGTGGAATGCATTTATCTACGGCATCTGTAGAGGCTGATATTCGTTATAAGCGGATTCGATTACTTTTTAAAGACTACCAGCAGCGAGGTGCTATCTAATGGCTGTTTATTCAAGCAATACCGCACCTGAAGATAAAGATTGTTGGCAAACACCTCAGTGGCTATTTGAGGCTTTAACACTTGAATTTGGTTTCTGGTTAGATGCTGCGGCAAATGAACAAAACGCCCTGTGTCCATACTTCCTAACCATAGAGCAGGATGCATTACAAAATGATTGGGTAAGTCGTGGCGCAATATGGTGTAACCCGCCTTACAGCAAAATAAAACCATGGATCGCTAAAGCTGCGGAGCAATGCACAAAGCAAAACCAGCCAATAGTGATGTTATTGCCAGCGGATAAATCAACATCCTGGTACTCATTGGCACTAAAAAGTGTTGATGAAATCAGAACAATCATTGATGGCCGTATTAATTTTGTTGATCCCAACACAGGTGAAGAAAAAAAGGGTAACAGCAAAGGCTCAATTCTTCTTATCTGGCGTCCATTTGTAGAGCCAAGAGCTATTGGTACCCACGTTTCAAAAAATCGCCTGATGGAGATTGGTAAAGCGATTTTAGGAGCAGATGTATGAGACTTATTGGTGAAAGTATTTATTTGCGTAACCTTGCAGTGATCATGGCATTTAAAGATAAAAGCCCATTTACAGTTGATGACATGCATAGGCTAACGAAATTAAACCGCTGTGAATGTCAAGAATCCATTAGGCTCTTGCTACCACTAGGAGCCATACAACGGGTCAGCAAGTGTAATGACACAAGGGGTGTTTCTGTTTATCACTATCACGTGGCTCCTAATGCGGAGAGTCTGCTAAATAGTGTAAGAAGATCAGTTAGAAAAGCGTCTGCTCAAAAAGTAACGAAAAAAAAGGTGAAACACAATCCGAAAAAGCCAAGCAATGATGAACCCTGTGGCTACAAGGTCGTTAAAAAGGCGAATGTGTCTGGAATGGGATGGTCATATCTGAACCATTTGGATCAATTACTAGCAGGGGTGAGAGCATGAGTTACATAAAAGATACTCAGTTAATATTTTGGCTAATAGTCTTTGTTGGATGGAGCCAAGTCTCTTTTGAATTAGTTTATTTCCCTGTTTGCGTCGTTATTGCTGCATTCTTTGTTTATGTGTTTATACCTGTTGCAATTTATGGTCCTAAATTAATTAAAAAACGGATGGTAAAAAAAGAAGGGGGTAACGATGCCTAGATCTTTAAGCTTCACGTTACCTTTTCCTCCCAGTGTCAATGCTTGCTGGCGAACTGTTCGCGGCACTATGATCATTAGTGAAAAGGGGCGCAAGTTCCGCGCTAATGCAATAGCGGCGGTATATGAACAATTAAGAAAAAAGCCAACCGCAATAGTGGGTGATGTTTCAGTTATTGTGAAAATGTACCCGCCCACACGACATAGAAGAGGCATTGATAACTACCTGAAGGCTCCATTTGATGCTTTAACACATGCAAACGTATGGAAAGATGATGATCAGGTCAAACATGTTGATATGAGATGGTGCGAAGTCGTAAAGGGTGGACGTTTTGAAATCACAATAAATCACTATAACAGGGAGGCTGCATGATAAATAGCTGGATCCTCACCGCTGTTCCTGTTCCTGATCTCGGCGTAGTGATGTTTAAGCCCGGCGTTAATCAGTTGGGCGATTTTAAAGGTTTAATGCAAATAACACCCGCTACGAAGGAATTTAACAAATCAGGGAAAATCACGCACAAGCAAGTTTTACTCGATGATAAGCGTTTAATTCCTTTTTTTGATAATAGCGAAGTGCTTACTAAAGCTGGTGGAATTGAGGCATTAAAAGGTCGTCTTAAGCAGAGCGTTAATTACTGTCAAATTCATGACGAGAATGATGGTTATCATCACCATGAACTAACAATAACGAAGATCGGTAATCATTATGTTCGTACATGTTGGTCACATGACAATCAATTACGTGAAAATCCTGCGCTTTATAATGCGTCATCAATAGCGAAGGATAATTACTATCAAAATATGTTGTGGGCAGTCAGTGAAGGCCTGTGTTATTCGAAAGATACCCAGCTATCACTAGGCGACTTGTTCACATGGACTGTTCAGTATCAAATTTCGCATTTATTACCCGATGAAATATTAAAGCGGTTGCTGGGCGTTAGTGCTCCACCTCTTCACGATGGCCCAACATTCACACCTCAAAGCGTGGCGATGGAAAAAGCTAAACTGGCGCTTAAAGTAGACCCCGATCCACCAGCGCTGTATTTAAAAAATCCTAAACGACATCGATGGGAAAATAAAAACCTACTTCAAATTATTAAAAAGCTGCCATGCTGCGCTTGCGGTAACCCTGCTGATGATGCACATCACATCGTCGGATATGGCCTGAGCGGTATGGGTACAAAAGCCCACGACTGGTATGTAATTCCCTTGTGTCGAGGTCATCATGACGAACTACATCGGGATCCGGTCAAGTGGGAACAGAAGTACGGCTATCAATTAGATTTTCATCGTCAGTGCTTTGACCGCCTTTTCGGTCTTGGTGTGTTTGGTTAATGCGTTGTGCGGAGCGCGGGAGAAAGTTTTATATGCCAATTTATGCGCATGATTTGGAGTATTTAAGTGATAGGGCATGGGAAGCAACATCAAATTTTAGAGTGGCCACGAAAGGTCAACTTGCAGCATTTGAAGACTTCGGATTAACAGATGCAAAGACAACGCCAAGAATTAAAAAACGGGATTTAGAGTTAAATGGTCGCCTTGTTTGCCGTGATACGGATCCAGTTTATGCATTAGAAACTCGCTGTCGCCGAACTCCAAAGCCAATGATAGAGCATGAGGATTTTTTACTGTGTTCGTGGCGTAGGGCTATCAATGCGCTAAGTGAAGAACAGCACTCATGGATAATGTATTGCTATGGGTATAGCTTGAAATTTGAGCATCAAGTTAATATTAGTGTCCATATATGGTCTGAATTTGAAAAACAGCTTAAAGGCAAGAAGGTAACCAAAAAGGTCAAAGAGAGATTAAGATCATTGGTTTGGTTATCTGTTCAGGTTTGCACTGGTCGTGATTATTTACAAACTGACCTAGCGCGGCTGGTGGGTGTTGAACGTGACAATTGGAGTAAAAATTATCAAGAATATTGGGATAGCATGCTTCAAATATGTTATGACTTAGATAAGTTCGCATTACTTTCTATGGGGAGATTGCGAACAGAGCAAATTAATAAAAATAAGTACTATAACTTGCAAAAGTCAACAAAATGAGTCATATTTAAGGCTAATTTGATATGTTGCCCAAGTTGTATATAACCTCGCTAGCCGAGGTTTTTTTACGCCCAAACTAAACATAAGACTTGCTGTTACGTTTGGTCAGAGTTACATGTGTAGTTATGCACAATAACTGAACAAGCAGAGACTTGAAAAAGCAAATACCATCCCTATATAGGAGATACACCGCATTTCACTCACTTGTGGCGTCCCATACTAGGTAAACTTGGATTGCGGTGTAGACCCGTCAGCCATGGCGGGTTTTTTATTATACGCATTTGCATTATCAGGGCTGTAGTCTATATTAATAGAGCTAATCTAATAAAAGTAAATGAACTCATTTGTTTGCCCGTCGATAGTGCTGTGCTATTTGCGGGCTTTTTTGCTTTCTGGAGGTTTGTATGCCTGATGAATTTGAAGGCTTTGACGAGCATCCTGATTTTTAATTCCTCCTAATTCGAGGGAGTAACTTATTGATATTGTTCCGATGCCGGATTTCCGACAACGACAATTCAACTTGTAAGTAATCCTTACAAGTTCAACTATCCGGAATTTCCGGATAGTTTCTTCTAGCTACTGTGAGTAATTAGCTATGGTGCAATATTTGATAAATAAAACTCATTTGTATTCAAGTTAATAAAGTCTTTTTGGGGAAGATAGATTCGTCCATTATCATGAATGATGAATTTATATCTATATTCCATTTCATCTTTGAATTTTGATGGTTTATAAAAGTCCATATTTGCTATTAAATCAATAAACTCCTCATATGATGGAAGGTTGTTTTGGGTTATATGTAGCACTCGGTCGATGTATTTTATTGGTCGATGTTCGAGGTTAACTGAAAAACCGAATTCAGACAGTGATCCATTCCTAGCGGGAAAGAAGTTAAAATCAGCTAATTTTAACTGCTCAAGCATTAATTGGGCCGTTTTAATACCGAATTGTTCAATCTTATCATTTGATATTTTCCAGTGGTCATTATAGCCACTAAAAGATTGCGGTTTCACTGGGTTCATTGAACAACAAAAGATATAACTATCAAGCCCAGAACGCTCTATAGTTACTTTTGCTGATTTAAATTTAACTTCGTGAGCCATCACATGATCGATTTCAACCTTATCAATATGCATGGAAAATGATCCGTTGAAGCGAGGTATCGGTTCTGAAGTATCCCCAAATCCAATCATCGACTGGAAAAATAAGTTTGCAATTTTTGTTGGAAGGATTATCCCATCAGAAAAATCAATTTGAATGGTGAAAGTGCCTTCTTTTTCATCTCGCAGTGAATCATTTTCAATTTTTCTAAAATGGTGAAGAGCTCCGAGACGCAACGTTGAGCCTGACATTACATTGTATTTTTTATCGCAGTATTTAAACAATTCCATTTCTAATCCTACTTTAGAATAAAGAGATATCATTTCATATGATAATAAAAGTTCAAGTATTACCAATGAAATGTTAGATAAGTAAGCCAGATAGCCTCAATATATTAGCCTAACTTACTTATTTGCAGTAAATTTACATGGCTGATATTCAGCTTAAAATTACTGCATGAGGTATATATGAAAGATGGGATTTACTACGTTACTTTTCGAAGTAACATGCAAGATTTTGGGAATGGAACGGTAGTCGTTCGAAATCATGAAGTTAATGGCGGCGATTTTGTGTATTCATACAAAGGTCGAGTATTAGCAAATGATGTTATTTTGCAATTAGAGCAACATGACAAGTCAGTAACCTCTGTATTTGGTGATATTGGCAATTTTACCCTTGGCTTATTTACATTAACCACTCCTACTGGCTACATACTGAGAGGTGGCGTTCAGGGGATGCCAGAAACTATGATTGAAGTTGAAGCAAAGTTTATCGGGGATTTATATTAAGGCATCTCGATAAATGACAAGGTCACTTAGGTGGCCTTTTTTATTGGAGATAATATGAAAAATATATTTATTAATCTATGTATTAAATTGTCTGGTAAGACTAAAGAACAGTTAAATTTAGCCTGGTCATTTCATTACTTTTTAACCCGCTCAAAATACAAAGCCTATTGGCGAGCTGTATTTCATTAACTTATCGAAAACCTCATGCAGAGAAATCGATAGTTGCGCATAAGGCGGAGTTGCGCCCGTCACTTATTCAGTTCTAGCTACTATTGCTGGTGGCTTTCTATTAACTAAGAGAAACACAAATGAGCACATCATTAGGTATCACCCTCGGTGCTGCTGGCGGTGGCGCTATGGGCGGTCTCCTTGTGGGTGCCGACTATGGTGTAGTTCTTGGGGCGATTATTGGTGCCTCAGCTTCCGTTATTGCATCAAAAGACAATAACCGGCGAAAAATCTTACATTTCATTCTTGCACTTGGTGCAGGGATATTAATCGCTAAAGAAGCTTCAGATGTTATTGCACAGATATGGAATTGGGATATTAGCCCTAAGATAACGGCGATTGCTATTTCAGCATTACTGATCCCCGTTCTCGTCTTAATGGCAAACAAGGATAATTTGAGAAAGCTATTTAGCCGGATCATGACATCGGTAGATAAGAACTTCAGCACCATCACTCAAGCGATAAAAGACTGGCGTAATAAAGGAGGATCCTAATGGAAAACCTTCTCTTATTTGGTAATGACATCATTAGCTGGTGTAAACAGAATCCACTCGGTGCTACTGACATACTGTTTATGACAGGCTCAGCAGTCACTGTGTTTCTTTGTCGCTATAAAAAGTTTCGTGATTCTATTGTGGGCACAGCGTTATTTATTTGCTGGATCTACAAAGTTTATGAAACAACCGTCGGTGACCGAGTATCAGCCCCATCGGATGTTTTATTTAACGGGGTTATGTTTCTGGTGATCTTCTCGGCGGGTGGAAACATCATGTCAGTTGTTGTTATCCGTCATTTCTTCGAAAAGCTTAAATCACTCTGGCTGCTTATTAAGCGGCCTTTTTCGTCCTTAAAGGTGAAGTAATGAGTAAATTTAATTTTAGCAAACGTAGTGAAGAGAACTTGCGCGGCGTTCATCCTGATTTAGTGAAAGTGATACGTCGAGCACTTGAGTTAACCGATATTGATTTTATGGTCATCGAAGGCAAGCGAACTGAAGCTCGACAACGCCAATTGGTAAAAAATGGAGCTAGTCAGACCATGAATAGCCGGCACTTAACTGGACATGCTGTAGATTGCGCTCCGTTAGTTGGTCGCGAAATACCTTGGAATGATTGGTCTAAGTTTAAATTAGTTGCTGATGCAATGCTTCAAGCGGCAAAGGAGCTAGGAGTTGATGTTGAATGGGGCGGTAACTGGACAAGTTTTAAAGATGGCCCTCACTTCCAGCTTTCACGCAAGTCATACCCATGAACATGTTAACCAAAGCATTAATGGCCGCTTGTGCCATTTTGCTATTTTGGCTTATTTGGGTTGTGAATGATTACGACAAATTGAGTGATAAGTTTGATAAAAAATCAAATGAGCTTGCCGCCAATCAATTCATATTGTCCACTGTTTTAGAGCTCTCGGTAACGTTTAATGAAATCTCACGAAATAATATCAAAGAACGGGATAGGGCAACCGTGGCTTCTGAGCAAGTTAAAACCATTATCAAAACTGTTCTTGTGGATAATGGGTGCGCTCCCCTTAATGCTCCTCGTGATGCTACTATCGAGTTGCACAAACACACAGAAAGAATACGTTCAAACGCCATCAGTACCTATTCCAGCCCACTTACTCAATGATTGTTTACCTGAATATATCCCTCAAAAATTCACTTGGGGTGATTCGTTATTGCTGAATGAGTCACTGCTAACGGTGATCGAGCAATGCAATTTAGATAAAAAAGCTATTCGAGAGATTGAGGCGGCTAGAAATAATTCAACATTACATTAGAGCGGAGTAACAAGAATGAACAAATCATTAGGACAAAAACTGGTTGGCATTAGCTTTAATCCATCATCATTATCAACAGTCGATGAAGCCATGCGTCGCATTATGGATGCTCAAATGTGGGCAGTGAAGGCAATTACGTGGAAGGATTAGGCGTGGAATTAATTGATTATGATAGGACAAAAAAATTGCCTTAATTGCGAGGGCTACTAAGGCAATGATGAGCTTATAACTGTTCTTGTAATTAAATGAATCCTTCAAGGAAGAGTCACTTTCACTTGGAGTTAGCGAATAATATTTTATAAAGAATTATTAATCAATTGATAGGTTGTAACTAAATACGGAAAAGAGTATACAAATTTGATTTGTTATTCAAAGAAGATGAACTATCACCAGAGACAGCAGAACGGTATTAATTTTATTTAATTCTACAAATGCTATTCATTGAGTAGCATTGATAGAGTTTTATATTGAGCGAATAGTTTCAAGTCTCAAAATTTACGGGGTTTTAATAACTAACCTCGAAAACAGTTAGAATAATATTCCAAATAGCCATCAGTTAACCGCTGGTGGCTTTTTCATTTATGGAGACAGTCATGTCAGATAAAAAAGAAATAGCCACCCTATCTATAAAGATATCAGTCGATAGCACAGACTTAGATAAGCTGGAAGAACAGCTAAAACGCATTAAAGAGTTGATGGTTAGTGTAGGATTGAAGCAGCCAGCAAGTGTTGGCTTTAGTGCTGATAAGTTCTTTATTGTAAGCGGTCAAGTGTTTATTAATGAAACGTTAGTTACAAGCGGAACAATCACAAGCGCAAAAGTACAAGGCCCTGCAATAGATGATGCACTGCGACAAGCAGCGGAAAAAGGCGCAATAGAGGGGGCAGAGCAAACGCTGCTTAAGGTGACCACCGGTGTTAATTATGACCGTGAACAGTTATCTTCGGTGGCTAAGCTCGATGATACAGATCGCGAGATAAAAGAAACCGGTGCCACTGGAATACTAGATAGAATAAGCGAAACCCTTCATAACAGTGGCAACAAAGCAGTTATCGCTGCGCTGGATAAGGTTATTGATATAAATCCACCCGTTAGTCGTGAAGAACTTAAAAAGCACAAGCAGTATGTCGAGGTAGGCCTTGATGAGATGCAATCTCAATTGATAGGTTTCCAGCATACATTAGTCGCAAGCGAGCAATCAACAGCGCAGCACCTGTCTGGTCTACAGCGTCAAATTACCCAGCTAAATAAGCAGCTTGAAGATGCGCGATGTAAAGAAAGCATCAATAACATGTCTATCATCAGCTTAAAGCAAACTATGGAGCAGCAAGAGAAATCGCTAGCGGAAACCATCAAGCGGATGATTGCAGAGGATCTTTGTCGCGGTGGTACTTTGTCTCGCATGCTATGAATAACGAAATATTAGCTAGGCCATATCCACCACATGAATTTCTCGAAGATCTTTCTCCGTACATAAAAATAATGCCCGCCCCTGAAATTAATGCATGGGTACAGCAACATTTACTCGATGATAACGGCGATATTCATAACCCTGATCATACGCATTTAATTGATGCGGATATTTGTTTTATGTGGGCCTCAAACTCATTTAGCAAGAAAGGTCGGTATGTGTTAGGTCAATGTGAAGAAGTCATGATGCGTGCTGGTGGCTGGCAGAAAGCCAGAATGGAACAACAAATGTATGAATGGTTTGATCGCATACCTAAGTTTGTTATCACATTAGCTGCTGATTACTGCGCTCAATGTTCGGATGCCGAGTTTTGTGCATTGATTGAGCATGAGCTTTACCACATTGCACAAGATATTGATGAATTCGGTGCACCTAAGTTTACGCAAGAAGGAATGCCTAAATTGAAATTAAGAGGGCATGACGTAGAAGAGTTTGTCGGCGTTGTTCGTCGATATGGCGCTAGTGAAGAGGTTCAAGCAATCATTGATGCCGCAAGCGAAAAGCCGGAGGTGGCAAGGTTGAATATATCCAGAGCATGCGGAACCTGTTTAATGAAACTGGCATAAATTTTTGACTAGTTTTGACAGGTATTGATTATGGCAGCATTAAAATCAGAGGTTAAAATTTATATTATTCAATCCCTTGCTTGCTATGATTCCCCCTCTCAGGTGGTGGAGTCCGTCAAAAATGAATTTGGGTTAAAAGTTAGCCGCCAGCAAGTGGAGTCTCATGACCCGACTAAATCAAGTGGACGAAAATTAGCACAGCGCTGGGTTGATTTATTTAATGAAACGCGTGAACGGTTTCAGAATGAAATATCTGACATTCCTATTGCCAATAAAGCTTATCGTTTAAGGATGCTAGACCGAATGGCCTCTAAAGCTGAAGGGATGCGTAATTTTGCATTAACGGCTCAATTAGCGGAGCAAGCTGCAAAAGAGTGCGGGGATGTTTATACCAATAGGCACAAGGTAGAGCAGAAAACGGAACTCAATCACAACATCATGCTGGTTTCATCTTGTGACAATGTAGATAACTGGGAGAAAGCAGCACAGCAGCAACAAGGCGAGGTACTCGGTGGATGAAATACAATGTAGTCTGGAAACCTTTGCCCGGCTCTCAATCGTTATCCCTGAGTTGCCCCTGTAATGAAATACTGTATGAAGGTACGCGAGGCCCCGGCAAGACAGCGGCACAACTTGCACGTTTTAGGCGCAACGTTGGCGTGGGTTATGGCTCATTTTGGCGCGGTGTTATATTCGATACGGAATACAAAAACCTTGGTGACATCATCACGCAATCAAAACGTATGTATCGACTGTTTAAAGACGGCGCTCGCTTTTTAGCATCAGCCTCGGAATTACGTTGGGTATGGCCAACTGGTGAAGAGTTGCTATTTCGTTTTGGTAAAGAAGCGGATGATTATTGGGATTACCATGGGCAAGAGTTCCCCTTTATTGGCTTTAACGAATTAACCAAACAAAAATCAGCCGATTTTTATGAGGCAATGTTTTCTTGTCGCCGTTCATCATTTAGGCCTGAAGATTATCCGCTTGAGAACGGCTTGCTGTTAAAGCCGATCCCCTTAGAAACATTTAGTACTACAAACCCGTTTGGTATTGGTCATACGTGGGTGAAAAAGCGCTTTATCGAACCAAAGCCACGAGGAACCGTTATTCGGGAAACACAAAAAGTGTTTAACCCACAAACTGAGCGTGAAGAAGAAATCACATTAACTCGCGTCGCTATCCATGGTTCATTTAAAGAAAATCCGTACTTAGACCCTCAATACATCGCGACACTCATGAGCATTAAAGATCCAAACCGTAAAAAGGCGTGGGTGGAAGGCTCTTGGGATGTGACGAGTGGCGGACGGTTTGACCATCTTTGGAATGCGACACACCATGTGATTAAGCCGTTTCGAATACCTGACGGCTGGATTGTTGATCGTTCCCATGACTGGGGAGAGTCGAAACCGTTTTCCAATTTGTGGTGGGCACAATCGGATGGTTCAGAGGCGACATTATCGGATGGACGTAAATTTTGTCCACCAGCCGGATCTTTAATCTTAATCGGTGAATGGTACGGTTGTCCCCCTGATGAGCTTAACAAAGGTCTGAACATGTCATCCACCAACGTGGCTAAAGGTATTAAGTGGATTGATCAGCGCTTGGCAGGGCTGGACTCTGCTATTCCGCAAGAAATAGTCAAAGATGGCCTAACTCAGGGGCAAATGAACATCATGCCCAATATCTGTAAAAAGGTGATTAAAGGCCCTGCAGATAATTCGATTTACACACCAAATGATGATGAGGACTCCATTGCACAGAAAATGGAAGCTCAAGGTGTCGAATGGATGAAAGCGAATAAAAACCCCGGCTCCCGTATCAATGGAGCATCACTTTTTGCCGACATGCTTGAGGCGGTGATTGAAGGTAAAAAAACAGAAACGGGTATGCCGGAAAAGCCCGCTTTTTATGTGTTTGATTATTGTCGAGGCTGGATCAGTCGTGTGCCTGTTTTAGTTCGAGATAGCAAAAACCCTGATGATGTGGATACCGAGCAAGAAGATCATGATTGGGATAGTACACGTTATCGCGTTCTTCATAAGCCAGTTCGACCAGCCTTTGGTATTAATTTAGGAACCACTTTCTGATGAGTATAAACACTGTTGATTTTACTCGCCCTGAATACAAAGCAGCGGCACCTCAATGGAAGCTAGTCCGTGATGTGTGTCGAGGTGGTGAGGATATAAACACCTATTTGCCTGAGCTTATTGAACAAGATGATGCTCGCAAAAAGAAACGCAATAAGGACTATCAAGACCGCGCGGTGTTTTACCCAATAACAGGTAACACCCGTAACGGTATGATAGGGATGGCGTTTAAAAAGGATCCGCTCGTTGCAGTCACCGACAAGCTCGCTTGCTTAAAAGACGATGCAGATGGCGCGGGCTCAAGCATTTATCAACTGGCTCAATCCTCACTTGAATCGGTGTTGGAAGTGGGGCGTCACGGCCTGTATGTGGATTACAACAGCGATTCTAAATTGCCGTACATTTTCCAATACCAAGCTGAAGATATCATTAATTGGCGTACAGCGCGGATTAATGGTCGAACAATGTTAACGCTGGTGGTATTGCGTGAAACTGTTGAAGAAGAGGATGGATTTGGTTTTAAGGATGCGGTTCAATACCGCGTATTGGCCATGGAAGACGGTCATTTCATTTGCCGTGTTTATCGCAAGGCAGCAGGGCAAAGCGTATTTCAAATCGATTCTGAGTATATGCCTGAGCGTGCAGGCAATGGCGCATGGGATGAAATCCCGTTTACGTTTATTGGTGCTCAGAATAATGATCACACGATAGATGAAGCGCCATTACTGGGGCTTGCGAAGATTAACCTAGGCCACTATCGAAACTCGGCAGATTATGAGGACTCTGTTTTCTTCTGCGGTCAAGTTCAACCCTATATTGCAGGGCTAGATGTAGAGTGGCGTGATTATTTGGAAAAGAACGGCATGCTGGTGGGCTCCCGCTCACCTTTTTTGCTACCTAAAAACAGTACCTGTGGTTATATACAGGCACAACCCAATATACTAGCCAAAGAGGCGATGGACAGTAAGCGTGATTACATGGTTGCGTTGGGTGCTCAATTGGTTTCTGCGGATAGTAAGGTCAAAACGGTTATTCAGTCTGTCGGTGAACAGAATGCCCAAACCTCCATTCTCAGTATCTGCTGCTCAAACGTGTCTGAAGCACTGAGTAAAGCCTTAACGTGGTGCGCCGAATATTTAGGACTTGATACGACGGATATTTCATTTGAAATTAACAAAGACCTCGTTAATCACATTGCAGATAGTGCGATGATCCGCGAAATAGTATCGGCATGGCAATCCAGCGCAATACGCAAGTATGATTTAGTTCGTAGTTTGCAAAAATACGATGTTATCGACCCTGCTGATGATGTTGAGGTGGTAGTGGATGAACTGAATAGCCAGCAGCCCACAATGGTAGGTGAAATGTGAAATCGGTGAATATGCAGTTAATGGATGAGTTGATTGCGCACTCGCTCTTTTCTGGTCGCTATTCCACCAGCGTCGCTAAACGCATGGTCACGGTATTGAATGATTTTGACGCCGAGCTCACGGCCACATTAATTACCGCACTGGATGATGCAGATATTGATATTAATAGCTTTACGGTTAGGCGATTAGAATCATTACTGTCCAGCGTCGAACGAATCAATCGGCAAGCGGTAGATCGTGCGTTTGCGTTCTTGTCGGATGAAATGAAGGCGTATGCTTTTCATGAAGTCAGTTTTTATCCTTCCTTGTTTAATGCGCTGTTGCCAGATGCCGTATTGCGCCATTACCCCTTCATGGGGATCAGCGAGGAGGTGTTATACGCTTCAGCGATGTCTCGACCTTTCCAAGGCAAGTTATTGTCTGAGTGGGCATCAGGGTTAGAAAAAGACCGTATGACCCGTATCAGCAATACCGTGCGTAATGGTTATCTCAATGGGGATAGCGCTGTTCAAATTGGGCGGAAAATTCGAGGGCATGTCAAGCAAGGCTATAACGATGGCGCATTACAGATGAGCCGTGCGAATGCTACCACGTTAGCCAAAACGGCGATCAATCATGTGCAAGCCACCGCACGAGAGCACTTGGTGGATGCCAATAAAGACATTATTGATTGCAAGCAGTGGCTTTCGACGCTGGATAACAAGACCTCTCATGATTGCATTGTGCGTGACAGGCTGAAATACACCTTAAACGGTCACCCAATAGGGCATAAAGTGCCCTATAAACGCGGCCCCGGCAAAATCCATTGGGGATGCCGCTCAACCGAAACACTCATTCTTAAATCGTGGCGTGATTTAGGCATTGATGCGGATGAAATGGATGAAGGGACACGTGCGTCAATGGATGGGCAAGTTCCCGCTAAAACGACGTATTTAGAGTGGATCCAAAGGCAGCCCGAATGGCGACAGCGACAAGTATTTGGTGAAGTACGGTTTAGGTTAATGAAAGAGGGTGGCATGGCCCCTTCTGAGTTTTATACCGATAAAGGCGAATTTATTCTGTTATCCGAATTAAAGGAGCTGGATGAACGCGCATTTAAAGAGGCGGGTTATGACTAATGCAAAAGCACTGAAAATGGAAGCTGAAAGGCGAATAAGTGAGGCAATAGGTAGGGAATTAAGAGAACTGTATAAATCAACAGGTCTTCAATTTAGTGGTATTGATATCCATCAACCAAAGTTGCTAGGCAATGAAATGGCGGTGGATCCCGTTGTTTTACTCAAGCTGATTTAAAACTGCGTAGCATAAAAACAAAAGGTCACTTAGGTGGCCTTTTTTAATACCTAAATTCAGCTTAGGGCTGAGTTATTACAACGCGCTAGGCGCATTCAATCCCAAGGGGAATCACATGTTATTTATGAATATCGAACGCAAATACTACTCACAGGCGGGTGGAGAGGATAAAGGGGGCGGTGCTGGTGGCGCACCAGATATCACACCTGAAATACAATCTATTATCGACCAGCAAGTTTCTCAGCAAGTGTCTGGACTAAAAGCCAAGAACACCGAGTTACTTGGCAAAATCAAAGAGCAGGGCGATAACCTAAAGCGCTTTGACGGTATTGATCCTGACACAGTGAAAGGGATGCTTAAACGCTTTGAAAATGACGAAGAAGCCAAACTCATTGCCGATGGCAAGATTGATGAAGTCATTAATAAGCGTACCGAGCGTATGCGGGGTGATGTTGATAAGCAATTAAAAGAGGCTAATGCCCGCGTGGAAAAAGCGGAAGCCTTTGCAAATAAATTCCGCGCACGTGTGCTGGGCGATGAAATTCGTTCTGCGGCAGGGAAAGTGGGGGCATTAACGAGCGCCCAAGAAGACTTAATTTTACGTGCCAAAGGCATTTTTCAGATCAACGATGAAGGTCAGGCCGTAGCCGTTGATGAAGATGGGAATCCAATCATGGGCAAAGATGGTCGTACACCACTATCCCCTATTGAATGGGTTGAGTCCCTTAAAGAAAACGCTCCCCACTTATTTCCCGCACCATCAGGTACAGATGCAGGGAAACACAAACAAGGTGGTGCACATCTTAAACGTTCTCAAATGTCCGCAAGTGACAAGGCTGATTATATTCGCCGATACGGGCGTGACGCATATTTAAAACTTCCAAAAGAGTAAGGAAATATAAGTAATGGCTACGACAACTAATAGCGATTTAGTAATTTATAACGATTTGGCACAAACGGCGTTCTTAGAGCGTCGCCAAGATAATTTAGCCGTCTTTAATCAGGCATCAAATGGTGCTATCGTGCTAGATAATCTGTTTATTGAAGGTGACTTCCGTAAACGTGCTTTCTACCAAATTGGCGGTTCTATTGAACACCGTGATGTTGACTCAACTGACACGGTTGAAAGCAAAAAAATCGGAGCTGGTGAATCAGTTGATGTAAAAGCACCGTGGAAATACGGTCCATACGCAACAACTGAGGAGGCATTTAAACGCCGAGGTCGTGATGTATCTGAGTTCTCTGAACTTGTGGGGACGGATGCAGCAGATGCTTCGCTAGAGGGTTACATTAAATACTCCTTAGCAGCTTTAGGTGCTGCAATTGGTAATAACAAAGAAATGGTTGTTACTGCTGACATTGCGACTGATGGCAAGAAAACACTCACCAAGGGCTTACGCAAATACGGCGATAAATTTAACCGTGTAAATCTGTTTGTTATGCACTCCACAACCTACTTCGACATTGTTGATCAGGCCATTGATAACAAAGTGTATGAAGAAGCTGGCGTAGTTATCTATGGCGGTCAGCCGGGTACGTTAGGTAAGCCGGTACTGGTAACAGATACAGCGCCAGTTGATGCTATCTTTGGTCTAGTTCCGGGCGCCGTCACTATCACTGAGTCACAAGAGCCAACTTTCCGCTCTTTCGATATCAATGACAAAGAGAACTTGGAAATTGGCTATCGTGGCGAAGGTGTGGTTAACGTGGGTGTATTGGGTTATAGCTGGGATGAAGCGAAAGGCAAGAACCCTGACTTAACTAAGCTTGGCACCGAGGGCAACTGGAAGAAACACTTTAAGAGTGACAAGATGACCGCTGGTGTAATGATTAAGCTGACCGCTGAAGCGGGAAAGTAACCCTGTCAGCGGATAAAACGTCCGCTATCGCTGACAGTACAGATGCGGTCACGGTATCACTCAATTATACCCAAGGTGGTTCTCCCGTTGAGGGGGCGGCAGTAGAGTGGTCTACCACAGGTGGAAACTTAAGTGTGGCATCCTCTAAGACGGGTAAAGCAGGTGGTGCTACCGTGAAATTGACTGCGGATACTGCGGGGCAATATGTTGTGACAGCCACCGTTGATGGGTTAATTCAATCAACGGATGAAATCACTTTTACAGCTAAACCGCCAGAAAGTGGTGAATAATCCAAGATCTAAGGGGCTCTTTGCCCCTTTCTTATTTTGAGGGGCTTATGATTGATCCAGACAAAACCTCACCCACCTTTAACAGCTATGCGAGTATTGAGGACTTAAAAGCCTATGCTTCAGCAAGGCAGTTAACGCTGCCTAATGATACTGAATTACCGTCATTGTTAATTGTGGCCATGGATTACCTTGAATCCCAAAAGTGGTTAGGTCAGCGAACTGAGGTTGATCAGCCGTTATCTTTCCCGCGTACGGGGTTGATTCGCGATGGTGTTATGATTTCAAGTGAGCGCATTCCTCAGCAAGTTATTCAAGCCCAATGCCGCTTAGCCATTGAATCTCAAGAGAACGACCTACAACCCACTTTAGGGGGTGAAATCATTGCTGAACGCATTGAGGGCGCAATTGATTTGAAATACGCGGAAGGCACTAATACCGGCGCACCGAATTTCGCTTGGTTGAAAGGCTTGTTATCGGGTTTGATAGATATTTCTGAGGGTTTTGCCATTAATACGTTTGCCATGAGGTAGCCATGAATATCTATCAGCGTGGTTACCACACAGCATTGCGAATGCTTAAGAAATACGGTGCTTCATACCCAGTTAAACGGGATGGTAAACATTGGGTGGATGATGACACAGGTAAAGAGCATCATGATCCTGAAACCGAGTTTTTCGCCACAGGGGTTAAGGTGCAATATAAACCCAGTGACATTGACGGAACGCTCATCTTGTCGACAGATATTAAAATGGTCTTCTCACCTGAAACCACGATCCAAAAAGGGGATCAAGTATTGATTGATGGGGTGTGGTTACGTGTTCAAGAGCCAAACCCGATTAAGCCTGCTGACCTTGTTATTTGCTATCAATCTCAATTGAGGGCGTGACATGTCACAATCGTTTATGCGGTCAATTAACTTGTTTGTTGATAACGCTCACGCAGATATGGAAGCGGTGGTCAAAAAAACGGGGTTTAAAATATTGGCTCAGTTGGTTCAAATGTCGCCAGTGGGTAACCCTGAATTGTGGGAAGTGAATCAAGTTGCGGTTGACTACAACCGTGCTGTGTTTGAGCACAATGAAGAACTGAGAAAGGATCCTCATAATCTCACCCCAAAGAAACGCCAGTTAAAAAAGCGTGTACGGGTCAATGACTCCATGGATATTAAAGCCCCTCCCGGTTATACCGGTGGGCGTTTTCGCGGGAACTGGCAAGTCACATTCAATTCACCTGCCGATGGCGAAACAGGCCGTATTGATAAATCAGGCAGAATGACTGTTTCCATGGGGAATTACGTGCTTGAGCATTTTAAGGTTGGGATGAACGCTATCTACTTTACCAATAACGTACCTTATGCCTATCCGTTAGAAATGGGGCATTCAAAGCAAGCCCCGAATGGCATGGTGGGGATCACGGCGGAGAATGTCAGTCAATTTGTAAGGGAATCTATTGCTGAGGTGAAATCGTGACACAATCCGAAATTAATCAGTCAATACGTGCGCTGGTGGCGCAAATAGCGAAGCGAGAGGGGTTAAAGGTAGCATGGCCCAATATGGCCTTTGATGATATTAATGCCCCCTATCTGCAAATGCATATTATGCCGACCTCAACAGAGAATATGGGATTAGCACTGGATATGCCAATTTTAAAGGGCGTTATTCAAATTAATCTTGTGGGTAAGGTGGGGATCGGCGACGTGCAATTAAGCTTGATTGCGGACAACATCAAAACCCAGCTTGAAAACGGGCTCACACTGACGGATACACTGTATCTCAACAGTGAACCCAGTCAATTTCCGCCGCTCGCGGGTGATGCTCACTACACTATCCCTATACGCACATCTTATCGATGTGATTCAGTTCGATAATCGATCGTCTTAACGACGGTTTTTTTATATATAAATAAAGAGGTTAATCATGGCGGAATACAGCATTCCTAATGGCTCTATCATTTCTGTTTCCAGTGGATACGGTGAGCCCGCTGAAATTACGGCAGCAACTAACGCAACTGAAACCGTATTGACGGTTGCCAGTGCGGGTGACATTAAAGCGGGTGATATTGTCATTATCAGTGACAGTTGGTCGGCTTTGAATGGTCCTAAGCGAGTTAAAACCGTTTCAGCAAGCAACATCACGATTGAAGGCTTTGACAGTTCTGACAAGGCTAAATACCCAGCAGAAGAAGCCACCGGTACGATTAAAAAGGTGACGGGCTGGACACAAATCAAACGTGTGACCACGGTCGGCATTGAAGGGGGCGATCAGCAGTCCACCAGCATCCAATTTCTTGAGGATGAACAAGCTATCAGTCTTGATACCTTTAAGAATCCGTACATCATTACTTACACACTGGCCTATAACGCCGATGCTAAGCATCATAAACTGTTACTTGGTTATGACGAGAGCAAAGAGCTGGTAGCGGTACGTTTTTATAACAAACGTGCGGAACAAGATCGTTACTATTTAGCAGCCACCTCGTATAAAGAAATACCCGACACAGCGGTGAATGAAATTGAAACGACGACAGTGCGCTTTTCTTTGCGTTCGAAACAATCTGTTTATGCTCACGCAAAGTAATACCGGTATCAGGGCTAACAATAGATAAGCCTACGGCAACAGGTGTTGTGGGTGATACTGTTCAATTAAATATCACCCTAACACCCGCTAACGCATCTAATCCAAATGTCACTTGGAGTAGCTCTGATACCGCAAAAGCGACAGTAAACACATTAGGTAAAGTCACATTAAAGGCAGTCGGTACAGTCATCATTACCGCGACGGCCGATGGTGTCACGACGCAATCAACCATGACCATTAATGAAAAGGCAAACAATGGCTAAGCTAACGTATAACCCAAACCCCACCTTTGAGCATACAGTGAAAATTACTCTACCAGATGGCAAGCAAGGTGAGCTACCTTTCATATTTCACCATAAAAAAATGAGTGAGTTAGATGAGATGGGAAAAGCTGAAAATTTAACGGATGCAGGTTTCTTGTTGAAAATTGCCAAAGGATGGGGCTTTAAAGAGCATGAATTTAACAATGATAATATCACTGAGTTTTTTGATAACTATCCGGGGGCAGCTTTCGAAATTTTTACTTCCTATCGACAAGCACTGCTGGGTATTCGTGAAAAAAACTCCTAGCGGTTGCTCAGGTGCTATACAGTAAGCCCTTATCTGCCGTTGAGTTAGATTTGCTGGGGGATCTTGATGATAATGATGTTGAGGTTACCCCAGATATTGAAGCTTCAGTCACTTTATTCCAAGCGCTATCAACACAATGGCGGGTTAGTATGGATGGCCCTACAGGGATTGATTATACCGCTATCCCCATGCTGGCCAGTGCTTATGGTATTTGTGATCTGGCAACCGTAATTAAAGACATTCAACTGATGGAGTCAAAAGCTTTAGAATTGATGCATAAGAAGTAGGGCAGCAATGCCCTAGTATCAATGCGCACGATAATATAAGCAAAACTGTTGACTTGACGTAGCTTAACCTACATTATAACCACAGGTAATACGGATCGTATACCTAGATGTAATTTATAACTCATTGGTTTATAGCGAGGTTAATATGGGTCACGCACTGCAAAAGCCTAATCGCTTAAATATACCTGCTCGTGACAAAAGTAAGATTGCAGCACCAAGAGCTGCCATGAGCGAGCAAGGAAATCATGATAATCAAGTCAAGAATGCTTTTGACTTTGGTTTCACTCGCTATGAAAAAGCCATGGAAAAATTAGCTAAGGTATAGTGAGTGATAAATATCACAGGGGAGTTTGTTGAAGGAATTAACTATCTATCTACTGATGATCTAATAAACATCAATAGAATATTGATAGAGTTGCAAACTCCCAATGAGCCTATCGAAGTATTGAATTTCAATAACCTGAGTTCATCCCAGTCAAGACCAAGCCAAGTGAAGTATTACGAGCAGACAGATGACATGTTTGTTCTTACCGCAGTATTAATTGAAAGTCTGATACAAAACCATCCTTTTGCCAATGCTAACAAACGAACAGCAATGATGGCAGGGTACGTTTTTTTATTGCTTAATGGTTATGAGCTAACGGCTCCAGAGGATGAAGTGGTAGAAATGGCTCGCGGATTAGCAACCAAAGAATATTCGCTTGATGAATTGGACAGTTGGTTGTGTAATTGGTCAAGAGATTTTGATTCAAGGCAACTCTGTAAAGAGCGAATAGGCATTGAATATTGCTCTATATTCAAATTAGATTAACCCACTCCGGTGGGTTTTTTATTGCCTGAACTCTGCAACTATCCTAATATTCACGCACTTAACTTAAATATGGTGATGTATGAAAAAGGGAATTATATCAATAACACTGATTCTGGTTAGTTCGTTTACTTTTGCTTCTTCAGATAGATACACTGATTATCTAGATAGAAGGGATGCAATATGTGAAAAAAGCTCAGAGCCAGATGAGTGTGAGGATGAGCTAAATCAATTAATGCAGTCAGTATTGGTTTTAGATGGCGCTATGCTTGCAAAATGCTCAGAAGAGGAAGAAAGCGGCTCATTGTCTAAAGAGTGTCGAAGCTTCGCTAGTTTTTGGATGGAATTAACTAAGTAGCCTTATGAAAGAGAGGGGGCCAACCTGTTTCGGCAGGTTTTTTGTTTGCTAGGAATTACACCCATCCTCATATACCATTGCTTAAATAGACCATAAATAAAGGTAATGGGATGAAAAGATTATCAATTATATTTGCTGCGGTTATATTGCTGGTTGGTTGTGGCAAAAAAGACCCGAAGTATGATGGAGAATATGTTTGCATTATAGATCAGGATATAAACCGTGGCGCGGAGCTGACGGGTAGTGAATATGAATTCCCTGGCAATTTGTCAGAAACCGTCATTATTATTGATAATAGAGTGGTTACAGTAAAGGGAATGAATTTTGGAGATTACGTGACCCCAAGGCTTGAAGAAAAAAAAGGTAAAGAGGGTGATGAGCTGCTCTATGATAAAGATGATGTTCATATTGGTTATATGAAAAGGTTAGGCATACTTTCTTTTCGTCTCCCTGATGGGAGTGGTCAGGTTTTAACAAACTGTAAGAATAAATAATCCTATTTGAATATTTCAAATGCTACGCCAAGGCAGGTTTTTGTTTGCTTCAATTTGCACTCCCGCTACAGTGGAAATCTAGCCCGTCCTTTGGCTTGCAATCCAGATCGCACATTACGCCTCTTGATTGAGGTCTTTTGCGTTCAATTACTGAAACTATTTGCTAATATTCAATCATTGATAATTAAAAGGTATTGATGATGAGAAAATTACTATTAGGCTTACTGCTTTGTTCTGTTGGGTTTGCTGCTAGTGCAGACTGGAAGTACACAGAAAAAGCTGATGAGATGCGTGGTACGACTCAGTATTTTGCAAGTTTAGCACCTGAGAAAGAGAATGACGGTGTTATTATGACGCTACGGGCATATAGTGATGACGATAAAGAGACTTATGGTTTTAACTTTACAATAAAAGGTGCAGAGTTTGACTGTAAAACAGGTGATATATGCACTGGGCTTATGAAAGCTGATAAAGGTGATATTGTAGAGTTATTATTTGAAATAGATAAAAAAAATCCGCTAGTAGCAGATGTAATCACAGGTTCAAAGTTCGCTCAAGAATTATCTTGTGCAAAAGTTTTTTACTTAGAGATTCCAATGAGCAATAGAGGCATGATGCAATTCAAGTATGAACCCAATAAGCTAAAATGGTCGATGTAAAATAGCTATCAATAATCACACATAACCACCTTCGGGTGGTTTTTTTGTACCCGAGGAAGGTTATGACACAAGAAATAGCCAGTATTTCATTTAAAGTCAGCACTAGCGAACTTGAAAAAGGATCTAAAGCACTTAATGACTTACAGCAAGCCGCCAGCAGGACAGATCAATCCGTTGATGAATTAAATAGTACATTTAAACAGTCTGAACCATCACACAAGGCGGTTGCACGTTCTATTTCTGAGTTAACAGAAAAACAACGGGAAACCGTTGTTTCTGTCGAAAGAATGAACGCCAAGTTTAGGGATAATACCTTATCCCTAAAAGAACAAATTCAATCAGTTAAAAAAGCAGGTGACGCGAGCAATCAGTTTGCAAGCATACTGAAAAAGGTTAACCAGTATTACGAAGACTATAAAATTGATGGCTCTAACTTTATTGCTTTAGAGTCTCAAATTAAAAGTGCGATTCGAGCAACTGAAGCTGGAAACACCAAGGTTGCTGATTCATTCCATCGGCAAATAGAAAGCATTCAAAAAGTAACGGGATCAACGGCTAAGTTAACTGCAATTAGGGAGAACCTGAGTAAGGTTTATCAAAAAGGGAATATTGATACCGAGCGTTATCAAGTCTTGCTTGAAGAAATTACCAATCGCACAAATGGGCTTAGCGCCGCTGAAAAAGAGCTCTCAACCCTTAAAGATTCATTTTTACACAAAATGCATGAGCAAGTGTTTTTGTATGGCGCAACAAAAACAGAAATGCTGGCATACAAAGCAGCTCAAATGGGGATCGCCAGAGAAGCAGCACCTATCATTGCTCAAATGAAGAAGCAGGAAGAGCGCACGGCAAGGCTTGCAGCAGAACAAAAGCAAGCAGCTCAATCAGCAAGAGAGCTCGCCAGAGAGAAACAAGCCGCAGCAGCAGCCGAAGCGAGAGAGGCTCAAGCTAAAGAAAACTTTATTCAGGCGTTAAAAAATGAAGCCGAAGCAATAGGGAAGACAAAATCTGAATTATTGCAAATGAAAGCGGCTCAATTAGGTGTTGGTCAGCAGGTCGAGCCCTATATTGCCAAGCTAAAACAGCAAGAACAGGCCTATCGCAATGGCGCGATCACGATAGGGCAGTACCGTAATGCAATGCGTCAATTGCCCATGCAGATGACGGATATTGTTACCTCGTTAGCTTCGGGTATGCCTGTTTGGTTAGTCATGGTTCAGCAAGGCGGGCAGATTAAAGACTCTTTTGGGGGGATTGGTAATTCATTCAGAGCGGTTTTGTCTTTAATTACACCAATGAGAATAGCAATGCTCGGGCTGGTGGGTGTGACAGGCGCTTTAGCTATTGCTGCCTATAAAGGTTCTCAAGAGTTTACGGAGTATAACAAACAGCTCATCCTAACAGGAAATTATGCAGGAAAAACCGCTTCACAGCTTGACTCATTAGCTAAACAGCTATCTGGTAACGGTATTACTCAATATCGAATGGCTGATGCTTTAGCAAAAGTCGTCGGTTCAGGTGCATTTTCGGGAAATCAGGTTGGGATTGTTGCTGATATTTCGGCAAAAATGGAAAAAGCAGTCGGGCAGGATATTGATAAAACGATTGAACACTTCAAGCGACTTAAAGATGATCCGGTTAAGGCTGTTACCGAGCTAAATAATTCGCTTCATTTTTTAACGGCTAAGCAGTATGAGCAAATTGCAGCAGCAGAAGCGCAAGGACGAACAGAAAAAGCCGCTGAACTAGCAACCAAAGCCTATGCTGAGGCAATGAATCAACGTTCTATGTCTATCGTGGATAACCTTGGTACTTTAGAACGCGCATGGAATTGGATTGAAAACGCAGCGACTAAAGGCTGGGACGCTATGCTTGGTGTGGGTAGAAATCCCGGACTGGCATTGGATAGGCAAACGGCGTTTACTGAATTACAGCAAGCTAAAAAAGATTATGAGCAATTATCAAAGAATATTGGTTTTGCCAAGGATTATAAAGGTAATAATCCTTTAAATAAGCAAGAAGCTAGGCGCCTCGCCAACGCTGAGCGAGAAGTTGAACTCAAAGAACAAGCCTATGAACTTATTGATAAGGCATGGGCTGCTGATGGACTTAAGCAAGAGCGCGAGCGATTGGCTCTTCAGGAACAAGAAAAAGCTATCAAAAACCAAGAGACCTTTAATAGGCTTGTCGAGAGCGGATTAACCCCAGCAGAAAAACGAGCTAAAGTAGAGAGAGAGCTTAATAAATTAATACAGCAGAATAAACAACTAGCCAAGGAAGGTGTTGCAACACTTTGGAAGCAAAGTGATATTGATGCCGCAAGAAAGGGTATTGAGGAACAATTCAAGGATAAGCGAGTTCCAAAAGGTAAGGAATACCGTCCTGATTATGGTGCCCGCCACGATGAAGATCTTCAAAAACAGTTATTAGCACTGGAAGCTCAAACTAAAGTCGCTAGAGAGTTTTCTCAAACTGGCGATCGCATTATTAGTAATGAGCGTAAGCAGCTTATGCTTACTGAGGCTAAATTTGAGGTTTTAGACAGGATAGTTAAAAACGGTGAAAGGCAGTTAACTGCCGATGATAAATCATTGCTAATGCGCCGTGAGTCAATTCTCGCAGGACAAAGAGCGCTTGCAGTTAAAGGCGATGAGCTCGAAAAACAGAATCGAGAAAACAAGCTATTAGAGGAAAGGGCTAAGCGTGTTGCTGAAATTGAAGACCGGATCCGAGCGTTACGCGGCAGTGCCGGACTCACAGACAGGCAGTATCAGCGTAATATTGCGTTAGAAAAGGCGGACTCACCTGAGCAGAAAGCCAAACTGAGGGAGTTTTACCAAGAGGAAGATGATCTTCGGGCTAACTGGCGTGATGGGGTAAAAAAAGGATTTGCAGAGTTTGAAGAAGATGCGACGAATACTTATGGCAGGGTCGCTCAAGCATCACAGTATGCCTTTGTTGGCATGACTAACTCAGTGACAACATGGGTTATGACCGGAAAGGCTAATTTTGGTGAATATGGTCGTTCATTTGCAACTATGGTCGCCGATATGCTGATAAAAGCGGCAGCACTAAAGGCGATGACTGCTGCTTTTGGCGGTACTAGCTTTGGTAATTTCTTAGGTATTAAGCCGGGCTTCGCACGTGGTGGCTTTACAGGTTCAGGTGACAAATATGAACCTGCTGGCGTCGTCCATAAGGGGGAGTTTGTTTTTACCAAAGAAGCCACAAGTCGTTTAGGTATCAACTCGTTAATGTCATTAATGAAGAGTGCTGAAAATGGCTATGCGTCGGGTGGATACGTTGGTAATAACCATCCTATGGCTAATGTACCGGTTCAACGCATGTATGGAATGCAAGGCGCTGGTGGAACCAACATCAACATTAATATGGGTGATATAAAGCTAGATAATGGCGGGCAAATTCAGCAATCGCAGTCAAATCAAATGAACACAAGCGCAGTAAAACGCGAATTCCAACAGATGATAGAGAATGGTGTTAATACACTATTACGCAATCCTGCATCTGCTTTATCAAGAACAATCAAAGGCAATTAAGAGAGGTAGTTATGAAAATTGAAGTCGGGTTTCCAATCAAATCATTTAGATTTACAGAGGGAGCTACTGAGGAATTTAAAAACACATTTAAATTCTCTGCTGGTGCTGTCGGTACATTAGAATCAAAGATAGTTATTACTAACATTCTATCAAATGATGATAAATCAAATCTAATCTTAAGTTACACGGAGGATTTTAACCCAGAAGAAGGATTGAAATACTTTTTTGAACGAGCTGAGAAGTATGCGCATAGTTACCTAGAGCAGCTATCAAAAAGCACAGCAATATCAACATTTGCTGTGCCAGTATAATTATTTAATATCTTTTATTTTGTTAAAGATTTCCTTTGATTTAACTTCAATAAAATAGGCATATTCGGTGATGTCTCTTTCTATTGCATCCTTTTTAGATTGATCAGAGCCGTAAACAGCTTCAAGGCATTTAATTATCATTGGATAAAATTGCTCGGGGTCTTTCGATGTCTTGGCTGCAAAGGCTACATAAAAAGGCAACACTTCATCGAGTACGGCTTTGCTGTTTAGTAAATTGGGAACAGCAATATCTAACTGTTCATGGACTGGTTTATATGGATCTAATGTTTTTGCACTCATAAAACCTCACACCGAAGTTAATCAGCCATCGCTCCGGTAAAATCCACAGGGCTGACCTTTAACCATAAACCAAATTAATCTATTGAAAATCCTGACATTAGATCAGTTCGATAACTGATATTCATTAATCACGCCTCTTAATTGAGGTTTTTTATATTAGGAGGCAAACCATGATTGAAGAATTTAAATGGCGAATGCAAACGCAAGAAACGCCAACGGGTGAGTTCATTCACCGAATAAAAGAAGTCACGTTTGGCGATGGTTATAAACAAGTTGCTGGAGATGGCATCAACACAGAATCTCAGTCATGGCCTTTCACTTACACAGGAATGAAAGAGGAGGTAATGCCCATATTCAAGTTTATCCGCCATCACACAACAAAGTCATTTATATGGACGCCACCTTTTTGCGAAAAAGGGTTATATCGAGTGAAAGCTGATTCTATCACCATGACACCGATTGGCGGCTTGGCAGTCACTATAACAGCAACATTTGAACAGGCATTTAGCGTATGAATATTACATCTGACGCCCAAAAGCTTGAGGCGGGCAATAAAATACAACTCATTGAAGTTGATGCTAGCGAGTTTGACGGTCCTATTCTCCGATTTCACGCATATAACCTGCCGCACACACCAGAGGAGATTGATGAAGGCGATATCAAACCTAAGCCTATCTGGTGGCAAGGCAATGAGTACGGTGCGTGGGCTTATGAAATTGAAGGGATGGATAAAAACAGCGATGGCAGCCCTGCAAGACCGATATTAAGAGTCGCAAATATTGATGGATTGATATCATCTCTTTGCTTGCAATTCGATGACATGGCAGAAGCAAAAGTCACTATATACGAAACCTTTGCACACTATCTTGACGCTAAAAATTTTATTAATGGTAACTCAACAGCGAACCCTGACGAATGCTTTACTCAAGTGTATTACATTGACCGGAAAACAAATGAAGTCGCTGGAGAAGCTGTTGAATTTGAGCTTTCCAGTCCATACGACCTTCAAGGAATAATGATACCCGGTCGCCAGATACACAACCTCTGTTTTTGGTGTATGAAAGGCGATTATCGTAGTGGTCGAGGGTGCAATTATACAGGGAATAAATATTTCAATGAGCGTGGTGAGCCTGTCGATGATCCGTCACTCGATAATTGTGGCGGCTTAGTCAGTGATTGTAAGAAGCGCTTTGGTGAGAATGAACCCTTGGATTTTGGTGGGTTCCCAGCGGCGGGGTTAATACGATGATCACCAAGAAATTAACAGAGGCGATATTTCAGCATGTGAAAGCCGAATACCCGAAAGAAGCATGTGGCGTGATTTGTCAAAAGAGTCGAGTCAGAAAATATTTCCCCTGCCATAACCTTTCTGATAATCCCAATGAGCATTTTGAACTTTCCCCTGAAGACTATGCAATTGCCGAAGATTGGGGAGAGCCTATTGCGATTGTCCATAGTCACTGTGGGGATGGTGTGACAACTCAGCCTAGCGAAATTGATAAATTACAGTGTGATGCCACGAGGTTACCGTGGGTTATCGCATCATGGCCAGAAGGGGATATTCGCATCATAGAGCCAAGAAGTTGTCGTGAGTTAGAAGGGCGTCCATTTGTGCTTGGTTATGCAGATTGCTGGTCCTTAATTATGGACTATTACAGGCAAAAACACGGTATTGAATTGCATAATTACAGCGTTGATAGGCAATGGTGGGAAGAAGGCGAAAATCTGTATATGGATAACTACGAAAAAGCGGGTTTTGTTGACGTCACTGGCGAGCCGAAAGAGGGCGATATGGTGATTATGCAAGTACAAGCCGATGTTCCTAATCACGCTGGTGTGATTATGAATGGCATGTTACTTCACCATCTTTATGGTCAACTCAGCAGGTTAGTACCCTACAGCGATTACTGGCGCGATCGGACGATAAAAATTGTTCGGAGGAAAGAATTTGTATGAGCATAAAAACAATACGTTTATACGGTGTTCTTGGCGCAAAGTTTGGGCGTGAACACAAATTAGATATAGATTCACCTCGTGAAGCAATTAAGGCTCTGTCTGTTCTCTATGATGGCTTTGAGCAGTTTCTTGCTAATGCACACCTCAAAGGGCTTGAATTCGCGGTATTCAAAGGTAAGCGCAATATTGTTGAGGATGAGTTGCATCTTGATACCTGTGAAGAAATTCGTATAGCTCCAGTAATTAAAGGTAGCAAGCGTGGAGGATTTTTTCAAACTATTCTCGGAGTAGCAATGATCGGGGCTGCGGCATTTTTGTCTGGCGGTCTATCTGTGGCTTTTACTGCGGCTGGAACATGGGGAGGGGCTTTAGCTCTTGGTGGTGCAGCTATGGCTCTTGGTGGTGTGGTGCAAATGTTATCTCCTCAGCCAAAAGGGCTATCAATGCGGCAAGATTCAGATAACAAGCCATCCTATGCCTTTGGTGGAGCTGTGAACACGACAGCTCAAGGTAATCCTGTTCCATTGTTTTATGGATTGGATAGGCGAGAAATCGGTGGAGCTATTGTCTCAGCAGGGATATACACAGAAGATCAGCAATAAATCACTTCAGCTTTTTTCTATTGCGGCTTAACAGCCGCTTTTTTTATGGGTGAAATATGAGAATTCAAGGCGCTAAAGGGGGTAGTTCCAAACCTCGGACACCTGTTGAGCAAAAAGATAGCCTACTATCCGAATCAACCGCAAAAATTCTATTAGCTATCTCTGAAGGTGAGATTGCTGGTGGAATTGATGATACACGTATTTTTCTTGATGACACGCCAATAGGGAATACGGATGGTTCTAAAAATTTTGAAGGGGTGACGTGGGAGTTTCGTGCAGGCACTGAACACCAAGAATATATTCAGGGCATCCCTTCGGTTGATAATGAAATTGCTGTGGGGATAGAGCTTAAAGATGATCAACCGTATGTAAGAAACATCAACAACACTCAGTTGTCGGCAGTTCGCGTTCGCTTTTCTGTTCCTCAATTGTTGCAACAGCACGATAACGGTGACACGACAGGGTATCGTATTGATTACATTATAGAACTATCGACAGACGGCGCAGGCTATAAAGAAATCATCAAATCTGCATTCGATGGCAAAACAACTAGTGAGTATCAACGTTCTCATCGAATTGATTTACCAAAAGCGAATACTGGTTGGCAACTTCGCGTTCGTCGACTGACTAAAAACCAAAATAATGCAAGGATGGCAGACAAAATTTCAATTGCAGCAATTACTGAAGTTATTGATGCGAAATTACGCTATCCAAACACAGCACTATTATTTGTTACTTTTAACGCCCGCCAATTTAATAATCGTATCCCTAAAATCAGCGTACGGCCCAGAGGGGGAATACTGGTCAGGGTGCCAACAAATTATGATCCAGTTGCTCGCACATATACAGGGGTGTGGGACGGAACGTTTAAACTTTCTGCGACGAACAATCCAGCATGGATTTATTATGATGCCTCAATCCATAATAGATATGGCTGCGGAGATAGGATCAAGATACCCAATATTAGTAAATGGGATCTGTATAAAATTGCACAATATTGTGATGAATTAGTTCCTGATGGGCGTGGTGGCGATGGTAAAGAACCTCGCTTTCTGTGTGACGTTTATTTTCAATCACAAGAAGCTGCATACACTGTACTTCGTGATATTGCTGCTATTTTTCGTGGAATGGCATATTGGGCTGACAACAAAGTTAATGTCATAGCTGACATGCCTGACCCTGTTTTTAGAGTATTCACAAACGCAAATATTGTTGGTGGCAAACCTTCTTACTCTGGCGGCAGCATCCAGAATCGCTATACACAAGCATTAGTTTCATTCACAAACACTGAAAACCATAGCAGTGACGACATTGAAGCCGTTGTTGACTTAAAGCTTCAGCGTAGATATGGAGTGCGTAAAACAGATCTGTCAGCGATTGGTTGCACTCGCAGAAGTGAGGCAAATCGTCGTGGTCGATGGGTTTTACTTGTTAATTCAAATGACCGCGTAGTTACTTTTGCCACAGGTTTAGAGGGTGCGATACCATCTCCTGGTCATATTATTGGTTTAGCTGATTCAGATTTTGCTGGGCGTCAAATCGGGGGGAGAATTTCAGCGGTCGAAGGTCGTAAAATCACGCTTGATAGAGTAGCGTCAATTAAAGTTGGAGACCGTTTAATTGTTAATTTGCCTGATGGCAGATCAGAAGGGCGAACCGTTACGGCCGTGAATCAAAAAGTCGTTACTGTTTCGGTTGAGTATTCACAAATTCCGCAAAAAGAAGCAGTATGGGTGGTTGATTCTGATGATTTAGCTATCCAGTTATACCGTGTCATTAATATCAGTGATAACGGAGATAATACTTATACTATCAGCGGAGCCATTCACAATCCTGATAATTATGATCACATTGATTCAGGGGCACGTATTGACGAAAGACCCATTACCGTTATACCACCCAAAGTACAGCCAGCGCCTAAAAATGTGCGTATTTCTTCATACACACAAGTAGACCAAGGCATTGCATTTACAACTTTACGGGTTGATTGGGAAGCGGCTGAAAGTGCGATTGCGTATGAGGCGGAATGGCGTCGTGACAACGGTAACTGGATAAATGCCCCGCGTACATCAACGCTGGGTTTTGAAGTTAATGGCATTTATGCAGGCCGTTATCAAGTTCGCGTACGGGCGATTAATGCGTCTGAAATTTCCAGCGTGTGGGCTAATGCGGAAGAAACTCAACTCAACGGAAAAGAAGGTAATCCACCAAAACCCTTAAATTTACGCGCTACTTCTGAGGTTTGGGGAATTACTCTCAATTGGGGCTTTGATGCGAACACGAGCGACACGCTAAAAACAGAACTGCAATATTCATCTGAAAACACAGTTGAATCTATGCAACTGCTGGCTGATGTACCTTATCCGCTAAAATCGTATCGCATGTCTGGCCTTAAAGCAGGTGCGCGCTTCTATTTCCGTGCTCGTTTAGTTGATAAAAGCGGGAATCAGTCAGAGTGGACGAGCGTTGTTTTAGGTGAGTCATCAACGGATGTTGAGGGTATTCTGGACGCGGTTGGCGACACCTTCCTCTCCACCGAAGCAGGCAAGCAGATGCAGGAGCAGATTGACTTTAGCAAAGAAGCGATTGCAGAGCTTGAGTTGGACACGATTGATGTGAAGCAGAAAGTTGTCAGCATTGACAGAGATGTTGAAGCGGTCAGCGAAGCAGTAATGATGAACACTCAGTTCACTACAGAATTACATTTTAGCTTGAAAGAAGAAGTTGCTGATCGCAAGGCTGAGATATTCCGCATTGAACAAGTGCAAGTTACTGATAGGGAGGCCGCCGCGCGCTGGCAAGAGAAAATCAGCGCTGAAGTAAGCTATAACGCTGCTGAAATTCTCAATATCAAAGATACTCAAACGAGTTATGAGAAAGCGACAGCTCAACAAATTAGTCAAGTTAAAGCGGAATTAGGAGAGACAAATAAAGAAGTTGGTGACATCAAGAGTCGTGTTACTACAGTCGAAACAGCGACAGTTGACTTGAAACAAGCACAAGCGAAGTTTGAGCAGTCAACGACAGCAGAATTCGGAGAAATGCGTGGTTACATTACTAACATTGAAACGTCACTGACTAACATCGAGTTTGCAGTATCAGAAGCGATTATGCAGACAACTGCACAAGTTAATGAAACTAACTCAGAGTTACTGAAGACGAAAGCAGAAGTCACTCGACTTGCAACAGCGACAGCAACAAATGAAAAAGCTACTGCACAATTAGTTGAAAGTGTAAAAGCGCAACATGAGCAGTCAGAAGCTGAATTTATTGATGTGCGTAAGTCCATCGCTGAGAAAGACAAAGCACAGTCAGAGCGCACAGAACAAGTGCGCGCAGAACTCGGGAAAGACATCAACGCGAACAAAGATGAAATTGATAAAAACAAAGGGGAACTATCGAAAGTTAGTGCTGCTGTGACAAACAATACACAGTCAATCGCAACACTAGAAGAAACGACAACTCAGATTAAGCAAACTCAACAAAGTCAGTACGATGATACTCAAGCCAGTATTGGTAAATTAACTGAAACAACCGCAAGCAACACAAAAGCGATAACGGAAGTCAAAGAGCAGAGTCAGTCACGCTTTGAAAGCAATGAAGCTGTCATTTCGAGTATTCAACGCACACAAAGTGACATAGATGCATCACAAGCTGAAGCGACTATGCAGCTATCTGCTCAGCAGTATGATCAAAGCACTCAACTGCTACGTGCTCAAGCATCAATCACTAAACTTGAAAATGTAGTTGCTGATGAGTTTCATGCTTATGCGCAAGATGTAACGCAGCTAAAAGCGCAATTCGGAGAAACACAAGCAGCGATTGAGCAGATGGCAAAAGTGGAAGTTGATCACCAAGGGAATGCCTCATCGATTTTTAGTATCAAAAATGCCGTCATGGTGAACGGTCAGTACTATGAAGCGCAAATGATGATAGGTGCTATTGTTAAAAACGGTCAAGTTACAACGCAAATCGGTTTTAGTGCTGACACGTTTGGTATCTTCAATCCAAAAAGCGGAAAGTTGGAACCGGTATTTTTCGTTGAGAATGGACAAGTATTTATTAACGATGCGCTTATTAACAAAGCAACAATTGAAAAAATCATTGTTGGCACTGATATGCGCTCAAAAAATTATGTTCCAAATAAAACGGGATCCCGTATTGATATGGAAAATAGTATTTTTGAATTTAATGGTAAAGCTGATGATTTTTCTACAACGGTAAACAATCAAGGGGTTTACATAAAAAAAGGGGATATCTATTTCGTTGAGCTGGGGGTGTTTAAGTGAGTGAAATTGTAGGCTTAAAGATTGTTGATTTATCAGATGGGAGTGCCTTTGTTTTCAATGAGAACACTGCACCAGGCTCAATTCTTTTTAGTGATTATGTGAATAGCTACAGGTATAACTTAACGCCTGATGGCGGTTGGTTGACATATCAATATACGCTGCCGAATCCAATTCCAACCGGCTATGAGGTCCAGTTTCCTGGGGCTGGTCGAGCGGAGGTTACATTTACGGAATCTGGCGATAGGCGCTATGTTAGCGGTACACAAGATTTATTTAATCTCAACTTGAGCGGAGATCGCAAGCTCACAATAAAAGGATTGAGACAGTCAAGGAATTCAGGTGAACCAAACAATCATGTTCAAGTGTTTGCATATCCAACGATGGAGGCAATGAAAACGCAGGGTAAAGCAGGCTTGAAAATAATGGGTAACAATATATTTTTTAATCCAATACCGTCAACTGGCTATGCTTATGCAATACATCGAAAGAAAATAAGAATTAACGGAATGTTTAGGCCATCAGAAATACACCCTAGCTTAAACATGAATAATGCTGTTTATTTCTTTTATTGTGAAGATGCTAAATCTTATATCACCCATTTTTATGTGCTAAACGACAAGCAAACAACTTACATAGACCATTATTTTGTAAGCAGAAATAGAGGGGATCCAACAACGACAACGCGAACTTCCGCAGATTATTATGTGATAGCGTTTGCTAATCAATCTCCAGCCGACCTTGAGGCAATTGCAGGAAAAGCAGGTTTAAAGCTTCGCGATATGAACGGAAGGACAACATACTGCTCTGCAATGAAAGTGTTAACGCGCCCCTATACAATCCCAGCAAATCAAATCAATGTGAACTCAGGTTACACGATAAAAGATGTTAAAAGGCCAATGTATTGCCCGTCGATTTATGGTGAAACATTTACCAGCAATGGAGGGAGTGCGCAATTCAGGTCATTGAATATTGGCAATTTCAATAGCTCAACGGTGGGTTTATTTGAAGTTAATACATGGGCGGGAAGGGGGTACCATGGTAATTACACAATTGCCAGATCAAGTGCTCCGATTATTATATTAGACGCCGCCGATTATTTTAAATTCTGAGAAAACATAATGAAAAAAATTAAGTATGCGATATTCGCAGGAATAGTCATGCTTATTTCTGCGTGTAATTCGCCAGTTCTAATTACTCATGAAGTATGCGAAGGCTTATTTATTGTGAAGCAATCTAACGCAAGTGAATTTAAGCAACACTATTGCATGAAATAAAAATCAATTCAAAACAGGCCGCTTCTAGCGGTTTTTTTACGTCCAAATTTCAAGGAAATAATATGTACAACATCGGCACAGTCACAACGACAGCAAATAGCACAAAATTAATTGGAGTGGGCACTAAGTGGAAAGAGAATATCAATCTTGTACTTCCAATGCAGATGATACAGATTCAAATCGGCAACACTGTTCATAACAACAGCATTCACTCAATACAGTCGAACACAGAACTAACATTAAACTTTCCAATCCCGACAGCACAAACTGGCGCTAAATACGTTATTTTCACAACAACAATGGATTCAATTTCAGCAGCAGCAAACGCGATTGTTGCAATGAACGTATCGAACGTACAGTTCAGCGATATACAAAATCGCATCATGACTGAAACTGGCGTGATTGACGTTAAACTCCCCGACGGAACCACGCGAAAAACACGCACAGAAGCAGAGCGGGATAAGTTGCTTGATGGGAAGCTTGATAAAACAGGTGGAACAGTTTCAGGTGATTTATCTGTTACAGGTACAAATTTTACTGTTGGGAAAGATGCAAGCATGTTGCAATTCAAAGCAGGGGCATCAGTACCAAAACCGTTTATCAATTACAGAACTGATTCGACATGGTATCAGCATTACTTTCAAGATAAATCAGGGACATTAATGCATGTACGAGACTTTGGCATTGGTGCTATTGCGAGTGTCGCAGCAACTGCGCCAACCGTAGGTGATATGAATAGCTTAGAAACGAGTGGATTTTACGGTGCTTCAGGGGCGGGTTCATTGAATGCATTCAATCAAACTTCACCCTGCATTTCAGCGGTCAGAAATGGCGGAGGCTCAGGAACGGGCATGGTTTTGCAAATTCAAGCAAAGGCTAACGGCAGCATAGGGACTAGATTTAGAGGTGAGAACGTGTGGTCTGCATGGATTGAAAACTATAACGTGACAAATACCACTAAAGACTCCAATGGCAACTTAAAAGCCGCATCCCCGATTGTGAAAGTTTTTGCTGACCACATCGAACTCAACGAAGAGTCAGAAGGCGTTGAAATGAAGCACCTTGGTGTTGGCCATTACCTGATTAAAGGCGTTGTAGGCTTTAATGCAGACGGTGCATGGGGTATCAATAACGGCTTTGTTATTCCTCAAGACCACAACGGGAAAAACATGATACTCATTGACTACAACGTCAAACAAGATGGTGATATCGAGCTATTTGTCTTCCATCAGCAAAATGCAGAGATGCCGGAGCGTTTCCAGAACAAACGCATTAAAGACTTTGACGAAGATGGCCAGCCGATTTACTTCGAAAACTACGAACCTTGTGACGTTCCTGAGTCTCGCTGGATAGACATGCGTGTCGAAATGCCAGTGAATTCTATCTACAACCTCAAGCAAGCAGAAGCAGAGCGATTAGCAAAAGAAGCCGCAGAGAAGCAAGCTGAAGAAGAGGCTAAGATGGCTGAATTGGAAGCTGAGCAAGCGGAGAGGGAGGCAGTACAAACAGGCGAGCAGTAAATACAAATGCGCCAGCTTGAGTAGTTGGCGCATCTAGATCACTTATCAAAATATTCCACTTCGGCTTCTTGGGTTTCAGGAAGCCACTCACCATCATTCCAAATTTCTTCTAGTGTTTCTTCAATGTAAGTTTTCTTCTCATTTTTCCCAAGACCATCAATCGATAAATTATCTTGAGCACCCCAATTAATATCGACTTTAAGATCAGAATACTTAGCACTTAATCTTTTTGTTACTTCATTTTTCAATGCTTCGAATGTGCCTGTTGGTAGCTGGCCTTTCTTATTGCTGTTAAAACGGATCTTGATAGTCACCATAAAACATCCCCTCTCAGATTAAATGAACTGGTTTTATATACAGTGCAATATAACTGTAATTATATACAGTAGAATGACGCGGGAGATCAAGAAATTTTATTAACTTTTTATGGGATTGAGAAAAAACAGTTCCCCAAAACTATTTGGTTGTTACAGATAAATCAATGTATTAGAAGGGATGGTTAGTGACATGAAATTCTTCATTTTTAGCGATAAATTAACTTTGAATCAACAGGTTAAGTCAATTCTTACCGCATGAATATTTGTCATATATAAAACCATTAACAGTTTTAATAATAGAGACCCGAAGAAAACGGGCTGACGCAACATAGGCAGGAGGCCCAGAATCGTTGCTCGGCCGATATTATCTTACGTATTATTAATTATTGGCAAGGCTTTTTAGAGGTTAATTCTGTTATTTTTAATTATCTATACGATAAATATATTTAATTAAATTATTATGACAAAAAAGCCTGCGTTTTATCGCAGGCTTCGTAAACTACAGAGTTTCAGTTATTAAACGTGTTGCAAATCAGCATCATCTTCTTGGTTAAAGATAGCTTTATCGGTTTCGCCCATTAATTGGCTGGTCACAGTACCAGCGGTCATCGAACCACTTACGTTTAATGCGGTACGGCCCATATCAATTAACGGCTCAACAGAAATGAGTAAGGCAACAAGTGTTACTGGTAGCCCCATCGCAGGGAGTACAATCAGTGCAGCGAAGGTCGCACCACCACCCACTCCAGCAACGCCAGCAGAACTTACAGTAACGATACCAACTAAGGTTGCAATCCATAGCGGGTCAAAAGGGTTGATCCCGACAGTAGGAGCTACCATCACAGCGAGCATGGCAGGGTAGATACCTGCACAACCATTTTGCCCGATTGTTGCACCAAATGAAGCAGAGAAACTCGCAATAGATTCAGGAACACCAAAGCGACGAGTTTGTGTTTCAATGTTTAACGGAATACTTGCAGCACTTGAACGACTAGTAAATGCAAAAGTTAACACTGGACCTGCTTTCTTGAAAAATTTAATTGGGCTTAAACCAGTTACCGCAATAAAAATGCCATGAACAATAAACATTAATGCAATTGCGACATAGGAAGCGATAACAAAAGTGCCTAGGTTAATGATATCTGATAGATTAGAGCTTGCTACTACTTTGATCATCAGCGCCATAACCCCATAAGGTGTTAAACGCATCACTAGACGTACTAACTTCATTGCCCATGCTTGCAATACATCAATAGCAGCTAATGCTTTTTCACCGCGTTCTTTGTCATCTTTGAATAATTGCAGAGCAGCAATACCTAAGAAAGCAGCAAAAATAACCACACTGATAATTGAAGTTGGGCTAGCGCCAGTCAAATCAGCAAATGGGTTTTTAGGAATAAATGATAGAATTAGCTGTGGAACGGTTAAGTCTGAGACCTTTCCAACATAATTACTTTGGATAGCGTCTAGGCGAGCCGTTTCTTGTTGTCCTTGAACCAAGCCTTCTGCGGTTAGCCCAAATAGGTTAGCCATTAATATACCAATCAGTGCTGCAATAGCTGTGGTTAGTAGTAGTGTACCAATTGTCAAGAAACTGATTTTACCTAAAGAAGACGCTTTATGTAGACGCGCGACGGCGCTTAATATAGAAGCAAAAACTAACGGCATGATCACCATTTGCAATAGCTGTACGTAACCATTACCAACGATATTAAACCAAAGAATGGAGTCTTTAACTGTTTGATGACCGTTGCCATAGACTAGGTGTAGGACAACACCGTAGGCAACACCGAAAACTAAACCAACTAATACTTTTTTCGACAGGCTCCAGCCCTTAGCCCCGAGTTTTGCTAACAGTGCCAGCAGTGCTATAAAGACAAGCACATTAATTATTAAAGGAATATTCATTCCGAACTCCAATCGCAGTTTTTTGAATTATGTTATTAGCGCTGCAAACCTTAAAGGTTATAAGGGATTAGCTCATCCTAACAACTGGTTATATGTTATCAGTAGATAATTGACAATTCTTATACTGAAAAGTAATAACTTATGATGATTAATGCTTACAGTATATTACAAAACTGACACTTATGTTGAGTTATGCGTATCTAGTTGATTATGAATATATTTTATAATGCCCTCAAATTGACTATATAAGTCAAAATGATAACTGGCAGGTAGCAAACAAGCACAAACTGTCAATGCGATAGCAATAAAGCGTTCGGCACGTTTGTTGGATTTACCACGCAAAATAGGTAAACAGAAGCGCATAGGTAGTGGCCATAAGAAAGGTACACCTGAAGGTGTGAGCATATCTGCAATTAAATGACTGATATAACCAAGTAAAAATGCTTGAAGTAAATCATTTGGAATTGGCCATTGTACTGTTAACCACTGATAACAAGTAATGAGAAGTAACAGCCAAGCAACTAAGCTGTGAGTGAAGCCACGATGGCCACATAACTTTGAAATAGGTAATGACAAGATACGCAGTAGCCGCCCAGGTATAGAAGAAGGGTGATCAATATCAGGTAATAGTGCACCCAATAACACGCCAGGCACCATATGCAGCCAATCACCTTGAGCAAGCTCAGGTGTGAGTTCTAGCTTATGTGCCATTACTAATGAGGCGACAGAAAATAGCAGATGCCCTTCAGCGGTCATGGTGGATAAATTACCATCTGTTTATCTATACAGTTATGTAGGGAGTATAAAGTGTTTAAAAAGAATATGATAGGGCTAAAAATGAAAAAAACTCTTAGTTATTAGTCGATAACGTTAGAGTTTTATACTTTTGTGCTCTATCCCTATCAATAAATGATAGGGATGAGTTAAAAGGCGCTAAATAATGATTAACGTAGGTATTTTTCAGTCAATTGATCAAGGGAAGATAATTTCACATCTGCAAGACCCCAACGTGGGTCGTTAAAGTGTTGTTTATCTGGGACAACAATCGAACGCATTCGAGCTGCTTTGGCCGCGATCATACCATTGAATGAATCTTCTAATGAGACACAATGAATAGGTTTCGTTTCCAGTAAGGCGGCCGCGTTTAGATAAACTTCAGGATGTGGTTTACTGTGCGGTAGATCAGCGGCAGAAACAACAGCGGAAAAATAATCACGAATTTCAAATAAATTCAGGACTTTTTCTAGCATATATTGCGGTGACGCAGAAGCTAAAGCGATACGTAAATCCATCGAACGGCAAAGTTCAAGGGCATGGTGCACACCTGAAAGGAGAGGGCGTTGCTCTTCAACAAGGCTAATTACACGGTCAATAATCATTTGTGCAACTTGTTTAAGGGTATAATCTTGCCATGGTGAAGCGTGATACCAAAGCTCAACCACATGGTCGATACGTAAGCCTAATGTATCAGGCAATTTATCAGCAACAGAAAGATCTAAACCTAATTGACTAAAAACTTCGTGTTCAGCTTGTGCCCAAAAAGGCTCCGAATCAATCAGCAAGCCATCCATATCAAAAATAACGGATTGGATGGATAAGTTGTGGTACATATCAAAACTCCATTCATATCGTTTTGTAAGGCAACTTGTAACGGCCAGCCTTTTATTGAGACAAGGCATTGTAGCAAGTCAGTAGCTGATTATATATATCTGAGCAGCTTTCTTTGTTAATAGCTTGAATAATTAATGAGTTAAATAATCTGAAAATAGTTATTTGAGTGTTATTTAACAATGTAAATTTGGTGGCTTTTCAAAAATTCAGTTATGATTAGTTATAAAGAAAATTTTTGAGGATTAATAATGAATTACCAGACTGCAAGTTATGTCGCAATCGGCAAACGTATACTCGGTTGGATTGTTTTTCTTGTGGCATTGATTTCAACTTTAGCTTCATTGGTAAAACTTGCAGGCATGAAAGGGCTAGAAGGCGAAGGGATTAATGCAGTAGCCAATGATTTTATCAAACTTATGGCAGAAATGACTCGTCAAAGTACGCCATTTTTGAACATATTTTGGAATAACTCTCCTGTGCCTCATGTTAATGAGGGCTTTTCAGGGGCTAATATTGGTTTTATGGTGATCTTTATTTTTATTTTTGTTGGTCTAGCGCTGAGTGCCTCAGGTTTGCGTATGTACCGACAAATTAAATTTATTCGTGAAAGCCTTGAAGATCACGTTATTTTAGAAAAAGCGAAGGGTAATGATATTTCGAAAGAAGAACTTGAGGCAAAAGTCACTATCCCTCGTCACACTATTTTCACCCAGTTCTTTATTCTTTATTTTTGGCCGGTTGTGTTAGGGGTTGCAATTTACTTTGCTTTGAAATTACTGAATTGGTAAGTCATGGCTGATTGGCCCAGCAAACCTGTTGGGCCAACGCATTTATCACTTATCACCAAGTAATTCATCAATAATAGAGCGTGCATGCAAATAACTTTTTTCAAGGCCAAAGATATTTGACTGGCAAAGTAAGTAATAGAGTTGATAAATCGGCTGCCTTTCGATAAACCCTGCGGGTAGCGGCCATACACTTTGGTAACCATCAATGATTTGTATTGGTAACTCGTGGTAGAGCGGAAGCATGGCGATGTCACACTCCCTATCACCCCAGTAGCAAGCAGGATCATATAAAAGGCCATTATTTTCAGTAGTCATGGCACAGTTAGCTGGCCATAAATCGCCGTGTAGCAATGATGGCTGTGGCTGATGGCCCGATAAACATTCTTTAACAACGTCGACAACCCGCTGAATATCACCAAATACCATACCTTTTTCTGCGGCTAATTGTAGTTGCAAGCCAATACGCTTCTCAGCAAAGAAAGAGTTCCATCGCTTTTCCCAACCATTTGGTTGCACGATAGTGCCTAACATAGTGTCAAAATCGAAACCATAGCTTGGTTGTTCTTCCCATTGGTGAAGGTGGGCAAGTTGTTGTCCAAAACGCCATGCATTGGTTGAGTCAAAATTTTTGAGAGGAAAATATTCGAGGAGCAAAAAACTATGATGTTTATTACTTCCTACACCATAAACTTTGGGAATAGTGATAGTGCTACTTTTAGCAAGCATTTCCAGTTGTTCAGCTTCTTGCTTAAACAAAGGTAAAAATTCGCGCAGGTTCTGTTTTACAAAGATGGTATGTTGGCCATAATCGATTTTCATCGTGTGATGAATGTCACCCCCAGAAAGGATCTCTTTGTTATGGAATTCTGCTTCACCCAAGTGTTCGCTTAATAAACGATACATTGCTTGCCACATGACTCACCTCGCTTTGCTCTGCTTTGGTCTTCACTAACTCGATTCTATAGCGACAGTTTAGAAATTAACAGCAATAATTATTTAAAAAGAAGAGCCTATCACGAAATCAGTGACTTACTGCAACATTAGATTAAGAACAATAATGAAGCAATTATTACTGATAATTAATCATAATTAAATATTCAAAAATGACTATTTATTTTAAATGAATAATCAACAGAAAATAGATTAAATAATGACTTATTATAATTAATATTATTTGCTATATTTTCATGTGAATATAATTAAATTATTTTAAATCATAATTAGAATGTAATTATTTGATATTTATTCTTTGCCATATTTAAATTTGAAAGAGTAATGAAAATGAAACAGAAAATTGAAAATTATACAGGCCCAGCAGCAGGCTGGGGAGCAGTAAAAGCTGTCGCTGAAGCCATTCGTGGTCAAATGAACGTGGGGCACGATATTATTGCCATGTTTGAAATGAACAAACCACAAGGCTTTGACTGTCCTGGCTGCGCATGGCCTGATCCTAAACATTATGCTTCATTTGATGTTTGTGAAAATGGTGCGAAAGCCATGTCTTGGGAAGCAACATCAAAAAAAACAACGCCTGAATTTTTTGCCAAACATTCTGTATCTGAATTATTAAAATGGGATGATTATGATTTAGAAAACGAAGGTCGTTTAACCCATCCGATGAAATATAACGCTCAAACAGACCATTATGAAACGATTGAATGGGATGAGGCATTTAAGCAAGTAGGAGAATGCTTAACTAAGTATTCAAACCCTAATACTGTCGAGTTTTATACCTCTGGCCGGACATCGAACGAAGCGGCATTTTTATATCAGTTATTTGCTAGGGAATATGGAACCAACAATTTCCCAGATTGTTCAAACATGTGCCACGAGCCTACCAGTGTCGGGCTAGCGGCATCTATTGGTGTTGGAAAAGGCACGGTATTGTTAGAGGATTTTGATAAGGCCGATCTGGTTATTTGTATTGGGCACAACCCCGGAACCAACCACCCAAGAATGTTAAGCTCACTGCGTGAAGTTTCAAAACGCGGTGCAAAAATTATTGCCATAAATCCATTAAAGGAACGCGGGCTAGAACGATTTGAGTACCCGCAAGATCCGGCGGAGATGCTCACTCTTGATTCTACGCCATTAGCTGAACATTATTATAAAGTACGAATTGGCGGTGATACTGCGTTAATGAAAGGTGTCATTCGTTGCGTGCTTGAACAGGATGACGCTGCAATTGCCCAAGGCAAGCCATCAATACTAGATAATGAGTTTATCCAAGTACATACTGTTGGCTTCGATGCGGTTAAGCATGATGTGATGACGACCAGTTGGGAAAATATATTACGTGTCAGTGGGCTTTCAAAAGAGCAAATCGAACAAATTGCTCAGCTGTACATTGAAGCTAACAATACCATCATTTGTTATGGAATGGGCATTACTCAGCATCAGCATGGTACGCAAAACATCCAACAGCTTGTTAATTTATTGCTACTGAAAGGGAATATCGGGCGGGAAGGCGCTGGTATTTGCCCATTGCGTGGTCACTCAAATGTACAAGGCGATCGTACGGTAGGGATCACTGAAAAACCAAGTCAGTCTTTCTTAGATAAACTTGAACAACGCTTTGGCTTTAAGCCACCTGCTGAATTTGGCCACGCAGCCGTTGCAAGTATGCAAGCAATATCTGAGGGAACCGCGAATGCTTTAATCTGTATGGGAGGTAACTTAGCGGTCGCAATGCCAGATAAAGATGCCTGCTATGAAGGAATGAAGAAATTAGATTTAGCAGTACATATTGGGACTAAACTAAATCGTTCCCATTTATTAACGGCAAAAAATACCTTTTTATTCCCTGTATTAGGCCGTACTGAACGAGATGAGCAAAAAACAGGACCACAAAGCATCACGGTGGAAGACTCTATGTCGATGGTTCATGCATCACATGGCAAGTTAAAACCAGCTAGTCCACATTTAAAATCAGAGTGTGCAATTGTCGCTGGGATGGCAAAAGCGACGTTACCAAACACAAAAGTAGAGTGGGACGAGTTTATCGATGACTACGATAAAATTCGTGATGCAATGGAAGCTGTGCTACCTGGTTTTGATGACTACAATGAACGCATTCGTGTTCCGGGTGGTTTTCATTTAACCAATGCAGCAGCAGAGCGTCGTTGGTTGACACAATCAGGCAAAGCAAATTTCCTAACCACTCAAGGTGTTATTGAAGATCCAAAATCAGCGGTAAATAGTGAATTAGTATTGGCAACGGTGCGTAGCCATGACCAATACAACACTACAATTTATGGATTAAATGATCGCTACCGTGGTGTATTTGGTCAGCGGGATGTGATGTTTATTAGTGAAGCACAAGCTAAGAAGCAGAATTTAGCCGCTGGTGATAGAGTCAATATTATTGCATTAGATAGCGACCAAAAACGTACGCATCGCCGTTTAGATAACTTACAAGTCGTGATTTATGATATGGCAGATCGTTGTGTGGTGACATATTTCCCTGAAGCCAATAATTTAATCGCATTGGATAACTTTGATCCACAATGCGGGATCCCTGCTTATAAAAATATCCCGATTGTGCTCGAAAAAGTTGATATTGCACCGTAATAAACCATGGAAAAGCCACCATTATGGTGGCTTTTTTGTACTCAATACGAGTTAGGCTGCTTGCAGTTTCTCTTTGGGTAATTTGGCTTTTCGTCGAGCCAATACCAATTTGTTATAGACTAGGGCAATAACGAAGTAGACAGCTTGAGTGATGACAATACAAGGGCCTGTTGCACCATCAATATGGAAGCTGACAATAGTGCCAATCACACTTGAGGTGACAGAGGCAATAACAGCAACAACGAGCATCCAACCAAAACTACGACAGAGTACGAAGGCGATAATACCCGGCGAAATTAGCATTGCAATAACTAAGATGATCCCCACCGCTTGGAGGGAAGCAACAATCGTTAAAGCCAGTAATGATAGCAGCCCATAATGGATCAGCTTAACAGGGAGCCCTATTACACGTGCTTGATTGGGGTCAAAGCAATACAGCATAAAATCTTTACGTTTTAGTAAGATAATTGCAATAGTAATACCTGCAAACCATAAGTTTTGTGTAAACTCAGCATCAGTAATTCCTAAAATATCGCCAAATAAGATATGTGTGAGGTGCTGCTCGGTATCAATTTTCGCAAACATAACCAAACCAAGGGCAAACATCCCAGAGAATACTATACCCATCACGGTATCTTCTTTGATGCGACTATTTTCTTTTAAATAACCGGTCGCGAAGGCACAAAATAGCCCTGATGCAAAAGCCCCTATAGCGAGAGGGATCCCCGCAACTGAAGCAATAACAATACCGGGTAATACAGCATGGGAGATAGCATCTCCCATTAGTGACCAACCTTTTAGCACTAAAAAGCATGACAAAATAGCACATACTGCACCGGTAACCATTGCCGTGATAATGGCTTTTTGCATAAAAGGGAAGATAAAAGGCGCTGTCAGTAAGTCAATAAAATCACTCATTTGCCGCCTCCTGCTGTTTTATTTTATGCAATTTTTCAACTTCGCGTTTTGCTTTTCGGCGCGATGCAAAAACACCATGTTTTGGCGCAAAAAAGAATGCCAGCAAGAAAATAATTGTTTGTAATGTAACAATTAATCCACCCGTCGCACCATTCAGGAAATAGCTTGCGTAAGCGCCAATAGCGCTGGTGGCAGTACCAATCGCAACCGAAATAACGAGTAGGCGCTTAAATTGATCTGTTAATAAATAAGCGGTTGCCCCTGGAGTAACGACCATTGCAATCACTAAGATAGCGCCAACAGTCTGTAATGCAGCAACCGTACACGCACTTAATAAGGTAAAGAAAATAATTTTCAGACGCAGGGGATTTAAACCGATTGAACGTGCATGGCTTTCATCAAAAAACACGGCCAGTAAGTCTTTCCACAGTGCCACTAGTACAATAAATGAAACTGCAATAATAATTTCAACTTGCAGTACATCAGCGTCGGCGATACCTAAGATATTACCAAAGATGATTGTTTGCACATTCACAGAGGTTGGATTCAATGAAACGATTAATAAACCCGCGGCAAAGAAAGTGGAAAATATAAAACCAATTACCGCATCTTCACGCAATCGAGTGATGTGTTTAATAAAGGTCATTGCTAGAGCGGCGAGGATCCCTGTAAAAAATGCGCCTGCGGCATAAGGAAGCCCAAGTGCGTATGCACCAGCAACACCGGGTACAACAGAATGGGAGAGGGCATCTCCCATAAGTGACCAGCCTTTGAGCATTAAATAAGCGGACAGAAAGGCGCATACTGCGCCAACAATCGCACTTACCCAAATGGCTTTAACCATATAGTTGTACTCAAAAGGCTGAAGTAACAACTCGATCATTGAGGATCCTTAGGTTGATTTGTTCTAACGGGAGCATCATGGTCGTGACCATAGAAGACCGCAGCTCTTTCGTCATCGGTGATAACGGTAATAGAACGAGGGTCATCGTCATCATGCAGCTCTTGGCCGGACAGATTGATATGACGCAGTACACCACCGAAGGCCATTTGCAAATTCTTTTGCGTAAAAGTGGTTTCTGTTGGCCCACTGGCAAGTACGGTACGGTTGATCAAAATGACCTGATCACAAAATTCGGGCACGCTACCTAAGTTATGTGTAGAAACCAAAATTAGATGCCCTTCGTCACGCAAACTACGTAACAAATCGATAATGGCGTTTTCAGTTTTAACATCGACCCCTGTAAAAGGCTCATCTAATAGCAATACTTTACCTTGTTGGGCCAGTGCTCGAGCCAAAAATACACGTTTTTTCTGTCCACCTGAAAGCTCACCGATTTGGCGGTGTTCAAGCCCTGCTAGGTCAACGCGCTCAAGCGCGCGTTTAACTGCTTCTTTGTCTTCACTTTTGGGGATACGAAAAAAACCCATTTTTCCATAGCGCCCCATCATCACGACATCGGAGACTAAAACAGGGAAATTCCAATCGACTTCCTCTGTTTGAGGCACGTAGGCAATAATATTTTCTTTTAAAGCGGCTTTAATCGGTTCATTGTTTAACGTCACACTTCCAGACGATGGGGTAACTAGCCCCATAATGGTTTTAAACAAGGTTGATTTACCACTGCCGTTCACGCCAACCAATGCACAGATTGATCCGCCAGTGATATTAAAACTTGCGTCATAGATTGCCGTATGGCCGTTGTTGTAAGTGACTGTAGCATCATCAACGACTAAATTAGGGCGCTCAAAGTGGTTTGTATGACTCATTTATTGACCAAATCCTTTCGCTATTGTATCTACAGTGGTATTTAACAAATCGATATAAGTGGGTACAGGGCCATCAGCAGTGGATAATGAATCGACATAAAGCATGCCACCGTATTTTGCGCCTGTTTCTTTACTTACTTGGCGAGCAGGTTTATCCGAAATTGTACTTTCACTAAATACGACTGGGATATTGTATTCACGTACAGTATCGATGACTTTTTTTACTTGCTGTGGTGAACCTTGCTCCTCTGCATTTATCGGCCATAAATACACTTCTTTAAAGCCATAATCTTTGGTGAGATAGCTAAATGCTCCTTCACTGGAGACTAACCAACGTTTATCTTCAGGGATGCGGCTCAAACGTTCACGTAATGGTGCGTCGAGCTGAGCGATTTGCTCTGCATATTTTTTTGCGTTTTGATTATAGATTTCTGCATTTTCTGGATCATACTTCACTAATGCTTTGCGAATATTCTCAATATAAATTTTTGCGTTTGCAGGTGACATCCATGCATGAGGGTTTGGATTACCTTTATATTCACCTTCACGGATAGGCATAGGCTCAATACCTTCTGTAACGACAATTGCAGGCACATTTTGGAAATTCTCAAAGAAGCGTTGGAACCAAACCTCAAGGTTCATGCCATTCCATAAGATAAGATCAGCATCATAAGCTTTCATAATATCTTTTGGTGTTGGCTGATAACCATGGATCTCTGCACCTGGTTTAGTAATGGATTCGACTGTTGCAGCATCACCGGCAACATTTTGCGCGATATCCTGAATAATAGTGAAAGTTGTGACGACCTTAAACTTTTTAGCCAATGCAGGTTGACTTACAAGTAGAATTGCAGATAAAGCAAAGAGAGCGGAAAGTAATGGCTTAGAAAGCTGTGATATTTTTTTCTTCATTGTTCAGATCCTGACATCATTGGCTTAGTGGTTTTTTAATATTCAAAAGAGATTGAAAGTCGTCTTTGAAGTAATTACTTAACTGATAATGATTATCAATATCAATTGGGTAAAGTCAAGACAAAAAGTGTGTGTTATTTGTATTATTGTGATAGTTATTTTCAATAACTATACCCGTCATACTTCAAGTTGCAGCGTTGTTGACTACGTTCATTCGCACTAGTCACATAGTTTTCTATGCTCCTAGCGTCTCATTCGCTTGTCGCCTAGCTGCACCTCGAATTATTTAGGGTATATACTCGTCATATTTCGATTTGCAGGGCTGTTGACTGCGCATAGCCGCACTTCGAACTCTTTAGAGTATAAAACATGTCTTAAAGTAAAAGTTAAGTAAAAATTATTTTATTTTTCCTGCAATTAGTTATTCTTTCGTCAGTTTTATTAGCAGAGGATATCTCGGTGAAGACAAAAATCGGTGGCGCATTGGTATTTCTGTTGCTAGCAGGCTGCTCTAGCGGGCCAGAAAAACAAACCTCAACACAACGGATGTTAAATCAAAGTAGCAATTTATCAACCGCACAGCAAAATATTTCATTTCCTCGTACGCCGTTTGATGAATTTATTCGAGAATCTGCCAATCGCTATAGTGTTGATGAAACATTAATTAGGGCGATTATAGAGGTGGAATCAAACTTTCGCCCTGAGGTCGTCAGTAAATCCAATGCTATTGGTTTGATGCAAATAAAAGCATCAACAGCAGGGCGAGATGCTTATCGCTATCAAGGTAAAACGGGGGAGCCTTCAAGCCGTGATTTGAAAGATCCTCGCACCAATATTGATATTGGTACAGCCTACATTCGGATTTTGAAAGAACAGCATCTTGCAGGTATTAGTCACCCTCAAACGATGTACTATGCAACAGTGGTGGCTTATGTCAACGGCGCTGGTGCTTTATTAAGGACATTTGATAATGACAAGGGTAGAGCTATTGCAATGATCAATAGAATGACCCCAGAAGAGTTTTATCAACATGTCCAAAATAAGCATCCTGCACCCCAAGCACCGCGTTATTTATGGAAAGTGAAAAATGCTTATAATTCACTAGCAATGAATTATTGATGTGCTGAAATTAAATGTGGGAGCTGCGCAACAATTTCAACAATACCGTTGATAACAAATTGCACTCCCATACAGATCAATAAAAAACCCATCACACGAGATATCGCATCAATTCCGCCATTGCCTAGCCATTTCATAATCGATGTTGCTCCCCTAAGCGCCAACCAGACAATTAAACTGACAATGAAAAAAGTTAATACGGGGGCAATTTTTAAAACCCACGGCGCGAAGCCTATATCACCTTGTAAGGATGCTGTTGAACTAATAATGATCGCGATAGTACCAGGGCCTGCGGTACTTGGCATTGCTAAAGGAACAAAAGCAATATTCGGTGATCTTTGACGTTTTTTAGAGATGGTCGCATCATCAGGGGTTGAAGCATTAGCATCATCGTTATTTTCATTGCTTGGAAATAGCATGCCAAAACCAATAAATGCCACGATTAACCCACCTGCAATGCGTAAACCAGGTATTGAGATGCCAAAGGTACTCATGACGAGTTGTCCTGCATAGAAAGCGATCGTCATGATCGAAAAAACGTAAATGGAAGCCAGAAGTGACTGATGGTTCCGTTGCTCTTTGGTCATATTGCCTGAAAGGCTTAACATCACCGCTATTGTAGTTAGTGGGTTAGCGAGCGGGAGTAATAAAACTAATCCAATACCGATGGCCTGAAACAGTTGCAAAAAATCATTCATCATAGGCAAATTAAGCTCTCAATCGATGTTAAAATTCAAGGCGGATGGTAACGTTACATCATAGAGTATAACAAAATGATTATAAATCTGTATGTTAGACTCGTAATTAAGCATCACTTCAAGTGATATATGTGATTACACATTGGGGTAATACAATAAATATTGATTAATCAACAGGAGTACTAGTTGTTCACATTAACTGTGGATAACATTCGCATTCCATTGTGAATAACTTAATTTAGTTCTGATATAACAGTTCGATACAAGAGTTGCATTAAAAGTGTGCAATTGTATAGGCAAAAAAAACCCTTTTTATGGGGGCCATAAAAAGGGAAAGGGCATCTATTAGTAGGTTGTCAAAATTTCGATGTATTTAGTTATACCCTGAATTATGTTATTTACTTATTTGTTATGTAAATTCATTAAAAGAATGCTGAGGTTGTTGTGTTTTTTATTGATGGAGATGCCATGATATTAGGAATCAATCACTTAACGTTTGCAGTGACTAATGTAGAAAAAAGTATTTATTTTTATCACCACACTTTAGGGATGAACTTACATGCAAGTTGGAAAAACGGCGCTTATTTGACCTGTGGTGAGTTATGGGTCTGCCTTTCATATGACCCACAAAGGCATCATGTTGATCCTGAAACAACCGATTATACCCATTACGCATTTAGCGTGACAGAACACGATTTTCCATTGATAGTAGAAAAACTACAGCATTCAGGCGTAAAAGTATGGAAAGATAATCGTAGTGAAGGCGCATCATTTTATTTCTTAGATCCTGATGGCCATAAACTCGAAATTCATGTTGGCTCTTTAATTGAACGATTAAAAAGTTGTCAGACTAACCCTTACGAGGAAATGAAATTTTATCGATCCTAAATAATTCAAGGTAAGCGAGGCGGAGAGAGAGCGAACCAACAACGTTGCAGCTTGAAGTATGACGAGTAGAGACAAATCATTTCTGTCATTAAAGGGAACACGCAAATACCTATGATAAATACCTATGATAATGAGAGGTACATGAATGGATATTGAACTCATTCCAACAATTAAGGGTAACGAGCAGCAATATATTTCGTTACTGGTTGATTGTGTGAACAGCGGAGCATCAGTGGGTTTTCATGCTCCTCTCACACAAAGTGACGCTGCATATTATTGGCAAAAGGTGGAACAGGGCTTACAAACTGGTGAGCGGTTACTGCTGGTTAAGTTTATTGGAAAGACGTTAGCGGGAGCGATACAGCTTTCTTTGTGTTTAAAAGCGAATGGGATGCATCGTGCTGAGGTTGAGAAGTTGATGGTGCATACACAGTTTAGACAACATGGCATAGCCAAACAGTTATTAGTCGCTATAGAGGAGGTCGCGTTAAGTTACCAACGTACGCTATTGGTGTTAGATACCCGAACAGGAGACGTTGCCTCAGGTTTGTACCGTAAACAAGGCTATATAGAAGTTGGGCAAATTCCCCAATTTGTCACCAATTCAAATCGAGAATTTGAGGGTACGACTATTTTTTATAAGCAATTAGACATTCCTGTATCATCTTAATTTGTCTGGTTTTATTGAAGGAATGATATTGCTAAAGTTTTCTTTACAAACAATTATTTAATATAAAAATTGCTTTACGCCCCATGGGGTAATCTATTAAAAGTTAAGTAGGTATGTTTGAGGTTGTAAATGAAAAAGTTAACGACTGCGCTAACTGCACTCATGATGTTAATGGGGGTCGCGATTGCTGCACTGTTTATTGTATTTCCACAACAATGGAAACAAAATATCTATCCTAGTATTTCAAATCTTTTGCCTGAATCAATTAATTCCCTTATCCCTAGTTGGGATATGAATAACAATGTGTGTGATCGTTTAGAAACTAATTTGCAAACTTTTACGGATTATTTGCAGGCCAATGAAGATGTAGTAAATATCAAAGGAATGAATGGATTGGATGACCAAATTGGTGCAATGCGTTCTCGAGTGAATAGTATTCCATCTCAAGTAAGAAAATTTGCGTGTCAACAAGAATATGCACGCTTAGAAGGACTAAAAAGCGTTTTCTTCTTAACCAAGTAATTCCCTATTTACCTGCATTGACTGTGGATCTTATTAGATTGCCTCGCTTTGACTATTGAGTAGGGCGAGTTATATCATTTTTACGCAGTTAAGCGGCAACGTAATCTCCTGTGTTAACCTCTTTAATATAGTTATATCATCGCTTATCACGGCAAAACAAAGCTATTCTCATTATCTAAATATAATCCGTTGCTTAGTCTAACTAGGAAGCTATATTAAGATTAGTAGGTTTGGCGAAGTATTTTGTAACAGATTGATGACTGTCAAATATCTGTACTATATGAATAGATTGTAAGGATGATACTGTGCATCGTATTATTTATACTCAGCAATAAGATTGACTTTAACCCAATGTAGGGCATAGAAATGAATATATTTAAGCTTCCTTTGTTAAGTTGGGTCGTTTTAAACTCAATTGCTGTGTATGTATTGCATGTGAAAAATAGCTTTTTGTGGGATTTTTCCGGCTGGATGGGAGTATTAGCTATTTTAGTGGCGTTAGAGAGCTTTGGATGGATTGCTGCAAGCTTATATTATTTTTATCGTTATAAAACATCACCCAATCCAGTGACTGAAACCACTGCTTTGATTACCAAAGGGCCTTTTCGTCTATCGCGAAATCCACTTTATCTTGCTTTTACATCAATGTGCCTTAGCTTAGCGTTATTCACACACTCACCTTATTTCTTAGTTTCGGGATTGGTTTTTTGGTTGATTACTGACTTGTATACTATTCCTCATGAGGAGAGAGTCCTTGCGGAACATTTTAAGGAAGAATGGTTACACTATAGTAGACAAACTCGTCGTTGGTTATAGCTGATGAGGTACAGTAGTATTACAAAATAATGCAGTTTGGCACGACGTTCATGTGATTAATTGCCGTGCCTTAGTCATCTACGGTAAAAGTGTGACGAATTAGATTTATTTAATCTTATCAACAGCCTTATTTATATTAGAGACTTTGTTTTCGACATTGTCTTTTTTGTTAGTAACGTCTTTTTGGATTTTTTTAGAATCAATACCTAAATTTTCATCGACTTTCTTCGTTGCTTGGGTTTTAGCCGCTTTCTCTGTGTCACAGTTACCAGAGATCCCCACTTTTTGGTCTAACATTTTATTTCTAGCCGCTTTTTTGAAATTACAATCAGCTAAAGCTAGGTTTGAAGCTAAAAACAGTGAAATAAATAGGACGATTTTTTTCATAAACACCTCCGTAAAATGCAAATCATAGGGTTTAGCTGAATTTGCGCAAGTATTTAAGTGTGACAGGATTTATTGGTAATTTTGGATTGTCAAAAATTGATTTAATAAGTACATCTCACTAAATAAGCGGATTTGAAATAGCAGATTTAACATTGAATGCTTAGTTAACTTAAATAGATATGAATATGACTTAAGATAGCGCTAAACTTAATTAACATTATTTTTTATAAGGTTATTGGCATGAGTAAGAAACTTGTGTATAGCGCGCTGGTGGTGTCTATTTTCCTGTATTCTGCATCAGCTGCTGCATGCCCATACTGCAATGGTGGTAATGGGTATCGATATCATAATAACGGCTATACGCAAAAAAATAGTCAGTTATCTAAATTAATAAATGAATTTGATAGCAAGCGATATGAACTCAATCAGCTTTATGACAGTGGTGTGAGTGATAATGATGAAAAAGTGAAATCTCTAGTTAAAGAGTTGGATGCTCTATCCTTGCAAATAAAAACGGAGGAAGATGCCCTATATAATCGCCCATATAGAAACCGTAGTGATAACGGTTATCATAACCGTTGTTGGTAGTATTCTAGAATGAAAACCGCCATAACATAAATGGGTTAATTATGGCGGTGATTGAGAGCAATACTCGGCTCGGAGTTTTAGTGCCTTTTCGTTTTTCTCAAGGTACTTGTGTCGTATAAAATAATTACTGTTACTCTCGACAGAGTCAAAAGATAATGTACAGTTTATTTTGTTGCCAGCTTCATCATAATCACGCCAGCCACAATGAGTGAGGCAGCGATAATTCTCATAATACTCATACTTTCTTGGAAAAAAACGATACCTAGGATAAAGGCTCCAACAGCACCGATCCCGACCCATATAGTATAGGATGTTCCTAATGGCAGCGTTTTCATTGAAATTGAAAGCAGTCCAAAACTAATAATCATAAATAAGATTGTCAGCAAACTAGGACCCAACTTAGTAAAGCCATTTGATTCTTTCATAAAAAAAGCCCAAACAACTTCGAAGACGCCCGCAAGGAATAGATATAACCATGCCATACTTTAATATCCTAAAGGGCCGTCCCTTAATTAGAGCGATACCAAATAGGGTCGTCCCCATTAGGCAGGTATTCAAATGAATATCATGAATACGAAATGCAGCGTTAAACAGACTTTAACGTATTTCAACGCTGAGATACATGATTCTAACATCCATTTTGGGTAAAAAAAAGCGAATTTAGAATATCGCTAACACATTGTAATTTTGCTCTTAATAGAGAACAGAATTGTTAATGATTACCTAACGGTGCTGCTTTTTTTCCATACTCTATAGATAGATGGGCCATACAACAGCAACCCCAAAACACCGTAACCTAGCGCTAGAGGTAAATTATACCCACTAAAATGCAGGATAATAAACAAAACGACAAGGATTGCTATTCTATAACTGATAAGGCTAAAAAGATCAAAAATAAAGCCGAGTATTGTTGCAATTAATCGCCAAACTGCTTCGCCAATAATATCCATATATTTATCCAAATAACGCTAACATTAATGTCCTAGCTCAGTGTTAATTATATATGCCTAAGTAAAAATATTAAATCTATTATACTCGTCATACTTCAAGTTGCAGGGCTTTTCCTTGAGGTATAAGTGACTACGCTACGCTCAACGAGTCACAGTGTTTATCTATGCTCATCGTCTATCTTCACTTGTCGCCTACCTGCACCTCGAATTATTTAGAGTATAGTTAACTATTGGTGGTTATTAGATGTCTGAGCGTTTAATTCTAAAATCGACTTCATTTGGATTAGTTGAATTACGACATTAGGAAAGTGGAGAAGGTAAGCATCGACCTAACTATCGCTAATAATATAGTCTGTGTTATTATTATTGGTGAGTTGTTTTCGACGCACACCGCCTTTCGGTTGTTGTGCAGATCTCGCATAGTGAAGTGAGAAATCGGAGATAACGTATTGTTTTATAAACTTTGGAATCATCAAGCAAGTGATCTTGCGTGTGGGTCACCACTGCTGATAAGGATTTATTAATGCCTGTTATTACTCTTCCTGATGGAAGTCAGCGTCAATTTGACCATGCCGTTTCGGTAATGGATGTGGCTCGTGATATTGGAGCCGGTCTTGCAAAAGCCTGTATTGCTGGTCGTGTAAATGGCGAACTAGTCGATGCCTGTGAACTGATTGAAAACGACGCTAAATTAGCCATTATCACCAGCAAAGATGACGATGGTCTAGAAATCATTCGCCACTCTTGTGCTCACTTGTTAGGTCATGCCATTAAACAACTGTGGCCAAACACCAAAATGGCAATCGGTCCGGTGATTGATAATGGTTTTTACTATGATATCGACTTGGATTATGCGCTGACGCAGGAAGATTTGGAAAAGCTCGAAAAGCGTATGCTTGAGCTAGCCAAAACAGATTATGATGTGATTAAAAAACGTGTTTCTTGGGCTGAGGCTCGTGAAACATTTGTTGCGCGTGGTGAAGATTATAAAGTTGAGATCCTTGACCAAAATATCAGTCAAGATGATCGCCCTGGCTTGTATCACCACCAAGAATATATTGATATGTGTCGCGGTCCACATGTGCCTAATATGCGTTTTTGCCACCACTTTAAATTACAAAAAGTAGCAGGTGCATACTGGCGCGGTAACAGCGATAATAAAATGTTGCAACGTATTTATGGTACTGCATGGGCTGATAAGAAGCAGCTGAGTGCGTATTTATTGCGCCTTGAAGAGGCAGCAAAACGTGACCACCGTAAAATCGGTAAGCAACTCGATTTGTATCATATGCAGGAAGAAGCGCCGGGTATGGCATTCTGGCATAATGATGGCTGGACCATTTTCCGTGAATTAGAAACTTTCGTGCGCACAAAATTGAAAGCTTATCACTATCAAGAAGTGAAAGGCCCATTCATGATGGATCGCGTATTATGGGAAAGAACCGGTCACTGGGACAACTATAAAGATGCAATGTTCACAACTTCGTCAGAGAACCGTGAATACTGTGTCAAACCAATGAACTGCCCTGGCCATGTTCAGATCTTTAACCAAGGTTTGAAATCTTACCGTGATTTGCCATTACGTATGGCAGAGTTCGGTAGCTGCCACCGTAACGAGCCATCAGGTGCACTGCATGGTTTGATGCGTGTGCGTGGCTTTACTCAAGATGATGCGCATATCTTCTGTACTGAAGATCAAATTTTGAGTGAAGTAACTAGCTGTATTAAAATGATTTATGACGTTTATGCAACATTTGGTTTTGAAAAAATCGTTGTTAAATTGTCAACGCGTCCTGAAAAACGTATCGGTACTGATGATATGTGGGATACTGCAGAAGCAGACCTTGCTCAGGCGTTGAAAGATCAAGGTATTGAATTTGAATACCAACCAGGTGAAGGGGCGTTTTATGGTCCTAAGATTGAGTTTACGCTGTATGACTGCCTTGATCGTGCATGGCAGTGCGGTACAGTACAGTTAGACTTCTTCTTACCAGGCCGTTTGAATGCATCTTATGTAGGTGAAAATAACGAGCGTATCGTGCCTGTCATGATCCACCGTGCAGTATTAGGCTCTCTGGAGCGCTTTATCGGTATTTTGACCGAAGAGTACGCAGGTTTCTTCCCTACATGGTTGGCACCACAACAAGTTGTTGTGATGAACATTACAGACGCTCAAGCGGATTATGTTCAAGAATTAGTAAGCAAGCTACAAAGTGTTGGCATTCGTGCGAAAGCGGACTTACGTAATGAGAAAATCGGCTTTAAGATCCGTGAACACACCCTGCGTCGTGTTCCTTACATGCTAGTTTGTGGCGATAAAGAAGTTGAATCAGGTAAAGTGTCAGTTCGTACTCGTCGTGGTAAGGATTTAGGCAGCCTAGATGTCAATGAATTTACAAGCAAACTGCTAGAAGAAATTCGCAGTCGTCAGCTCAATCAGATGGAGGAATAAGGTATTAAAGGCGGAAAAAAACTCCCAACAGCACGTGCTAATCGTATTAACGAAGAAATTCGTGCAACTGAAATCCGTGTCACCGGTTTAGAAGGTGAGCAACTTGGTGTAATGAGTGTCCGTGAAGGACTTGCGAAAGCAGAAGAGGCTGGTGTTGACTTAGTTGAAATTAGCCCAAATGCAGAGCCACCAGTTTGCCGGATCATGGATTACGGTAAGTATCTTTATGAGAAGAGCAAGTCTCAGAAAGAACAAAAGAAAAAGCAAAAAGTTGTTCAAGTGAAGGAAATTAAATTCCGTCCAGGAACAGATGAAGGCGATTACCAAGTAAAATTGCGTAGTCTAATTCGCTTTTTGGAAGATGGTGACAAAGCCAAAGTAACACTGCGTTTCCGTGGTCGTGAAATGGCTCACCAACAGATTGGTATGGAAGTGCTTAATCGCATTAAAGCTGATCTGGATGAACTGGCGGTAGTGGAGTCATTCCCTTCAAAAATTGAAGGCCGTCAGATGATCATGGTATTGGCACCGAAGAAAAAATAATTAAGCCATAATGATAGCACCCATGTCTGAGCTAAGAGTGGGTGCTACTCTCATCGTGTATTCAAGATTTCGAATGGCGTTAAATAAAGCGGTATAGCTATAGATGGGCATTATCATGTTTAGGTCTGGTTGTACCTTTTTATTCAGCGACATCACCTGTATTTGTTCCTTGTTAAGCAAGAAAAGTCAGTGATTAATGCGAAAAAATTGATTATCTACTTGAGTAATCGGGCAATAAGCATTAAAATCCGCGGTCGAATCGCTTTGTCAGTCCATCATAGTGAACTTGATATAGGCAAATGAATATTGCGTTTCAGTATCAATACATTGAATGTATAGACTTTAATGATTACTGAAGTGTGTGCTTTAGAGAAAATAGCAAATCTCTTTATCCAGTTGGAGGAATGAAGTATTAAAGGCGGAAAAAGAATCCCAACAGCACGTCCTAATCGTATCAACGATGAAATCCGTGTGAATGAAGTGCGTTTAACCGGTTTAGACGGTGAACAGCTTGGCATTATGAGCGTGCGTGATGCACTGGAAAAAGCAGAAGAAGCAGGGGTAGACCTTGTTGAAATCAGCCCTAATGCCGAACCGCCAGTTTGTCGTATCATGGATTACGGCAAATTCCTTTATGAGAAGAGCAAGTCTCAAAAAGAACAGAAGAAGAAGCAAAAAGTTGTTCAGGTGAAGGAAATCAAATTCCGCCCTGGTACAGATGAAGGTGATTATCAGGTCAAACTACGCAACCTGATTCGCTTTCTTGAAGATGGTGACAAGGCCAAAGTTACACTGCGTTTTCGTGGTCGTGAAATGGCTCACCAACAAATCGGTATGGAAGTACTTAACCGTATCAAAGCCGATTTAGATGAGCTGGCGGTAGTGGAGTCATTCCCTTCAAAAATTGAAGGCCGTCAGATGATCATGGTGCTGGCACCGAAGAAGAAATAATTAGGCCATCAAGCAGTAACAGTGGCAGTAATGTCACTGATATTCGCCTAATTAATTCGTAGTTTATCACAATGCGAAGTTGGAAATTAAAGAAATGCCAAAGATCAAAACTGTACGTGGCGCAGCAAAGCGCTTTAAAAAAACTGCAGGCGGTGGCTTTAAGCGCAAGCATGCAAACCTTCGTCACATTCTGACTAAAAAGTCTACTAAGCGTAAACGCCATTTACGTCCGAAAGGAATGGTATCTAAGGGCGATCTGGGTCTGGTAGTTGCTTGCCTGCCTTACGCATAAGTAAACATTGGTTAATAAGATTAAAGACGATAGGAGATAGCTATGGCTCGCGCAAAACGTGGTGTAATCGCCCGTGCACGTCACAAAAAAATTCTGAAGCAGGCGAAAGGTTACTATGGTGCACGTTCTCGTGTTTACCGCGTAGCATTTCAAGCGGTAATCAAAGCTGGTCAATACGCTTACCGTGACCGCCGTCAACGTAAACGTCAGTTCCGTCAACTGTGGATCGCACGTATCAACGCTGCGGCTCGTCAGAACGGTCTGTCTTACAGCCGTTTCATCAATGGCTTGAAAAAAGCTTCAATTGAAATCGACCGTAAGATCCTAGCAGACATCGCAGTATTCGACAAAGCAGCATTCACTGCTTTAGTTGAAAAAGCGAAAGGCGCTTTAGCTTAATGTTTGCTTGAAAAGAGGAAGGTAACTTCCTCTTTTCATTTATAGTTATTTATGTTACTACTTAAAAATACAAATTATTTAGTGAACTAATTACATGCCAATCGTGACTTTTCGTTTCTTTTTTTACTTTAGCACCTGAATATCGGGGGCTTACGCGTGTAGAAAAGAAACGAAAAATTACACCAAAGCCTCCTTTAAGGAGGCTTTTTTGTTTTTGATTTAAGAAAAATACAGTAAAATCAGATAAGTGCTTATCCATTGTTAATGAATGGCAAGTGAGAACTTAATTAATCGGTGAATAACTAGCAAAACGACCTGAAGGTCATAGAGGGGAAACAATGCCACATCTCGCTGAATTGGTTGCACAGGCAAAAGCAGCCATTGAACAGGCCCAAGATGTTGCTACGTTAGAGTCAGTTCGTGTCGAATATTTAGGCAAAAGTGGCCATTTCACACTACAGATGAAAACGTTGCGTGATCTGCCAGCTGACGAACGTCCAGCTGCTGGGGCTGTGATAAATGAAGCCAAAGTACAGGTACAAGACGCACTGAACATACGTAAAGACGCGATGCAGGCAGACATTCTGAATGCGCGTTTGGCATCAGAGAAAATTGATGTTTCATTACCTGGGCGTCGTATGGAAAACGGTGGCTTACATCCGGTGACCCGTACTATTCAGCGAATCGAAGAGTTTTTTGGTGAGTTAGGCTTTAGTGTTGAAACTGGGCCTGAAATCGAAGATGACTACCATAACTTTGATGCATTGAATATTCCTGCTCATCACCCAGCACGCGCAGATCATGATACTTTCTGGTTCGATGCGAAGCGTTTATTACGTACGCAAACTTCAGGTGTGCAGATCCGTACCATGAATGGGCAGCAGCCACCTATCCGTATTATTGCCCCAGGGCGCGTTTATCGTAATGATTACGATCAGACTCATACGCCAATGTTCCATCAAACAGAAGGGTTGATTGTTGATAAAGACATCAGCTTTACCAACCTTAAAGGCACATTGCATGATTTCTTAAATAACTTCTTTGAAGAAGAAGTTCAAGTTCGTTTCCGCCCATCGTATTTCCCATTCACCGAGCCGTCTGCTGAAGTGGATGTTATGGGTAAAAATGGTAAATGGTTGGAAGTTTTGGGTTGCGGTATGGTACACCCGAACGTACTGCGTAATGTTGGTATTGACCCAGAAGTTTATTCAGGTTTCGCATTCGGAATGGGAATGGAACGTCTAACCATGCTGCGCTACGGTGTTTCAGATTTGCGCGCATTCTTCGAAAACGATCTTCGTTTCCTCAAACAGTTTAAATAAGGCGGGACTTTCTCATGAAATTCAGTGAACTCTGGTTACGCGAATGGGTAAACCCAGCCGTTAGCAGTGAAGCATTATCTGAGCAAATCACAATGGCCGGTTTGGAAGTTGATGGTGTTGAACCGGTGGCAGGGCAGTTTAATGGTGTTGTGGTGGGTGAAGTGGTTGAATGTGGCCAACACCCAAATGCTGACAAATTGCGTGTAACTAAAGTGAATGTCGGTGGCGAACGCTTACTCGATATCGTTTGTGGTGCACCAAACTGCCGCCTGGGCTTGAAAGTTGCTGTTGCGACCGTTGGTGCGGTTCTTCCAGGTGATTTTAAAATTAAAGCGGCAAAACTGCGTGGCGAACCATCAGAAGGCATGCTGTGCTCTTTCTCTGAGTTAGGTATTTCTGATGACCATAGCGGTATTATTGAATTACCATTAGATGCCCCGATTGGGACAGATTTACGCGACTATTTAAAATTTGATGATAGCGTGATTGAAATTAGTATTACGCCTAACCGTGCAGACTGCCTAAGTATTTTAGGTGTTGCACGTGATGTTGCGGTTATCAATAAACATGAGTTACAAGAACCAAAAATTGAGGCGATCAAAGCAACTATAGCGGATTCATTCCCTATTCGTGTTGAGGCACCTGAAGCATGCCCTCGTTTCCTTGGCCGTGTAATCAAAAATATTGACGTGTCAGCGCCAACGCCATTATGGATGAAAGAAAAGCTGCGTCGCGGTGGTGTACGTTCGATTGATGCTGTCGTTGATATTACAAACTACGTATTACTTGAGTTAGGTCAGCCACAACATGCTTATGACCTTGATCGTCTAAGTGGGGCGATTATTGTTCGTATGGCAAAACAGGATGAAAAACTGGTTCTGTTAGATGGTAGCGAAGCAACATTAAAATCTGATACGTTAGTTATTGCTGATGAACAAAAAGCACTTGGCATCGCCGGTATTTTTGGTGGTGAGTATTCAGGTGTTAGCAGCGAAACGAAAAACATTCTTTTAGAGTGTGCGTTTTTTAACCCATTATCCATCACCGGCCGTGCTCGCCATCATGGTTTGCATACTGATGCATCACACCGTTTTGAACGTGGCGTTGATCCTGAACTACAATTCAAGGCAATGGAACGTGCTACACAATTGATCCTTGATATTTGTGGTGGTGAAGTTGGTGAGGTGATTGATGTTACCAGCGCAGCACATTTGCCTAAAGCAGCGCATATTACACTGACACGTCAGAAATTAGACCGTTTGATTGGTCATGTGATTGCTGATGATATCGTGACTGATATTTTGACTCGCCTAGGTTGCCAAGTGAAGGTTTCTGAAGGTCGTTGGGATGTGGTAGCACCGAGCTGGCGCTTCGATATGCAAATCGAAGAGGATTTGGTTGAAGAAGTTGCGCGTGTTTATGGTTATAACAGCATTCCAGATGTTCCTCTGCGAGCTGATTTAATTATGACTAAGCACCAAGAGGCTGATTTGCCACTAAAACGTGTTAAAGCGATGTTGGTTGACCGTGGATACCAAGAAGCGATTACATACAGCTTTGTTGATCCGAAGGTACAAGCACTGTTACATCCAGAACAAGAAGCATTGGTGTTACCAAATCCAATTTCGGCTGATATGTCAGCAATGCGCTTATCGCTGTTAACCGGTCTCTTAACAACAGTGGTCTATAATCAGAACCGTCAGCAAAATAGAATTCGTTTATTTGAGACAGGTCTGCGCTTTATCCCTGATAACCAAGCAGAATATCAAATTCGTCAGGAAACCATGTTGGCAGGCGTGATTGCAGGCAATCGCTTTGAAGAACATTGGTCATTAGATAAGCAGGTTGTCGATTTCTTTGATTTAAAAGGTGATCTCGAAGCTGTTTTGGAATTGACTGGCAAACTGAATCAAATTACATTTAAAGCTGAAGCACATCCAGCGTTACATCCTGGGCAAAGTGCTGGGATTTATCTGGAAAATGAACATATTGGTATCATTGGTGTTGTTCATCCTGAACTTGAACGTAAACTCGATTTGAATGGTCGAACCGTCGTCTTTGAGGTTCGCTGTGATGCGATAGCACAACGTGCAATCCCTGATGCGAAGGCGGTTTCACGCTATCCATCGAACCGCCGTGACATCGCAGTTGTTGTGCCAGAAAGTGTAGCTGCAGCAGATGTTCTGGCAGAGTGTAAAAAAGTTGGCATAAATCATATAGTTGGCATAAACTTGTTTGATGTGTATTGTGGTGAAGGGATAGCAGATGGTTATAAGAGTCTCGCTATCAGTCTCGTCTTCCAAGATACTGCTCGTACCATGGAAGAAGAAGAGATAACCGCGACCGTTGATCTGTGTGTTGCTGCGTTAAAACAGCGATTCCAAGCCTCCTTGAGGGACTAAACCTATGGCGCTTACTAAAGCTGAAATGTCAGAAAATTTGTTTGAAAAACTGGGTGTTAGCAAACGTGATGCTAAAGACCTTGTCGAAACTTTCTTTGAAGAGGTTCGCCTTTCCTTAGAAAACGGTGAGCAAGTAAAATTATCTGGATTCGGTAACTTTGATTTACGTGATAAAAATCAACGTCCCGGTCGTAACCCAAAAACTGGGGAAGATATTCCAATTACTGCCCGCCGTGTTGTAACCTTCCGCCCTGGCCAAAAATTAAAAAGCCGAGTGGAAAAAGCAACACCAAAAGAGTAATGGCACGTTTTTTGTGCTGATAAAAGACCGCTTATGCGGTCTTTTGTTTTTCAATCGAATATTAGCTATGGGTGCTGTGATATTTTTGATATGCGAGTTCTATTAGAAATTCGGTATATTTAGTTTGTAATTGGTTTTTTATTATTTCTTCTGGTGCCTCCACCACATAAGAGTTTCCTCTTAAGGGAGCTAGATTAGCTCCTTTCCCAAATAAAGTAGGAGATATACAAGTTGCAAGATTGGAAGGATTCATTTTATTGGTTGTAGATTGCTCCAGTACGGCAAAAAATGAAGGCATTAATAAGCGATGTGTTAGTGGAAGCTCTTCTAAAGATGGTATAAATACACTCTGAGTTTGTTTGATACTATCAGCGTCAAAATTACTTTGAGACGTTTTTTCGAATACAGCTAATAGCTCTTTAGCACTGTTGAATCGCTGATAATAAGCCTCATATTTAGCGGATTCACTCGGTAGTAATTGAATCGTTTTATTTGCTAAATGTTTTAGAAGACCAGTTAAATCAGTACCTGATATATAATTTTCTCTTATAAGATCACTATCTAAGGTGATTCCATGCTCTAGCACTTTTTCTAATAATACAAGTTTATCCTTAACAGCAGATTTACGATAGGGTCCTTCATCTTTAAGCAATTCTAAATTTTGTTCTAAAACAACAGTAATTTTCCCTATATTTTTGAGATAGCATTCAACAAGTTTACGGTTTTCCGGACTTAATTCGGCGGGATTTAATCCTTTTAGATAGCTTTCGACTTGCTGATCAATTTCACTAAATGTATTTTTGTTGTGAAAATACTTAATACTATCCTTGCTTGCCGGTATTATGGCCTTGCTTGCCGGTAATACGAATGTATGTTCATTGAATTTCGGCATGTTGGAGTTCTGTACATAGGTTGTTGGTATTTTGAATGTCAGTTTTTTGTCTGTTGGCCTTTTGATTATCGGTATTTGGTTTATGGTTGTGTCTCTCTCGCTTCTTTCAGGCAGTATATCTGTAGCAAAGCAAGATTTTCCTTCTTTTTTATACTCAGTATTAAAACTAAATTTTTTAGCTAAGCAATGGAAAGTGCAAGCGTTAAATATATGCTTGAGATGTGATATAAATGAGTATTGCTTTCCTTGCCCATATGAAGCTTTGTCACTTGATAGGTTTGGCTGCGATTGAGCTCTATATAGTGATGTATTTATTGTCATAGTCTATGTCCTTAAGTATGTTAGTGTATATATTCGTCACATTTCAAGTTGCAGTTCTTTTTGTTAAGGCATTGTGACTACATTTAGCTAGCTGAGTCACAGTGTTTACCTATGCACCCTGTCTATCTTCGCTTGTCGCCTACCTGTGCTCGAATTATTTAGAATATAGTGAGTTATCGCTGACATTATAAAAACTGTTTAGGTTGTCTGGCTTGTAAAAAAGGCTATCATTATTTCTTGGGAAGCATTTCAGCTACACTACAGATTAAATAAATGAAAGTTAAACAACAGATATTGCAAGAACAACAGTATCGTTCGGATTTGAAGCTATTGATGGTATTGGGTACTTGCTTAGTGGCCATTGCAGTTCTTTCGCTAATGATAGGCGAAATATGGCTGTGGCCTAGTGAGTGGGGTAATGAAACTGCTCAGTTATTTATTTGGCAAATTCGCTTTCCTCGATTACTCGCCGTGATCACTATTGGTGCCGTGTTAGCCGTCACTGGCGCAATCATGCAGGCCTTATTTGAAAACCCACTCGCAGAGCCGGGCCTGCTTGGTATTAGCAATGGCTCAGGGGTTGCAGTTGTCTTCATTGTTTTATTATCGAATGGAGTAACGCAATATTGGTTGATCAGCTCAGGTGCGATTATAGGAGCACTATTCTTAACCGCTATTTTGCTTTTTTTTGCTCGTCGAAAGCATTTTAACAATACCAGTTTGCTGTTGGTGGGGGTTGCTCTTGGGGTGATCTGCGGGGCGATCATGACATGGATGGTGTATATGAGCAGTAGTTTAGATTTACGCCAATTGCTTTATTGGATGATGGGTAGTTTTAGTGGTATCGATTGGCGTCAATTTGGGCTGGTTTTAACCTGTCTTCCATTCTTATTATGGGCTATTTTTCAAGGACAGATACTTAATTACCTGTCATTAGGGTCATTACAAGCCTATCAATTGGGTGTATCTCACCACCGCTGGCGATTAGCGTTGATTATTGTGACAGGTATCTTAGTTGGTTTAAGTGTCGCTGTTGCGGGAGCTATTAGTTTTATTGGCTTAGTGGTTCCACATATTTTACGATTAGCGGGGTTAACGGATAACCGGACTTTACTTCCTGGATGCGCATTAGCAGGTGCAGGGGGATTGCTATTGGCTGATATCGTTTCAAGAACATTGATAGCCAACGCAGAGATTCCGATTGGTGTGATCACCGCAACGTTGGGTGCGCCTATTTTTATTTGGCTTTTAATCCGTAATAATCAATGGCGGTAAGCAAGATGACAACATTATCTCCAGTCATTGAATTAATACAGTTCAGTATTAGTGACCGTTTAAATAATATCAATGAAAGCGTATTTGCTGGTGAGCAAATTTACTTATTGGGCGCGAATGGTTCTGGTAAAAGTACATTGCTCAGTGGGATAAGTGGTTTTCTATTTGCTACTGGGCGGTTAAAAGTGAATGGGCAAGATATTATTCGCTATTCCACCCAAGAATTAAGTCAACAGCGAGCGTATTTTCCACAATTAGTCCTTAATCAGCCTATTTTAAAAGTTTTTCAGTATTTGGCGCTGTTTCATTTAGCTGCCGATACTCAGTCATCATTATTTGATGGTTTATGTCATGATTTTCAACTTGAGCCTCTGTTATTAAGGCCTATCAATCAGTTATCGGGTGGTGAGTGGCAGCGAGTACGCATTATTGCAACGTTCTTGCAAGTTTGGCATGGTCAAGATCTGCGTGGAAAATTTATTCTATTTGATGAGCCAACGAACAATTTAGATATTATTCAGCAATCGATGTTAGATAAATGGGTGAAATATTTTTGTGATTGCCAAGGAACGGTTATAATGAGTGGTCATAACCTGAGTCACGCTTATAAATATGCAGATAAAGTTTGGATGTTAAAAAAAGGTGAAATTATCTTTTCAGGCAAACCTGAGCAAGTTATGAACGAGTGTAATCTTTCTGAAATATTTGCAGGTAAAATTCGCTTAAGTCCAAATGATGAAAATAGGTTTTGGCAGGTAATTAATTTTGACGAGTAACTAAAAAATTGTTTTAATCGTCTGTTTCGTTGTGGTTTACGATATAAGAAATGTTTTCAGGTGTTGATGTTCGGTTAAAGTAACTTTAACTAGAATACTCTATTCTTAATAAAAATTAGGCTACAAACTATATGAGCAATTTCCTTCCGTTTTCAAAACCGGCAATCGGTGACGAAGAGGTTAAGGCAGTAGAGAAAGTTCTGCGTTCAGGCTGGATCACGACAGGGCCACAGAACCATCAGTTAGAAGAAGACTTTTGCAAACGTTATGGTTGTAAGCATGCAATTGCCCTTACTTCAGCGACCGCAGGTATGCATGTTGTTTTAATGGCATTGGGGATTGGCCCAGGTGATGAGGTGATAACACCTTCACAAACATGGGTATCCACCATCAATATGATTGAGCTATTAGGTGCAACACCAGTGATGATCGATATCGATCGTGATACACTTATGGTGCAACCTGACGCGGTAGAAAAGGCCCTCACTGCGAAAACGAAAGCGATAATTCCTGTGCACTATGCAGGTGCTCCTTGTGATTTAGACGCATTGCGCGCCATAGCACAAAAAGCCGGTGTGGTACTGATTGAAGATGCTGCTCATGCAGTCGGCACTCGTTATAAAGATGAGTGGATTGGTCAGCATGGCACAGCTATCTTTTCTTTCCATGCGATCAAAAATGTCACTTGTGCGGAAGGTGGTTTAGTCGTTACTGATAATGACGAACTGGCACAGCGTGTGCGCACATTGAAATTCCATGGTCTGGGTGTCGACGCCTTTGATAGACAAATGCAAGGCCGAAAACCACAAGCCGAAGTGGTTGAACCTGGTCTAAAATATAATTTGTCAGATATTCATGCTGCGATAGCGGTGGTTCAATTGTCTCGTGTTGAAGAAATGAACCAACGCCGTGCAGAACTCGTGGCGCGTTATCGTGCAGCATTAAAAGATTCTCCACTGCAAATGTTGTCAGTGCCTGAATATGCTCATTTGCACGCTAACCACTTATTTATGGTGCGTGTTGATAAAAGTGTATGTGGTATCGATCGTGATACCTTTATGGAAAAACTAAAAGCGTATGATATTGGCACCGGTTTACATTTCCGTGCCGCACATACGCAAAAATACTACCGTGAGAAGTACCCAGAACTCTCACTGGCAGAGTCAGAGTGGAACACTGCAACGCTTTGTTCGCTGCCTCTTTTCCCTGATATGTCTGACGCAGATGTTGATCGGGTTGTTAAAGCGATAAATGAAATCCTTTTGGAGTCAAAATAGTGTCATTTGTAGATGAATTTGATGAGATTAAAAAAGTCTCTGTCGTGATCCCTGTTTATAATGAAGAGCAAAGTCTTCCTCAGTTGCTCGAGCGCACCATCAAGTCTTGTAAGCAACTCACTCAGGCTTATGAGCTGATTTTAGTTGATGATGGTAGTAGCGATCGCTCGGCAAAAATGTTGACTGAAGCCGCAGAAAATCCGGATAACCATGTTATCGCGATCATTCTGAATCGTAACTATGGGCAGCACTCTGCAATTATGGCTGGTTTTAATCAAGCAGACGGTGATTTAGTGATTACACTGGATGCCGATTTGCAAAACCCTCCAGAAGAGATACCTCGTTTAGTGCAAACTGCGGCTCAAGGTTATGATGTCGTTGGGACACGTCGTGCAAATCGCCAAGATTCGTGGTTCCGTAAAACTGCGTCTAAAATGATTAATGCGATGATCACTAAAGCGACGGGTCGCTCAATGGGTGATTATGGCTGCATGCTACGTGCTTACCGTCGTCATATTATTGATGCTATGCTGCAATGTCATGAACGCAGCACATTTATTCCTATTTTAGCGAATACTTTTGCGCGTAGAACGATTGAAATTGATGTAGCGCATGCTGAACGTGAGTTTGGTGATTCAAAGTACAGCTTTATGAAGCTGATTAATTTAATGTATGACCTGCTGACTTGCTTAACAACTGCACCTCTGCGTTTGTTAAGTGTGGTTGGTAGTATTATTGCAGCAGGTGGTTTCTTGCTAGCAGTGCTGTTAATCGTTTTACGTTTGCTCTTTGGCGCGACATGGGCAGCGGATGGGGTGTTCACACTGTTTGCAATACTCTTTATGTTTATCGGCGCACAGTTTGTCGCTATGGGTCTGCTTGGTGAGTATATCGGTAGGATCTATAATGATGTGCGTGCGAGACCCCGTTATTTTATTCAAAAAGTCGTCGGTGCGGATGCTAAGACTGACAAAAATCAGGAAGAAAACTAATGAAAGCTATTGTTTTTGCCTATCATGATATTGGCTGTGTAGGGCTGAAAGCGCTTAAAAAAGCAGGTTTCGATATTCAGGCGGTATTTACTCACACTGATGATCCTAACGAAAACCACTTTTACTCCTCAGTAGCGCGTGTCAGCGCGGACATGGAACTTCCTGTTTACGCGCCAGAAAACGTCAATCATCCATTGTGGATTGAACGTATTCGCGAATTGAAACCCGATGTTATTTTCTCATTCTACTACCGTGACATGCTGAGTGAAGAGCTGTTAGCGTTGGCACCGAAAGGCGCATTCAACCTACACGGTTCTTTACTGCCAAAATACCGTGGCCGTGCACCAATTAATTGGGCACTGTTAAATGGCGAGCACGAAACCGGTGTGACCCTACATAAAATGGTTGCTAAAGCGGATGCAGGTGACATCGTTGCACAAGAAAAAGTGGCGATCACTGACACTGACACGGCATTGACTCTGCATGCTAAAGTGCGTGAAGCGGCGGAAGTGTTATTAGATAAAACTCTGCCATTAATTGAAGCAGGTAGCTATAAGACGACTGCTCAAGATGAAAGCCAAGCAAGTTACTTTGGTCGTCGTTCTGCTGAAGATGGATTGATTGACTGGAGCCGTTCAGCAACAGAAGTTAGCTGTTTGATCCGTGCTGTGACTGAGCCATACCCAGGTGCGTTTACCTATTTAGGTGCCCGTAAGATGGTGATTTGGCGTGCACGTGTTTTAGATGACAACCAAGGTAAAGCTGCAGGTACAGTACTGTCTAGCGATCCACTGCGCATTGCTTGTGGCAAAGGCGCTATTGAAGTTGTTAGTGGTCAAAGCGAAACTGGCCTATACATGCAAGGTAACCGTCTTGCTAATGAAATGGGGATTGTGACCGACGTTCGCGTTGGTGCGAAACCAACCGCACAAGTTAAACGTCGTACACGTGTGCTGATCCTCGGTGTTAACGGCTTTATCGGTAACCATTTGACCGAGCGCCTGTTAAAAGACGGTAATTACGATATCTATGGTATGGATATTGGTTCGTCTGCGATTGAACGCTTTATTGGTAACCCACGTTTCCACTTTATCGAAGGTGACGTGAGTATTCATACTGAGTGGATTGAATACCACATTAAAAAATGTGATGTTATTCTACCGTTGGTGGCGATTGCAACACCAATCGAATATACCCGTAACCCACTGCGTGTATTCGAATTAGACTTCGAAGAAAACCTGAAAGTGGTTCGTTACTGCGTGAAATACAACAAACGTATCATCTTCCCATCAACATCAGAAGTTTATGGTATGTGTGATGATAAAGAGTTTGATGAAGACGAATCTCGCCTGATTGTTGGTCCAATCAACAAGCAACGTTGGATCTACTCTGTGTCTAAACAGTTGTTAGACCGAGTGATCTGGGCTTACGGCGCGAAAGAAGGTCTGAAATTTACGCTGTTCCGTCCATTTAACTGGATGGGCCCACGTTTGGATAGCCTAAATTCTGCACGTATTGGTAGTTCACGTGCAATCACTCAGTTGATCCTGAACTTAGTTGAAGGTTCACCAATCAAACTGGTTGATGGTGGTGCACAGAAACGTTGTTTTACCGATATTAAAGACGGTATTGAAGCGTTGTTCCGCATTATCGAAAACAAAGACGGCAAATGTGATGGCCAAATCATCAACATTGGTAACCCAACTAACGAAGCAAGTATTCGTGAGTTAGCGGAAATGTTGCTTGAAAGCTTTGAAAATCACCCTCAACGTGGAAAATTCCCTCCATTTGCGGGCTTCCGTGAAATTGAAAGCAGCAGCTACTATGGTCAAGGCTATCAAGATGTTGAGCACCGTAAACCAAGTGTTGAAAACGCACGTCGTTTATTAAACTGGGTTCCGAGCATCGATATGAAAGATACCATCGAAGAAACATTAGATTTCTTCTTACAGGGTGCTGTTGAAGAGCTAGGTAATAAAGACTAATGAAAAAAGTTGGCTTGAGAATTGATGTGGATACCTATCAAGGTACATTGAAAGGCGTTCCACAATTACTCAAAGTGCTTAAACAGCACAACATTCAGGCCAGCTTTTTCTTCAGTGTAGGACCCGATAATATGGGGCGCCATTTATGGCGCCTTTTGCGTCCTAAATTCCTGTGGAAAATGCTGAGATCTAACGCTGCCTCTTTATACGGACTTGATATCCTGCTGGCAGGCACGGCTTGGCCGGGTAAAAAAATAGCCAAAGATTTAGGCTACTTAATGAAGCAAACATTGGATGAAGGCCATGAAGTTGGGTTACATGCATGGGATCACCAAGGTTGGCAAGCAAAGGTTGCTAAATGGAGTGAAACTCAATTGGCTGAGCAAGTGAAGCTCGGTGTTGATGCATTGCAGAAGGCGATAGGGCAGCCAGTCATGTGTTCTGCGGTTGCTGGGTGGCGTGGCGATGAACGTGTATTAGAAGTTAAACAAAAGTTTGGTTTCAGCTACAACAGTGATTGCCGTGGTCAATATCCTTTTAGGCCGATTTTGCGTGATGGTTCAATAGGAACAGTTCAGATCCCTGTTACGTTGCCAACTTATGATGAAGTTGTTGGTACAGTAGTCAGTGATGAAGCCTTTAATGATTTTATCCTACAAGCGATAAAGGATGATCAAGGTGTTCCTGTTTATACTATCCACACTGAGGTTGAGGGTATGTCTAAATCAGAACAATTTTCACAATTATTGGAACGAATTACTCAAGAAGAAATCCAATTCTGTACATTAAGTGATTTATTGCCAGAAGACATCAACACACTCCCCACGGGCAAAGTGGTTAGAGCACCGTTCCCAGGGCGTGAAGGCTGGCTTGGCTGCCAAGAAGAGGGATAGTATAAGCATGTTGAATAACCGAGCGAGCAAAGTAGGAGCCTCACTGCTGGCTCTTTTTTTTATCTTAACTTATTTACTGCCGTTGAATAGCCGTTTACTTTGGCAACCCGATGAAACGCGTTATGCAGAAATTAGCCGTGAAATGTTACAGCGTGGCGATTGGATCGTTCCATACATGTTGGATATTCGCTATTTCGAAAAACCAGTAGCAGGTTATTGGATCAACAATATTAGCCAAATGATTTTTGGTGAAACCAATTTTGCTGTTCGCTTCGGGTCAGTGTTTTGTATTTTGCTGAGTGCGTTACTTATCTATCGCATGGCTAAAATGATGTGGCGTAACAATCATGTTGCTTACGTGGCAAGCTTTATCTATGTTTCCATGTTCCTCGTGTTTGCTGTCGGAACATACAGCGTACTTGACCCTATGTTGTCATTGTGGATTGCAGCAAGTATGTATTGCTGTTTATGGGCAATGAAAGCGCGGGGGATAAAAGAAAAACTTGGGGCATGGCTATGCCTTGGCTTTGCATGTGGTATGGCTTTTATGACTAAAGGTTTTCTTGCTTTAGCCATACCTGTCATTGTGATGATCCCTATTACTATTTATCAAAAGCGCTTCTTGGAGATGATCAAGTATGGACCGCTTGCCATTATCTCCGCCGTATTAATTAGCTTGCCATGGGCATTGGCGATTGCAAGGCAAGAACCTGATTATTGGAACTATTTCTTCTGGGTAGAACATATCAAACGATTCACTGCTGATGATGCTCAACATATTGCGCCGTTTTGGTATTACATCCCGATTATTTTGTTAGGTTGTATACCTTGGGTTGGATTGCTTCCGGGGGCGCTACGTAAAGGCTGGAAAGAGCGTAAATCAAGCCCCGATATGTTTTTCTTATTGTGTTGGTTTGTTGTGCCTGTACTGTTCTTCAGTATTTCACGCGGAAAACTCCCGACTTATATGCTGCCGTTTATGGCGCCATTAGCATTGTTAATGGCGAAATACGGGGTAGATTGTGTACGTAGTGGCAAAATGAAAGCGCTGAAAGCAAATGGTATTATTAATATTGCTATTGGTGTATTAGCGGTAATTGCGATTATTGTTGTTGGTACTGTGGTTAAGCGCCCTCTTTATGAAGCGGATGAGTGGTCTAAGATGGTACTTGGTATCGTCGCTTTCTCTATTTGGGGTATCATTGGCTACCTATGTACCGTGTTAAATGCTAAGTATTGGTTATGGGCTGCTTCTTGCTCGCTTGCTGTCAGTTTATGTATTGGTAGTGCATTGCCAAACAACACTATTAACTCGAAATTACCGCAAAGCTTTATCCATCAAAACCATGATTTGCTAATGAATAGCAAATATTTAATGGCAAGTAATGTAGGGATTGCTGCGGGGCTGGCGTGGGAAACTCAAAACTCCAATATCTATTTATATAATAGTAGTGGTGAGCTGACTTATGGCTTGGAGTACCCAGATAGCCAACATCGTTTAATAAAACCTGATCAATTTGCTGCTTGGTTAGCCAAAGCAAGGCAAGAAGGTCAAGTGACAGTGGTGTTTTTACTTGGGCGTAAAGAAGGGCTACCAGATATTCCTAAGCCTGACCAAGTGATTAGCAACTCACGTATTGCTATTGTGGTGTATCATAAACAATGATTGCACAATTATTATTACTGTTATTGGTCAGTGCATTAACTTGCATTGGCCAAGTCGCACAAAAACAAGCCGTAGTTTGTTGGCAAGGGGATAAGCACAATAAAACAGCATCAGCCATTCGTTGGCTAGTACTGGCTCTATTCATGTTAGGTCTTGGCATGTTGTTTTGGTTAAAACTCTTGGAAACTATGCCATTAAGTATTGCTTATCCTATGCTTAGTATTAACTTTGTTTTAGTCACTTTGATTGGTCAATTTGTTTATTATGAAAAAACTGGGCTGAATCATTGGCTAGGTGTTGCAGCAATTATGATCGGTATCTTTCTGATGAGTATTAGCGGATGAATAAAGGTTATATTTGGGTGATAGGCAGCGCGTTGCTAGTGACGGTTGCTCAATTGAGTTTAAAGGCCGGAGTGGTAGGGCTACCCTCATTCACTTTGGGTTGGCATTGGTTACAACTCGACTGGTTAATGGCAAATATAACGAGCTTAGGTATCGTATTTATTGGGTTAGTTTGTTATGCACTATCTATGCTGTGTTGGTTATTTGCTTTGAAGTCAATTCCACTAAATAAAGCTTACCCACTAATTAGTCTGAGTTATGTATTCGTGTATTTATTGGCGGTTATTTTGCCTTGGTATAATGAATCGGCAACATGGCTAAAAGCTGGTGGAGTCGCGTTTATTATTCTTGGTGTTTGGTTAATTAGTCGACCGACAAAACAGTCAGCCAATAAAGCTGAATGATGTAATTTAATTGCGCGATTATTTATTTTTCATATTTTAACAGCTATGATGAATTCGATGTGCTGATTTTTTATTCACAGGGTACGATATGATAATTAAATGGCGACATATACCTATATTGTTTTCACTCGTGCTAGTGGGGTGCTCTACTTCAGTTAAAAGAACACCGCCACCGCCGTTAAAAACACAATTATCTGATCCCATCATGACAATTGCTCAACTGAAAGATCAGTTAGAACAGTGGTATGGCACACCGTACAATTATGGTGGCATGAGCCAAAGTGGCGTTGATTGCTCAGGTTTTGTTTATCGTACCTTTAATGACCGTTTTGCTATTCAATTGCCACGTACTACCGTTGACCAAACCCATCTAGGCACACGTATTGATAAATCAGATTTGATGCCGGGTGATTTGGTTTTCTTTAAAACAGGTTCAGGTGAAAACGGCCTGCATGTTGGTATTTATGATACTGACAATACCTTTATTCATGCCTCCACCAGTAAAGGAGTGATCCGCTCCTCAATGGATAATGTTTATTGGCGGAAGGTGTTTTGGCAAGCTCGTCGTATATGATTTCCCTCTTATAGCCTCAATTTAATTTTTATTTATGCTATCTTAGTGCCAATTTTTTATTACTAAGGTAGCAGCATGTCTAGCTTACGTTTGCTTATCTCTGAATCGTTTGATCCTTGGTTTAATCTAGCGGTCGAAGAAACCATATTTCGCCAAATGGATCCTAATCAAAGGGTGATGTTTTTATGGCGTAATGCCGATACCGTGGTAATAGGTCGTGCACAGAATCCATGGAAAGAGTGTAATACCCGCCGTATGGAATTAGATAATGTGCGCTTAGCGCGCCGTAGTAGTGGTGGTGGGGCGGTTTTTCAAGATCTCGGCAATACCTGTTTTACCTTTATGGCAGGTAAACCTGAATACGATAAAAGTATCTCAACCAGTATTATTGTAAGTGGGTTAGCGAAAGTCGGCATCCAAGCGGAAGTGTCAGGGCGCAATGATCTCATATTAAACACCAATGATGGACCACGTAAGATATCGGGTTCAGCCTATCGAGAAACAAAAGATAGAGGCTTCCATCATGGTACGTTGCTGATTAACTCTGATTTAAATCGCTTGGCAGATTACCTCAATCCAGATCCTAAAAAGCTACAGGCGAAAGGGATAACATCAGTGCGTTCTCGAGTGGCTAATTTATGTGAACTAGTATCCGATATTAGCCATGAAAAAGTTTGTGAAGGGATCATCGCCAGTTTCTTCGATTATTATGGTGAATCAGTTGAGCCTGAATATATCTCACCTGAAAAGCTCCCTAATTTACCTAACTTTAGTGAGACCTTTGCTAAACAAAGCAGTTGGGAATGGAATTTCGGTCAGGCACCTGCATTTACCCACTACAGTGATACACGTTTCTCATGGGGTGGCATTGAATTCCACTTTGATATTGAAAAAGGGGTAATTAAGCGTTGCCAATTTTTCACCGACAGTTTGGATCCATCGCCATTGGAGTGGTTAAGTGAGCAACTGACAGAAAAAGTTTATCAAACAGACACTATCCGTCAGCTAATAGCACAAATGCACACCATGTGGCCCGACCTAGCAGAACAGCTTGCCGATATCGAAGGCTGGTTGGTTCATGAATTAAGCTAAAACAAACTAAAAAAAGAGCCGGTATCGTGTTACCGGCTCAGACATAGACTTCAACATATTCAATGTAAAGGAATAAAACGTGTTAAGGGGATGACGAATATTTCGATACTCGTTATTCTCCAAGTTGCAGCTAGGCGCTGCAACTTGAATTATTTAGAGTATACAACTCAAATTTGCTTAATTATTACAGCTGCAAGACATAAATTCTTGGCACTCAGGCATCTGGCCATTTTGGCGGAATTTTGCAGGTGTAATGTCAAAATGCTTTTTAAAGATACGTGTAAAGGTGGCTTGTGAGCTAAAGCCATATTGCAGAGCAATATCAAGGATAGGTAAGTTACCGTCACGTAATGATTTTGCAGCTTCTAATAAACGGCGTTTACGGACGTATTCGCCAAGCGTGCAACCTTTCATTTCTTTGAAAACACGCTGTAAATGCCATTTTGAATAACCGCTTTTATCGGCAATTGTGTCGATTTTGATACCTTCGTTACGCTGTAACTGACTCTCCAGCCATTTAACAATATCGTTAACTACACTCTCAGACATATTTACCTCCCACTACTATGGGTTATTGTTCATTAATAACTAATAATAACTAAAGAAATTAGTGTCTATTCTTCCTATTTTTCCGATATATCGATAGGCATAACGTGCTTTTTTTCAGTGAGAATGGTTATTGATACGATAGGGTTGTTCGATGTTGTCATTTTATACATACAATATTGTATGTTATTTTATTTTATAAATCAAGTTGTTAATGTTATTTGATTATCTTCCTGAGCTTGATTTTTATCATTAAAATATCCTGTTCAATTTTTTTGTATGATGTGTTCTAATTTATTAACCAAGTAAAATATTGAAAAATTAATTTGCATTAAGATCAATGAAAAAATCGATGAATGACATTAATAGACAGGAAATACCGAGGTGATAGTAACAATTGTTAATGCTTTATTATCTGTTATTTTAGGTTTTTATGGTTGATAAATTGCATTTAAGTAGTAAATGATCGCAATTAAAATGTTAACTAATTAATAACAATTAACCATGCTAGATTAAATAGCTTATTGATCATTAGCCAGTTACCTATTATTCATGAAAAATGGTTCCTTACAGAATAATTCTGCAAGAAACCAAGATAGGTTTAACGGCGCAAGTAGACGTGTGGTGTTGTTGTTTCAGGGTGTGTAATAATCCCTAAGTCTGCTTTATACCAGCGGGTGAGGTTTTCTTCTGTTAATACATGTTCTGGCGTCCCTGCCGCAACAAGTTTTCCTTGGTGGATCAGATAAATGCGGTCAGCGTACAGTGCCGTAAGATTGAGGTCATGCAGCACACAACACACACCAACTGGCCGCTCGCGGGTTAATTGATGTAGTAGACGTAAGCTATGTTGTTGATGATAGAGATCAAGTGCCGAGGTTGGCTCATCTAAAAATAAACAAGTAGGCTGATGATTTGGTTGCCAGACTTGCGCTAAAACACGGGCTAATTGCACCCGTTGTTGCTCTCCACCAGAGAGCTGACGAAAATCACGTTGGCGTAATTCAAGGCAATCGGTTTGTGCCAACACTTCCTCTATGGCTTGCTGTTTATATTCAGAGCCATATGGGCTGCGGCCCATCGCAACCACATCTTCAACGGTGAAGGCAAATGACAACTGGCTTTGTTGCTTCATGACAGCGCGTTTTTTCGCGAGTGCACGATGTTGCCATTCACGTAAATCTTTGCCTTCTAATAGACATTTCCCTTGCGTGGGGTGTGAATATCCAGTCAGTAGCTTTAATAATGTCGATTTACCTGCGCCATTAGGGCCGATAATAGCGATCATTTCATGCCGTTGTATGGATAGGTTGATATCATCAATTAGCGTTTTATCACCAACTTGGAAGCCTAGATGGCGTGCTTCAAGGAGAATTTTATCACTCATGACTAAACCCTCCCTGCGGGTTGTCGTAATATCAACCATAAAAAGTAAGGCCCGCCAATTAAACCCGTTAATAACCCAACTGGGATCTCTGCGGGGCTGACTGCGGTGCGCGCAATGGTATCGGCAACCAGTAATAACGTTGCGCCTACAATAGCCGATCCGGGGATCAACCAACGATGGTCAGGGCCTAAAGTCATACGGATCAGATGAGGAACAACAAGTCCAACAAAGCCAATCACACCACTCATCGCGACAGCGCAACCAACCAGTAGGGCACTTAAAAAAAGCAAAATAAATTTAGTTCGATCCACATTTAAACCTAAATAATGTGCATCTTCATCGCCAAGCTGTAGTAGGTTGAGTTTTTTACCTTGCCATAAACAGATAAAGCAGGTTGGTAAAATGACGCTGGCTGCGATAGTCAATGAAGTCCAATCTACACTGGCTAGCGTGCCCATCATCCATAGGCTAAAAGTACGCAATTGCTGATCATCACTGATATAACTGAGCACACCAATAAACGACATGCACAATGCATTGATGGCGATACCGGCGAGCAATAAGCGGGCGAGGTTACCATTTGAATAACGATTCAAACTAAAAATAATTAACGAAACAATTAAACTGCCAACAAAGGCGGCGCCAATATGACCATAATTCAGCAAAACACTCGGTAGAGAAACTGAGAGTACGATAAAAGCGGCGACACACAGAGCCGCACCACTACTGATCCCTAATAAACTCGGGTCAGCGAGTGGGTTACGAAATAACCCCTGCATAATTGCCCCTGAGACGGCAAGGGCAAGTCCAACTAAAATGGCTAATAAAATCCGCGGTAAACGGATATTCAGCCAAATCTGCCAGACAGGATCGGTTGTCGGTAGCTGCCACAGTGTTTTAAATGAAACATTCATTGCCCCTGTATTAGATGAAACCATCGCAATGGCGAATAATACCAACAGTAGGGCAACAACAACAAATAATGGGTATTTAATACGATTCATTGCGACTTCTCTAATGCCTCGCGTATTTGCAGCATGACTTCAGGGGTGCCAAGGCTAAAGCCAAGCATTCCCATGTCATCAACAACAATCAATGCTTTATTTTTCGCTGCTGGCGTCATCGCAACCCCAGGTAATTTCCATACGCGTTCTTCACCACCTAAAGATTTAATACCTTCTTTCGTGACAACGATTAAATCGGGTTGGCTGGCGATAACCCCTTCTTGAGATAATGGGCGATAGCTATTAAAACCAGACATAGCATTTTTAGCACCAGTTGCTTTAATCAAGCTATCAGCGGCAGTTTGTTGGCCTGCTGCGAGAGGAAGTACACCACCGTGGCTCATAATGAACAGGACTTTCTTATCGATTGGCGATGTATTAACTTTGGCCAATTGTTGATTAAATTTCTCGGTAAGTTGTTGCCCTTGTTCCGTTTTACCAACAGCATTGGCAATGGTCGTAATTTTTTCAGGGATCGCTTCTAATGAAGGTTTACCAGTGACTTTGATGATCTTAACGCCGCTTTTTTCTATCTGAGACAGAGCAATCGACGGTTTGGCGAGTTCACTGGCGAGGACAATGGTTGGGCGCATTGATAACACACCTTCTGCATTAAGCATACGCATGTAGCCAACATCAGGGAGTTTAACCGCTTCAGCTGGATGAAGGCTGGTACTGTCCCTAGCAACCACTTGGTCACCTGCATTGAGTTCAAAGACGATCTCTGTCACATCTCCCCCCAGCGTCACGACGCGTTCTGCTGACTGGGCGGTGAAACAGATGAAGAGTGCCATTGTAACAAGAAGCCATTGTTTCATTTTATTTACCCTAATGTTGGTCTTTGTTGTTTACAAAAAACCTTCATTCAATCAAATGTGTGTCGAGAGGCTATCCATCTTACTGATTAGATTATCATCCTCTCGAACACCAACTTACATTTTAGAGACCAGCCGTTGATTCAAATAAAAGTTGGTCATTAACGAAAAAGCGACGGTCTCTAACGATTAAATGTGCGGTAGAGCCATTACTTGATTACGCCATTGCTCTTGCTCTGGCGTTCCTTCAGTGCGCTGACCATACATTTGTACAATTTGATTACCTTCTTTATCGAATACTTCAAGACTGGTCACAAAGCCATCTTGTGTTGGTTTACGTGTTACCCAGCACTCAGAAACACCGTTTTCAATCATATGTAAGGTAAAATCTGGATTGAAAATATTCAGCCATTGAATATCAGAACCTTCGGCTTGATATGGCATCAAACGTTTGAGCTGACCGGTGAAAATCTGTACACAACCACGGTTACCAACAAAAATCATAATTTCATTTTGATCGTTGAATGCGGTGTTAACCAATTGATTGAATGAATCAGCAGGAACCTGCCATGCCAAATCATCACTGACTGCACGGAACACTTGCTGGCGGCTCAGATTGTTTTTCTTCAGCAAGATAAAGAATTGGTGAACATCAGTCATGTTGCGCCATTCTTGTTCTAACTGCTGTTTCAACTCATCACTGATAGGCTGCTCAGAAAAGGGTTCTGCTGCTTCAATAACCAATGGTGGATTGTCGTTGGTAGCATATTGTTCAATCAATGCCTGCCATGCTGCCATGTCGGTCTCATCTGTAGTATAGACTTTATGCAGAGCATCACCTTGCTTATCAAAAAACTGGATACTATGGCGTTCGCCATTTTTAGCTTCTTCCGTTAAGGTGAAAATAGAATCCCAATGACCGAAAAACATACGTAAATCCAATGCACGTGGGTTTAAAATTAAACCTGCATGTGAACTGAATTTAGCATTGTCATAGCATCCGACTTGCTCATGAACCACATATTCATTGCGTGTGATAGCTTTGACTTGACCAACGGCAGCTAAAGCTTTTAGCAAGGTAGGGGCATCAATATTGAGTCTTTGGGCTTTGTCATGGCCGACACGGCTATGTAATAGCTCACCTTCAGAAACATTCAGGTAAGCAGCGAGGTCGCGAGCGTATTTCGCTTTGTTTTCTGCTTTAGCTTGTTGATAACGCTCGAATAATGTTGAACTCACAGTGTATCTCCTTATTTGATTAAAATTACCATTGGAAGCTGACAAATAGCTTCGCATTACGTCCATCCTGCGGGACGCCTTGTGAAGAGTAGTATTCTTTGTCGAAAGCATTGCCTAAGACAACGCTAGTACCCAAGCCTTTTAATTGACCATCACCTTGATAACTAACATAGAAATCATGCACTGCATAGCCTGCTTGGCGTGGTTGTTTAGATGCGGCATTAAAATCAGTATGGCGAGTAAATTCACCTAACCAACCAACAGAAAAACCACTATTAGAAATTGGAACCGACAAATTGCTGGTCACAGATTCAGGTTTGATAGACGTTATGGATTTTCCATTGTATTCATTTTTACCTGTGGTTTTGTTATAGGCCAGTTTCCAGTTGAAATAGTCGTTTTTATAATCCAGTGATGCATCAACACCCCAGATTTTTGCTTGTTTAGCGTTAACTGAAGTGGTGTAACTTCTAGTGACTTCTGTGTTGATATAATCTTTAGCTTTAGTATCGAAATAGCTAGTTTTAAATTGCAGATTGTCTCGTGCCATGAATAGGTCATCGAAACGTAAACCAAAACCATATTCAGCAGTTTGGGTTTTTTCTGGTTTTAAGTTTGGATTTGGTTTCCATCGATTGACGTATGGGCCCTGTTGAAAATGGATTTCATCGTTGTACATTTCCATCATGGTCGGCGCGCGGAAAGCTTCCGAATAAGAGGCAAACAGCATTGACCAATCGGTTGGCGTGATGCTGACCGCACCTTTGGACGACCATTTACCTTCTTTAACGTCATCGTTACCTTTTGCCGTTGACTTATAGTGGTCGTAACGGGTGCCAACAATAAACGAAACCGGTAAATCCTTTAACGCGATTTCATCTTGCAAGAAACCAGAAGCAAAGGTGATATCTGCATCAGGGAATTGAGTTGTTGCGGCATAAGGGGTTTGATTTTGTTTATAAGTCTCACCACCATAAGTGAAGTTATGAGCGGCAAAAGGTAACTCATAAAAATGGGTTTTATTATCCAGTTTTAAACCGTAGGTTTTTTGAGTACGTCCTTCATATGGGGTGCCATTGCCTTTAGCCGTGATATTGACATCTGAATAATAGGTTGTCGCTTTAAGGTTTAACCAATTATTAGATTCAGGCGCTAAATAGTAGGTCGCTTGAGCATCACGTTGACGTGTGGTGCGGTTAACTTTTAGGTTTCCTGCACCCGCAGTAAGCTCTTGCGGGTTTTTTGGCTCATAAGCATTGTCATTGTAATAACGTAATTGCCCTGACAGTTTTTGGTCATCATCAAACTGCCATGTGCCTTTAGCAAGTAAGTTGGCGATGGTTTCTTTATTATCCATATCATCACCATTGCTCAAGCGAACATCGCCGGATTGTTTAGTGACAAAACTGAATAAACCATCAAATTGCTCAGTTCGCCCAAAAGAGGTTCCACCAAAGCCAAAACTGTGGTCACCAGTAGCGGCTTGGCTGAACACACGAAAGCCGCTATTTTGACCGTCTTGCAATAAGTCTTTGGCATCGACGGTTTCCCATGCGATCACGCCACCCATTGCACCACTTCCGTATAACAGAGCGGAAGGGCCACGAATGATTTCGACTTGTTTTATCAACCCGGGATCAAGAAATGTGCCATTAACATGACCCGTATCGGTTCCTTGGCGAACGTTATCGACAAGGGTCAAAATCCCTTTTCGATCAAAGCCGCGCATATAAATTTCTTGCCCATTCACTCGACCGGTTCCTGAAACACCGATACCGGGAATTTTGCGCAAAATATCATTTGCGGTACTCGCTGTTTGGGTTTCTGGTGAATTGTTTTTAATCACAGTCACCATCATCGGTGCATCAAAGCTATCTCGTTCGGTTCCTGTTGCATAAACGGTCATTACATCATTTCGATTTGCTGATGTGGTTTGCGTTTCTGCTTGAGCACTGGTAATAACAGAAAGAACGGCGCTTGTTATAACTGATAAACGTAAAACATGAGACATGTAGTTATACTCCATAAGGTGCCACCAATTAGTTTTCAAGTTTAAGTTTTTGCCTAAACCCGCATGTAGGAAAACCAACCGGTGAGTATTATTTATTTTATAATTATTAAATGGTTACCATTGATAACTCACATTGAAATAGAAATTACGACCTTCTTGAGGAACACCCATTGATGAAACATATTGGCGATCAAATGCATTCTTCAATGTCAGCGTCGTACTTAAACCTTTGATAAATTGATCAGCTTGATAGTTAACATAGAAGTCGTGCAGGCTATAACCTGCGTATTGCATGACTTCTCGATGTTGACGATCGAGTCCATGCTGAGTTTTTTTCTTAGAGTCATATTCATAATTGCCTTGAAGCTGGGTTTTGGCAGCAAACTCACCAACCCAGCCAAGGTTGAAACCTGTTGTCGCAATCGGTGCATTAAAGCGAACAGTCAGAGTCTCAGGACGAAGAGAAGAAAGTGAATGACTTGTACCGTCTTCTGTTCCTGTCGTTAGGTTGTGATTGATATTTAAATTAAACCAATGTGTTTTATAACTAATAAAACTGTCGAAGCCATAAATACTGGCTGATGGAATATTGATATAGAAAACTTCTATCGGGAACGGGCCACGAAAGGTATCAAGGTACCTACCAGCAACCGCGATATAATTTTTTGCTTTAGTATTAAAATAGGCAGAGCCAAACTGGAGTGAATCTCCGTTAGTCACTAAATCGTCAAAGCTGAATTTTGTGCCAACCTCAAGCGTTTTATTGCTTTCAGGTTTTAGATCGGGTGAAGGTCTAAAATCTGAGCTAAAGATAAATGCTTTAAAATGATTTGAGTTGTTATATAACTCAGCCATTCGTGGCGCACGATAGCCTTCTGAATAGGATGAATATAGATTTAGCCAATCCGTTGGTGTCACACTAACCGCAAAACGCGATGACCAATTAGTATCTTTATTTGCAGCAACATCTTTGCGTGAAGACTCATAGTGGGTAAAACGAGTACCAGCAGAAAACGTGATAGGCAAATGATGTAATGTCATATCATTATTAATCCAACCTGAAAGGTTAGATAACTGAGCTTGCGGATAGCTATTGGCATGCTCATTCGGTTTTTGTTGCTGTTGATAATATTCGACACCATTTTCGATGTGGTTATTGAACCAACCTTCCACAGGTAACATAAAGTGGTGCACGAACTTTGTACCGTAAGTGTATTGATTACGCTCTTCGCGCTGGTATTGCTTATCCGTTTTTTGTTTTACTAAATCCAATTGCCCTAAAAATAAATCGGTATAGTACAGATCCCAATCAGCTTGCCAGTGGAGCCTATTTTGTGGAGCAAAATGTTGATTAATAGCGATATCACGTTGATGACTATAGCGTTCATGAATTGTGTTTTTAAACCGTTTATTGCCAGTATCAAAAACCGTGGGCTGTTTTAAACCAAGGCTATCATTACGGTATTCACGTAGTTGCAGTGCAATTGTGTAAGCAGGGTGTGCATACCATGTGGTTTTCAATAGCCAATTGTGTATTTTTTCGTGATTATCTTTTGTCGACACACTTGGTGCTGCCAATAAGTATTCTTTGCGTTGGCTATAACTGAATAGAGTATCGAGTGATTTCGTGCGACCGTATAAAGAGCCTCCGGCAAGATAACTATGATCATTGCGATTAATACCACTGAATAAACGACCACCTAAATTTTGGCCGTCTTTTAATAGGTCTGAAGCATCAACAGTTTTCATCGCTACAACACCAGCCAACGCACCACTTCCGTGTGCAACGGATGAGGCGCCTTTATGGACATAGACTTTTTTTATTAATGATGGGTCAATAAAAGTGGCTTCATACAGGCCTGAATTGAAATCTTGAGTGATGTTATCAACCGTGATTTTGACGCCACGAGAGTCGTAGCCACGCATGTGAATTTCTTGACCATAAGTTCCGCCAGTACCTGAAACAAAGATACCTGCTTGGCCTTTGAGTAAATCGAGCGCAGAAGTCGCCGACTGATATTCAGGTGCTTGGGCATCAATTACATCAACTTGCTCTGCAACCGCAATATTTTCTCTTTTAAAAGGGGAGGTTTTGACATGTATAGCATCATCAGCCGTGTCTTTTGCGGATGCAGTAACACTAAATCCAGTGAGTGCTAGTGCAGTGACAAGGGTGGGCATAGCGATTTTTTGCCCATGTAAAGAAATGGCAGATGTTGCAGACATCAGTTTAAACTCCATAGGAAATCCTTTCCTTATGTGGTGAATTTAGCTGGCTGCCTCGATGGTGATCTGGGTGGCTTGCTGTGATTAAATTTTTACACGAAAACTATTTAGTTAGAATTAATTTACCTGCGCGGGTTTCCCTTAATTGGTACATTTCGCCACGATGTTGAATGACCAATTTACCATCATGCCCGAGCAATTGATGGCTATTTATAACGTCTACTTTTACAGGTTGTACCGTAGAGCTTACGATATTTTCAACAGGTGGTTTAGCGATGTTATCCGTCATATTCAACTCAATTGATAATAAAACTAATAGTGAGAATCATTATCTTTAAGTTAATTGGTAACATCAAGAGGTTTTTACATTTGGATGACAAATTAACTACAATGAAGTAGTGATTTATAGCAGGAAATGAATAATTGATGGAGAATTATAGGGGTACCGAGGGAGAGGGTTGGCTCTTTCAGACTAGAGTAGCAAGAAAGAGCCAATAACATAAATTAAATTATCTAAAACGACTTTCAACAGCTTGTACTAAGATATCGAGCAATTCTTCGGTATCATCCCACCCTAGACACGGATCGGTGATTGATTGCCCGTAAGTGAGAGGCTGCCCTGAAACAATTTTTTGCGTGCCTTCAAGTAAGAAACTTTCCGCCATAACACCACTAATAGCGGTTGAACCCCCTTTAATCTGCTCGGCAATATCTCGAGCAACATCAAGCTGACGGCGATGGATTTTTTGGCAGTTCCCATGACTAAAGTCGATGACTAAATGTTCTGCTAATTCAAACTCACGAAGCTTGTCACAGGCTGCGGCAATATCCCCAATCGCATAATTAGGCTGCTTACCACCACGCATAATGATATGGCCATGAGGGTTGCCACTAGTTTGGTAGATAGTCATTTGGCCGCTTTTATCGGGCGATAAAAACATATGTTGAGCTTTTGCTGCGCGGATGGCATCAATCGCAATGCGGATATTACCATCAGTGCCGTTTTTGAACCCGACAGGACACGAGAGAGCCGAAGCCATCTCACGGTGAATTTGGCTTTCTGTGGTGCGAGCACCAATAGCGCCCCAGCTGATCAAATCGGCAATATATTGCCCAGTCACCATATCGAGGAATTCAGTTGCTGTCGGTAAACCGAGCTGATTGACATCAATCAGCAATTTACGTGCGAGGCGGATGCCTGTATTCACTTGGCATGAATTATCTAAATTAGGATCAGAGATCAAACCTTTCCAGCCAACAACGGTGCGGGGCTTTTCAAAATAGGTTCGCATGACGATTTCAAGGCGATCTTGATAGCGTTCGCGTAATACGTTGAGCCTATTAGCATAGTCGAGGGCAGCATCGATGTCATGAATTGAACATGGACCAACAATGACTAATAGGCGGGGGTCTTCACCCGATAATATTTTCTCAATTCGCTTGCGTGACGCTGTCACGTTTTCGGCAACTTTTTCAGAAATAGGGTACTCATCAGCAAGTGTTTGTGGCGTAATTAAGCTATCAACACGCTGAGTACGGAGTTCATCTGTTTTATGCATTCTTTCTTCTCAAAAACTTTAATAGGCTGAGCCATATCAGTGATTAAGATCACAATAAACGAAAATGGCTCAAATTCAACCTACAAGTGCGGTTGAATGCAATATTTTTTAAAAATCGTACCCATTAAAAAATGCGTCGCTGTAACCCCATCGTGTCGATGACTTTTGCCGATATCTCTTCCACGGAATAATTGGTCGTATTCAGATAATTAATTTTGTTCTGTCTGAAGAGAGCTTCTACTTCAGCAATTTCAATGCGGCATTGGCGCAATGAGGCATAACGACTGTTTTCACGGCGCTCTTCGCGGATAGCGGCAAGCCGCTCAGGGCTAATTGTTAGGCCAAATAATTTATGGGTATAAGGGCGCAGTTCAGCAGGCAACTGTAAGTTATCCATATCATCAGCAGTAAAAGGATAGTTTGCTGCTTGGATACCGAATTGCATGGCAAGGTAGAGGCTAGTAGGAGTTTTACCGCAACGTGAAACGCCAATCAAAATGACCTGTGCTTGATCGAGATTACGTAGTGAGATCCCGTCATCATGGGCTAATGTGTATTCAATCGCTGCAATACGTGCATCATATTGGTTCATATTTTGAACAGATAAACCATGTGTTCGATTGAGTTTAGGTTCAGGTTCTAATCCCACTTCTTTTTGGATAGGAGCAACGAGTGTTTGCACGATGTCCTGACAAAAACCGGAACTTTCAGTGATAATTTTTTTTACTGATGGTGAGATAATAGAATAAAACACTAAAGGGCGATTTTGAGTTTCTTGATAAATAGTATCAATTTTGTGTTTTATTTCCTGTGCACGAGCTTCCGTGGTGACAAAAGGTAATGTGTAAGAATTGAACGATAAAGGGAATTGTGACAAAACGGCATGTCCCAGTGTTTCGGCGGTGATTGCCGTTCCATCAGAAATAAAGAAAACAGTTCGTTCTGCGAGGTTTTTATTACGATTAGTTACAGTGATATCACTCATATATTGGGTCTTTTGTTGTATTTTTTGTTGGTTTTAAAGGGATATTATATTTGATTAAAGTTTAAAAAATAGTTTATAGGGGAAAGTATAGCCAATATTTGAACAATTTTTAGAACAAAAATTTTTTCTTGTTAGTTGGAACGATTCACCTGTCCATATTCCTATATTGTCTGTGCTAGTCTATTTCGTGAGGCGAATTATCGCCAATGAGATTTTTTACGAGTTTGTACCTTGTCACTAAATTGCTAGATAAAGATAAAGGATCGCTTTCAATGTCCACAAATGGCCTCACTCCGTGTAATGTACTTTGGTATAACCAATTAGGGATGAATGATGTTGACCGTGTTGGCGGCAAAAACGCCTCACTCGGTGAAATGATTACCAACCTGTCCGATCTTGGTGTATCCGTACCTAACGGATTTGCGACAACCGCACAGGCGTTTAATGATTTTCTTGAGCAGAGTGGTGTGAATCAGCGCATTTATACGCTGCTAGATGAAACGGATATTGATGATGTCAATCAACTCGCAGCTGCGGGTGAAAAGATCCGTCAATGGGTAATTGATACACCATTAACGCCTCAGTTAGAAAACGATATTCGTGATGCGTACCAAACCTTATCTGAAGGTGAGAAAGATGCTTCATTTGCTGTTCGTTCTTCTGCAACCGCTGAGGATATGCCTGATGCATCATTTGCTGGGCAGCAAGAGACCTTTTTAAACGTTCAAGGTATTGATGCCGTATTGGTTGCCATTAAACACGTATTTGCATCGTTGTTTAATGACCGCGCAATTTCTTACCGTGTTCACCAAGGTTATGATCACCGTGGCGTTGCATTGTCCGCTGGTGTGCAAAGAATGGTGCGTTCTGATTTAGCCTCTTCAGGTGTGATGTTTACCATCGATACTGAATCAGGTTTTGACCAAGTTGTCTTTATTACCTCAGCTTATGGCCTAGGTGAAATGGTTGTACAAGGGGCAGTTAACCCTGATGAGTTTTATGTTCACAAACCAACACTGATCAATCAACGCCCTGCGATTGTTCGCCGTACGCTTGGGTCAAAAAAATTGCAGATGGTTTATGCAAATAGCCAAGAGCACGGTAAACAGGTTCAAATTGAGGATGTGCCAGAAGCGTTACGCAATCGTTTCTCTTTAGCCGATCACGAGGTCGAAGAGTTGGCTCGTCAAGCATTACAAATTGAAAAACACTATGGCCGTCCAATGGATATTGAGTGGGCCAAAGATGGTCATAATGGACGTTTGTATATTGTTCAGGCTCGTCCTGAAACAGTGCGTTCAAACCAGCAAGTGATGGAACGTTATCAACTGAAACAACAAGGGAGTGTGTTAGTTGAAGGGCGTGCAATTGGACATCGCATAGGCGCAGGCCAAGTGAAAGTGATCCATAACTTGAGTGAAATGGATCGCATTCAACCAGGTGATGTATTGGTTACAGATATGACCGACCCTGATTGGGAACCTATTATGAAGAAAGCCGCAGCGATTGTGACTAATCGTGGTGGTCGTACTTGCCATGCTGCAATCATTGCACGTGAGTTAGGGATCCCTGCTGTTGTGGGTTGCGGTGATGCGACTGAGCGTTTAACTGAAGGTAGCCAAGTCACTGTATCTTGCGCCGAAGGCGATACTGGCTTTGTTTATGATGGCCAACTTGAGTTTGAAATTCATAGCTCTGCGGTCGACAAAATGCCTGAACTTGATGTCAAAATCATGATGAACGTCGGTAATCCTGACCGTGCATTTGATTTTGCTTGTTTACCTAACGAAGGGGTTGGGTTAGCAAGATTAGAATTTATCATCAACCGTATGATTGGTGTTCATCCAAGGGCGCTATTGGAGTTTGATGCACAAACGCCTGAGTTACAAAGTGAAATTCGTACTATGATGGCGGGTTATGATGACCCAATTGAATTCTATATTGGCAAATTAACGGAAGGGATTTCAACACTTGCCGCAGCGTTCTGGCCGAAACGGGTTATCGTTCGCCTATCTGATTTTAAATCTAATGAATATGCCAACCTCGTTGGTGGTGATATTTATGAGCCAGAAGAAGAAAACCCGATGTTAGGTTTCCGCGGTGCAGGTCGTTATGTTTCAGATAGCTTCCGTGCTTGTTTTGCACTTGAATGTGAAGCTGTAAAACGTGTACGCAATGAAATGGGCTTAACTAACGTTGAGGTGATGATCCCATTCGTTCGTACTGTTGCGCAGGCAGAAGCGGTGGTGGCTGAATTAGCGAAACATGACTTGAGACGTGGTGAAAATGGCCTGAAAGTGATCATGATGTGTGAAATTCCATCGAATGCGTTGCTAGCTGACCAGTTCCTTGAACATTTTGATGGCTTCTCAATTGGTTCGAATGATATGACTCAGCTGACATTAGGCTTAGATAGGGACTCCGGAGTTGTTTCTGAGTTGTTTGATGAGCGCAATGATGCAGTAAAAGCAATGTTGTCGATGGCAATTAAAGCGGCTAAACGCCAAAACAAATATGTCGGTATTTGTGGTCAAGGCCCGTCAGATCACCAAGATTTTGCACAATGGTTGGTTGAAGAAGGGATTGATAGTCTCTCACTTAACCCAGATACGGTTGTGAAAACTTGGCTAACATTAGCTGATTCATAAACAGTTAATCTATTATTTAAGACGGGAGTCTCAAAAGCCGGTAATAATATTATCGGCTTTTTTCATTAATCAAATAGAATATATCAATTACTGAGATTCATAAAAGCTATCAATTATAATCACACAAGTAATATAAGTAATTATGTGTGCGTAATAATGAATAAGTATTTACTCAGAATGCGTTAAATGGAAAGGTTAATAAACCGATCCATTAGTGTTAATCATTTTAGGCTAAATTTAATGTTGCTATATAAATAAATATATAGGGGATTATAAAATAGCTCTACTTACTCCAAATGTGAGTAATTAAAGTGGGTATATTAGTAGCCTTATAGGCTAATAGCTTTGTTCAAGTGAATAAAATTCATGTTGGCAGGTAGAGATAAAAAAAAAGCCTATCATGGGCTGACAGGCAAAGACTACACACAGCAATTCTATTGAGATAGTCGCGCTTTAAATTAAATAAGCATGACATTGAGATTTGGATTAATCGAAACGTAATTGATTATTTTAATGATAATTTAATTAAAATGTATCTTCACTAAGAAGACTCTTAATATAATTCTTAGTCGCTGTATCATAAAGAGAATTCGTTTCAACGAAAAAGATAATATCACAAATATGCTTGAAAACTAACATTAGTCTGTTAAATATTGTTTCTAAATATTAATGAAGATAATAATTAATCCAACAGTGCACTTAAATTGTTGTACACTGTTGGTGTAATTAAAGCTAAATTATTTCTTACTCATGAATTCGTCGTGAAGAAACTTTTCTGTTTCATCAAGGTTTTCATTGGGAACTGCAACTTCATTCATCCATGCTTTTAATAGGCTATATGAAACAGCAAGTACCACTGGACCGATAAACAAACCAATCATACCGAATGAAAGAATACCGCCAATAACCCCAATAAGTATTAGCACCATCGGCAAGTCAGCACCCATTTTAATTAACCATGGGCGTAACACGCCATCCATTGTGGCTACGACAGCTGCCCAAATGGCTAAAATAATTGCCCATGTGGTATCGCCAGTCCAGAACAGCCAAATTACTGAAGGCACCATGATCAACAGTGGGCCTAGTTGAGCAACGCAACAAATAAACAGCAGGACAGTTAAAATAGCAGCATAGCTAATACCGGATAAGGCTAGACCAATTCCGCCGACAATTGCTTGAATTAAAGCAGTGACAACCACACCGAGGGCAACTGCTCGGATAGATTGTGCTGCCAGTACGACGGCCGCATCACCACGAATACCAGCTAAACGTACGGCAAAGTGGCGAATACCTAACATGACAGATTCACCTTTTAGATACAGTAAGCCGCTAAATAATAGCATCAACATGAGGTGGAACATAAAGCGCCCCGCGTTAATGGCTTGTGCAATAAACCACCCCGCAGCTTGACCAAAGTACGGCTGAACTTTGGCTAATAATGCGTTACCGCCACTAGCAACTAAGCTATGCCAAGCGTAATAAATTTTTTCGCCCACAAAAGGTAGCGTATTTAGCCATTCCAAATCAGGGAAACGTAAGCTATTGGGGGATTTTGCCAAATCAACCAGCGGTGCGCTGTTTTGAATAATGCTGCCAATCAAGATCCCTAGAGGGATAACAAATAGCAGCAATATTAACGAAACCATAATCAAAGCAGCAAGCCAACGCTTGTTCCAGAGCCTGGCTTCTATTCGTAGAAGGAGAGGCCATGTTGCGATGACCATCATACCCGCCCAAACAAATCCAAGAATAAAGGGATTCAATACCCAGAAACACGCCGCAATCATTAAAATGATGGAGGCGAATCCGAAGATCAACTTAGGCAAGTCGAGCCGTTTTTGCGATTTTTCCATTAATGACTAATCCTTAACAAATAAAAACACTGCAAGTGAGCCGTTTTTTCAGGTGAAAATAACGTAATTTTTTTTCGCGATCAAAAAAAAACAATATTGTGATATGGTGCTTGACTGACAATGTCATCAGCGGTTGTATTCTCTTTAACTTAAAGGCAACAGGTTGTGTAGGGAAAACCCCATTAACCTATCCGGCACTATTGTGCTACTTAAAATAAAGATAGTACATAACGAGTAATGCGAACACTAACAACAAGAGTCATCGTTAATAATGATCCCGCGTATAACTGAAGCACCCCATTTAAGTAAATGTGTCATTGAGTTCCTGCAACAGCTGCAAGAGCAAGGCTTTACTGGCGATAATGGTACTAGCTATGCAGAGCGTTTATCAATGGCAACAGACAATAGCATTTATCAGCTATTACCACAGGCTGTTGTTTTCCCTCGTTCTAGTGCCGATGTACAAATAATTACCCGCGTTGCAGGGCGAGAAAAGTTTCGTGAACTGACGTTTACCCCTAGAGGCGGGGGAACTGGAACAAATGGTCAATCACTGACAGAAGGTGTGGTGGTTGATATGTCACGTTACATGAACCGTATCTTAGAAATTAACCCTGAACAGGGGTGGGTGAAGGTTGAAGCAGGGGTTATTAAAGATCAGCTTAACCAATTCCTCAAACCTTACGGTTATTTTTTTTCGCCTGAACTGTCCACCAGTAATCGTGCGACACTTGGCGGTATGATCAATACCGATGCTTCTGGGCAAGGTTCCTTAGTGTATGGGAAAACGTCTGACCATGTTCTGGGCGTTAAAGCTGTATTACTTGGTGGTGAGTGCATTGACACACGTGCTATGCCTATCGCACTCGCCCAAACGATTGCGTCAGAAGATTCGGTAACAGGACGTATTTACAAAACAGTATTAGAGCGCTGCTTAGAACAACGTCCTTTAATTGAAGAAAAATTTCCAAAACTGAACCGTTTTCTAACTGGTTATGATTTACGTCATGTGTTTAATGATGATCTCAGTGAATTCGATCTTACGCGTATTTTAACGGGCTCTGAAGGCTCTCTGGCATTTATTACTGAAGCCACCCTTGATATCACGCCTCTGCCTAAAGTTCGTCGTTTAGTGAATGTAAAATACGATTCATTTGAATCGGCTTTGCGCAATGCACCTTTTATGGTTCAAGCAAAAGCACTGTCAGTTGAAACGGTGGATTCAAAGGTGCTCAACCTTGCGCGTGAAGATATCGTTTGGCATTCAGTTAAATCACTGATCACTGACGTTCCCAATAAAGAGATGTTAGGTCTCAATATTGTTGAGTTCAGTGGTGATGATGAAAATGAGATCAACGGTTTGACGGAAAGCCTATGCCAACGCCTAGATGAATTGATGGCTAATCAGCAAGCAGGGGTAATTGGTTATCAGGTTTGTGGTGATTTGGAAGATATTAACCGTATCTACAATATGCGTAAAAAAGCCGTTGGTCTGTTAGGTAATAGTAAAGGTGCAGCTAAGCCGATTCCATTTGTTGAAGATACCTGTGTGCCACCAGAGCATCTAGCGGACTATATTGTTGAGTTTCGTGCTTTACTGGATAACCATAAACTGAATTATGGCATGTTTGGTCATGTAGATGCGGGGGTTTTACATGTACGCCCTGCATTGGATATGTGCGATCCTCAACAAGAGATCCTGATGAAACAAATTTCAGATGAAATTGTGGCATTAACCGCCAAATATGGTGGTCTTTTATGGGGAGAACACGGGAAGGGCTTTAGAGCGCAATATAGTCCTGAGTTTTTTGGTGAGGTACTTTATGCTGAGCTGCGTAATATCAAAGCGGCTTTTGATCCTGACAATCGCCTGAATCCAGGAAAAATTTGCCCACCAGCGGGTGTCGACGCGTCAATGAAACAGGTCGATGCAGTTAAGCGTGGAACTTATGACAGACAAATACCTGTACAGGTGCGTCAAGAGTTTCGTGGTGCGATGGATTGTAATGGTAATGGGCTGTGCTTTAATTTTGATGTGAAAAGCCCGATGTGTCCATCTATGAAAATCAGTGGTCAACGCATTCATTCACCAAAAGGCCGAGCGACCTTAGTGCGTGAGTGGCTACGTTTATTATCTGAGCAAGGGGTCACCCCTGAAGGCTTGGAAAAAGGTATTAAAGAAAATCGGCCATCACTGCGCGGCTTAATTGAGAAAACACGTAATACTTGGCGAGCGCAAAAAGGTGACTATGATTTTTCTCATGAAGTCAAAGCGGCTATGTCAGGTTGTCTAGCCTGTAAGGCATGTTCAACACAGTGCCCAATTAAAATTGATGTTCCTTCATTTAGATCAAAATTTTTGGCACTTTATCACGGTCGTTATTTAAGACCTGTTCGTGATCATATTGTTGCTGGGGTTGAAGCAAGTGCGCCATTGTTATCAAAAGCACCTAGTGTATTTAACTTTTTCTTACGGCAATCGTGGGTGCAAAAGCTAAGTGAGCAAACTATTGGGATGGTGGATTTACCACTATTCTCTCAGCCTACGCTAAAACAAGCGCTATCAGGGCATGCGGCAATTACGGTAACACTTGAGCAGTTAGAAGGTATGTCGCCAGTGCAACGTGAGAAACATGTGCTGGTGGTACAAGATCCATTTACCAGTTATTACGATGCTAAAGTGGTGGCTGATTTTGTAAAATTGATTGAAAAGTTGGGTTTTAAACCTGTTTTATTGCCATTTTCACCGAATGGTAAGGCGCAGCATATTAAAGGTTTCCTTGCTCGTTTTGCTAAGACCGCACAAAAAACTGCAGATTTTCTCAATCGAGTGGCTAAACTTGAGTTACCAATGGTCGGTGTCGATCCGGCTTTGGTGCTCTGTTATCGTGATGAGTACCATGAAATATTAGGCCAACAGCATTGCCTTTTTACTGTACAACTGGCTCATGAATGGTTGATCGCATTACCTGAGCCTCAACAAGTGGCGGCTTCGGTGGCCGAGCCATGGTATTTCTTTGGTCATTGCACGGAAACAACGGCATTACCGAATAGTGGTGCGCAGTGGGCAAGCTTGTTTAAACGTTATGGACAAGAACTGAAAAATATCAGCGTAGGTTGCTGTGGTATGGCGGGAACTTATGGTCATGAGGTGGCTAACCTCAAAAATTCAAAAGGTATTTATAATTTGTCGTGGAAACCTGCGATGGATAATTTACCGAAAGCGCGTTGTTTAAGTACAGGGTACTCATGTCGTAGCCAAGTTAAACGCATGGAAAATATACAAATAAAACACCCAATACAGGCTCTGCTGGAGATAGTCGGATGATTTGGAAACGTAAATTTACGCTTGAGCATATGTCAGCAATGGCAAAAGATTGCATGTTAGGTCATTTAGGTATTGAAATCACCGGTTTTGGTGACGATTACATTGAAGGCACCATGCCAGTTGATAATCGTACTAAGCAGCCATTTGGCTTATTGCATGGTGGTGCTTCTGTAGTGCTGGCGGAATCGTTAGGTTCGATTGCAGGTTACTTATGTAGCGAAGGTGATCAGCGCGTGGTAGGGTTAGAAATTAATGCGAATCATATTCGTTCGGCAAGAGAGGGGCTGGTAAAAGGAGTGTGTAAACCTATTCACCTAGGCCGTCGTCAGCAAGTGTGGAATATTGATATTTTTAATGAGAAAGGGCAACTATGTTGCACGTCTCGTTTAACTACAGCGGTCCTTTCTGATTAATTATCTTCAGCCTCAAGTTAAGTAAACTTGAGGCTGATGTTGTTGACGAAGCGGGATAAAAGTGTGGTTTTTCCCACTCCGTGTTATCAATCGAAAATCAATAAATTGATTTTCCTCGTTTATTTCAAAAACCTTAATGACCTGCAAACAAAATACGTTTGTCTGCAGTCTGAGCCTCAAGTTAAGTAAACTTGAGGCTCTTTCAACTTTTTCAGCATGATTTCAATATTAGGCTTATTAATTAAGTTGTATAATAAATATAGCTTTATTAATTTGTGCGATTTAAATGTATTTATCAGTACACAAAATTAAAAAAAATGTAAAATAATTTAACCTTTTATATTTAATTAGTTAGCACTCGTTTTTGCTGTTTTTGCCGATTTAATACACTACAAATGAGTGAAAAATGAGCTAAAATAGGTATAACCTCTCAAAACAAATGGTTGAAGTGACAAGGGTTATCGTTACCATAGGACAAACGGAGTTAATCTCCTGATAACTGGCTGAAAAGCCATGAAAATTGTGGGGTCAAAATGACTGCAAAAGTGAATGACAATGTAGAAACTTTTTCTATTGATGAAACAAATTGGCAGGGTGTTAACCTGACTGATAGCGCAGCGAAGCAAATTAAAAAATTGATGGAACAGAATCCTGATACCAAAGGGCTTTCGCTAGGTGTTAAGCAATCGGGTTGCGCAGGCTTTGGTTATGTTTTTGAAATGATCAAAGACCCAACTGATGATCATTTACTCTTTGAACACGATGGCGCACGACTTTATGTGCCGAAACAAGCAATGCCTTTTATTGATGGCACCGTTGTTGATTATGTCCAAGAAGGGCTAAATCGCATCTTTAAATTTAATAACCCGAAAGCCCAACATGCCTGTGGGTGTGGCGAAAGCTTCGGCGTTTAACATGTGAAGTCAGATTATGTCTCAGAGCAATGTAGAAATTGGCGATGAAGTTCAAAGCTGGCTAGATGACCAGCGATATAAAGAAGGCTTCTTTACGAATGTCGCCACAGATGAAATGGCTAAAGGGATCAACGAAGATGTGGTCCGAGCGATTTCTGCGAAGCGTAATGAACCTGAGTGGATGCTAAAATTCCGTCTTGATGCTTATCATCATTGGAAAGGAATGGAAGAACCACACTGGTTAAAAGCCCATTATCCAAATTTAGATTATCAAGACTATAGCTACTACTCAGCACCCTCTTGTGGTTCATGTGATGATACTTGCGGTTCGCAATCAGGTGCGACACAAGCAACAGGTGTCACTGAAACCAATAATTATCTTACCGCTGAAGTGGAAGATGCTTTCAATCAACTGGGCGTTCCTGTTCGTGAAGGGGCAAAAGTTGCAGTTGATGCTATCTTTGACTCAGTGTCAGTATCAACGACTTACCGTGAAGATCTTGCTGAACACGGCATTATCTTTTGCTCATTTAGCGAAGCTATTCAAGAGTACCCTGAGTTAGTACAACAGTATCTTGGCACCGTGGTTTCCAGCCACGATAACTTCTTTGCGGCTTTAAACGCTGCGGTAGCTTCAGATGGCACCTTTGTGTATATCCCAAAAGGGGTCCGTTGCCCAATGGAGTTATCAACTTACTTCCGTATTAATGCAGCGAAAACAGGGCAATTTGAGCGAACAATTTTGATTGCTGATGAAGGCAGTTATGTCAGCTATATAGAAGGCTGCTCTGCGCCTGTTCGTGATAGCTATCAGTTGCATGCTGCGGTTGTTGAAGTGATTATCCATAAAGATGCTGAAGTTAAATATTCCACGGTACAAAACTGGTTCTCTGGTGGGGACAGTGATACTGGCGGGATCCTGAATTTCGTAACCAAACGTGCATTATGTGAGGGTGAAAACTCCAAAATGTCGTGGACGCAATCAGAAACGGGTTCAGCCATTACGTGGAAATACCCAAGTGTCATCTTAAAAGGTGATAACTCAGTGGGCGAATTTTTCTCTGTTGCGTTGACTAATGGTAACCAGCAAGCCGATACGGGAACTAAAATGATCCATATCGGGAAAAACACCCGTTCAACGATTATTTCTAAAGGCATTTCTGCTGGTAAGAGCCAAAATAGCTATCGTGGCCTAGTGAAGATCTTACCAAGTGCACATAACGCACGTAACTTCACGCAATGCGATTCGATGCTGATTGGCACTCAATGCGGAGCTCACACATTCCCTTATGTTGAAGTCAAAAACAATACTGCTCAACTAGAGCATGAGGCGACCACCTCACGTATTGGTGAAGACCAATTGTTTTATTGCTTACAACGTGGAATTAGTGAGGATGATGCGATTTCCATGATCGTAAATGGTTTCTGTAAAGATGTTTTCTCAGAACTCCCATTAGAGTTTGCAGTGGAAGCACAGAAATTGCTGGCAATCAGCCTAGAGCATAGCGTGGGTTGATTCACAATAAGAGTTTATGCGCGGAAGCGCTAAAGGCATGTTGATATGTTAAGTGTTAAAAATTTGCATGTAAGTGTTGAAGGTAATGAAATATTAAAAGGCTTATCATTGGAAGTGAAACCGGGTGAGGTTCACGCCATTATGGGGCCAAACGGTTCAGGTAAAAGTACTTTGTCGGCAACCTTAGCGGGCCGTGAAGAATATGAAATCGACAGCGGTGAAGTGACTTTTAAAGGTAAAGATCTGCTGGAGCTTGATCCTGAAGAACGTGCAGGTGAAGGTATTTTCCTTGCGTTCCAATATCCTGTGGAAATCCCTGGTGTCAGCAACCAGTTTTTCCTACAAACAGCGGTGAATGCAGTACGTGAATACCGTCAACAAGAAGCATTAGACCGTTTTGATTTCCAAGATTTTATTGAAGATAAAATTGAATTACTGGAAATGCCTGAAGATCTGCTAACGCGCTCAGTCAACGTTGGTTTCTCAGGTGGTGAAAAGAAACGTAATGATATTTTGCAAATGGCTGCGTTAGAGCCACAACTGTGTATTTTAGATGAAACCGACTCAGGTTTAGATATTGATGCACTGAAGATTGTTGCAAATGGCGTCAACTCACTGCGCTCTCCAGAACGTTCATTTATTATCGTGACACACTACCAGCGCATTCTAGATTACGTCAAACCTGATTTTGTGCATGTGCTATATCAGGGGAAAATCATCAAATCAGGTGATTTCAGCTTGGCGAAAAAACTGGAGGAGCAAGGTTATGGCTGGCTTATTGACCAACAGTGAAAGAGCAGGTAAACGTGGTCAGGTAGCTGCTTTAAATGAGCAAGCAATGGCGCGTTTTGAAGCACTTTTTGAACAACGTGCGGGTGCGAAATCGCATCATGCTACAGCGCATTGGGAGAAGGTTAAACAAGTTGGTTTACCCCCTTTTCGCCATGAAGATTGGCACTATACTCCTTTGCAAACGGTATTAAAAACACAGTACCATTTTGCTGAGCAATCTATTGATGAACAAATGTGCGAGTCATTAGCACTGCCGATTGATGCCTATCGTATTGTTATGATTGACGGGCGCTATAGTTCAGCGCTGAGTTCAATTGATATGGGGCCGTTCCAAGTCGCTTTGCTAGATAATCAAGATATATTGCCAGATGCGGTGAGTGGTGAGATCTTTTTACATTTAACCGAAAGCCTTGCACAGCAACCACTTGTGATCCATCTCGGTGCTAATCAGATTGCACAAAAGCCACTTTATTTACTGAATATTTCGAGTGGTAGTGAAGGCGCAGAGGTGAATACTAGCCAGTATCGTTATCACGTTACGCTAGGTGCAAATAGCCAGTCGCAAGTGATTGAGCACTTTGTTAGCACAAATGATAGTGCTCATCTGACGGGAAGCCGTTTAACGGTTGAAGTGGGTGACAATGCGCAATATCAACATTTTAAGCTGAACAATGAGAACAACCGCTCACAGCATTTTGCACACAATGACATTGTTATTGGCCGTGATAGCCAAGTTCTTAGTAGCAGTTTTTTACTGGGTGGTGCGTTAACTCGTCATCATACTAGTGCACAACTGACCGGGGAAAGTGCCAATTTGTCCCTAAATAGTTTGTTACTGCCGAAAGATAATGAAATAGTTGATACGCGCACCTATCTAGAACATAACGCAAGCCATTGTGAGAGTCGGCAATTGCATAAAGTCATCGCGATGGACAGCAGCAAAGCGGTCTTTAATGGCATGATCAAAGTCGCGCCTAATGCTTTGAAAACTGATGGGCAGATGGGCAATCACACGCTGTTACTTGGTGAGCAAGCTGAAGTTGATACTAAGCCTCAATTAGAAATCTATGCTGATGATGTGAAATGTGGGCATGGTGCTACAGTCGGGCGTATCGATGATGAACAATTATTTTACCTGCGTTCAAGAGGGATCGACGGCAAAGCCGCAAAACACATGATTATTATCGCGTTTGCTGCTGAGTTAACCGAATCTATCGGTTCTGATGAACTCAAACAAGCTGTGATGGCGAATATACGCCGACGCTTAGCAGAGGTTTAATACGCTCATGACATACAACGTAGCAGCAGTTAGGCAGGATTTTCCTGCCTTATCTCAAAATATTAATAATCACCCTTTGGTTTATCTTGATAGTGCAGCTAGCGCACAAAAGCCTCTTCAAGTGGTTGAAAAAGAGAGCGAGTTTACGTTGCACCATTATGCGGCGGTACATCGTGGTATTCATACCTTAAGTGCCCAAGCGACAGCTATGATGGAAGAAGTTCGCCAAAAAGCGGCTGATTTTATCAATGCTTCATCAGCTGAAGAAATTGTTTTTGTCAAAGGAACCACAGAAGCCATTAATTTGGTTGCGAATACTTTTGGTCGCAAGTTCATTAGTCAAAATGACAACATTATCATCACTGAAATGGAGCATCATGCGAATATTGTTCCATGGTATCTGTTGGCTGAAACTATCGGTTGTGAAATTCGAGTGCTTCCTGTTTCTGACAATGGCGAGTTAGAACTTGCTCAGCTTGAAAAATTGATTGATGCCAAAACCCGTTTGTTGAGCTTCACTCATATTTCTAATGTGCTAGGTACAGTCAACCCAGTTAAACAAATCATTTCTCAGGCACGTTCACTAGCAGCTGCTTGTGGCGCACAACTGCATGTTTTAGTCGATGGTGCGCAAGGGGCGATGCACAGTGTGGTTGATGTGCAGGATTTAGATTGTGATTTTTACACTTTCTCTGGTCATAAGTTGTATGGGCCAACGGGTATCGGTGTTTTGTATGGTAAAAAATCGCTATTGGATAACATGCCACCATGGGAAGGTGGTGGGGCGATGATCCGCAATGTGAGCCTAAAGAAAGGGATCACCTATGCGGATGCGCCATGGCGCTTTGAGGCGGGAACACCTAACGTTTGTGGTATTATTGGTTTAGGGGCTGCTTTTGATTATCTCAATGCCTTGGGCAAACCGGCTGCGTTTGCTTATGAAAAATCGGTCATGTCCTATGCATCGCAAAAACTGAAAGAAATTCCTTCATTGATCTTATATGGTAATGACCAACGTGAAGGGGTGCTTGCTTTCAATTTGGGGATTCACCATGCCTATGATGTCGGGTCTTTCTTAGATCAATATGGTATTGCGATACGTACAGGCCACCACTGTGCGTTACCATTGATGGAACGTCATCAAGTTCCTGCCATGTGCCGTGCTTCCGTGGGGATCTATACAACAAAAGAAGAGATAGATTCGTTATTCAATGCATTACAACGCATTAAAAAATTGTTAGGCTAAGTATTATAGCTTGATTGTATTTGTCATCATTGACTGAAAAGCCAATAATATATTGGCTTTTTGTTTATGGGCTCAATGAGTATTGTCACCGACATTCAACATAAATCTGAGATTTTGATTAAGTAAGTAAGGAAAGAAAAATGCCAGCTTTGCCCGATGAACATAAATTACTCCGCAATTTTTCACGTTGTCAGGACTGGGAAGAGCGCTATCTGTATATGATAGAGTTAGGTGGCCGTTTAACCGCTTTGACAGAACAGCAACGTAGCGACAGTAATTTGATTGCCGGTTGCCAAAGCCAAGTTTGGATTGATATGCAAAAACAGGCAGATGGGCAGATTATTTTTGCTGGTGATAGTGATGCAGCGATCGTAAAAGGGCTCGTTGCGATTGTCATTATTCTTTTTCAAGGTAAAACGGCAGAGCAAATTTTATCTGTGGACGTGAAAGCCTTTTTCTCTCAACTTGCATTAGAGCAGCATTTAACACCTTCACGAACCCAAGGTTTAAACGCGATGATCCGTACTATTCTTGCGCGTGCAGCACAATTACAATAAAAAATCATGGTGAGTGGAGTCATTATTTCTCCACTCATTTTCACCGTATTCCTATCAACATTTTTGCCTAAAATTGTTAATTTATTTACTAACTATATCTTTCTGTTTTATAAGCAAGGCAATGATTGTTACTCATAATATATTCAATAAGTATTAAAGATATGTAGTATAGTTGCTATTATGTACATCCTTACTTAGATGCAAATGTTGTTTTTCCTTGGAGTCGGTATGAAAAAAGTGTTAACTGCAGCAAGTTTGTTTGTAGCGAGTGCGTTGCTGTCACCTGTACAAGCAATGGATTATCCATTACCAGATAGCAATACACGTCTTATCGGGGAAAACTCAACGTATGTTGTCCCTAATGATGGTCGTTCGTTAGAAATGATTGCCAGTGAGCATCAAATTGGATTGCTTGCAATGTTAGAAGCAAACCCTGGTACTGACCCTTATTTGCCTGAAGCGGGTAAAGAGCTGATTATCCCTTCACAGATGTTACTACCTTCAACACCGAGAAATGGTATTGTCCTTAACCTTGCTGAATTAAGACTTTATTACTACCCTGCGGGGAGTGATGAAGTCGTTGTTTATCCTATCGGTATTGGTCAATTAGGGCGTGATACACCAGAAATGGTGACATCAATTAGCCAATTAATTAAAGACCCAACATGGACACCAACGGCAAACATCCGTAAAAACTATGCGAAAGAAGGTATTACATTACCCGCTGTGGTTCCTGCGGGGCCAGAAAACCCAATGGGCTTATATGCGTTGCGTTTATCTTATGGTCGTGGTGAATATCTGATCCACGGTACTAACGCGGATTTTGGTATTGGGATGCGTGTTAGCTCTGGTTGTATTCGTTTGCGCCCTGATGATATCGAAGCTTTATTTAAAACGGTTCCTAAAGGAACGCGTGTTCAGGTTGTGAACCAACCAGTTAAATATTCTAAAGAGCCTGATGGTAGCTACTATATTGAAGTGCATCAACCATTATCTAAAAAGCCAAGTGATGATCCACAGACAATGCCAATCGCTCTGAGTGATGATTTTAAACGTTTTTTAGAAAACGAAGAAGTCGATAAGGATTTGGTGGAAAAAGAGCTAGCAAGACGTTCAGGGCTACCTGTTAAGGTCAATAAAGGGCAAGGTACTGAAGCACAATCTCAGTATGAGCCTGAATATGCTACTAGTGAGCATCAACAGGATGAGCGTTCTAATGAGCAAGGTAAATATCCAGAGCTTAAACCAATCGACTCTTTCACCATTTCTCAGCCACAGCCTGTCTATAACGAACCCAAAAATCAATAAGCAAAAAATAAGGGCCTAAGATTAGGCCCTTCATAAACAGATGAGTTAAAGAAAATAGCTTTAACTCATTATCAGCTCAAACTTACTTTTTGTAAGAACGAACTTGGTTGTCAAGACGTTGGTTAGCACGAGCTGCTTCTTGTTGCGCAGTTTGTACTTCAGCACGGATAGTCTGAACATCGTTGCTCAGTTGATCAACTTTGCCATTCAGAGTTTGCACGTCTGAAGACAGTTTTTGTACTTCAGTGCTGTTAGAAGAACAACCCGCCAGTAATGCTGAAGCTAATACGATAGAGCCCAGTACAATTTTAGTACGAATCATTATTTTTACCCTCTAGATAGATTTATCTTGAAAATATAAAAGTAAGCTACCAACAAATAGATATCAGACAGTCATTCTACATCTACTTATCCCATATGAACAATTTTATGCATTTATGGAATGGCACTCACTTAGTCTTATGCTAGTACTTAATTTCCGTTTTTGCTAGAAATACTTTACGCCAGACAGTAGGAAAAATAAGAAAAAATTTAATTTTTAACTCTCAAGGCTATTATTTAATCAAATCAGTTGCATTCTGAGATATAAGTCTAATATAGCAAATGAATATTAGATTGCAATAAAGTCATCAATTGAAAAATTCTCTAATGAAAGCATTTTATGTTAAGTCTAAAATAGTGCTTTTGTTTCACTTCATATAGTGAGTTTAACTTAAGTAAAAGTGATGGCGATTTATTGATTGGATAAAAATCGGTAAGAGCAATGTATTGAATTTCTGATCAAAAAAAGCGAGAACCTTCAGATAGGTTCCCGCTTTCATTAGATATCTACTCGCGATACTTCGGTTAAACAGAAGATGTGGTTATTATAATACGTGTACTGAAGAGGTGTTTGTCGTACCGCTTGGCACTAATGCACCAGAAACCATGACAATCGCATCACCTTCTTTTGCTAAACCACTGTTCAGTGCTGCGCGTTTACCTTCACGGTAAAAATCATCAGTAGAAGTAAAACCACCCACCATCATTGGTACAACACCTTTGACTAATAACAGCTGGCGTGCTGTTTCTTCATTAGTGGTTAAAGCTAAAATTGGTGCTGTTGGGAAGTATTTGCGTACTGATTTTGCTGATTTACCACCGAAAGTCGCAACCACAATCAGAGGAACATCTAATTTTTCAGACATTTCAACTGCGCCACGGCAAACCGCTTCAGTCACGCGTAGGCGTTGACCAGGTTTTTGACTATCAATACGTGATGGCATCACACGGTCGGTACGCTCACAGATTGTTGCCATAATGGTAACAGCTTCGATTGGATATTTACCTTTAGCACTTTCGCCAGATAGCATAACAGCATCTGTTCCATCGATGATAGCATTAGCAACATCGCCTGCTTCTGCGCGGGTAGGGCGTGGGTTTTTGATCATAGAATCTAACATTTGTGTTGCAGTAATAACCACTTTACGTGCAGCAACACATTTTTCAATCATCATTTTTTGGGCAAAAATAACTTCTTCAACTGGGATTTCAACCCCTAAGTCACCACGAGCAACCATGATGCCATCTGAAGCTTCTAATATTTCATCAAAGTTATTTAAGCCTTCTTGGTTTTCGATTTTAGAAATAATTTGAATGTTTTCGCCACCGTGTTTTTTCAGGTGTGCGCGAATTTCTTCAACATCAGAGCGTTTACGAATAAAAGAGGCAGCGACAAAATCAACACCTTGCTCACAACCAAAGACTAAGTCTTCTTTGTCTTTGTCTGCTAGGGCAGGTAAACCAATCGAAACACCCGGTAAGTTAACACCTTTTTTCTCACCTAAGTCACCGTTATTTAAGACTTCACAAATCACTTCTGTGGCAGTGACGTCTTTGACTTTCATGCCAATAAGGCCATCATCGACTAAAACGGTATCGCCTGCGTTGAGATCTGAAGTTAAACCTGCATAGGTGACTGCAACTTTATCTTTATTACCAATCACTGAAGTATCAGTGGTAAAAGTGAAAGTTTGGCCTGCAACGAGAGAAACGTCATTACCGCCTTCAAGTTTCATGGTGCGGATTTCTGGGCCTTTAGTATCAAGTAAGATAGCCGCTTGTTTGCCTGTTCTCGCACAGACTGCGCGTAGGTTCTTAATGCGTTGACCATGCTCTTCATAGTCACCGTGAGAGAAGTTAAGACGCATGACATTCATGCCTGCATCAAGAAGTTGACTTAATTTTTCTTCTGATTCGGTTTTTGGGCCGATGGTACAAACAATTTTAGTTTTTTTCATGGCAGTCTATCTAAAGGTTATAAAAGAAATCGGTATTGTCGCCGGATCCAATGAGGCACATTAACACTGTAGTGTTGCGCAACGTATTGTAGTAAGAATAGGCGACAGTCTGGTATTTAATACAATTATGTTGTGAATCAGATCGCATATTTTATTGTAATCATTGTTGTTATGACCTAATGCACTAATGCTAACTTACTGATTTGTTTCTAGTGAAACCTTTCAGCTTGTGCGCTTATTATAGACAACAAAAAACTGTGAGACAAATCAAATTTTGAAAAATTGAGTAATAGGCAATGCAGATCAAAATAAATGACGATTTATGATGAGTGAGTTGCGCAACAATAAAGAAGTATTGAAAAACCAGTATTAGGGGGTAAAACGCATTGAAATAAGAGAAAATTCTAGAATGGTGCGTCCGAGTAGACTCGAACTACCGACCCCCACCATGTCAAGGTGGTGCTCTAACCAACTGAGCTACGGACGCATTGTGATTTTGTTGACGTTGTGAAATGGTGCGTCCGAGTAGACTCGAACTACCGACCCCCACCATGTCAAGGTGGTGCTCTAACCAACTGAGCTACGGACGCATTATGATTTCGTTGACGTTATGAAATGGTGCGTCCGAGTAGACTCGAACTACCGACCCCCACCATGTCAAGGTGGTGCTCTAACCAACTGAGCTACGGACGCGCTTCAAAACTGTCAGGGTGACAACGGGAACGAATATTAACGTCCTGTCGCCGTTCTGGCAAGGGGAAAATGTATTTTCGTGATAGTTTGCTCGTATTTACAGCGACTAAGCGAAAAATACATCTCCCTGACCCATTAACCTGCTGATTATTCGTTCGATTAACGTGTTGAACGTAATAAAACGAGACTGTCAGATTGCCTATGGATCCACCAAATACGCCCAGCCATACCGATAGCAGAAGCACTAAGACCAACAATAAAGCCAATCCAAAAGCCTTGAGGGCCCATTGGTTGGACAACTAGATCAGTTAAAGCTAGGACATAGCCAATGGGTAATCCTAAAAGCCAGTAAGCGGTAAAAGTAATAAAGAAAATAGAACGCGTATCTTTATAACCTCGTAGAATACCTGCACCAATGACCTGCACTGAGTCTGAAAGTTGATAAATTGCTGCAAATAGCATCAAACTTGATGCTAATACTACAACTTCAGGATTTTTGTTGTACATCAGCGCAATAGGTTCACGCAAAGTTGCAGTGATAATGGCTGTTAACGAAGCGAGTAGCAAACCAACTGCCAAGCTAGTATAGGATGATACTTTTGCCGCTTCAGTTGATTGTTGCCCCAGGTTATAACCTACGCGAATGGTTGCCGCGATACCTAATGATAGTGGGAACATAAACATCACCGAACTAAAGTTCAATGCGACTTGATGCCCTGCGACAGCAACTACTCCTAGTGGTGCAACCAATAATGCAACGATGGCAAATAAGGTGACTTCAAAAAATAATGCCAACCCGATAGGTGCACCTAAAACAAAAATACGCTTCAGAATGAGTGGATTAGGGGCAGCGAAACGCTGTTTTGTCATAATATCACGCTGTGAAGGTGCTTTTCTAACATACCAGCGCATCAGTATGCACATCACCCAGTAAACGGATGCAGTTGCGACACCACAACCCACGCCACCTAATGCAGGAGCGCCAAAATGCCCATAGATAAAGATATAGTTGATAGGGATATTCACCATTAAACCGAGGAAGCCGATAACCATGCCCGGTTTAGTTTTTGATAACCCTTCACACTGACTACGATAAACTTGATAAAATAAATAACCTGGGGCACCCCACATAATGGCATGCAAGAAACGCACGGATTTATCTGCCAATTCAGCATTAATGTGTGGCATATTGCCGATAATAAGCTTGCTATTATAAAGTAAAAATATTACGCCAAGCGATAAGAAGAATGCTAACCACAGCCCCTGCTGCACTTGATTACCAATTAAATTACGGCGGCCTGAGCCATTCATTTGTGCGACAATAGGCGTCAGTGCCATTAAAAGGCCTTGGCCAAAAAGAATAGCTGGTAACCAGATAGAAAACCCGACTGCAACCGCTGACATCTCAATTTCACTGACACTACCTGCCATAACTGTATCCACAAAACCCATCGCAGTTTGTGAAAATTGGGCAAGAATGATCGGAATGCCGAGAGCAAGCAAGCTACGCGCTTCTGTAAAATATTTCTGCACGCATACACCTTTAGAGTAATAAATGCTAATAAAAAGAATATAAAGAAAGAAATGCCAATGAATTACGATAAATCAAATACTTATTGTTAACATTATATTCTAACTCTTTTAATAGTATTAGCCAATGACTCTGAAGGATGAATTTCAAACAAAGGCATTTATGGACATGTAAAGCGCGAAAAATCGACTAATTATCGCTATCAACAAACCACTCAAATCAGATAGATCTCTCAAAAATGTCAGGTAAACTGAGTCTATCAATTCAAACTACTGAGAATCATTATGTTTACAGGTATTGTTCAGGGCACGGCCCCAATTATTGAAGTTACAGAAAGAGCCAACTTTCGTACCCATGTAATGAAATTTACGCCAGAACTGTTAGTTGGTTTAGAGACCGGTGCTTCTGTTGCACATAATGGTTGCTGTTTAACAGTCACTAAAATCGAAGGTGAACAGGTCAGTTTTGATTTAATTAAGGAAACACTTAGGCTGACCAACCTTGGTGAACTACAAGTTGGTGATGTGGTTAATATCGAAAGAGCGGCTAAGTATGGTGATGAAATTGGCGGTCATGTCGTTTCAGGGCACATTGTTACCACTGCTGAGATCAGTAAGATCTTCACTTCAGAAGATAATCATCAAATTTGGTTGTCTATTTATGACAAATCATTGATGAAATATATTTTGCATAAAGGGTTTGTTGCAATTGATGGTATCAGTTTAACGGTCGGTGATGTAATTAATAATCGTTTTTGTGTGCACTTGATCCCTGAAACGTTAGCAAGGACTACATTAGGGGCAAAACGTTTAGGTGATAAAGTCAATATTGAGATTGACCCGCAAACTCAAGCGATAGTTGATACTGTAGAGCGTATGTTATTGCAAAAAGAGCAAGAGAAAAAAGCGCAGCAAGCCGTGTCACAAGAGAGTGACGTTTAACGTTACTCACTAAAAAATGCTATAGCACCCGTATTATCGCGGTGTTATAGCATTTAAAAGTTGGGGGGGTAGGGCAAGCCCTGTGTGCTATATATTTACTGATAGATATTGATCCTATACCTATCACTAATTTGTTTAGTTAAACACTTTGCTGGTAATTTTCGCTGAAGTTAATTGAAATGCTGGCATTATCACGTTCAATCGCTTCGACTAAACGTTTAAAATGTTCTGATTTCTTATGCATTTCAAGGGCAGCAGTACTCTCCCATTCTTCAAAAACGATATAACCATCTTCTTTAGTAATAAGGTCATATTTGATGCATCCTTGCTCACGTCGACTTAATTTTGCTAAATCTTTGATGATGTCTTTAGTTAAAAATCCGTTTTTATTTTCCGTTGTGATCTGTGCATATACAACAATACTCATTCCGTTCTCCTTATGTGTATTGAGAACTATCTTAAAGTTTGCTTAGCGATTGTATTGTAAAAAAACGAATAATCGGACTTTAAGAATGCGGATGGGGTCATCGTAAAATATCGTTTAAAATCACGGTAGAAGTGAGATTGGTCATAATAACCCGTTTCTAGCCAACGGTAGGTATCCTGTTCTTTCAACATGGCTTTAAGTAATTGTTCTAAACGGCAATTAATCTGATATCTTTTAGGTGTGATGCCATATTCTTTCAGAAATTCTTTTTGTATAAAACGTGCGCTATATCCCATTTCATCGGCGACATCAGTGATCTTTTTAGTGGGGTTGCGATAAAGAATATTGAGAATTTCATCAATTAATTGAGGCTGCTTCAATGACTTAGTATGAAGAAAGCACTCTAATAATCCTTTAAAAGATGAGCTAGCCAAATCTTGATACCAAGGGTCTTGCCAAATATCAGCTAGGGCAGTTGGCTTATCAGTGTATGATAAGGTTCGTTCTGGGAGCAAAAAACGCACTGCATCATGACGAACACGTAGTACCATTAACTTAGCATTGTTCGGTTGAGCGGTAAAAGTATCAATTCGAGGGATAACCAGTTGGTATTTACTGGTTTTGGTATGGTTTTCTGTCGACAAACTTAACTCTTTGGATGAAATCCAAATCTCCGCGCCAGTACCCGGAAATACTTTTATCGGTACCGTAAATTTCTTCAGGATTAAAACTGAACTGATAAAACCATTCAATTCAGCAGGCGGATAGTACTGTTTGAGCATAGTTCACTCATAATGAGTTATGTGATTAACCCATGATAACGATTTTTAAGGGAAAAACTAATTAAAATAATATTTATGGAGATTTAAGGCGCCATATAAAAATATATACGCGTTATATTTCAAGTTGCAGGTTTGTTGACTGTGCTCAGTTATGCGAATCACATAGTTTATCTATGCACTACCTACCTGCATCTCGAATTATTCAGTGTATAGCACCTTAAATTAAATACGAATTACCGTGGAACGCGTATTCCACCTTTAGCACCTTTAGGGCTCCAAAGAATTTGCCATAATTGAATATCCCTAGCTCTAAATGCGCCAGCACATGAATTTAAATAGTAAGTAAACATGCGCTTGAAGCGAGGGGTATAATTACCACTAAGTTCAGGCCAACTATCTAAAAACCGCTGATACCATGCCATTAATGTTTTATCATAATCAGAGCCAAAATTATGCCAATCTTCCATAACAAATTTGCCTTCACTGGATTGGCCAATATTCTCAATAGAAGGGAGTACCCCATTTGGGAAAATATATTTGCCAATCCATGAGTCGACATTCACTTTATTTTTATTTGAGCCAATAGTGTGTAATAAAAACAAACCATCATCTTTAATGTTTTTACGTGCTACATCAAAATAAGTCGAATAGTTTTTAGGGCCTACATGCTCAAACATACCGACAGAAACGATACGATCAAACTTATCATTTAATTCACGGTAGTCTTGTAAAATAATATTAACGTCCAGCCCACTACAACGTTCTTGAGCTAATTTTTGTTGCTCTTTAGAAATAGTAACACCAGTCACTGAAGCGCCATAATAGCGTGCAGCATAAGCGCTAAGTCCACCCCAGCCACAACCAATATCAAGTAGACGCATGCCCGGTTCTATTTGTAGCTTCCGGCAGATTAAATCTAATTTATTAATTTGCGCTTGCTCAAGTGTGGTTGCTTCATTCCAATAGCCGCAAGAATATTGCATATAAGGGTCTAACATTAGGGTAAAAAGATCATTACCTAAGTCATAGTGTTCTTCCCCTACAATCCAAGAACGCTTTTGAGTTTGCAAATTTCTTAGGCGCGCCATCGCGACTTTCATTATATCGGTAAGGTTATTGGGTAATTTAGTGTCAAGCTTGGCGTGTAATACTTTATAGAAAAATAGATCAAGACGCTCGCAATCCCACCAGCCATCCATATAACTCTCACCGAGACCAAGAGAGCCTTTTTGCAAAACTCTTTTAAAGAAATCGGTATTATGTACTTGAATATCAAATGGGCGTGAACCGTTTACTTCGATGCCTGCTTGGCTTAATAACGATTCTGCAATTCTTTGCCAATTTGAAACTTTACTTTTGGTTTCATCTACACAAGTGCTCATATGCTCTCCAACTTGAGATGAAGGTTTTTGAGATAGAATTCCAACTTGCTGAAAGTGTAGGAGCTGCGAAGAAATAGCTTCGCAAAGACAGGGCTTGACTAATACCGGAAAGCCCTGATTACAGTATTAACTCAAAAATCACTTCGGACTAACTACTCTCCGAGTATAGAAGTGATATTTTTATTTAACAATGGCGAAAAATGTCACTTTAGGCAAAAAAGTAGAATTTAGAGTAAATACGCATAATTAGAGTTTCTAATAATGTCTAGAAGATCTGATAAAGAGTATCAAGTTAGGATTTTTCACTAAAATCAGCCACTAAAATGCAGTGGCTGATAAAAAAACAGTTATTGAGGCTGGTATTCAGAGGTTTTTTCGGTGGATTTAGAATGATCTTTTGTATACTGCATAAAATAACCGATAACCATCGGAATGATTGTTACAGCCATGACACCTGTGGTGGCTAATAGTGGGTCAAAAGGTAGTGCTGAGACTAATAAACTAGCTAAAAAACATAATCCAAGTTGCAATGAATTCTGTAAAGCGGCTGCTTTACCACTGGCTTGTGGGTAAGCATTCAATGCTTTAGATACCGCTATTGGATAAGATGCACCATTCATGGCCGCCATAAAACAAAATGGAATTAATATCATGGTGAGTGTAGGCGTAGTATAAATAGCCATTAAAAATAAAATAGCCATACTGATTGCATAGCCCACCAACAATAATGGAAATAACACATCAGCACGTATTTTGATTAAGACAAAGCGACAGCCATATCCACCGACAATAAATGCTAATGTTTGCGGGATATAACTCAAACCAATATCTGCTGGGTTAAAACCCATATTGCGCAAAATAAAAGGTGACCCTGTCAGCCAAGCAAAGAAACCTGCACTACAAGAGGCATAAATTAAAACATTACCACTAAAAATACGTGAGCCTAGTAAAGTGAAAAAGGAAATTGGTTTATTTTCTGTTTCGTCAGTAGTGATGGTTTTTGGTGTCACTTTTTTCAACAACAGTGTTGGGATTAATAATAAAATACCTACAGCCATTAAAACGACAAAAATAATTTCCCAATCGTAGTGCTCTAGTACCCATGCACCTAATAATGGTGCTAAAGCAGGTGATAGGGCAACTAAAGGCATAATTGAAGCAAATACTTTTTGAGTGCTTGCTGCGTCATAACGGTCAATGACTAGTGCTTGCCAAAGAACAGCTGCACTACAAACCCCTACCGCTTGTAAGAAACGCAAGATCAGTAACTGCGTTGCGTCTGTTACCCAAAGAATGCCGAGGCAACTGAATATAAACAGCGATAAACCAGCAATTAAGATTGGCTTGCGGCCAAGTTTGTCAGAGAGTGGTCCCCATAGTAGCTGTGCGAAGGCAAAACCCGCTAAGAAGATGCTTAAGGAAGCGCTAATTGCGCCTTCGGTGGTGTTTAACGTGGTTTGCATTGAGCCAAATGCAGGTAGATACATATCGATGGCTAAAAACCCTAACATACTCAATCCAGCAAGGTAGAGCATAAAGCTTGGGGAGTTTTTCGTCACAGTATTTGTCATGGCAGCTTACTTTCTAGAATTTACAAAATTGTTAACAGATGCACTATTGTATAGGCTGTATTTTTACATTGTGAAACGGTAATATTTGGATCCTGCTATCAAATTTTTTGAAAGGTATAGTTATGTGGTCAGCGCATGCACTAGAAGTGATTGATGCGGTTGCAAGAACGGGGAGTTTTAGTGGTGCCGCCGAGGAGCTACATCGCGTTCCATCTGCAATTAGCTATACAGTTAAACAAGTAGAGGAATGGCTTGCTGTACCGATATTTGAACGTCGTCACCGAGATGTGATATTGACGGAAGCAGGCGAGATATTTATCAAGCAAGGTCGCTCAGTTATCAAAAAAATGGCACAGACACGTCATCAGTGCCAACAGGCGGCAAATGGCTGGAGAGGGCAATTTAGCATAGCTGTGGATTGTATTGTTAAACCTCAGCGGACGCAGCAATTGATCTTAGATTTTTATCGTCATTTCCCTGATATTGAATTATATATTCACCCTGAAGTCTTTAATGGCGTGTGGGATGCTTTGGCGGATGGTCGTGTTGACGTGGCAATTGGTGCAACGCGGGCTTCCCCTATTGGCGAACGTTACAGTTTTCGAGATATGGGGTTTATGTCATGGTGGTGTGTCGCCGCGCCGAATCACCCATTAGCACAATTTGAAGGGAAGCTAGCGGATGACCAGATGCGTGATTATCCAAGCTTATGTCTTGAAGACACCTCAAGGAGCCTCCCCAAAAGAGATACATGGGCGTTAGATAACCAGCGTCGCCTTGTCGTGCCTTATTGGGAAGATGGCATGGCCTGCCTTGTTAATGAACTGTGTGTTGGAATGGTTCCTGAACATCGAGCAGCTCCTTATTGTGCAGAAGGTAAATTGATTCCACTACAACTGTCGCAACCTTTTCCGCCAAGCCCTTGTTGCTTAACGTGGGTTGAAAAGAATACATCACCAGCGTTGAGTTGGTTGCTTGAATACCTTGGCGACAGTGAAACTCTCAACGCTGAGTGGTTAGCGCCATAATAATTAGCGGCGATAATCGATATATGGCCCATCAGCTACAGAACGGCGCTCGACTAAACGTGGGTGTACTTCAATGGTTTGTGCATCTTCACGTTTATTGACGATACGGTCGAGTAGCATAGTAAAAGCCATTTGGCCTAGGCGTTCTTTTGGTTGGTGGATAGTCGTGAGAGCAGGGGTAAAATAGCGTGCATTACGTACGTTATCATAGCCAATGATCGAAATATCTTGTGGAACGCGCAGCCCCATCTCATCAGCAGCACAAATAGCACCCATAGCCATAATATCACCGCCACAAAAAACAGCAGTTGGTTTTTGCTTATTACTCAAGATCTGCATCATGGCTTTATAGCCTGATTCTGGCTCGAAATCCCCTTGAACAATCCACTCATCACGTAAAGTGACTTTGGCTTCTTCCATGGCTTTTTGGAAGCCAGTGAGACGACCAATACCGGTGTTTCGTTCAAGTGAACCGGGGATCACACCGATATCTCGGTGGCCTCGGTCAATCAAATACCGACCTGCAAGGTAGCCACCATGAAATGAATTATCAATAATACTATCAGTAAAGTCACCGCGTGATGTTCCCCAATCCATGACCACCATTGGAATATTGCGGTAATCCTCTAACATATTAATGAGTTTTTCTGGGTACTCAGAGCACATTACTAGAAGGCCATCAACACGTTTTTGAGCAAGCATTTGCAGGTAGGCTTGTTGTTTGCCTAAGTTATTATGTGAGTTACAAAGAATAAGGGTGTAACCTTTTTCATAACAACTGTTTTCCACGGACTCAATAACTTCTGCGAAATAAGGGGCTTCGCTCGATGTGGCAAGTAACCCAATCGATTTGGTATGGTTAACTTTCAAACTACGAGCAACAGCACTTGGCGAATAGTTGAGTTCTTTTATCGCGGCCCAAACAGCAGCCTTAGTATCATCGGCTACGAAGCGCGTTTTATTAATTACATGGGATACGGTTGTGGTGGAGACACTAGCGCGCTTCGCCACATCTTTAATCGTTGCCATGGGGGAAAAAAACTCCTGACCAATAATCGGTCTTGTTATGAATACTTATTAAAAATTACCAGCATATTGAGGCATAGTCGTTTAACTGGCAATAATTTAGCGATTTGTTATGGATTTTGTCTGATCTAGCGCAAAAACAAAAGAAATAATTGATGTTATAACCTGTGATATAGACACTGGTTTTTATAAATCGTCATGTCATACTTATTTAACCTTATACAATATAGGGTCAAATGGCGGGTTAACTGTTCGTTATGATGAGAGGAACTCATGGATACAGATTTTAAATTCGGATTATTGGCAGCAATAGGTTCTTTGGCAGTGATCATCGCATTTGCGGTACATATTTTTTAGTTTTGCCTTTTAGTCATCAAAGGTAAGATCACAAAGGGCGAGCATCGCTCGCCCTTGATGTTGATAAAATCAATTAAGCGAGATTTTCTTCAACAAATTTCCAGTTCACGAGTGACCAAAAGTTTTCTAAATATTTTGGACGCGCGTTACGGTAATCAATATAGTAAGCATGTTCCCAAATATCAACAGTCAGCACAGGCTTATCATCACCAGAGATTGGTGTTGCTGCGTTAGAGGTGTTAACAATAGCTAAGTTACCATCCGCTTTTTTCACTAACCAAGTCCAACCCGCACCAAAGTTTTTGATTGCTGCATCAGTGAATTGTTGCTTGAATTCAGCGAATGAGCCAAAGGCTTTGTTGATAGCATCAGCAACTTTGCCTGTTGGTTCGCCGCCTGCATTTGGCGCTAAACAGTGCCAATAAAAAGTGTGGTTCCACACTTGTGCGGCATTGTTAAAAATACCTGCATCCGAAGTCTTAATGATTTCTTCTAAGGATTTACCTTCGAAAGCCGTACCTTTTACTAGGTTGTTTAGGTTAACAACATAAGTATTGTGGTGTTTACCATAGTGGTACTCTAAAGTTTCTTCAGAAATATAAGGTTCTAAAGCATTTTTAGCATAAGGTAGAGCGGGTAGTTCAAATGACATTGCGTACTCCTTGTTTGCGTTTTAAACAATACGTATGGGTATGATGCTCGAAATTGAGCGAATAATTATTTTTCAATCATGCACGTAATAAGTGGTGTGCAGTATGTATTATTTTCTAGCCATTATAGCATTATACCACATCAAAAATGTGGGCATGTGTGTCATCGTATTATATTAACAAACTAAACATATAAATACATAGAAAAATCATAGGGATAATAAATTTCAAAAATCTATAAATGAGTTTGTTAGAATAAAGTTAATTTAAGTTAATTGTCTTTAAAAGACTGCAATAGAAAAAATGCCTTTTTCTATTTGAGGGTGCTATAGTAATGCCCCTGTAAAACTGGCATATTGTATGAAACAATATGCAGTCATCTTTTCGGTCAAATATTCTCGCTTAGTAACAATTGCCATTTGCAATTGTTTACTGACTGCAAAACCAGCACCCAAGTTTTAAGGAAGTAAAAATGACGACAATTGAAAGAATCGAACGCCAAATTAAAGAAAACCCAATTCTGCTGTATATGAAAGGCTCTCCTAAGCTTCCTAGCTGTGGTTTTTCTGCTCAGGCAGTTCAAGCATTATCTGCTTGCGGTGAACGTTTCGCTTATGTCGATATTCTGCAAAATCCAGATATCCGTGCAGAGTTACCAAAATATGCTAATTGGCCAACTTTCCCGCAACTGTGGGTTGACGGTGAATTAGTGGGTGGTTGTGACATCATCATGGAAATGTATCAGCGTGGTGAGTTACAAGCACTGATCAAAGAAACGGCTGATAAATACCGCTCAGCTGATGAAGCGAATGCAGAGTAATTTCTTCATTAGGCCCTAAATAATAAAAAAAACCGTATTAGCCGTTGATCGGCTAATACGGTTTTTTTGTACCAAAAGGTTAAACGATTATTCTTGTTCGGCTAATGGCCACCCACCTAACTTCTTCCATTTATTGACTAATTCACAGAAAAGTAAAGCGGTACGGTTAGTATCATAGAGCGCCCCGTGGGCTTGTTTACCATCGAAAGGGATCCCAGCAGTAACACAGGCTTTCGCTAAGATGGTTTGACCGAAAACTAAACCACTGAGTGCTGCAGTATCAAAGGTTGCAAATGGGTGGAAAGGGTTGCGTTTTAGGCCTGCACGCTCAGCAGCATTCATTACAAAGCTATGATCAAACGTTGCATTGTGAGCCACTATAATGGCACGATTACAGTCGGTATTTTTCATGCCTTTGCGTATCATTTTAAAAATAGCATGGAGCGCATCATATTCACTGACAGCTCCACGTAGCGGGTTTGCTGGATCAATTCCTGTAAACGCTAAGGCTGTAGGCTCTAAATTTGCACCTTCGAATGGCTCGACGTGAAAATGGAGTGTTTCATCAGGCGATAACCAACCTTCTTTATCCATTTTTAAGGTAATGGCAGCGATCTCAAGTAGGCCATCAGTTTTGGCATTGAACCCACCGGTTTCAACATCAATGACAACAGGGTAGTAACCCCTGAAGCGACTAACCAGTGCGTTAGGATTATTTTTATCAGACATTAGACATTCATATTAGAGTTTCTGGTTGTTGGTTATTATGCCAAATCCAGTGAAATTTTGCATATGCTCGTCATATTTCAAGTTACAGCGCTTTTTTAAGCTATTATAGCTGGTGCGGTTATGCGTTCTTTAATGCTTCTCGCTGCATCTTGAATTATTGAGAGTATAAAACTAGGCAGTAATATTTATTGCCTAGTAATTAAAAGCTTGAATTGATTAGTTACCAAGACCTTTACTTGCGCTTTTATTTTCAATCAATTCAATTTTATAGCCATCAGGATCTTCAACAAAAGCAATAATAGTACTACCACCTTTGACTGGGCCTGCTTCGCGGGTCACATTTCCCCCTGCATGACGAATATCTTCACAGGTTTGAGCGACGTTATCGACACCGAGAGCAATATGGCCATAGGCTGTGCCTAGTTCGTAGTTATCAACTCCCCAATTATAGGTGAGCTCAATAACAGCACCTTCACTTTCATCACTGTAACCAACGAACGCTAATGAATATTTATACTCAGGATTTTCACTAGTACGCAGTACTCGCATGCCTAACACCTTAGTATAAAAATCAATTGAACGTTGCATATCCGTCACACGTAACATGGTATGTAGTAAGCGCATAGAAGACCCCTTAAAAGTAACTGAGTGAAACTGAATCATTTTAACGATTAATATAACGTATCTTTACACTTGAGCACAACGAAATGGGTTTATACTCTTAATGTCTTTAGGTTGCAGTATTGTTAATTAAACTGACATCTCGTTACCTGTACATTTTTCCATCATTTGGTTGCACTCGAATTATTTGGCTTGTTTTTACTGAGTAAATGATAGATATAATCACATTTATGGAGTATATCATTGTTTAATGTTTATCGTTAGGTGGTATCAACATGGCGGAGCAACTCGAGTTTTTTGAAATTCAAAGCCCTTGTCGCGGAATATGTCAAACTAACGAGCAAGGCTACTGCCGAGGTTGCTATCGCTCTCGTGAGGAACGTTTTAACTGGTTAAGATTTACAGACCCCCAAAAGCGTAATATTTTGCGTTTATGTCGTCAGCGTTATATTCGTTCACTTGCGATGAAAAAACAGCAAGAGGATCCGCCATCAGCACAACAAGAGCTGTTTTAGTCAATATTCATGTATTCAGGATATCTGCTTTTTCATCTATTGAATATCTGTCAAATCGATTTAGCGTGATCTTAATTAAGTAATTAAGTAATTAAGTAATTAAGTAATTAAGTAATTAATTAATTTAGAATAGTTAATGTTTGTTTACATTCTTCAATTAAATTTCATTTATTCAAAATAATGATTAAATGGATATGATATAGCCTAAAATGACATAATTTTAAGATTAACTATATTTTATTGTTTTTAAAGGATTAATTGAGGGTTGCCATTTTTATTGTTAATTGTAATTACTATGAGGGTTAAAATAGATAGATTTGAAACAGGAGTAAGGCTATTCTTATTAACAAGATAATTGATAGTTTACGCGAGTAAATAAAATGGTTTTTAATATATAAAACGAGTGAATTTAGTTAGTGACTGATATCACAAATCAAATGATTGACTGTTACTATAAATAGGTATTTATCATGGTTTTTTTTAATAATTAGTTGTCATAGCAAGAAGGAGTTAATATATAATTTAAAATATAATTTATAACTTGTATATTTGTTAAGCCAAATAGTATTGTATAAGGAGGGAACATTGGAGTCACAAATAGGAACTGATTTATCGCGTGTTGTTCGTATGTGGAGATCATTGATTGACCATCGTTTGAAACCGCTTAAATTAACACAGACACATTGGATTACTTTACATAATATTAGCCAGTTACCACCGGAGCAGTCGCAAATTCAGCTTGCAAAAGCGATTGGTATTGAGCAGCCGTCATTAGTCCGAACACTTGATCAGTTAGAGGAAAAGAAACTCATTTCTCGGCATACTTGTGTTAATGATCGACGTGCAAAGAGAATCAAACTTACTGATGAGTCTGAGCCATTTATTAAAACTGTGGATGAAGTTATCGATAATACACGTAAAGAAATTCTAGGTAATATCACTGCAGATGAGCTTGGGCAGTTATCATTACTACTTTTAAAATTAGAGAAAAATATCTCTCGTTTACAAGGAGACTTATAATAATAAAATATCGATGAACTATGTGTACTATTCAAATTTAAATTATTTTGACAGGTTAATTATTTATTTTGTTGATGACATTTTTCTTTTGATTTTTGTCAAATAGATTGATTTTATTTTCAATTATTAATTTGGTTTATTATTTAATGATGAATCGTTAATGATTTAACTGGTTTGTTGGATATAAATGGTTATTGAAGGTTAAAAATCGTGAAGTTCACGAAAATATGATATTTCAGATTAGCCATTTTCTGAGGGATAAGTAAACACAGCAAATATGAATACCAAAAATTTAATTAACAATTGATATATGCAGTTTATTATATTTCAATTGATTATGAAGCTCTACACTCTAATTACATTGCTATTAGCTAGGGGCAAATGAGTCATTCGCTAAGGTCATATAAGAATATATGAAAAAATGCGGGTAAATCAGTCAGTAAAGTGGTAGCTGATCTATGAAGGTGTTAAAAAGAGTCTCACATAATCCAAACTAACAACGTATGTTCACCGGGAGTGCCCGGTGAACATATTCTAATATTAGCGAGGTGAAACGGTAACTGTGCCACCACTATTAGCAATCATGACGCGTTGGCCAGAACGGAAAACACTTGGGTCTTGTTTCTGAACAACAACAATATTTTTACCGCTATCAAGGCGGATTTCTAACTGCACACCTTGGCTCTTATTCAGCGCACCTTGAGCTTGTTGGCCAGCTAAGCCACCAGCAATTGCCCCTGCGGCCGTTGCAAGTGTTTTACCAGTGCCGCCACCAACAGTGTTACCTAATAAGCCACCTAAAACTGCACCGCCAATTGCACCAATGACGTTTTCATCATCACCTGCTTGGATAGTGACAGGGCGAGCATTAAGTATTGTACCGTAAGTAACAGTTTGTACTTGTTTTGCATCTTTAGCTGAAATAGTATCACCAGAAAGTGTACTAGTATTGACACAGCCAGATAACACCGTGACTGCAACAACACCAACAAAAACTTTCTTAAGCATAATTACTCCTATGAGACTGGCTGTCTGTGGCAATAACGTAGTATGAATAGTTTTTATAACTACCATAGTAAGTATGTCTTTAAGTTATGCCAAGTTTAAACGGTTATCAGACTACTGATTCTGATTTAAACGGAGCATAAACACTAGGTAAAATATCTCAAAGTAGGAAATATTTCCTAATGTAAGGCACACTATGTTAAATACTTCTCTTAAATAAATTCACGAGATAATCATCATTCGATGCACATCGCACAAAAAGTATTCTCTTAATATCAAACGACCCTGCACAAGCGTATTGATAAATATCTTAGCCTGATAATTATACTATAAATTATAATTAACGAGATGGGTATTGGTGCGCAAAAATAAATGACATCACCAAGTATTTTCGCTCTAGTCTTTATTATTTGCTTATCCGCTTTTTTTCTGCGAGCCAGCACGAGAAATTTTAATGTTTTGTTGACAAAGCTACCTATCAAAGCACAATCTTTTGAAGCCGAATAATCTTTATGCTCTGAATAAAATGGCATATAGCTAAGCAAGCAGCAGAGTATATGAAACCTTAAGGAACAGTGATGATGATAAAGTCCGGTCGTTATATAGGGATTATGTCTGGAACCAGTTTAGATGGGGTTGATGTTGTTTTGGCTGCGATTAGTGATAAATTTGTTGCTGAGCAAGCGAGTGTGAGTATTGGTTTTCCTGTTGAACTTAAGAAAAGGGTACTTAATATTTGCCAAGGCCAAGAAACCACACTATCTGAAGTCGGTAAGATAGACCGTGAACTTGGCTCACTCTATGCGCAGGCCGTGGAGCAGTTATTAGCTGAAACAGGAGTGGCAGCAAAAGACATCATTGCAATTGGTTGTCATGGACAAACGGTTTGGCATGAGCCGGATGGGGAACAGCCTTTTACCATGCAGCTTGGTGACAACAATCGTGTAGCTGCATTAACAGGGATCACGACGGTTGGGGATTTTAGACGGCGGGACATGGCTTATGGTGGGCAAGGGGCTCCGCTCGTGCCTGCATTTCATTTAGCAGTATTAGGCCATCCAACAGAAAAACGAGTGATCTTAAATATCGGTGGAATATCCAATATCACAGCATTATTTCCAGGAACATATGTTAAAGGCTATGACACAGGTCCCGGTAATATGTTGATGGATACGTGGGTATGGCGACATAAACAATTACCGTATGATGAAAATGGTGATTGGGCCAGTTTTGGTGTGGTTAATCAGCTTTTGCTTAAAAATATGCTACGTGATCCTTATTTTAGACGTGCTGCCCCGAAGAGTACTGGGCGCGAATATTTTAACATGCAATGGCTAGATCACCAGCTATCTGGTTTTGAAGAGGTTTCTCCTGTAGATGTGCAAGCAACGTTATGTGAATTAACAGCGATTTCAATTACAGAACAAATTTTGCTCTGTGGTGGTTGTGAGCGCCTGATCGTGTGTGGTGGTGGTGGAAAAAATACATTTCTTATGCAACGTCTTGCAGCATTGCTACCGGGAACCGAAGTGGGTGTGAGTGACAAATATGGGTTAAGTGGTGATGATATGGAAGCCTTGGCTTTTGCTTGGCTTGCTGCAAGAACTATCGCGAACTTATCAGGTAATCTTGCATCTGTAACTGGTGCTGAACGTGAAACGGTTCTTGGTGCTATTTACCCTGCCAATACTGATGAAAAATGATGGTGTTAAGGAAATAGAAATACGATGAACGAGGCACAAAATCAAGAATTGGCTGCATTGCGCCGTGAATATACTCAGGGCGGGCTGCGTAGAGCTGATTTAACAGCAGATCCTCTCGACTTATTTGAAAAGTGGCTAAAACAAGCATGTGAGGCCAACTTGAGTGATCCAACAGCAATGTGTGTTGCTACCGTTGATGAAACTGGTCAGCCTTATCAACGCATTGTCTTATTAAAACACTTTGATGAAAAAGGTTTAGTATTTTATACCAACATGGGTAGCCGTAAAGCGCAGCATTTGGAGAAAAACAACAAGGTAAGCTTACACTTTCCTTGGTACCCTCTGGAGCGGCAGGTTAACTTTTTGGGGGTTGCGGAGCGTTTAAACCCGATCGAAGTGGTAAAATATTTTCATAGTCGTCCTAAAGATAGCCAGATCGCCGCTTGGGCATCACAGCAATCATCACGCATTTCAGCTCGTAGTATTCTCGAAGGTAAATTTTTGGAGCTCAAGCAAAAATTCCAAAATGGTGAAGTGCCATTACCGAGTTTTTGGGGCGGCTTTCGCGTGGTCTTTAATAGTGTTGAGTTTTGGCAAGGCGGTGCAAATCGATTGCATGATCGCTTTATCTATCAACGTGAAGGGGATGGTTGGAAAATTGATAGGTTAGCGCCATAATAAAACGTTTTTTTAACTGGCACTTAAAAGCTATGCGCTTTATGCTATAGCTTCGCTTACGAAAACTGACAAGCTATGTTCACGCAGCCATCAATAAATAGGGCTCGTGGCGCTTTTAATAAAAATAGATAGACAAAATACAACTGATGGAGTCATTGATGTCTAGCAATAACCTGATTAAACAATTGCAAGAGCGGGGCCTCGTTGCCCAGGTAACGGATGAGGATGCGTTAGCAGAGAGACTGGCGCAAGGCCCTATCTCTCTCTATTGTGGCTTTGATCCTACCGCTGACAGCTTGCACTTGGGGCATCTGGTTCCCTTGCTGTGTTTAAAACGATTCCAACTAGCCGGGCACAGGCCTGTGGCGTTGGTCGGTGGCGCAACGGGTCTGATTGGTGATCCAAGTTTTAAAGCCTCTGAGCGTAAATTAAATACCGCAGAGACCGTTCAAGAATGGGTAGCAAAAATCCGTAATCAAGTTTCACCTTTCCTGAGTTTTGATTGTGGTGATAACAGTGCAACACTGGCCAACAACTATGATTGGTTTGGTAAAATGGATGTACTGACTTTCTTACGTGATATCGGTAAACATTTCTCTGTTAATCAGATGATCAATAAAGAAGCGGTTAAACAGCGTTTAAATCGTGATGATGTTGGTATTTCGTTTACTGAATTTGCTTATAACCTACTGCAAGGTTACGACTTTGCGAATCTGAATAAAGAACATGGTGTTGAGTTGCAAATTGGTGGTTCAGACCAATGGGGTAACATCACATCAGGCATTGACCTGACTCGTCGTTTACATCAAAACCAAGTCTTTGGTATGACTGTACCATTGATCACTAAAGCAGATGGAACCAAGTTTGGTAAAACCGAAGGTGGGGCAGTATGGCTTGATCCTAAGAAAACTAGCCCCTACAAATTTTACCAGTTCTGGATTAATACCGCGGACGCTGATGTTTATCGTTTCTTGAAGTTCTTCACCTTTATGGAATTAAGTGAAATTAATGCCCTTGAAGAAGAAGATAAAAACAGCGGCAAGGCACCTCGTGCACAGTACGTTTTAGCTGAAAATGTAACTCGATTAGTTCATGGCGATGAAGGGTTAGCTGCGGCGCGCCGTATTACTGAAAGTCTCTTCTCTGGCGCAGTATCTGATTTGACTGAAGCCGATTTCGAACAGCTAGCACAAGATGGTATGCCATGTATTACTCTTGAGTCAGGCGCTGATTTACAGCAAGCGCTCGTTGATTCAGAGTTAGCGCCTTCTCGTGGTCAGGCTAGAACGGCAATTAGCTCAAATGCGGTTGCGGTGAATGGTCAAAAACAAACTGATCCTATGTATGTGTTTACAGATGCAGATCGTTTATTTGGGCGTTTCACCCTGATCCGTCGTGGTAAGAAAAACGACTGCTTGATCAACTGGAAATAGCTCTGAATAACCATGGTGATATTGGCCCGAAATTTTTTCGGGCCATGTCTAGTCATTGTACTGATTGTTCCAGTATTGCTAAAAGGCTCACGGTGAGAACAAGCATTTTTGTTTGCTTTTAGTGGTGTATTTTTGCTTACTGGCTGCAATGAAAAGTATGGCGATCCTATATCCACCATGGCTAATCACTGATTTCTCTTCATTCGACTTAACAATTCTTTGGGTTCTCCATGAAAAGTGTTCTCTCAATTCAATCCCATGTTGTTTTCGGCCATGCAGGAAACAGTGCCGCCGCATTCCCTATGTGCCGCATGGGGGTTGATGTTTGGCCGCTAAATACCGTTCAGTTTTCGAATCATACACAGTATCCACAATGGGCAGGTACTGTGTTCCCTGCACAGCATTTAACGGATATTGTGCAAGGGTTAGCGAAAATCCATAAGCTAGAAATTTGTGATGCAGTTTTAAGTGGTTATATCGGTTCAGCTGAACAAGGTAACGATATTCTATCTATAGTGAAACAAGTTAAATCTGCAAACCCGCAAGCACTTTATTTTTGTGATCCGGTTATGGGGCACCCAGAGAAAGGGTGCATTGTTGCACCTGGAGTTGCTGAGTTTCTTTGCCAGAAGGCTTTACAAGCGAGTGATGTTATTGCGCCTAATTTGCTTGAGTTAGAAACCTTATCAGGAGAAACGATTACTTCTGTTGAACAAGCGGTACAGGCAGCGCGTCAGTTATGTCGTAAAGGCCCTAAGATTGTTTTAGTGAAGCACTTAAGTCGTGCTGGTTATAGAGCCGACCGCTTTGAAATGATTTTAGTTACCGAAGAACATAGCTGGCATGTTAGCCGCCCTCTGGTGGATTTTGGTGAAAAACAGCCTGTAGGCGTTGGTGACTTAACCAGTGGACTGATGTTGGTTAATCTATTAAAAGGTGAAAGTTTACCTAAAGCGTTAGAACATGTTGCAGCAGCTGTGTATGAAGTGATGATACAAACCAAAGAAATGGGTGAGTATGAACTTCAGTTGGTGGCAGCTCAGGACAAAATGGTTAATCCAGAACACAAATTTTGTGCAACTGAGATTGATTAAAGAAAGATTTCAGTGAATATGTAGCGCTCGCAACAGCTGAGCGCTACACTCGCCATCCTTCAAGTTGCAGGGCTTTTCATTAAGGTATTGTGACTACGCTACGCTTACCGAGTCGCAGTGTTTATCTATGCTTCCCGATTATCTTCACTTGTCGCTTACCTTCACCTCGAATTATTTAGAGTATACAAGGCTATTAAATTAAGCCTTCCGCAGATAATGCTTCTTGTACTTTAGGGCGTTTAGCTATCTTGCCACAGTATTCAGCTAAATGTTTAAGATGAGAAATATCAACGCCAACTAATTTAGCCCAGTTAGTCACTGTAAATAGATAAGCATCAGCAACAGTAAAATGGTCATCAGCAAAGAACGCTTTTTTTGCCAATACTTCGTCAACATATTGGAATTTCTTAACCAAGTTTGCTCTGACCGTTTCTTTATAATCTTCAGGTGTACCGTGAGTAAATAAAGGCCCAAAGCTCTTATGGAGTTCTGTTGAGATAAAATTCAGTGCTTCTAGTTGATGGTAACGTTTTAATGTACCTGCTGGTGCAATTAGATTTCTATCTTGTTTTTGATCTGCAAGATACTGCACAATAACTGCACCTTCTGTTAGCAGCTCGCCATTATCCAAAAGTAAAACAGGAACTTGGCCTTTGGGATTAATTGCTAAGAAATCTTCACCATCTTCAGTTTTTTTTTCTTTTAAATTGACTCGAACAATACTGAAATCCAGTCCTGTTTCACGCAAGATAATGTGGGGGGAAAGGGAGCAAGCACCGGGAGCATAATACAATTTCATCATAAAACCCCTAAAATAGTTATGTTAGCAATGATAACGAGCAGGCTTAAATTTATCACATCAAAGTATATCATGCTTAAATAAAAAAATTTGCTTTAAGATGTCAGTATGAGATTACCTTGAAAAATTGTTCTCTGATTGTGTCGATCATTAAGAGTCATCCTTTATCTTTTGGGGTTTGATACCTGTTAAAATTCGTGGCAAAAATTTCCTATCAAAAATAAATACTCAATAATTGTAGGTAGACTAAATGGAAAGTGAGTGCCAGAAACTGAATTTTCTGCGTAGGTTTGATGATTTGTTAATGGCACATAAGCCACATAATAGTACAGGGTTAAAGCGTTTTATTTTAGAGTTTTGGTTCTTTGGGCTGATCAATGCACGTTCATGCTTATTTGCGGGTTTCTTTTTCTTAGCACTCTTTTTAGTGCCTGCCAAAGGAATTTTAGGCTTACCGCGTTACGATGTTTTGTTAGTTTTTGCGGTTAGCTTTCAAGCACTGCTAGTGTGGTCAAAATTAGAAACTTGGGATGAACTGAAAGCAATTTGTGTATTCCATGTGGTCGGTTTTATCATGGAATTATTCAAAACTTCAGCAACAATAGCGTCATGGCAGTATCCAGACGGCGCTTACACTAAATTATAGGGTGTTCCTTTATTCACTGGATTTATGTATGCCGCGGTGGGGAGTTATATTATCCAGTCATGGCGCTTCTTTAAGGTACGTATTGAACATTACCCGCCTTACTGGATGGCAACATTTGTTGCTTTAGCTATTTATATCAACTTCTTTAGCCATCATTATATTGATGATTATCGTTGGTATCTTACTGCGTTTATTTTCGGTTTATATGCACGTAGTATGGTTTTTTATACTCCATTAGATAAAGAACGAAAAATGCCATTATTGCTGGCATTTATGTTAATTGGTTTCTTTATTTGGTTAGCTGAGAATTTTGGAACATTTTTTGGGATCTGGCGGTACCCTAATCAAATTGGGGCATGGTCAGTTGTGCATGCAGGGAAGTGGGGAGCATGGTCGTTATTAGTGATTGTGACTTTTACGATTGTGGTTCATCTGAAACATATCAAAGCGAATGTGACTATCGCGCGTTAACGTCAATATAGCAAAACGCCATCCGAAGATGGCGTTATTCGAAATAAACTATCGATTATTTCAATTCTAATTCATTCATTGCTGCGATGCTGAAACCGCCGTCAACGTGAACCACTTCACCAGTGATACCTGCTGCAAGGTTTGAGCAAAGGAATGCAGACGTGTTACCAACGTCTTCAATGGTGACGGTACGACGAATTGGTGTCACAGCTTCACAGTGAGCCAGCATTTTACGGAAATCTTTGATGCCTGATGCCGCTAATGTACGGATAGGACCCGCAGAAACTGCGTTAACACGGATACCTTGAGGACCCATTGCGTTCGCCATATAGCGTACGTTAGCTTCTAGTGATGCTTTAGCTAGACCCATTACGTTGTAGTTAGGGATCGCACGCTCAGCACCTAAGTAAGTCAGAGTCAGCAAGGCAGCATCTGGGTTGAGCATTTCACGGCATGCTTTTGCCATTGCCACAAAGCTATATGCGCTGATGTCATGAGCAATGCGGAAACCATCACGGGTAACGGCATCAACATAATCGCCATCTAATTGATCTGCTGGGGCAAAGCCAATTGAGTGCACGAAGCCATCAAATTTAGGCCATGATTTTCCTAATTCAGCAAACATAGCATCAATACTTGCATCAACCGCTACATCACATTCAATAACGATGTTAGAGTCTAAAGATGCAGCAAACTCTTCTACGCGTGGTTTCAGTTTTTCGTTCTGATAAGTGAACGCTAATTCAGCGCCTTGGTCACGCATTGCTTTAGCAATACCGTATGCAATTGATAATTTACTGGCAACGCCAGTGATTAGAATGCGTTTGCCGGTTAAAAAACCCATAGCATTATCCTTGTTTATTTTCTATTGAAAACGCGAATATAACAGAAGACATTGTGTCTTGGGTAGTTTTCGCATCTCTTATTAATGAATCGGTTGTATATTACCATGTATTATAACAAGAAGGATATTTTGCTGCGCTTGTCGGAGCAGTCAAAGATCCTGACGCCATGCATCGATTGAAAGTGGTTCACCAAAATGGCTCTCAATTAATCGACGAGTGACATCATGTAACGGAGCCGCTAATACTTCAGCAGTATTACCGCGCTCAACAACTACACCTTTATCCATAACTAGCATTTTATCACTAATATGCTTCATCATGCCTAAATGCTGTGTGACATAAATATAAGCAATATCTTGTTTTGCTTGTAATTCGAGCATTAGATTAATTATTTGCGAGCGCATTGACATATCTAACGAAGCCAAAGCTTCGTCAGCAATAATAATTTCAGGTTGTAAAATTAGGGCTCTAGCTAATGCGACTCGTTGTTTCTGACCAGAGGCGAGCATATGTGGATAATATTCAGCATGATCAGGCAATAGGCCAACTTGGCGTAATGTCTGAATTATACGCCGTTCTCGTTCAATACCTGTCAATTCGGTATTTAACTTTAAAGGTAGCTCGAGTGTTTGACCAATACGCTGCCTTGGATTTAATGAAGTACTGGGATCTTGGAATATCATGCGTATTCGCTGACTACGATAACCATAATCACCATAATTGAGCCGATGACCGCGGATCATAATTTCCCCAGCGGTAGGCTCTGTTACCCCTGATAACATCCGGGCAAGCGTTGATTTACCTGAACCATTTGCACCAATAATGGCTAAGGTTTGCCCTGCTTGTAAATTGAAACTCAGCGGCTTCACTGCCTCTAATTCATAACGACGAAATAGCCCTTCACGAAAACGAAACGTTTTTGTGAGGTTGCGTACCTCAAGTAATGTTTCCATTAAGACTGCTCCTCCGTATTCAGCGGATAATGGCAAGCGAATAGGTGGTTTTTTATATTACGCAGAGGCGGAGCAACAATACAGGTACGCTGTGCATAAGGGCAACGTGGGCCGAGCCTGCAACCAATTGGTAAATGCTCTAGTGATGGGATGGCACCCGGTAACGTATTTAAGCGCCCCTTATGAGGAATAGGGCTTTCAAAGTCTGGGATCGAACGAATCAATGCTTGCGTATAGGGGTGATGAGGACGTTGTAAAATATCTTCAGGTGTGGCACTTTCAACGGTTTGTCCGCAATAAAGCACATTAATTCTATCCACTAACTTAGACATCATTTCCATATCATGGCTAATTAATAATATAGACATATTATTATTTTGATTCAATTTATCGAGCAAACGGAAAATCTGCGCCTGAGTGGTTGATTCCATTGCGTTAGTTGGTTCGTCAGCGATCAACAAGCGAGGCTGATTGGCAATAGCGATGGCGATCATCACTTTTTGGCATTCACCATCAGTGAGCTCATATGGGTAACTATGCATCACGTCTTTATGATCTTTAATACCTACGCGATGCAATAATTCAATAGCACGGCGTTTTCGCCAATTAAAGCGTTGCCACCAACGTCCTTTATAAGTCCAGCCTGGTATTGCTTGTATCAGTTGTTTGCCAATATCTTCTGAGGGGTCAAGACAAGATTGCGGCTCTTGGAATATCATAGAGATATTATGACCAATCAATTTACGCCGTTTGCGCGGGCTAAGTTTGAGCAAATCGATATCTTGAAAGCGAAAGCGATCTGCGGTCACTCGAATATTATCTTTAGTGACCCCACAAATGGCTTTTGCGATAAGACTTTTACCTGAACCTGACTCACCCACTAAGCCACGTACTTCCCCTTCAGACAGGGTCATAGAAATACGGTCAACGGCTTTGACAGGGCCATTAGCAGTCAAAAATTCAATGGTTAAATTGCGGATGTCTAGCAGAGGCATTATTCAACTCCCGCATTAATAGCTCGATGTAACCCATCACCAAGTAAATTGACGAATAGGACGCTGATCATAATGGCGGCACCGGGCAAAATGACCGACCAAGGTGCAACATAAATCAGTTCTAAAGTATCCCCTAGCATCGCACCCCATTCAGAAGAAGGTAGTTGAGCGCCAAGATCAAGAAAACCCAGCGCCGCAATATCTAAGATAGCAATGGATAGCGCACGTGTCAGTTCGGTAACAAGGATCGGTGTAATGTTAGGTAATACGGTATACCATAAAATAAAAATATTTGATGCACCATCAAGCCGTGCAGCAACAATATATTCTTTATCCAGCTCATCATGTACAGCAACATAGATGGTTCTAACCATACGAGGGATCAAAGCCAAACAGATAGCAAGCATGGCATTTTGTAAACTCGCCCCCATAAAGGCGACAACAATAATGGCAAGTAGCAGAGAGGGAATAGACAGTAAGGTATCAAGCACATGATTAAAAACCGCGGATTTTAAACCGCGAGTCATACCTGCAAGGCAACCAAGTACCAAGCCGATTAAGGTGGCAATAAATGTGACCAGAAGTGCTGCACCAAAAGTGGATTTTGTACCAATCACTAAACGGCTAAGAATATCGCGTCCAAGATCGTCTGTGCCAAGGAAAAAGGCAACATTACCGTAATGAGACCATGACGGTGGTAACAATTGATAGCCTAAGAATTGCTGATCAATGGTATAAGGCGCGAGATAAGGGCCGACTAAGCACAGTACTAATAAAAACAGTACGCCGTAGAAACCGATCATAGAAATAATGTCAGAAGAGAATATATTCCAAACCACCCGTGTTGGAGATGGCATCTTCTGTTCACGATAAAAATTATCTGAGGACATACCAATCCTTATGTTTCAACGGATCCATCATCGCCCCTAAAATGTCAGACAATACGTTAACTGTAATCACTAAGGCCCCGATCAACATTACCCCCGCAGAGATAGCTGAATAGTCTTGCTGGCGGATAGCGGTGACTAGCCAGCGCCCAAGCCCTGGCCAGTTAAAGACGAGTTCTGTCACCATGGTCAGCGTTAGCATGGTTGAGAATTGCAGCCCGAGTTTCGGGATAATTGGAGGAATTGCATTGTGAAATATATGTCGTCGAATAATTGTCAATCGTGATAAACCACGCGTTGCTGCGGCTTTAATATAGTTTTCATTGGCTATCTCTTCGGTACTATTGCGCACCAAGCGAATGACTTCGGTTGTCGGGGCCAAAGCTAGGGTCAATACAGGTAAGATCATATGTTCGAGCACATTAATGATCATTTGTTGGCGATAAGGTGAATTAGACAGCCAAGCGTCAATAAGCGCAAACCCTGTGACGGGTTCTAAATTATAGAGTAGATCGATTCTTCCTGAAACGGGGAGCCAACCCAAGCGTAGTGAGAAGAAGAGTGTGAGAACGAGCGCTAATACGAAAACAGGTACCGAAAAGCCCAATAAAGCGAAGGCGCTGATAGCGATATCCGCTGGTTTATTACGCCAAAAAGCAGCGATCATCCCTAATGGAATACCCACAACCAAAGCGAACATAAAGGCTAAGATACAAAGCTCCATGGTAGCAGGGAAAGTATCTCTCAGCTGATCTGAAATCGGTTCTCCATTAATACTGGAAACGCCAAAATCAAAGTGCAGCAAACCATCAAAGTAGAAGAAGTAGGCGTCAAACAGTGATGCGCCACTTAATGGTGCATTGGGAGTAAAATAGCTAAGACTAAAACTCACCAAAGAAAGAAAAAATAGCGTGATGATCAGTAATAATATGCGGCGCAGCGAATAAATAATCATGGTTGCTGCTCCTGATTATGGCTATTTTTTTGACTGTTTTCATTCATATCGCGATAAACACCTGCAAATGAAGTATTGCCAAAGGCGCTGATAATTAACCCTTTCATATCAAAACGATAAGCTTGTAAACGTAATGAATAAGCCAACGGTAACACAGGGAGATCATCACTTAATATTTGTTGAGCTTGATGATAATAATCAATTCGCTCAGATAATTGTTCAGTCAGTAACGCTTTATGCAATATTTCATCAAAAGTTGGGCTACACCAGTGACTTAGGTTAGTTTGCGAAGTAATCGCAGCGCAGCTCAATAATGGACGGAAAAAACTGTCAGGGTCATTACTATCAGTTGCCCAACCTGCCAATGTCATATCATGAGAGCGATCCATTAATTGATTTTCTTGAAAACGCCCTTCAACGGAACGGATATTCATATTAATGCCAACTTGGGCCAAATCAGCTTGGATCAGCTCAGCCATTTTTAACGGACTAGGGTTGTAAGACTGTGAGGAAACAGGTACCCAAAGATCGAGTTTTAAATTTTCAAGGCCAAGCTCTTGCAACATCTTTTTCGATAATTCGGGATTATAATCAGTTACTTTGGCTTGATTATCATAAGCCCAAGAGGCGCGAGGCAGGATAGATGCTGCGGTTTCGGCTGTGCCATAATAGATGGATTGCATTAATCGCTCATTATTAATGGCATAAGCAATAGCTTGACGCACCTTAAGTTGATCCAAAGGTGGCTTGCTGGTATTGAAGGCCAAATAAGCAATGTTCATACCTGAACGCATTGAGATACGCAGTCGAGGATCATCACGTAGTACAGGCAATTGACTCGCAGCTGGGTAAGCTAACACATCACACTCCCCTGTGAGCAGTTTGGAAATGCGACCCGTTCCCCCAGCACCCATATCAATAACCACTTCTTGCATGCGTGGTTCACCTTTCCAGTAGTGATTATTACGCATTAAACGAACAAATTGGCCTGCTTGGTAATCGTCAAGTCGAAATGGCCCAGTACCGACAGGGCGCCAGTCAATCATTTCTTGGCGATTAATGCTCGAAAGGTAATCAGCATACTCTGCCGATAAAATAGGCGCGTAATGAGTCGCTAAATGCCATAAAAAAGAAGCATCAGGTGCATTTAAGCGAAACTCAACGGTATATTCATTAAGTTTACGAATGCTTTGTACGCTGTTAGCGAATTGTAAGCTATCAAAGTACGGATAGCGTCCACCATTAATGTAATGATAAGGGTGATGGACTTCAAACATTCGTGAAAAGCTAAAGACAACATCATCTGCATTCATATTGCGAGTGGGGGTAAACCAAGGTGTGTCTTGAAATTTGACATCTTTACGCAGTGTTAGGCGGTAGGTAGCACCATTATCGAGTACCTCCCAGCGAGAAGCGACTTCGGGGATCAGCCGATAAGTGAATGGGTCGACATCCAGTAAGCGATCATAAATTTGTGCCGCAAGAGGGTCGACAATCAGTCCACTACTCACTAACTGTGGGTTAAATGTAGTGACAATGCCATTAACACAGTAGATAAAACCATTTTGGCGGATATTTTTCGGAACATCATTCGCCACGGTATCTCTGTACGAAACGTTGCCACTAAGAGCTTGAGCTGTTAGTGAAAGGGTAAATAGAAGCCAAACAGTTATTAGGCGCATATCACTGATATCGTTAACCTGAAATGACATATTGTAGCTTAAAAATGGGTAGACAGGGTATAAGCAAAATATTGGTTGTTTTTAGAACAATAAGAGCCTGTTCAGTAAGCAAAAGAAACGTAAAGTAAAATTTAATTGTTTAAATATCAGTTTATTACATTTTAATGAGAAAAAATCTCATTAAAGCGCTTTACAAATACTAGTGATAACTATTATCATTCTCTTTGCCGCCTAAGCAATAGCTTATGGTCTAGGCATGACATTGCTCACATTGCTTCCAGTGTTTTTTTATAGCCAGCATGGGTGCTGGCTTTTTTTTTCATTGCAATTCGTAAGCTGAACAGGTTAATGAACCAGCCTAAAGGATGGCTAGCTTGTCAGGTCGCACCGTTTATCGATGCTCTCCCGTCTATCTTAATTTGTCGCCTACCTGCACCATGAATTACTTAGCGTATTTTTTTAAAATCACTAATCAAATAATATGTTATTTAATTCAATTTGGTGTTTTTTAATTAATCCCCTTATTTGGTCATAACTCAATGATAATCGCTGAGCAGCTTTACGTTGATTAAATTGACATTGCTGTAATGCGTGTTCGACTAATTGTTTTTCGCTTTGTTGTTGCCATAGACGTAAATCACAAGGGAGTGTAGGGAGTTGCATTGTATTATCAAGCACTGATTGCTTAGGGTTAGCAAGTTCAGCTAATTTTTCACCAAATGGGTCAAAGATGATTGTTTCAACAGGTTCTTCACTTTCACCATGACGATAGACTGAACGTTCGACAACATTCTTTAGTTCACGGATATTGCCCGGCCACGAATATTGTTCAAGAGCATGGCGAGCTGTTGTACTAAAACCACTAAAATAGGGCCGCTTAAGCTCACCGCTCATAGCGATAGCGAAGTATTCAGCTAATAACATAATATCAGATACGCGTTCACGTAGTGGTGGGATACGGATCACTTCAAAGGCCAATCTGTCGAGCAGATCTGCTCTAAAACGACCTTCTTTAGCTAATTCAGGGAGGTTTGCATTGGTTGCACACACAAGCCGTACATCAACCTTAAGTGATTGGCTACCACCAACGCGCTCTAATTCACCATATTCAATAACTCGGAGTAGCTTTTCTTGTACCGACATCGGCGCTGTTGCCAGCTCATCCAGAAACAATGTGCCTTTATCGGCTCGTTCAAACCGACCCTGATGACGTTTTTGAGCCCCCGTAAAAGAGCCTGCCTCATGGCCAAATAATTCAGAATCTAGCAAATTCTCATTTAACCCACTGCAATTGAGAGAGATAAAAGGTTCTTGCCAACGAGGAGATAGAAAGTGTAAACGGTCAGCAATCAATTCTTTACCTGTCCCTCGTTCACCGATCACTAAAATAGGTTTGCTGAGTTTTGCTAACTCAGAGGTACGCTCAAGAACATCTAAGAAATTGGATGAGTTGCCAATAATGGTATCATTAGGGGTTTTCATGGTTATTTTCACCAATAGTTGGTTTTATTGACCTATTGAAACTATAGTTCACTGCGTTAAAAAATAACAGGAAAATAATTTATTGCTTTTTATTCATTATGTTAATGCTTTTTCTTGAAAGTTGGCACGGTGGTTGCAATATATCTTACGTAATAGTTAAACGGAGCATCACGTATTGGTGGGAAACCAAAATCGGGTTGAGGCTCTACTGAATGATAAAATCCATCAAGAGGAAATAAATAATGGGTATTTTTTCACGTTTTGCCGACATCATTAATGCTAACATCGCATCTTTGCTGGATAAAGCCGAAGATCCACAAAAAATGATCCGCCTGATGATTCAGGAAATGGAAGACATGCTAGTTGAGATCCGTTCAACCTCTGCACGTACTTTAGCGGAGAAAAAAGGCTTAGAACGTCGCATTGAAATGGGCGAAAAGCAAGTTGCAGATTGGCAAGAAAAAGCTGAACTTGCGCTGGTTAAAGATAAAGAAGATTTGGCTCGTGCAGCGCTGATTGAGAAGCAAAAAGTGAGCGCAATGGTTGATACGTTAAAACATGAGCATATTATTGTTGAAGAAACATTAGCTCGTTTGAAAGGCGAGATCACTGAACTAGAAAACAAATTGCAAGAAACACGTGCTAAACAACAATCAATGACAGTTCGTTTAGAAGCGGCGCAGTCAAGCCGCAATGTCCGCCGCCAGTTAGATAGTGGTAAGCTGGATGAGGCTATGGCGCGTTTTGAGCAATTTGAGCGTCGCATTGATCATATGGAAGGTGAGGCGCAAAGTTATGGTATTGGCAAACAGAAATCGTTAGATCAACAATTTGCTGAGCTAAAAGCAGATGATGAAATTAGCGCACAATTAGCGGCTCTTAAAGCTAAAATTAATACTAATAAAGAATAGTCATGATGAAGCCCCTCGTGCAGCTGCGAGCTGCATTAGGGGAAAGATCAATATTACCATTTGATATAAGGAAATGTGATGGGCTATGTTTTTCTGTCTCTCGTATTAATAATTTTTATTATCTTTATTCTACCGTTTTGGTTATGGCTGCATTACAGCAAACAAAAAAGCGGTCAGGAGAGCCAGCTTACAGAAAATGAAATTCAGCGCTTAATGCAGCTTGCAGAGCAATCACAACGGATGCAGCAGCGTATTAAAACGTTGGAAGATATTCTGGATGCGGAACATCCAAATTGGAGGCAAAAATAATGACTGATTTTCGCAACCGTAAATTATATCGTTTAACTGACCGCCGAGTATTTGGTGGTGTGTGTTCCGGTATTGCGCAATATCTTGACTTACCGGTTGCCTTGGTCAGAGCACTGACAGTATTGGCTCTATTCATGAGCTTTGGTATCACATTGGTTATTTACATTGTCATGTGCTTTGTTGTCCCTAATGCACCAAGCGGCTATCGTGCTCAACAAGATATTAGCGCAGAAGTCACCAGTTTATTTAACGAAGTCGATGCACAATTAAAATCAGGGGAATTACGTCTACGCCAAATAGAGCGTTATGTGACTTCTGATACCTATACGGTAAACAGTAAGTTTCGCGATTTATAATTCAAATACCCTTCACATTTTCGGGGAATAATACACAACATTATTCCCTAACATACTTATCTACTATTGAAATTCATACGGTAAAACAATGCAAACTCATATCAAACGCAAATTACAGCAGCGCGTGAAAAAGCAGGCTGTTGGTAAGATATTGAAGGTTGTTGCAACATTGGCAATTACCTATGGGCCGGGTGGGGTCATTGGCAAGGTGATTAAAATCGTTGGCAGCAAATGGGTCATCAGCTACCTGACAAAACGCCTAGCTCGTTAAAAAATAGCGATTATTGGTGTACTCTAGCAATTCGTGATTAAATTAACAAAATCTGTCATAAACTTTCGCCCAATGCGGGCGGAGAAGTGGGAAGTTTCGCCGTTTACGGCGAAGAGCAGTCACACATCAATATTATTGAGCGAGTGGGAAAACTATGAAACGGCTACAAAATGAATTGACTGATTTGGTGAATCGTAGTGTTGACCGCCATGTCAGGCTTGCCGTAACAGGACTTAGCCGCAGTGGAAAAACGGCATTTATTACTTCCCTTGTTAACCAATTACTGAATGTAAATAGTGGCGCTCGCTTGCCTCTATTTTCAGCTGCGCGTGATAAACGTTTACTTGGTGTAAAACGCATCCCACAGCGTGATTTTTCGATCCAACGTTTTACTTATGATGAAGGGATCACGCAGTTATATGGCAACCCGCCTCAATGGCCAACACCAACCCGTGGAGTAAGCGAAATACGCTTAAAGTTACACTACCGTTCAGAAGGCTCATTTTTTCGTCATTTTGTTGATAATTCTTCGTTATATTTGGAAATTGTTGATTATCCGGGCGAATGGCTGCTTGACCTTCCTATGCTTGATCAAAGCTATGTGGAGTGGTCGGCACAAATGAGAACCCTGCAAAAAGGGAAGCGTGCTCAACTAGGGCAATCATGGCTGCAACTGTGCGAGTCATGTGATCCATTTGCTCCTGCGGATGAGAATTTATTAGCGGCAATTTCGGCTGCTTATACTACCTATTTAGAGCAATGCAAAGCGGAAGGGCAGCACTTTATTCAACCGGGGCGCTTTGTGCTTCCGGGAGAGCTAGCTGGAGCGCCTGCATTGCAATTTTTCCCGTGGCCAAACATCGAAAAATACGGTGAAAAAAAACTGGCTCAAGCAGATAAGCAGACTAATATCGGTATGCTCCAGCGTCGTTATCAATATTACTGCGAAAATGTGGTCAAAGGTTTTTATAAAGATCATTTTCAGCGTTTTGATCGTCAAATTGTCTTGGTTGATTGCTTACAACCATTAAATAGCGGCCCAGATGCCTTCAATGATATGCGTATGGCACTGACTCAACTAATGCGTAGCTTTCATTATGGTAAGCGTACTTTATTAAGGCGTATGTTTTCCCCATGTATCGACAAATTACTGTTTGCGGCCAGTAAATCGGATCATGTTACCCCTGATCAACATGCAAATTTAGTTTCATTGTTGCAACAATTAGTTCAAGAAGCCTGGCAGAATGCGGCATTTGAAGGAATTAGCATGGATTGTATGGGGTTGGCCTCTATTCAAGCGACTGAAAGCGGTATTATTGATTATCGAGGGGAAAAACTACCTGCATTGAAAGGAGAGCGCTTGAGTGATGGTCAATCAATGACCTTCTATCCAGGGGAAGTTCCTAAGCGATTGCCAAATGAACAATTTTGGGAAAAACAGCAGTTTGAGTTTGAAAACTTCCGTCCTCGGCAAATACCGCTTGATCAGCCATTACCGCATATTCGTATGGATAGTGCATTAGAGTTTTTGTTGGGAGATAAATTAAAATGAGTGAGCCAATTAAGCCAAGAGTCGATTTTTCTGAACAGGAAACAGCTAAATACGATGAGAAATTGCGCAAGGCACATTATTTTGATCCGCAAGAGCAACATCAGTTTGTACCTGTTGAGATTGAAGTAGAGCAAGATATTCAAGAAGGTGAAGTTGAAAGCTTGATGAATGAAGCATTGAAGCCTAAACGTAGCTTCTGGCGTCGGTTGGTTGGCGCGGCAGTAGGTGTGTTTAGTGTTAGCGTCATTGCTCAATTAGGTATTTGGATCCACACCTCTTGGGTGACGCAAGATTGGACCGCGTTAGGCACCGCCGCTGCGGGTGGTTTAATTGTCGTTGCGGGTGTTGGCTCAATTGTTACCGAATGGCGTCGTTTATACCGTTTAAGAGAAAGAGCTCAAGAGCGCGATATTGCGAGGGAATTACTGCATAGCCATGGAATGGGGCAAGGTAAAGCATTCTGTGAAAAATTAACCAAACAATCAGCGCTTTCAGACCAGCATCCAGCCATACAGCGCTGGCAAGCAATGGTACATGAAACACATAACGACCGAGAAGTCGTGGAGCTATATAGCAAATTAGTCCAGCCGATATTAGATGAGCAGGCACGCAAAGAAATCAGCCGCTCGTCTGCTGAATCAGCTTTAATGATTGCGGTCAGCCCATTAGCGATTGTTGATATGGCTTTTATTGCTTGGCGAAATATTCGCTTAATCAACCGTATTGCTGCGATTTATGGTATTGAGCTCGGCTATTACAGCCGCATTCGTTTATTTAGAATGGTATTAATTAACATTGCCTTTGCGGGCGCATCTGAATTGATCCGTGAAGTGGGTATGGATTGGTTATCGCAGGATATTACTGCACGTTTATCGACTCGTGCCGCGCAAGGTATTGGTGCAGGTTTATTAACAGCAAGATTAGGTATTAAAGCGATGGAGTTGTGTCGCCCATTGCCTTGGATTGATGATAAACCACGTTTAGCCGATTTTCGTGGGCAGTTATTGAGCCAGCTTAAAAATGCAGTTCCTAGTAAAAAAGATACCAAGTAAACCTTTTACTGGCAGGTTGAGTTGACAGTAAACAACACTTGCCAGTAAAAAAAATTGTAATTGTTTACTATTCCATCAGAAGGCTTTATTTTCCGTTGTTATTATAGTGATTTTTTCTTGTTCTTCAGCTTGTAAATCATTACTGTCAATAATATGTGACACATCTGCTGTATTCCTACTGTAAATCACGCTAAAATATTCAATAACTATTTCTGTTTCCGTTAAAGGTTAATTAATCCATGCGCCTTGAAGTAACTTGCCAAGACCGTATCGGTCTCACTCGTGAATTGCTTGATTTACTCGTCTTACAAAATATTGACCTTAAAGGCATTGAAATATCAGCGCAAAGACGGATCTACCTTAATTTTACCCCCGTTGATTTCCAAGTATTTAGTACGTTGATGGCAGAGATCCGCCGCATTAACGGGGTGATTGATGTTCGCCGTATTTTCTTTATGCCTTCAGAGAGGGAACATAAAGCGGTTTGGGCATTATTAAACTCATTTCCAGAGCCTGTGTTATCGATTGATAACAAATTAAATATTGAATTAGTCAACCCAATGTCACTGAATTTATTTGGTGTTGATGAAAATAAAATTAAGCAAAAAACGTTTTCCAATTTAGTTAATAACCATGGATTACAGCGTTGGTTTGAGCGCGAAGAGCCAGAAGCCTATACGGAAAGAGTGACCATAAAAGGTAATGACTATTTAATGCAAGTCACACCAATTATTTTGGCCGATGAAAATGGTAAATCACATTGTACTGGTGCGGTTTTATTACTTAAGTCAGCAGCTATCCTAGAAAAACAACGTCAGCAAATTGTTGGTGTTGATGTCGATGGTTTTGATCTGATTGTTGCCAGCAGCCCTGCAATGTCACATGTTGTTGAACGTGCAAAACGAATTGCCATGTTAGATGAGCCATTATTGCTGGTCGGTGAAACGGGAACGGGTAAAGACTTGCTGGCAAAAGCTTGTCATTTACACAGTGCTCGAGGGAATGCGCCGTTTTTAGGGCTAAATTGTGCTTCGATGCCTGATGATGTGGTAGAAAGCGAATTATTTGGTTATGCCGCTGGGGCGTATCCAAATGCGGTGGATGGTAAAAAAGGTTTCTTTGAACAAGCGAACGGTGGTACGGTTTTATTAGATGAAATTGCAGAAATGTCACCACAGATGCAAATCAAATTATTGCGTTTTCTTAACGATGGTACATTTAGACGTGTCGGTGAAGAACGTGAGGTGAAAGTCAATGTGCGGGTGATTTGTGCAACACAGAAAAATCTTCCTGAATTGGTGGCACAGAAGAAGTTTAGGGAGGATCTCTATTATCGCTTAAATGTTCTAACATTGACGATCCCACCGCTTCGTGACCGACAAGAAGATATTTTACCCCTCACTGATGTATTTGTTACCAATTTCGCTAAAGAATTAAATATTGCAAAACCTCGGCTTGCACCGTCATTAATTGATTACTTAAGTCGTTATTATTGGCCGGGTAATGTTAGGCAATTACGTAATGCGATTTATCAAGGGTTAACTCAATTAGATGGTGATGTATTAAATGCCCATGATATTGATTTACCGGATACAGAGAGCTTACCCGCTCTTGCCATAGACTCTTTAAATGGATCTCTAGATGAAATCACTAAGCGTTATGAGGCTTCAGTGTTATCACGTTTATATCGCGATTATCCCAGTACACGTAAATTGGCGAAACGTTTAGAGGTCTCTCATACTGCAATTGCAAATAAGTTGCGTGAATACGGTTTAAATCAGAAAAAAGAGCAAGATAATGAATAAATACCTATCACTGAGTGTTTTGTTATTTTGTTTTAATAGCCAAAGTTTCGGGCAAGAACTTACTCAATCTCCAGCAATGGATAAATATTGCCACAGTGCACAACAACAACCCGATGATATTTATGAGAACGGCTATTTGATTGAGTGTAATTTTGTGAATGCGGATATCGCGACTGCCTTTGAGCGTTATAAGCAGCTTAATAGTGAAGATCGCCATAATTTAGTCAAAAAGTTAGCGCCTAATAAAAATATTAAAGAGAAGTGTAACCAAGGTGGTTGCATTGAAGCTGACTATCATTGGCTAAATCCCAAACAGCTAGAAATTAATTTAACCTTTGAAGGTGGGGAAACGTTGTATAAATTTATTCAACAGCCTGAAGGTACTAAACTAGAAATTCGGATGTTCCCCGATTAATTCATCATTTTATGATTAATGTGATCGCTGATGGGTTTTTCATCGTTGGCGATATCTTTTCGCACAAAAAGCACACTATACTGAAGTTAAACAATCCATATTTTCGCTTTGTTTTGATTGATGATAACTAATGTCGCAAGGCTGTTTAAGAGCCTGCAAGGAGTTGCTATGGATCAATTCGCTCTTAACTTTATTGTTACGACTAAACTGCGCGATTATCTCAACCAGCGCCATTATAAAAATGACATGTTTGAGGTTGCAGCCTCGGCAGCAGAGCTCTATTTAATGAATCGAGCTGCAGCCCGTTATCTTGAAAAACGTAATCGCTTTACTTGGGAAGCGTTAGTTAAAAATGGCAATAAACCGAGAGATCTTATTATCGATATTCTTACGTCATCTTGCCCTGTTGATAAAGAACAGGCGATGAAGATCCTCAGTTGTTGTTCCCACTCGTTGGTAAAAATGATGGGTGATAATAAGTTATTTGCCAATGTGGTTAATGCGAAACATCATAACACACTGAATTGGCTCTATGTTGACTAGAGCGGTGAATAGGCAGCCAGTATAAAAACTGGCTGCTTGAGGTTGTTGACGAAGCGGGATAAAAGCGTGGTTTTTCCCGCTCCGTGTTATCAGCCGAAAATCAATAAATTGATTTTCCTCGTTGATTTCAAAAACCTTAACGACCGCAGACAAACAAAATACGTTTGTCAGCAGTCTGAAGTAGCCAGTATAAACACTGGCTGCTTAAATAGATTATTTCAGTGCAGCAAGTGCTTTATCGTAATCAGGTTCTTCAGTGATTTCTGGAACCAATTGGCTATAAATCACCTTATCATTCTCATCCAATACCACGACTGAACGTGCGGTCAGGCCTTTCAATGGGCCGCTTGCTAACGCGACACCATAGTGATTAGCAAATTCAGGGTTACGGAAAGTTGATAGAGTCACAACATTATCTAAACCTTCAGCACCACAGAAGCGTGCTTGTGCAAAAGGTAAGTCAGCTGAAATGCACAGAACAACAGTATTGTTCAGGCCATTAGCTAACTGGTTAAATTTACGAACTGATGCTGCGCAAACACCGGTGTCAACACTAGGGAAGATATTCAGAACTTTACGCTTACCTTTGTAGCTATCAAGAGTTGCTTCGGAAAGATCTTTAGCAACTAAGGTAAACGCTTTTGCTTGCTGTCCCGCTTGTAAAAATACACCGTCAACAGCGACGTCATTACCTTTTAATTTTACTGATTGTGACATTTAGATTTCTCCCATTAGCGAGTCTATGTGGTCAGTTACCAGACTAACATCAATTAGCAATGAGTTGCGATAAAACTCATTCTTAATATTAGCTCAAACCCCACATAGTTATTTTTGACCAGTTTGAATATTAAATCCTATTGATATGTGCCATTTGGCTTTATCGGTTCGTAGTATACCTTAGTTCATACTTATTGACGCATGACAAATCAATATTGTTTTTACTGTTTGATTAATATTTGCCAATAATGTATTAAAGAAATTATTCATTGCACAAATTGGATTCTCTGTATCTGATATGGTGCTAATCAACACAAATTAGATAATATAAACCTGCAAGTGATATCAATATGCTGCTGTATAGATTTTTTCTTAATGAACGAATATGATGCTTAAAAGGCTTCTAGGCGTAATATGGCACTTAAAGCCTCCGGCTGAGATATTTGATTGTTTAAAATATCTTTATAATTGTTGAGTTTATTTTTGTCTCAGTGACAAGATGCTTAGCTAACTTTTTTGCTAATAAGACAGAATCCAAAAATGCATAAATACTCACTTTCATCTTTAGCGATTATTTTCACAGCGATGTTTACCGCAGCCCCAGCTATCTCTGCGGTAGTTCCAGCCGGTACGGTGCTTGCAGCAAATCAAGAGGTCACCCGTCATCTAAAAGATGAACCTGCGTCATTAGACCCAATAAAATCGGTTGGTTTAACCGAAGCTCAGGTAATGCGTGATTTGTTTGAAGGCTTGGTTAATCAAGACAATCACGGACATCCAATCGCAGGAGTTGCTCAAAGTTGGAGTAGTACAGATAATAAAACATGGGTTTTCAAGTTACGTCCAGATGCACGTTGGTCAAATGGTGAGCCTGTTACCGCAGAAGATTTTGTGTATAGTTGGCGCCGATTGGTTAATCCAGGGAATACATCACCATTTGCATGGTTTGGCGCGTTAGCAGGGATCAATAACGCACAACAAATTATTGATGGCAAACTACCTGCAGACCAACTCGGTGTTGAAGCGGTTGATCAACAGACTCTTAAGGTGGTGTTAGATAAACCTGTTCCTTATTTTCCTTCGCTAACGGCAAATTTTAGTTTATTTCCTGTACATGCTAAAACGATTGAAAAGCATGGTGCAGATTGGATAAAAGTCGGTAATTTGGTCGGAAATGGGGCGTTTAGCCTTTCTGATAGGGTCGTTAACGAAAAAATTGTGCTCACGCCAAACCCATATTATTGGGATCATGCCAATACAGTGATCACGAAAGTGACGTTTGTGCCGATTAACCAAGAATCGCACGCGACAAATCGTTATCTAGCGGGTGATTTGGATATTACTGAATCTTTCCCGAAACAGCGTTATCAAAAATTACTGTCTGATATTCCAAATGAAGTTTTCACACCAGATCAGTTGGGCACCTATTATTATGCGTTTAACACGCAAAGGGCACCAACTAATGATGCACGTGTGCGTAAAGCGCTATCTATGACCATTGATCGTCAATTAATCGCCAAAAAAGTGTTGGGTACAGGTGAAAAACCAGCTAACCACTTTACCCCTGATGTCACGGATGGATTTAAACCGCAAAAAGGGATTTATGAACATTACACACAAAAAGAGCTGGATGAACAGGCCAAAGTATTACTACAAGCGGCAGGATATGGTCCTAATAAGCCATTAGAGTTGGTGTTACTGTATAATAGCTCGGAAAATCATCAAAAAATTGCTATTGCTGTTGCTTCAATGTGGAAGAAAAAACTGGGTGTCGAAGTCAAATTAGTTAATCAGGAATGGAAAACCTATATTGATAGCCGTAATACCGGTAATTTTGATGTGATCAGGGCATCATGGATTGGTGATTTTAATGAGCCATCGACGTTTTTATCGCTGTTGACTTCACAGCATAATGGCAATATTCCAAAGTTTAATAGTAAGCGTTACGATGAAGTGATGGCATCTGCGAGCATTGAAACGAATGCAGACTTACGAAATCGTTATTATAACCAAGCTGAAGCTATTATTGCACAAGAAGCGCCGATTGCACCTATTTATCAATATACCAATGCACGATTAATTAAACCATGGTTAAAGGGTTATCCAATTGAAAACCCAGAAGATGTTGCTTATAGCCACAGCTTTTATATTACTGCACATTAATTCTATAGATTCAATAGGCTATATTTAATTGCTGTAACAACGAAAAAACTCCTTCTGCTGGAGAGTCAGAAGGAGGACCAAAAAAGGAATAAACACTACCTGAGCGATGTTAGTGCAAATGAATGTTAATTTATTGTTCGTTTGTGGCAAACAGCGTGCCGTTGTTTAACTAAAATGGCGATAGTATTTTTTAAAAGCGGGTAGTACACAATTCTTAATATGCCATCATTTTCTTGATATTTCTTTTACATTCCCTCTATGCTATAGCTAATACATATTTTAATGGAAGGAGACCGCTGCATGGCACTGATTTATGGTTCATTATTTCAGAGCTCAAACCCTGTACATGCATTTCAATTAAATGGAGATGGTGGTTTCGCCCCTATCGATGTTAATGCGAGTGCGACACAACAAAACCCATTTTGGCTACATTATGATTATAAAAATCGAGATAGTGAAAAATGGATTGAAGGTTCAGAGTTATTTAGTGAACAGGTCAAATCGGCACTTTGTGGCCATGCAGGGCGTTGGCGAATCTTACGAGTTGGGGATGGCGTTTTACTCACTTTACAAACGTTAAACACCAATGCAGGCCAACGCCCAGAACAATTAGTTGCATTCAGAGTGTTTATTAATGGGCGTATCATTATTTCAAGTCGCCACAGAAAAGTAAATTCGCTTGATACGGTGATAACTGATTTGCAAGAAGGTGTTGGGGCCGAAAGTACAGGTGATTGGCTAGTGGAAGTCGCTGATGCGATCACAGATGAAATTAGTGATTTCACGGACACGCTGCATGAACGTTTGATTGAAATGGAAGATTTTATTTTAAACGGCGAAATTCCTGAACGTGGAGAATTGGCTTTACTGCGCAAACAGATCATTGTTATTCGTCGCTATATGGCGCCGCAACGGGATATGCTTGCACGTATGACAACAGAAAAACTGTTGTGGCTTGATGAAACTGACAGAAGGCGCTTACAGGAAATTTCTGACCGTTTAGGGCGCTGTATTGAAGATCTAGACGGTTTTGTTTCACGAACTGCGATTATGTCTGATGAAATTACTAATATGATGACTGAAATGATGAATCGTCGTATTTATACCATGTCATTACTTGCTATGATTTTTTTACCAACCACATTTTTAACTGGGCTATTTGGCGTCAATTTAGGGGGGATCCCCGGTAATGAATTCCGATTTGCTTTCAGTGTATTTTGTTTTTTACTTGCCGCATTGATTGGTACGGTTTTTTGGTGGTTGAGGCGCAGTCGTTGGCTTTAAAGATAAGTTATTGCGGCTAACCTTACCTATTTTGAGGTAAATCAATAAAAGCTATGCCGTTTTAGGGCACTATTATTACCGCAGGTGAATGCAACGTTGAGCGATGAACGTTGTGCTCCATAATTGTAGTTTTTCTCATATTGAGTTCTTATACAGAATAATTGACCACTGTAATGCCGATGTATATATGACATCGGCTTTTTTTTGCTATTCAAATAGGCCATCCGTAGATGGCAACATACTTATTTCACTTCGACAATCTTTAAACGTTCGGCAGTAAATTCAGGTCTGTCGTCTTCATCAATTTCAACTTGAGTAGGTAAATCTTCACGATCAAACGCAAGGTCACCACCATTAATCACTTCACTGCCATGAGAGACATTTTTAAAATCAAACAGTTCAGTATCACATAAGTGTGACGGTACAACATTTTGAGTTGCTCTAAACATAGTTTCAATACGCCCAGGGTAGCGTTTATCCCAATCGCGCAATAAATCTTTGATCACTTGACGTTGTAAGTTCGGCTGTGAGCCACAAAGGTTACAAGGAATAATTGGGAACTCTTTTGCTTGTGAATAGCGTTCGATATCTTTTTCACGACAATAAGCGAGAGGGCGGATAACAATGTGTTTGCCATCATCACTCATCAGTTTTGGAGGCATTCCTTTTAATTTTCCGCCATAAAACATGTTTAGGAATAACGTTTGCAATATATCGTCGCGGTGATGGCCTAACGCAATTTTAGTTGCTCCTAGCTCTGTCGCAGTGCGATATAAAATGCCACGGCGCAGGCGGGAGCACAGTGAGCAAGTCGTTTTCCCTTCAGGAATTTTTTCTTTAACAATCCCATAAGTGTTTTCTTCAACAATTTTATATTCAACCCCAAGTTCATCAAGGTACTCAGGAAGAATATGTTCAGGGAAACCGGGTTGTTTTTGATCTAAATTGACGGCAATCAGAGAGAAAGAGATAGGCGCACTTTTTTGCAAGCTTTGCAAAATAGAAAGCAGGGTATAACTGTCTTTACCACCAGACAAGCACACCATAATACGATCACCGTCTTCAATCATGTTGAAATCGGCAATAGCTTGCCCTACATCGCGGCGTAATCTTTTTTGTAACTTATTAAAGTTATATTGCTCTTTCTGTGCGTTCATTTTCTACTGTTCTGTACCGTTGCTGATGATAAGTTAACTTGATGATAAATTGATTTTATAGCGCTTGCACTCACTCATGATAGCTCTCGGAGCTACTAAATTAACGTGCGCAAACTTACAGCAAAATATCAAAAAGGAGCCCATGATAACAGAAGGATGGTGCCTTTTGATACGGTTAACGGTAGTCGGTGCATTTTTTTGCTGAGAAACATGCATCATAGTTGACAAAACTAGGCATAAAAATAATGAGCTTTCTATTCTGAAACATACTGATACGTGTTAATTTACTTAAATCCAAGTATCTTTTTTAGGGTTTTCAAATGCTTCTAGTAAATAACGGATATCAACATCAAGGACGCTAGCAATAATCACTAGGTGTTCAACATAAATAGAGAGGGTGCCTGATTCGTATTGAATATAGTTACTCTCAGATATTTTTAATGTAGCGGCCATGGTCATTGTCGAAATATGTCGGGAAGTACGTAACTGCTTAATGTATTTACCTAAAGAGATACCTCTAGATTTTGATGATTTCATGAGTGTTTATTCCAATCATAGTATTTAATAACTATTATCAGATATAAAATAGGTAATTCAATAGTCATTTTCTGGTAAATAGGGCCGATTTAAATTGATAATGAATATAAAAGAAATTTAATTTCATTAAATAATAAAAATAGTGACAAGTTAACTTAAAAAATATCTAATTTAGATATTTACAGATATTAAAACTAGAAATATTTACATAATCTTTCGATTTTATATCTTTAAACAAAAGTAAGCAAATGTACTCAAATAATGAAAATCTTAATTGGGAGTTGGTGAAATATCAATTGAAAGGGCTATGTTTATTATATTAGCCCATCTAAATACACGATAAAAACGCTCAAGTCGTTATATAAAAAAGGACTCAGCGCCTCACCCCGATTTTTTATTTAAAGCTAACTCAACGGCTTTGTTTGCATGTAATGCCGTTGTATCAAATATAGGTACGGAGGTATCGTGCTGATCAACAAGCAACGTAATTTCAGTACATCCTAGAATAATCCCTTCAGCACCTTGTTCTATCAATGATGTCATAACTCTTTGATATTGTTTTTTTGATTGATGATTAATTTTTCCTAAGCAAAGCTCTTGATAAATAATATCATGAATAACTTTCCTGTCTTCATCTGTAGGCGTGACCACTGACAGATTATACTTTTCTTGAAGGCGCTGTTTATAAAAAGGTTGTTCCATCGTAAAAGCAGTACCGAGTAAGCCAATTGTTTTTATCCCTGCGGCAACAATATGTTCACCCGTGGCATCCGCAATGTGTAATAACGGTATGTTGGTATTATTTTCTATTTGTTCGGCAACTTTGTGCATTGTGTTAGTACAAAGAACGATAAAATCAGCGCCGGCTTGTTCCACATTTTTACCTGCTTGAGCAAGTAGCTGTCCTGCAAGTTGCCATTGACCTGTTGCTTGTAAATGTTCGATTTCGGCGAAATCGACACTATACAATGCAATTTTAGCTGAGTGTAGGCCACCTAGCTGTTGCTTAATACCTTCATTGAGTTGCTTGTAATAAAGTAGAGTTGATTCCCAACTCATACCTCCGATTAAGCCGATTGTCTTCATGTTATGTTCCTTAATTGTGGTTATTTAAAGGATATACTCGTCATACTTCAAGTTGCAGCGTTGTTGACGACGCTTAGCTAGCTGAGTCACCGTGCTTATCTATGAGCCCCATCTATCTTCACTTGTCGCCTAGCTGCACCTCGAATTATGTTGAGTAGAGTAGCTCCTAATTAACACTAGGAGCTATTATGTATTACTGTTTTACTCCATTTACTGAAGTGAAGTAGGTTTCATCACTGAGCTCAATTCTTTTAGATAAGATCAGCTTTCCATCGATAAATAGTTCTGATTTTACAGGTGATAAACTACGTGCAATATTTATATGGAACTTATTCATTTTATCACCAACTATACGCTTATTATGGAGCTGATAATTTTTTGTTTCACCATCAACAAGTGTGACTCGCAAAAACGTTCCTTTTTTGTTGATAGCATCTGATTGATAAGCCATACCATTAGAACATTCTAAAGCAGGAGCGATAAATCCATTGAGTTTATTCTGAGGATCATAATAGCCAACAAGGGTTACCACTGGAACATTCTGCATCTCAGGTTTTTTACTATATACGAAGTCTGATAGTTCCTCCCAATTTTCCCCATTAGATTTGAAATATATATTTTCCCCAAACCTAAGCTGACTTGTATTGCCATTTATATGTAAATTCATTTGTAAGTGTGAATTTCGAGTGATTTTAATGATTTTTTCTTTATTATTTCCATTTGCATCGGGGACATAAATATTAGGTGTGTAATGTCCATTGTAACTATTTATTTTAATGAGATTAGATCTATCAAAGAAAGTATTCATCTCATCTGTAGTAATATCGGTGTGATCATGTAAATCTACATTCAGTGAAATAGTGTTTTCATCCAAAGGGAGCGCATAGTCTTCCATTTTTTGGGTCTTATCGTTCCATTTTTTATACCCTGTAGTCGAGTCAGCGTAAAATGCTACACCACTTTCAAAGTTTTTTTGGATGATAGCGAGTGACGAAGGTGTATGTAAAGTAAAGTTATTGTATTCAGGATTGTAAGGTGAACCACCAGACATCGCATCTTTGTTCATGGCGTGTTCTAGGTAAGGGGGAGCTACTTCAGTTTCATTTGCTTTTTTCCCTAACTTAACTATTTGACTTTCTTTTTCTTTTCTGAAATTTGGAATGAAAAAATTATTATCTATATCTATACCCCAAGTTGAATTAGGGTTATTCGCAGAAGAATGTATTCCTCCGATAAAGCCCCCATGATAATCATTCAATCCAAATACATGGCCTAATTCATGGCTTACTTCATTACCAATATTATTGGATAACGTTGCAACGGCCATTTTCGGCCATGCTGACCATCCATGAACTTGAACGCCATTCTCCTGATAATTACCAATAGAGGTATGAATAGTCACTTGTCCATAAGGATTGAATGCATTATATTGAGGTGAACTTGAATTATGTCCAAAGTTAGCATGGTTGATCCCATTAGAAACTAATATATCTCCAATATAATATCTAAGTATACCAGTATGCCCATCACCCTTACCAGGCGCTTTATCTGTTAGCCATTCTCCTGTTGGTAACATCACTTGCTTAAAATGAATAGGTTTATATTGTGCTACAGTTAATTCATTGACTGGAATATTCTGAAAATATTGACGATGAATTTCTGGGCTGCTATTAAATGTAAAAATCCCTCTTGGAGGAGTGAGTACTCCCACATCAATGGTATTAATTAATAATTTATTTGGTGCGCCAACTTTAATATCAGACAATAAACCTTGCTTGTTGTTATTTGAAAATTTAAATTTTATTTTTGGTTTTATATATTCTTTAGGAACGGTAATAGACCAACCATTTTCAATATATTGTATCGTTTCTTGAAACTTAGAAATTAAAGGTTCATCTTCATATGTTCTCCAAAAACCAAACGCATCAGCGACAAACAATTTACTTTCATTAGTTTTCAGACTGATACTATTATCACCATAGCGTATATGACTGGTAAAATCCGCCTCAGAGGAAAAGTAGATCTTTTTATTTGCCAATTTAGGGTTTGTCTCTAATGTGAATATATGTCCCCAATTAGCATTATGAGTTGCTATATGAATGTTATCATTTTCAATGAGCATTTGGTTTAGGTAATCAATGTCTCTTGATACTTTTAATATTTCTGTATTAGTGTTTAATTTGATATCAAATTTTTCAGGTATTGAAAAATCAATAGTTCTTTCAATAGGAGATTCGTTGATACTTTCTTCAATGATATACTCTCCTATTACCCAATTTCCATTTTTATTGCTGGTAAATAATTTTTTATCTCCGCTGAAAATATTGGCTCCATGCTCATCATCTCTAATATTGCTGTGAAAGGTGGCTTCAGATGTAAAAAGTATTCTCTTATTGGCATATTGTGTTCCTTTAGGAAGATAGAAATCTCTTGCCCAGCAGCCATCCCACATAGAAATTTTAATTGAATTGTTCTGCTTAATTAAGTCATGAAATCTATTTTTATCATTAGATATTTCTCTGATACCTTGGTTAGTATCAATCGTTAGATCGAAGGTTTCTGGTATTTCCTTTTTATAATTGTTATCTAGTGATTGCTTATCATTGTTATCTAGTACTTGCTTATAGTGATGAGATAGGCGTGCCTCTTCACGTGTGTGCCAATGACCTTGAGCATCACTAACCACCACAAAAGATTGGTGGATAGGTAATTGAATGAATTTATGGTTACGCTTTATTTTTACATTAACATCATCCATAAGAGTCAAGATGATTTTTCTATTCGGGTGATTTTCTAATGCATCTAATGATAACTCAATAGGAGAGCTTTCTGGATACACATCTAATTTTATTATTCTATTTTCACTAAGTGCGCTGTTTAGTGCAGATAAATTATTAACTAATGGAACAAGTTTTTCAGGCGAGTCTATGTGCAGATCAAAAGTCTCTGGTATTGAAAATTCATCAGGTGTTAGAGTAATAAAGTCATATTCCTCACCTGCAATCTGAGGGAGTTTTGACGGCGGTAGAAGTTCAGTTGAATATATTTCATTGCTATTATTATAAATTTTTAGTCCTATATTTTCATTCTGTTTAATTTGCTCGTGCGGTTTGAAAATAACCAGCGTTTTTCGTTCGGAAACAAGATGAGGATGAACATCGCCCTCAATGTGATTGTGCGCAGGAATGATAGTACTCTGAGCAAAAAATACATTTCCTTTAAGATCACCATCAGTATCACTTGGATGGTTGTTTTCATTAAAATAATATGTTTTCCCCACTCGTTTTTTATATTCTAATAATAATGAATTATAGTATTTTTTATCGTTATCAATATTCAAAGTTGAGTGGTTTTCCATTGTGTCATTTTCTGGCGCACTTAGGGTTTTTAGATTATTATCTACAAGGTTATGTTGAATATCGGTTGGTTGATTTTGAAAAATACCGATTGAACAAATTAGCATATAAATCCTTTTTATTGTTTAAATTATGGTTAATTGGCCAATCCAATTGACTCGAAAACATGATATAGAAAATAAAATTAATAATAAGTAATTTATTTAACAGTTAATCTTAATTTTTCAATTTAAAAGTGAATTACTATCTTTTTAATTAATATGAAGAATGAAATTGAAATTTCAAATGATCCTGCATATGAAAAACCCACGTTAGCTTTAGTGATCCTTTAGCCTTTAACATTTATTTACTATAAGAAATTCGTGACCAACCTAACACTTTTTGAGTGCTTTTCCCCTGATTTCGTTATCAGTACAACAAAAATAAAATTTTCATATAACAAAATTTGGAATATATGTTTCATTGATGTATATCTATGTTATCGCCTTGTTAAGAGATTGGCGAAAGGTCGACACAACACACATTTATGATCAGTGGGAAGGGCAAAATGAAGAAAATCATGAAATTAACCGCGCTGGTTGCAGTTCTTGGGCTAACAACTCATGCGATGGCTAAAAACGAACAAATCGTTTTTAGTCCACCTACATTGGCAAGCCCATTTGAAGTTCATATGCAAAAATCTGCTGTAAAAACAGCTAAAGAGCTTGATGTCAATATTCAAGTTTTAGATGGTCAAGGCAGTTCGCCTAAGCAGGTTGCCGATATTGAAAATGCAATTACTCGTGGAGCTCAAGGTTTTATTGTCTCACCAAATGACGTCAATGCAATTGCTGACGCGGTTGTTGAAATTCAGAATGCAGGATTACCGGTAGTGACACTCGATAGAACCATTAACGCGCAGAAGCCTGTACCACACTTTGGGGCAAATAATTACAAAGGGGGTTATGCCATTGCTGAGTATGTTAAACAGCAATTTCCTGATGGCGCTGATCTTATTTTAATTACAGGGCAACCAGGCTCATCTTCAAATATTGAACGCACCAAAGGTATTAGAGATAGCTTAAAAGAAGGTGGCAGCAAGTACCGTTTAGTTGCTGATCAAAATGGTAACTGGATGCGAGCAGAAGGAATGCGCATCACAGAAAGTTTACTGCCTTCATTACCTAAGAAACCTGATGTAATTTTATCTGCTAACGATGACATGGCTCTTGGTGCTATTGAAGCGCTGAGTGCGCAAGGCTTCAAACCGGGTGAAGTGTTAGTGACTGGTTTTGATGCAGGCCCCGAAGCTTTAGGTCGTATTAAAGAAGGGTGGATGGCAGTCACTGCTGATCAACGTGCGGGTTATGCAGTAAAAACAGCAATGGGGCAACTGGTGGATAATATTCGTGATAAGAAAGAAATCACAGGTGCAGATTATGCTCCCACCATTATTAGTAAAGACAACCTCGATCAAGCAGAGCGTATTGGTGAATTGAAATAATTTCAGGGCTAAAGAGGGATAAATGCGCTGTTATTCCTCTTTATTAGCAACACCTCTGTTTTCCTGAAAAGGAGTTTTTATGTCAGAGCCACTACTTAAAATTACAAATTTAGCGAAAAGCTTTTCAGGGATCTGGGCATTGAGTCAAGCCCAAATGACGGTAATGCCGGGGGAGGTACATGCTTTATTGGGGGAAAATGGTGCCGGTAAATCAACGTTTTTAAAGGCTTTAGCGGGTGCTCAACCGCAAACTAGTGGTGATATTTGGTTTAATGGTGAGATGCTTTCAGTGACTGATTCCCCTGTTATTCGTCAACAAAAAGGGATCATTACGATTTATCAAGAGTTTAATCTACTGCCCAATATGACTGTGGCTGAAAATATGTTTTTAGGGCGTGAAGCGCTGAAAATGCATTGGATGGTTAATGAAAAGGTGCTTAATCAAGAAGCAAAAGCCATTCTTGACTATTTACAGCTTGCTATTTCGCCTACAACACAAGTCGCACGTTTGAGTGTTGCACAACAGCAAATGATTGAAATTGCTAGAGCATTAACACTGAATGCTAAATTAATTGTAATGGATGAACCTTCAGCGGCATTAAGCGATGTTGAGGTAGAAAGCTTACATCGTGTTGTTCGAGAATTAAAAAAACGTGGAGTTAGCGTTATTTATGTCACTCACCGTTTGCATGAAGTTTTCCAAATTTGTGACAAATTTACGGTATTTCAAGACGGACGATATACAGGCTCAGGGAATGTTGCTGATACATCGGTACAGGAAATCATTCGTATGATGGTTGGTCGCAACGTTATTTTTGAACGACGCCCTGCAAGTGAAACGTATCATCGCGATAAGCCTATTCGTTTATCGATTAAACATTTATATAAAGAAAAACCACCGCTCGACCCACATGGTATTGCATTGCATGATATCAATTTTGATGTTCACGAAGGGGAAATTTTAGGTATTGCGGGGCTAATGGGAGCAGGGAGGACGGAAGTTGCTCGTTGTTTATTTGGTGCTGACAAATATACATCGGGGGAATTTACCCTTGATGGCCAACCTTACCAACCAACAACACCGATGAATGCCCTAGATAAAGGGATTGCACTCGTTCCTGAAGATCGCAAAAAAGAAGGGGCGGCTTTAGGGTTATCAATTCGTTATAACTTGTCTCTATCGGCTTTATCTCAGCTGTTAAAAATGGGATGGATGGTGGATACCAATAAAGAAAACACATTAATCGAAAGTTATAAGCAAGCCTTGCAAATCAAAATGGCAAGTAGTGAACAGGAAGTGCGTAAGTTATCAGGAGGCAATCAACAAAAGGTGATCCTTGCACGCTGCATGGCGATGAACCCTAAAGTGTTGATTGTTGATGAACCTACACGAGGTATTGATGTAGGAACTAAATCTGAAGTACATCAAGTTATTTTTGAAATGGCTAAAAAAGGCGTTGCCGTTATTGTTATCTCCTCTGATTTACCTGAAGTTATGGCGATTTCAGATCGGATCATTACCTTAAGTGAAGGGCGCCTGACCGGCGAAATTTTAGGCGATGATGCCACCGAGGAAAAACTAATGATGATGATGGCAATTTGCCATCAAAACTCAACCATCGAAACTGCCGTGTAAGAGAGGTTTATATGCTACAACAACAATCTTCTACGGCAGCTGGCCGTAATAAAATTGATTTTATTGCATTTTTTGAGCGTTTTGGCGTGTTAATTTTTATGGTGTTATTGGTGTTATTTTTCCAAACACAAAATAGTAATTTTCTGACAGAACGTAATGTGACCAATATTTTAACCGAAGTTTCAATTTATGGAATTATGGCGGTTGGGATGACATTGGTTATCTTGACCGCAGGGATCGATTTATCTGTTGGTTCAATACTTGCAGTTAGCGCTATGACGGCGGCCTTTATTATTAAAGGCGACAATCTAGTTGGTTTAGATGCAAATGCATGGGGTGGAATGAGCTGGCTCGTTGGTCTCGCAATTTGTCTAGCAGTCGGTACAGGTATTGGTTTCCTACAAGGACTTGGCATCACTCGTTTGAATATACCCCCTTTCATTGTGACTTTAGGTGGTATGACCATTTGGCGTGGATTGACGTTAGTGATTAATGATGGCGCACCTATTTCTGGTTTTGATGCAGGCTATCGTTGGTGGGGTCGTGGCGAGTTACTGGGGATTTCTGTCCCGATTTGGATTTTTGCTATTGTTGCCCTGATTGGCTATTTTGCATTACATAAAAGTCGTTGGGGACGCTTTGTGTACGCGGTCGGAAGTAATCAGGAAGCAGCTCGATTAGCTGGGGTCAACGTAAAACGAGTGTTGGTAAGCGTTTATGTTGTGATTGGCTGCTTAGCTGGCTTGGCTGGATTTGTGCTAAGTGCACGTTTAGGAAGTGCTGAAGCAGTTGCTGGTATGACATTTGAGCTACGCGTGATTGCCTCTGTTGTTATTGGTGGAACATCACTGATGGGAGGATATGGGCGTATTGGTGGAACGATCATTGGCTCAATTATTATGGGTATATTAATTAATGGATTAGTCTTAATGAATGTTTCAGCTTATTATCAGCAAATAATCACTGGGTTGATTATTATCTTAGCCGTTGCATTTGATACTTATGCTAAAAACCGTCGTGGTGCACATTAAAATAGTGAATTTTTGTATCAACACCTTCTTTTTATAGGAAGGTGTTTTTTCATATAATATATATTATAATTGTTTTATGTGGTAATTAGTTTGATGGTTTAATTATTTTTTATTGCTGCTATACTATTATCGTTATTTTCTTTAGATGAAAAGAAAATAATCCATGTGGTCACACTGGCTATATTTTTGATGTTCAGCCTATTGTTGAATTAAAATACTTAGTTTAGGAGTCGATAAAATGGTAAGTAATAATGCAGCACGTCGCTTGTTAGGTATGCCTTATAAGTTGAGCCGTTCTAAGAAAAATCTACGTGTATCGATTGTGGCAAAAGAAAATGCCTCGTCAGAATTACCCGATGATTTAAAAAATAAATCAGTTGTTGCTGCACTAAAAAATAAAGCGACAGAAAAGAAAACATATCATTCAACTACAGTTTTCTATCCTGAATACGTTATTAGTTAATTGAATGTGAGTTTGCCCTTTAGTCAGTATGACTGGAGGGCATATACGAGTCATACTTCAAGTTGCAGTATTTTTCGTTAAGGTCTATGGTGGCTTTATTTATTTTGTACCTAGCTGTATTTTTAATTCTTTAGAAAACACAGTAAAATGCTAATTTATTTTCATCTTAAATTATTTAACCTACCTAAAAGTCATTTCTGTTTTTTATCTCAATTCAAAACTATTTTTTGAAGATATTCATCCATCGGCTGTAACTAAGAGTGTTGCTAATTTGTGACAGAGATAGCTAGTGGCTTTTCTACAAATCAAGCACAATATTGAGATATTTCCGATGAAAGAAACGCTAGTAACTTGGTTACAGTGTTTTTTTATAAAAATAAAAATTGGGTAGGGATCCCTGCTAATGAATTTCAAATGTTTGATTTTATGTTTATGTCTGATGGTTGTTACGGGTTGTTCAACGGGCTTCAAAAAGGATGAAGAAAGTAATAGATTAAAATTTAGTATCCAGCAAGCAAACACGATACCGATTAAAGAGTCAGTTGAGGTATTGGCAGTATCCGATATGCTACCCGGAGATATCTTATTATCTTCTGCTACAGGGCTTAATTCATGGGGTATCCGATTATTTAGTATTAGTGGCGTTAGCCATGCCTCAATATATTTAGGTGCAGGAGAGGTGGCTGAATCTGTTGGTAGTGGGGTAAGAATTATTCCACTCGATCAAGCGATTTCAGATTCAAACAATATGGTAGTGTTACGCCAATCCGGTTTAACATCGATGCATGCGAATAAATTACGTGAATTTTCTGTACAGAATGATGGTGGTAAGTATAACTATAAAGGCATCGTAATGATTGCCCCTTGGATGCTGACTAAGCGTGTCTGTGAGTTACCTTTAATTGGACAAGCCATACGTAACTTTTGCTTGAAAACATTGGCTAGCGTGCAACTCGGTAGTGATGTTGACCAAGCAAATGGCTTTTTTTGTTCACAGTTTGTCTTAGATGCCTATAAATATGCAGGTATGCCATTGTTTGAAGGAAACTCAGCTTGGATCACTCCTGCGGATATCCTGCATATGCGAACCGATGATGTACCAACATTTATGCCTACTCATCGGTTGAGCTATGTGGGGCATTTGAAATCGTGGAGTTTCTCGAGCGCAATTCGAAAAAAATAATATTTTTTATCAATAGGTTGGGATTAGAGATAAAAAAAAGGCCAACTCAAAGTGGTTGGCCTGCTAAAACTGGAAGCAATGTGAGCAATGTCGTTAACGAAAACTTGAGTAAATTACTCAGGTATTCGTTAGGTAAAAGATAACCATTCTCATTTAATAAATCAACCCTTTTTTATCAGTTAATGGTAATTTTAATCGAATAAGTACACTCTATATAAGTAACATCTACAAATTCAATTGGTTGAATGCTATTTTATCATCTTGCTAAGATAACATTTGGCGCCAAATAACCGGTTTTTAAAGTGGGGGCTTGGCTATAATTACCAACATTTTCTTCTAAATTCATCATATAGGAGCCAGTCTTTAATGGGAAAACTACGAATTGGTATTGTGGGGCTAGGTTCGATTGCGCAAAAAGCGTATTTGCCAGTATTAAGTAAAACTGAAAGTTGGCAATTGGTTGGTGCTTTTTCCCCTAACCAAATCAAAGCAAAAGTGGTATGTGATAGTTACCGGATCCCTTTATATTCTGATCTTAAACAATTAGCATCACAATGTGATGCGATCTTTGTGCATAGCAGTACGTCGAGTCATTTTGAGGTTATTCATACGTTATTATCAGCAGGGGTGCATGTATATGTTGATAAGCCACTCGCTGAAACACTTTCTCAATCAGAGCAACTGATTGATTTCGCCAAAAAACAAAAACTGTCATTAATGGTAGGCTTTAATCGCCGTTTTTCACCTTTTTATCAAGCACTCAAACACGAGCTCAATCAGGTTGCATCATTGCGTATGGAAAAACATCGTAGCAACAGTGTAGGGCCAAACGATGTACGTTTTACATTACTAGATGATTATTTGCATGTGGTTGATACGGCGGTGTGGTTGGCGGGTGGTCAGGCAAAAATACAAAGTGGCAGTATTATTGCTACCGAAAAACAGGAATTGTTTTATGCGGAGCACCACTTGTTAGTCAATGACTGTTGGGTGACGACATCGATGCATCGGCGAGCAGGGAGCCAACAAGAACAGGTTATTGCAACCTGTGATGGTGGAATTTACCAAGTAACAAATATGAATCAGTGGCTAAGTGAAGACCAATTAGGAATAAAACAAAAGCAGCCATCAAGTTGGGATTCTATTTTAGTCCAAAGAGGCTTTGATGGTGCGATCCGTCATTTTATTGAATCGGTGAGTCATCAAACCGAGCCTGATATTTGTGGCGAACAAGCTATTTATGCACAACAATTAATTGAGAAGTTTTTGGCTTAAATAAAGGTAGGCAATATGATTAATGCTGCTGAAGATACAGAAGTTTTATTTGTGGCTGGCTTTGGTCCAATAACACGAGACTTGCTGGAGAGTCGCGATTTTTACCAAACGACACTTGGTTTGCCTTTGAAAGAGATGGAAGGGAATAGCGGCTATTTGACCTGTGAAGAGGAACAATTAGGTGGTGTTAATCATTTTGCATTATGGCCGCTTTCTCAAGCGGCTCTATCTTGTTTTCAGCAAGATCATTGGCCGGAACAGTACTGCATTCCTCAAAGTTGGATTGAATTTGAGGTCGCAAATTTATCTAAGGCTACCCAAAACTTTGTCGACAAAGGTTACTCTTTGTTGATTAATCAGCGTATGGAGCCTTGGGGGCAAACTGTCACTCGTTTATTGAGCCCCGAAGGTATGTTGGTTGGTTTAACAATTACACCTTGGTTAAGGGAATAGTTAGAAATTTTATTGTGAGAGATCTCATTTATTTGTTTGTTGGCGAGATATTTTTACATAACCGTATATAATTCTTCTATTAACTTATGCTCAAAATAATTCTATTTTCTATCAGGAGGGGTTATGTATAAAACAATTTTGGTTCCTATAGATTTAACTGAAGATGAACTGACCAGCAAAGCTGTTCGTCATGCAGTTAATTTAGCTAAACAATCAGGGGCAAAACTGCATTTAATCCATGTACTGCCTATTTCTTCTGCAATTATTAATGCTTATGCGTTGGGATATATGGAAATCAAAGACCGCGCAACAGTAAAAGCTGAGGAAGATATGAAAATGTTAGTGGATTCTATTGATTTGCCGCTTTCTGATGTGAACTACACAATTACATTTGGCTCACCTCGTGATGAAGTGATTAATACCGCAAAAGAGATTAACGCTGATATTATTGTGATTGGTTCACGCCGCCCAAATATCACTACCCACCTTTTAGGCTCAACAGCAGCAGGTATTGTTCGCTACGCTGAAACCTCTGTATTAGTGGTGCGTTAACAGTCTAAATCAACCTATCTGTCTTTCAGATAGGTTTTTAAATACTGAATTATCAAATCAAAATAGTCTTTTTACGATTGTTTTTTTGTTTTCTTTTATTTCAACCTATTTAAGCTATTGAATGTTATAGTTCAGCGTATTGAACTTTATTTCATAAGGGAAAGTGAGCTTATTTATGGAGAAATTTTCAAAAGAAGTGATCCGCATTGAGCACTTTATACTAAGGGTACTGCGTTTTTATTGCTTGGCGCTATTGGTTTTTTTTCTTGGATTATTACCGGGCATGATTGGTTTCTATTTTATTGAAGGGCACTCTTTGACGGAGTCGATGCTCAATGCATTATCCATGTTAAGTGGCCAAGAAATAGAACCTGCACCCATAACCCAAGGTGGGCGTTTTTTTATCGCTATTTATGGCTTATTTTTGCAGAGTGTATTTATCATTAGCATTGGCTTAATTGTGACACCGTTTATCCATCGCATTTTGCATAAATGGCATTTAGAAGAAGATTAGTATTTTGATGAAATTGTGAACTAGCTTTAACAAATCGTCATATAGTTCACAGCAGTTTGATTTTATTGAGACTATACTTTAGGAAATAAGCACGCTTACATGTTAATGGGGGTATTATATGTATAATAAAATTTTGGTTCCTGTCGATATTTCTGAAGATGTTTTGACCGATAAAGCGTTGAAACATGCTATTTATTTGGCTAAAGCATCAGGAGCAAAAATACATCTTTTTCACTCAGTACCCGATGTGTCAAGATTTTCGATGAGCTACAGCTACCATTATGATCTTTTATCTTCCTTTGCCAAAAAAGCGGTTGAACGTTCAGAAGAGCAGCTAAAAGAAATTATTGCCAAGATTGATTACCCGCATGAAGATATTACCTACAAAGTCGCGTTTGGTTCACCTCGAGATAAAGTATTGTCTGAAGCAGAGGAAATTGGTGCAGACCTCATTGTGATTGGTTCTCGTAACCCAAGTATTACGACCCATTTATTAGGTTCAAATGCGTCAGGTATTGTTTCGTACGCGAAAATTTCTGTGCTGGTGGTGAGATAATAAAATATATGCTCTAAATAATTTGAGGTGCAGCTAGGCGACAAGTGAATGAGCCGCTAGGAGCGTACATAAGTATGTGACTGGCGCGAGTGAGCACAGTCACTTATACCTTAACGAAAAGCGCTGCAACTTGAAGTAAGACGAGTATAAGTAAGGTCAGTGTATCACTGACCTTATGGCTTGAATTTTGAATTAAGCAAAATAAGGTGAGATAGACAGGAGAGGCGGTTATTTACCTTCAACAGCTTCTTTCGCTTTTTGGATTGCTTGAATACCTTGTTCACAAGCTTGCTCTTGCGCATCTTCTGGGTAATCAGCTAATGCTTTTTTAGCGTCGGCTAATTGTTGTTTCATTTCAGCGATGCGCTCTTTAACATCAGGCTCGCTTTTATATTGTTCTTCTGCTTGTTTAACAAGTCCATTCATTTCTTGAAAATATGTATCACAATTTTTTCCTGCATTTGCGCCAAATGCAGTTAATGTAACAACCATCCCTAAAACAATCGGCAGTAATTTTTTCATAATTTATTCGCTTTTTTGACGTAACAATAGTGCGAGAATAGCATTCCATATTAAAAAAGACACCACCCACAGTAAGCATATTTTCTACAGTGCGGATTTTTTTCTACACATTAGGATTTATCTGCTCACTTTATCGTCTTTTTACAACATAAATGAATAGCACAAAACACCTAAATATAAATGAGAATCATTATTGACCTTATGGTGATTAAAAGTGTACATTTAAGTACACTTTTAATCGAGAGGAAATATCATGATGCCGCATAAAACCATTATTAATACGGTTGAATGGCCTGTTTGTGTGATCAATTCGTTCCCTGAAACAATGGATGAAACACGTCAATGGTTAGAGGAAATGGATTTACTATTGGCAAGAAGATTGAAATTTGCCCTAATTTATCCTCCAGTAAAAAAGCCAAAAGGTAAACCAACAGCAGAACATATGGAATCAATGAAATATGTTCGTCGCTGGTTGAAACATGCGAGAGAACCAATGATAGAGCATTGCCGCGCTATGTTGATTACATTGCAGCCTAACGGCAGTGATAAAACAGAAATGGAAGAAATGGCGCCTTTACTTTCTAATCTGTACGGGCCTGAGGTGTTTGTCGAGAGCGATATTGCCGCCGCAAAACAACGAGCAACGGCTTTAGTGACTAAATAAATTTACCGACTAATTTGGCGAATATAGCTGGCAATAATATCTACAGAAAGCGAAATTTGTTGAGTAATAAATTCATCACTAGGTTGGAAATCGGCAACACAGAAGGTGGTAATAAAGACATCTGCTTTTAGCATTTCTAAGAAACGTGATGAGATACTGAGTAATGTTTTTTCATTAATGTTCACTTCAGGTAACTCAAGAAGTTTTTCTGTTAATAAACGATAACTACGTACAGGGCCTTGTTCAAAAAAGGCCTGACTGATCTCTGGAAAACGATTATATTCACCGAGGATCAGACGATATAAGCCGATGGATTGCGGCTTAATTACATTCAGTAAAAATCTAGCGCCATAAAAAGATAAAACAGACTCGATGGTTTGAGGTGTCGGTGGGGTGGTTTCATGGTCACTGAATATATCGTCAATCATGGTTTCAATAACGGCAGCAAATAACCCTTCTTTATCACCAAAATTTTTATACAAGGTGGAGCGTGATCCGCCTGCACGTTCAATAATCATATCCAGCGTTGTTCCTTCAAAACCATATTGAATGAAAATCTCAGAGGCCGCAGTGATTAATGCTTTATTGCGGCGTTGTCCTTTAGGCGTTTTGGCCTGAATTGGGGTATTCATGCAATATTGTTCCTAGCATTATGATTTATTTAATGATTAATTCTAACTAATGATTATCATGAAAGACAATGTAGATGATGATTAATCATGCTTAACCTGCAAGAGATCATGATCCAGACTATTATTTTTCTCTATGATGTCGATAAATATTATCACGTTTGAACTATTATCTGAATGATTGCTGTTTTAGTGAAAAGGGGGCGATTGATGAAAGAGTGCGCGATTGATGAGGAGCATGATAATAATGCTATTTCAAACAGCCAAAGAGAAATTACGCGTCTATGCATTGAATGTGGTCTGCTATTGTTGCAGCATGGTGCAGAAAGTATGTTGGTGGAGCAACTCACAACTCGCTTAGGCATTGCTCTGGGAGCAGATCAAGTTGATAGTGCAATCTCTTCGAACTCATTAGTCTTAACAACGATTATTAATGGACATTGTCTGACATCAACCCGAAGAATTATTGATCGCGGTATTAATATGCATGTTGTGACTGAAGTACAACATGCTGTTATTTTAGTTGAACATCATTTATTAGATCGTAAGCAATTACAGAAAAAACTGTCTTCAATAAAACCGTTGCGCTATCCACGTTGGATGATGGTTTTGATGGTGGCTTTATCTTGCGCCTGCTTTAGTAAACTCAATGGTGGTGGTTGGGATGGTTCCTTAGTGACTTTTATCGCGAGCGGTTGCGCGATGTATATCCGGCAAGTGCTTACATCTCGGCAAATGAACCCATTGATCAACTTTTGTATTACGGCATTTGTTGCAACGTCAGTTTCCGGTTTGCTATTGAAACTCCCTTATTTTGCACCCACAGCCAGTATTTCAATGGCTGCGAGTGTATTGCTGTTGGTTCCAGGTTTCCCTTTAATTAATGCGGTTGCGGATATGTTTAAAGGGCATGTCAATACCGGTCTTGCGCGTTGGACAATGGCAAGTTTATTAACATTAGCAACCTGTATTGGCGTTGTAATTGCGATGGCTGTTTGGAATTTAAGGGAGTGGGCATGAATTTTTTATTGGCTCTCTTAGAGGATATGTTTCTAGCAGCAATTCCAGCTGTTGGCTTTGCGATGGTATTTAATGTACCAGTTAAGGCATTAAAATATTGTGCTTTACTCGGTGCAATAGGCCATGGCTCGCGTATGACGATGATGACATTAGGTTTAAATATTGAATGGGCGAGCTTTATTGCTGCGATCCTTGTTGGAGCGATAGGTATTCAGTGGTCAAGATCATGGTTGGCTCATCCAAAAGTCTTTACAGTAGCCGCTGTAATCCCTATGTTTCCAGGGATCAGTGCTTATGTAGCGATGATATCAGTAGTGAAAATTTCTCATCTAGGATACACCCCTGAGCTATTTGAAACCTTAGTCACTAATTTCTTAAGAGCATCGTTTATTGTGGGTGCATTATCCATTGGTTTATCTCTGCCTGGGTTATGGCTATATCGTAAACGGCCAAGTGTATAATGAGGTTAATCTGTGGATAATTATTAATAACTGACCTTAAACGATATATAGCTATTTAATTAGGCAATGCCATAAGTTATTCGATTAATTAGTAAACAAGAACTGTGATTAATTAAAATTTTCATCATTATAGGATTGCTTTAACATGCCATCATGGTGGATTGAAGAGTACGTATTGGTGATAAATAGGCTGTTTTTAATATTCATCAATAGCAAAAAAGCTTATATTTAACCGCGATTCTGCCATAAGAAAAATTGCAGTATATTACAGGATGCATTAATGCATTCCGGTTACTTGTTTATTATTAGTGGTGCTACTTTGAATAAATTATTCACTTTTTTGTGCTCTAAATGGGCACTTTCGTTTTTTATATTGTTGTTTACTTCCCCACTTATTGCAGCGCCAAGTGATTTTAATGAAGCGAAGGTGCGGAGTAAAACCAAAGTTTATATGGATCAAACTCATCAAGGCGAAGGAACACTGTATTGCGGTTGTGATTGGAGTTGGGTTGGTAAAAGTGGTGGTCGAGTTGACCTAGCATCCTGCGGCTATCAAGTTCGCAAACAACAGGCCCGCGCAGAAAGGATTGAATGGGAGCATATTGTTCCTGCATGGGTATTTGGTCATCAAAGACAATGTTGGCAACAAGGCGGGCGTAAAAATTGTATCGCAACTGATGCTATTTTCCGCAAAATGGAAGCTAATATGCATAATTTAGCTCCCTCAATTGGTGAGGTAAATGGCGATCGAAGTAACTTTAGCTACGGGCAACTCGCTGATAATGTGGAATATCCTTATGGCCAGTGCCGTAGCCGCGTTGATTTTAAGCAGCGTGTGTTTGAGCCTCGTGATGAAGTAAAGGGGCAGGTTGCACGTGTGTATTTCTATATGTATGACCGTTATAACCTTTCTATGTCGCGTCAGCAGGAACAGTTATTGATGGTCTGGGATAAAAAATATCCACCGAGTCAATGGGAAAAATTGCGTGATCAGCGAGTTGCGGCACAAATGGGGCATCACAATCCTTTTGTAACAGGAGAGGCATCATGGCAACTTGGTCACAAAAATAGTGCTCAGGGGCTTAAACTTGATAGCGATGTTTCATCTGTAGAAGTGGAAGTAGCGCCAGAAGTGCAGCCTATGGAAGAGATTGTACAGGTTAAAGGAAATCGTAACTCCCACAAATATCACCTATCACATTGTTCTGGTTTCAAAACAACATCAGAAAAAAATTCTGTGATGTTTACAGATGAATTAGCGGCTCAAGCAGCAGGTTATCAATTAGCAGGTAACTGCAAACCATAAATTGATCCCCAGTATTGTTTTATCAATGCTGGGTTTTTATATTATCTTAATTATTAATGAATTAAGCTCAAATATTATGCAGTGAGGAGAGCCTTACTAATTTAATTCAGGTATAAATGCAAAAATATATCATTATAAGTGTTAAATTATTGTTGCAATCAAAAGAAATTCAGCGCTATAGTCTTTTTAAGGGACAAGCGTAACACCATAAGAGTTAACAGATTTAACTTTTTGGTGTTTTGTCATAATAGTGTCATAGAAATTCATTAGTTTACGGGTATAGCCTAGCAGGGAGGAACTAATGGGAACTAAGTCTTTGTTTATATGCTCACAAGACCGGTTACTATTCCATCATGAAATTGTCATGGTGAGATGAGTAACCGGTTTTTTTATTGCATGTTCAACTAACACGAGCTTGAAGGGAGCTCCTCTCTGTTCTGAATAGTCCGTCATTTGAATTGACTTCAACGATACCTGGAAGGGTTAATACTATGAGTAGACAGAAAGCTGCAACAAAGACACGCCGTGAAATGAAACGTTCATTACGTAAAGAACGCGCAGGTCGTTACGAAATGGCAAGTGTGACTTCCTTTGCTGATTTTACTGGTATTGAGCCAATCGGAATGGCGAAAGAACGGCGAGATAACTCGCCAATCGCTCCTCGTAATGACGCGCAAAAACTCTACATCAACTCGATTAAACATAAACAATTAATTTTCGCAAATGGTGAAGCTGGCTGTGGCAAAACCTTTATCAGCACCGCTCTTGCTGCAGATGCGTTAATTAATAAAGACATCAATAAAATCATTGTCACACGTCCTGTCTTGCAGGCAGAAGAGGATCTCGGTTTTCTTCCTGGCGATATGGCCGAAAAGTTTGCACCCTATTTTCGACCTGTTTATGACGTCTTAGTGAAAAGGTTGGGGAACTCCTTTTTACAATACTGTCTGCGACCTGAGATAGCTAAGGTTGAAATTGCACCGTTTGCCTATATGCGTGGCCGCACATTTGAAAATGCAATTGTGATATTAGATGAAGCACAAAATGTGACTGTCACACAAATGAAAATGTTCTTAACGCGTTTAGGGGAGAATGTCACCGTTATCGTTAATGGTGATGTCACGCAATGTGATTTACCTGAAGGTGTCACATCTGGCTTAGCCGATGCATTGCAACGTTTTAGTAGTGATGAGATGGTGGCCATGATCAACTTTACTGTTGATGATTGCGTTCGTTCAACACTTTGCCATCGTGCATTGCTCGCCTATAGTTAATCATCAAATCCCTTCTAAGCCCCAGCTTGCTGGGGCCATTCCAATCACTAATGATGCAGCATTTCATGTACCACTTGTTCATCATTGAGTGAATAAGGGTAATAAGTTGGCCAATTATCCATTTGTTGTAATAGTTTTTCTTGAGATTCATTGCCCATATAGAGATGAAAATGCCCAGAAACCTGTGGCTCGATAATATGATCGCTAAATTGAATATATTTAGGGGCTTTTGATGCCGGATCTTGGCAATCAAATAAGTAGCGGACACCTTTTTTACCCGAAGTATAATGAAGGATTTTATAGCCTGAATAATGGTAAGTACAGCTGTGGTTTTTTCCGTTCTGGCTAAATTCAATCAGGTTATTTTCAATACTTATACTATCAACATCTGTTGCATAACCTTTTTTATAATACGTACGATACTCTTCAACCGTTTTGTCTTTATTTGTTTTGGCTTTTTTTTCTAATACAGGATCCAGTTTACCATTTAATAAAAGTGGGTTAACGGACTCCCATATTCCATCCCAATCACTCAGTTTTCTATCTTTCACATCTGCATCATCAAAAATACCTTTACTGGCCTGGATGGCTTTTTCAGATTGAGGATGAACATGACTGTGGGCAAAAACAGTAAAACTGGCAAGTAATGCACTAGCGCTCAATGCGATCGTAGCGAGTGACTTGTTATTCATCGATGGCTTCCTTCAGAGGTTAACGAGCTTGAGTGTTATGTTATAATATAACACAAAGAGGAATGCAAAAGATTATTTGGAATGGGAAGATGATTGTTCAGGAAGAACACAATAATGGTTTGAAAATTCAATAAAGATATGACCCATTTGTAGATCATACCTTTAGGACAAAGTGAAACGATTAATACCTTGGTTTGCTGATTTGCTGTTCTCTATAGATGCTTTGGTTTTGCTTAATGCTATCTAAGACGCTATCTCCATATGGATCGATTTTAGGAGGAATACGTTTTTGTTGATTTTGGGGTGAGCCAGAGCAACCTACAATGGTGATGGTAAATATCATCAATAAAATTAAGCGCATAACTTATTCCTTGAAATAAAATCTACCATAAAGCAAATGTTTAAGATTTGAAAACAATAAATATAGGATAACGTTAATGAATTGAATGCTAAGGATATATACAAACAATCATTATTATTCAAATGATTATTTAGAATATATATAACTTAAGCAGCCAATCTGAAAGCACTCTAACTAAGTATTTTTCTAACTGAATTGGTAGTTCGATAGGCGCGGGTATTAGTACCGGAGGCTGGAACGTTAATACAAGTGTCAATAAAGGCAGTGGCTTCGAAAAGGGTGATAGCCAATTCTACACAGATACCGAAGTTAATGCAGGCAAGCAACTGACCCTAAATAGCGGCAAAGACACCACATTAACTGGCGCTCAAGTTAATGGTGAAACGGTGAAAGCCAATGTGGGTGGTGATTTAACGTTATCGAGCCAACAAGCGACGGACAAGTATGATTCACAGCAGAAAGGTGGTGGCTTGTCTGGCAGTATTGGTAGTGGGCTAAAGACCACCGTATCGGTGAATGCTAACAAAACAGATATGCACAGTGACTATCAATCGGTGGATAAGCAAACAGGTATCAACGCAGGTAAAGGTGGTTTTGATATCACAGTTGGTAATCATACACAACTTGATGGTGCTGTGATCAGCAGCGCAGCAGAAGCAGATAAAAACAAGCTGGATACTGGTACATTAGGTTTTGGCAATATTAAAAATAAAGCTGAGTATAAAGTGGATAGCCAAAGTGGTGGCTTCAGTTCAGGTGGAACACCGTTTACAGACCAACTTGCGGGTAATGCCGCTGGCTCGCTACTCACCAATGTTAATAACAAAGGCGAAGCGAGTAATACGACACAGTCAGCAGTGTCGGAAGGCCAGCTAATCATTCGAGATAAAGCAAATCAGAAGCAAGACATCAAGGAATTAAGTCGAGATACGACGCATGCCCATGAAAAACTTGATACGATTTTCGATAAAGAGAAAGAACAAAAACGGATAGAAAAAACGCAGTTAATTGGTGAATTGGGTAGGCAAATCACTGATATTGCAGTGACGGACGCGACAATCACTGCTACGAAGAAGGTAAACGAAAACAATCCAACCTTAAGCGGTAAAGAGCGTGAAGAGGCGATTCAAGCTGAAATCAAAGGCTCTGGCTGGCAAATTGGTGGGGACAAACGTCGCATAGTCGAGTCGGGTACAGCCCTAATTCAAGGTTTGGTAAATGGTGATGTAAATAAAGCGGTAGCGAATGCGAGCGCACCGTATATTGCGAATGAAATCGCCAAAAAACATTGGAGAAGATAATAAAGCAGGGCGTTTGGCGGCACATAGTATTGCTAATGCTGCACTAGCATTAGCCAAAGGTGAAAATGCAGGTGCTCAATCTTTCGGTGCAATGACAGCCGAAGCAGTAGGAATGTTGTCAAAAGAGCTCTATAATAAACAACCAAGTGAACTGAGTGAAGATGAAAAAGCGACAGTCAGTGCATTTGCAAGTTTGGCGGCAGGCCTTGCGGGTAATTTAGTGGGGGGAGATACTTCAAGCGCAGTCAATGCCGCAGAGGCAGGTAAGACGACGATCGAGAATAACTTTTTATCAGCGACAAAAAATGAAAAGTTGATGAAAGCCCTTGATGATCAAAAGGAAGGTAAAAATCTCCTACAAGCCTCTCAAAATATCGTCTACCTCATCAATGAAGATCGTGCGAGTAATGCGTTACTTGAGCAATATCGCAATGGCCAATTAAATGAAAGCCAACAACAAGACTTAGCAAATCAACTCAATCAGTACGGCTATGAGCTGCAAACGGTGTATGGATTTAGTGAAACAGAGGCAAAGGCAGCTATTCAGAATCTTGTTAATGGTGGTGCATTCGTTGCCGCTTATGCAGATGCGAAAGCGTATAACGAGGCACTTAGTTACTTAAAAATGTATGGCGTTTAATCGGGACAAGCTGCTGTTGGTGCTGATGCGCTGGTTGCATTACCTGGTGTGCCTGGCTCAATTATTCGGGGTACACTCGTTGCGGGAGGCTCTTACCAAACAGGAACAGGGATCGGTCAAGTTATTGAGGGTAATTATACAGAAGGTGGAATTAATATTGGCCTTGGCTCTTTAGCTGTCTTTGGTGGTATTGCAGGCAATAAAGTGGTTGAAAAACCGACAGGTGGGATAATTTCTCCAGAAACAAATGTTTGGCAAACAGGGACGATAGGAAACGCCATCCCGAAATCAGAAGGCTCATTAACTGGGCATGTCACTAAAACAACGCCTCAAATGACAAAAGAAAATATCCGCTCACTCAATCGAGAAAATGAAAGTGCACAGATATTATCGAAGTCAGGCTTCCATGTAGAACAAAACCCTATTATTGCCGGTAAAAAAGACCCTGATTACAGAATCAATGGCGAAATCTTTGATAACTATGCACCTAAGTCAGGAAGCGTTCGAAATATCTGGACAGAAGTAAAAGGTAAGATAAATGAAGGGCAGACTAATAATGTAGTTATTAATATGTCTGACACTAAAGTATCAGCCCCTGAACTTCAGCAGCAGTTTACAAAATGGCCAATAATGGGGTTAGATAAGCTCATTATCATTGATAAAACTGGCAATGCAATCAGAGTTAAGTGAGGAAACATGTCCATAGATTTGAGATGCTATACGACATTATCTGTCGGTGAATTACAGAAAAAACTGGATATTTTTCTGGCTAATTACCCTGAAATCTTTCCAAAACACTATATTTTATATAAAGCTAGAGATTTAGAGCAGTTTGATAAAGAAATTTCAAACGAATTTGGCCTAGATCCTAAGTCCTATTTTTACATTAGCGTGTCTAATAAGTTACTTGAAATATGTACAAATAAAATCGCTAGTTTAGTGAAAGATGAACTAGGAAAAGACAATGTGATCGTTCTACACAATGGTGAAGATTTAATATAAACAAGATCCCAGTACTATACTGGGATCTCTTTAATTATTTTACTCACTCTCAGCCAACTGGATGATCAGTTGTCCCGCTTGGCGGGTGAGGGTAAAGTGACTGCCTACCGTAAACCCAAGCTCATTCAGCCACTTACTACTGATAATCAGCTGTGGGCTGGGGTTCGGGCGCTATCGGTTAGGCAAGTACTCCACTGTATACTGTCTTGATTTTACAGCCTCCTGCCTAGCTTTTCCTTTACAACGCTCTTAGCGAGTGGCTCTGACAAAAAAATGTTGAGGCTACAGAAGATGATGAACTGAACTTTTACTTTTATGAAATGCCAGCTCTATACTGGCTAAATGAGCTTGGTGAATATGTTGGATTGCAGCTTTACTACTAACGTTGATTCAGTATTGTATAAGTTTTTTGTTAACAGGTTTTATCGATACCGTTTAATAATTAATGTTATGGGTATATCTGACTTTGAGGTGGAAAAAGAGACTAAACAAAGTAGTGATGGTTGAACCACCACTACGTGTGGATCATGTCACTTACTAATCATCAGGGTTATCCATCACATTATGTCGTTCATGATGATAGCCTTCCTCATCATAACCGTAGCGCCAGTATGGAATGGCATAAATACTTTCGCGATTGAATCCTTTTTCTCGGCGGATATAACGGCGTAAATCACGAATAATTTGATCTTCGCCTGCAATCCAAAACGAAGCATCTTCTGTTGGTATATCCCAAGATTTGAATGTGCTGATTAGTTCAGCAGTTTTATTGATATCACCACAAATCCACGTTACATCAATACCCGCTGGTTTGCTGAGTTCACGAACATCATTTGAATTATCGAGTCGTAATACCACTTTCCCTGTTGCGGTTGCAGGCATTTTTTCAAGGAGAGCTGCAATGGCGGGGAGTGAACTGGAGTCACCAGCCATAAAATAGTGTTGGGTGTGTGGCAGTAGTGGGTCAGGTCCTCCCGGATTGGTGATACCCATCCAATGGCCTTGCTCTGCATCACGGGCAAACAAATAAGCAGGGCCTGTTGCGCCATCATGCATCGCAAATTCGATATCGATTTCTTTTATTTCAGGGCGAATAGAGCGTACGGTATAAGTCCGTACAAATGGGCGCGGCTTATCTTCTGGCCAGCTACGGCCATTTTCAGTTAATACGGGTAAGGCTGGTTCACTTTTGAGATCAGGCGCGAGGAAAATTTTGATATGACCACCTTCACACTGAGTTGGGTAATCACTAAGTCGTTCCCCAGTGAATGTGATGCTACGGATTGAAGGGCTGATATCGGTAATGGATTTAACCTGAATAAGCTGTGGTGGCGCCGGGCGGTATATGTTTTTCTCGACTGGTTTTTCACTAGCCACTGGCGAGCTCCTTTATATAAATGATAATGATAAAATTATTATTTGCTAACTGTTATCATTATCATATCATGCTTTGGCAGAATAGAAATAAGTGTGAGTAAAACATTTTGCTCTTTAATGATAGGCAAAAAAATGCCGCACTAGCCCAGCAAGTACGGCATATATTGTGAAAGCTTATTTGACTTTCATTCCAGCGGCGGTCATCAGCAGCCTAAACACGGAAGAGAAGGCAAATAATACCAATACACTTCCTAGCCAAAGCACTGCCATCCAACCTATTTTTTTCCACCACGGTGATGGTATCGTTTGATCAGTGGTAGCCTTGCTCTGGGGTAATTTTTCCTCTGAAGACATAGTAACTCCAATAGGTATAAACCAATATAACAGGGATAATAAATAGCGCACCAACTAGCATGAAACCTAAGCTTTCCATTGGCCCGGCGGCATCACGAAAGCTAATTGCAGGTGGAATGAGATTTGGCCAAACACTGATCCCTAACCCAGTAAAACCAAGGAAAATAAGCAGTAATGCAGATAGAAAAGGAACACTGTCCGACTTTTGCTGCTTTGCACTTTTTAACATAACCCAAACACATCCCAACACTAATAGTGGAACAGGTAAAAAGAAGAAAAGATTGGGTAAGCTAAACCAGCGACTATAAATGGCGCTATTGAGGACGGGAGTCCATGCACTGATCACAGCAATAATTGCTAACATAATCAATGTTAATGGACGCAGTAACCGATACATGGTAGTGCGTAAATGCCCCTCAGTTTTCATGATCAGCCAGCCACAAGCAAGTAATGCATAGGCGACGACTAAGCCAAAACCACAAAATAATGGGAAAGGAGAGAACCAATCAAAATATCCGCCCATATAAACGCGATTTTCGACATGGAATCCTTGAATAAAAGCACCAACAACGACACCTTGCACAAAAGTGGCAAAAATTGAGCCCCAAATAAAGGCATGATCCCAATGTTTACGGTGTGACTCATCGGCTCTGAATCGAAACTCGAATGCGACGCCTCTAAAAATCAGTGCAAGCAGCATGAAGGTTAAAGGAATTGACAGTGTATCAAGGACGATCGCATAAGCTAATGGAAATGCCCCAAACAAAGCGGCTCCACCGAGCACTAGCCAAGTTTCATTACCGTCCCAGACAGGGGCAACACTGTTCATCATTAAATCACGATCTTGGCTATCTTTAAGGGCTGGATAGAGGATACCGATCCCTAAATCAAAACCGTCCATCACAATATACATCAAAATACTGAATACAATGATGACAAACCAAATTAGCGGTAAATCAATGCCCATGAGTTGTCTCCTGTTGAATGCCTTTACGAATTAATTTCATCATGTACATATAACCAATTCCAAATACTCCGCCGTATACTGCAAAAAAGGCAAGTAGGCTGATACTCATATGCATTTTACCATGGGCACTCACAGCATCTGATGTTCGTTGCAAGCCATACACAACCCATGGCTGACGACCAATTTCAGTGGTAAACCAACCAGCTAGAATGGCAATTAACCCTGATGGTGCCATGACGAACACGAAACGTAAGAATGTTTTAGAGTCATAGAGTCTTTTGCGGTAGCGTAACCAAAGTCCCCAAACACCCGTTGCGATCATCAACATGCCAAGACCAACCATGATGCGGAATGACCAAAACACCATAAATACATTTGGCCTGTCTTCCGGTGGGTAATCTTTTAAGGCAGGGACTTGCTTATCAAGGCTATGGGTTAAAATGATGCTAGCTAAATAAGGGATCTCAATTGCATATTCAGTTTTTTCCTTTTCCATATTTGGAATACCAAATAAGATCAATGGCGTTGCTTCACCCGGTTTATTTTCCCAGTGTCCTTCCATTGCGGCGACTTTGACAGGCTGGTGTTTTAAGGTATTTAGCCCATGAGCATCGCCAATGAGAGCTTGAATGGGTGCTAAAATTAAAATTAGCCATAAAGACATAGAAAACATTTTCTTCATCGCTGAAGACTTATTGCCTTTTAGCAGATGCCATGCGCCAGAAGCTCCAATAAAAAATGCAGCGGCAAGGAATGCTGCGGTTGTCATATGAAGCAAACGATATGGGAACGATGGATTGAAAATAACCGCTAACCAATCAACAGGTACTATGCGGTTATCCACTATTTCAAACCCTTGTGGAGTTTGCATAAAACTGTTGGATGCAAGGATCCAAAAGGTAGAGATGATTGTTCCTAGAGCAACCATGCATGTCGCAAAAAAGTGGAGTTTTTCACCCACTCGCTGCATACCAAATAGCATGACACCAAGGAAACCAGCTTCGAGGAAGAATGCTGTCAACACTTCATAGGTGAGCAGTGGGCCAGTCACGCTGCCCGCAAAATCGGAAAAGAAGCTCCAGTTGGTACCAAATTGGTATGCCATTACTAAGCCAGAAACAACGCCCATACCAAAATTGACAGCGAAGACTTTTGACCAGAAATGAAACAATTTTATGTAGTCGTCATCTCGTGTTTTCAACCATAGTCCTTCGAGTACAGCCAAAAAACTGGCTAAACCGATGGTGATAGCTGGGAAAATAATATGGAACGAAACCGTAAATGCAAATTGTATACGGGCTAGTTCCAGCGCAGTTAGTCCAAACATATTGACCCCTGATTGGAGTTGATCGTATGCACATGACAATTTCACTTTTTGCAGCCGGTAGGTGTAGTGCGTTCCTTGGCAAAAAACCGATAGCAGCGACTGTTCGACGAAACGGCAAACTGAGTAAAAATGTTTTGTGCTTATAGTTAAAAAATTCAGGTGAATGTATGGATAAGTAAAACATGAGAAGATAAACTATAATAGTAACAATTTTTCAGTTATTAACTATAACAGTTGAGGCGGATATGACGCGATATGAACAACTGGCTGCACAAATACGTCAACAGATAGAGGATAATATCTGGCAGGTTGGCGATAGGTTACCGTCACTTAGGGAAAGTGTGAAGCAATCAGGTTTAAGCCTTATGACAGTAGTGCAGGCTTACCAATTACTTGAAAGCCAAGGCTGGATCGGTGCAAGACCACAATCAGGCTACTATGTTGCGCGTAGAAATACCAACTTTGCCGCTGCGAAAGGGGGAAAGGGCCTACATTTGAATGAAAATGTAGAAATTAATGCATCAATTTTTGGTGTACTACAGGCCTGTAAAGATCCTGATATTATCCCATTTGGTTCAGCATTTCCTGAACCTGCACTACTTGATGAACCGAAATTAGGTAAAAGCCTTGCATCAGTGGCTCGACGCTTAGCTCGATTTAATACCACCGCAAACCTGCCACCAGGAAATGAGCAACTGCGTCGTAATATCGCTCAACGTTATGCAAGCCAAGGCATCCATGTCGCTCCTGATGAAATTGTTATCACTGCTGGTGCAATGGAGTCTTTGGTACTTAGTTTACAATCTGTTACCCAACCAGGTGATTGGGTGGTGATTGAATCACCTGCTTTTTATGGGTCATTACAGGCTATTGAACGTTTAAAACTAAAAGCCATTGCCATTAAAACTGATCCATTGTTTGGTATTGATTTAGATGCGCTAGAAGGCATTGCTGCAAAATATCCAATTAAAGCGTGTTGGTTAATGACGCATTATCAAAACCCATTAGGTGGTACGATGCCACCTGCAAATAAAAAGCGTTTGGTAGATATCCTTAATAAAAACCAAATTGCTCTGATTGAAGATGATGTTTATGGCGAACTCTATTTTGGTAGCCAGCAACCGATCCCTGCAAAAGCGTTAGATGTAAAAGGTAATTTTTTCCATTGCTCTTCATTTTCAAAATGTTTAGCACCAGGCTATCGGGTGGGGTGGGTGGCCGCTGGGCGCCATGCGACGAAGATCCAACATCTACAAATGATGAGTACTGTCTCGGCAAGTGTGCCAACACAATTAGCGATTGCTGAATATCTCACTCAAGGGGGGTATGACAGTCACTTGCGAAAATTGCGCCAAACAATGGAACAGCGCCAACATCAGATGTTAGGGGCTATTGCACAATACATGCCATCTTCAGTAAAAGTGAATACCCCGAAAGGAGGCTATTTTCTTTGGTTGGAGTTTGAGCCACCATTTAATGCTATCCGTTTGTATCAATTAGCCTTGAAGGAAGGGATTAGTATTGCACCGGGCAGTATGTTTTCAACCAGTGATCAATTCAATCATGCTTTTAGGCTGAATACATCTTTTGCATGGAATGAGCAACTTGATCAAGCGATGAAAACATTAGGGCGCTTATGCCATATTTTAATTACAGAGAAACGCGGTTAATCACATTTTAAGTGTAAAGCCATTGCCCTGAGTAAACATGTTTGCCACTCTAACACCACGACTGGTGATGACATTTGCTCGGGGGATGTATGAAAATTAAATGTTTTGATGCCGCTGAGTTACCTATCCATGAGTGGTTAGAGGGGGATGGTGACAGCACAGAAATATTTTGTTGGCCAGTAGCATCAGACTTTTCACTTCGCGCTAGTATTGAGCACATTACTCATTCGTGTTTTTTAAACCATTATACCGAAGGTGCTCGATTGTGTATTTCCCTCGATAAAAGCGCATTATCTATCATAGATAAACATCAGTGTCAGCACACACTCAACCACATTGGTGAGAGTTATCAATCATCAGCTTGCGATGATGCAAGACTTGAACTGTTAGCGTCATCATCTCACCTATTAAACGTAGAATTTAATACGGAACGTTGGGTTGTAGAAAGCCATGTTATCACCCAAGAGCAGCGCTTACCCATTGGGCAGGCTGGCATAATGTATATTTTAGCAGGTGAATGGAGTATTTCAGGGGCGAGCTGTAAAACGTTGAAGGCTAATCAAGGTGGCTGGTGGCTACCTGACATAGGTGAAGGTGTTGTTTCACCAAACACGACAGGTAGCATGCTAATATGGGTAGCGGTTACCCCTATTAACTCGTAGCAAGGCCAATTGCTGCTAATGTTAACATACCACCAGCAACGCCATCAGTGATGCGACGGCGCTTGTCACTATAAGTATCTTTTTTATGCATTGATGCGAATACCATACCAATCACACCATAAATAGCGATGCATAAAGCGATTAAGATGGCAGATAAAATAATGGATTGTATTGCAACATGCTCAGATGAACGAATGAAATTAGGTAGAATGGCAAAATAGACTAATAATCCTTTAGGGTTAAGAAAACTAGTCAAAAAACCTTTCCCGATAATGGCATTAGATGAAGCTGGTTTTAATGCCAATTTTCCTGGTTTCATTGCTGAAAGCACCATTTTGATGGCTAAGTAGCCAACGTAGATCACCCCCACCCATTTTATAGTATTAAACAATAGTGGATAAGTAGCCACTATTGCTGCTAAGCCTAACGCTGCTAAAATAGCATGCATCATATAACCTGAAATAATGCCGCAGTTTGCTTTCCAAACAGCTGAGGATCCACTAGATATACCCTGAGAAGCGATAAATAAAATATCAGGCCCTGGTGTGCAGATGAGGGGGAGCACTGTAGCACTGAATAGGATAAGTGTTTGTAGCTCCATCGAGGCTCCTTGTATTATTGTTAGATTGGGGATTCAGTAGGTTAGCTTCGACAAAAATTATAGCGATTATGAATGAATATTGGGTTGTTTTATTGCTAATAATCAATTCTAATTTGGCAGTAAGTATCAATAATAATTAAGATAAGGGTAAATTACGCCAATAAAGTTAGCAACATCCCGCCGTAAACCTTCGCCTAATGCGGGCGGAGATATAACCAGTTTGTTTCTGAAATCAAAGGAATGCCGGAAGTTTTTGAGTGTTATTTGATGGCTGGCGAGTGTGAAGCTTTGATCCGTATCGTGACAGAAGATCTCGCATCTTACCCGCGATTTCATGCAGATCATTTAACGCAAATTGGTCGTATTCAAAGTATTAAGACTGAAGTTCCGATGGAAACAGTAGAAAGTCACATATGCGTTACTATTATAGTATGGTGAGCATGTAAGCTACTGTACAAAATTGACGGTAGCTCATTAGGTTTTGTGGTTAAACTAAGATAAATTGTGATGGAACTTTATCAGTTAACCAAACTTGGTTATCTGAAAGATAGAATTTATAGCCTAACTCATACATTTTTCGGGCTTCAATAGTTAATACAATGGGTTTACCATGGCGTGTGCCAACTGACTTGGCAGTTATTTCATCATCAGATAAATGTACATGATGGCGTGATTTTGAAATTAAACCTTTTTGGTTAATCGACTCAAGAAAACGGACTGCCGTACCGTGATAAAGGTATTGTGGTGGATACTGTTCATTTAATTCCATTATGACTTGTTGGCTAGAGTGTCCTTGAGCTGCACGTATCATGCTTTTATCTGTAGAGAGAGTGAAACGTTTTTTGTCATTTGTTACAACTATAGACTCTAATGTAGATTGATCTAGCGGATGCCCATACTGATTTGCTTGGTAGAGTAACGTATCGACAGAAACCCAACCATTAGGATCTAATTTGACCTTAATGGATTCAGGTTTGTGTCGCAAAACATAGCTTAAAAACTTACTGAGCTTTATCGTATCTTTTTGCATATTAACCCCCCCTTGTTAAGCCGAACTATCCTTATTTGCCATAATAGCGATATTTTATTACTGCTCAATTAAAAGCATAGAAGATGATAACCAAGATGCACGTAATGTCGATATTTAATTTAAGCTGTAGTTGATTGAATTAAATTGATTTATTTTACTAATGATTAAGAAGGTTAAACATATTAAACATCACTCAAATGCAATGTTTTTCAGCGAAATGTTAAATATTTATTGCTGCAAAAAGTAATTATGCAAATTAAATTAATTATCTAATTTAAAAATATAAAACAATACACTTTTTGGGTGAAAAAACGATCCCCCAGAAAAAGCTATTATTATTTAAAGTTTAATTTAAATGATAATAAAAATATAAGTATCTGTTTGTTGAATAATGATTTTCTTGATTAAAAGTAGTGAGTTTCGTACATAAATAACCAATATAATCTAAATAATTAGCAAAATCCGCCGTAAACCTTCGCCCAATGCGGGCGGAGATATAAGGCGAAAAGCCCTGAGGGCTTTTAAAAGCAATCATCAGCGCGCTTCCTGAGGGACTTTGTGGCACAATCAAATAGACGCTCCGCTGACTGACAGGGTATCTTTTTCGGAGAAACTTCGCCAAAGAACCATGCAATGGGCTCAATGAAATGGCCTTTCATCATGATAATATATGGACACTTTATCAATGAGCGCTGACAATGTTAAGAGCCACAAAAGTACGCATCTATCCGACACCAGAACAGGCGGAATACCTTAACGCCCAGTTTGGTGCCGTGCGTTTCGCGTACAACAAAGCGCTACATATCAAAAAGCACATTTATCAACACAAGGGGATCAGTTTAAGCCCACGGAAAGACCTGAAACCTCTACTGGCGATAGCTAAAAAATCGCGTCAATATTCGTGGTTGAAAGCGTATGATTCCATTGCATTGCAACAAGCCATCATCAATCTTGATATTGCGTTCTCCAATTTTTTCAACCCAAAATTGAAAACGCGTTTCCCTGTCTTTAAACGCAAACATGGTAAACAATCGAGTTATCATTGTGTTGGAGTAAAGGTGCTGGAAAATGCGGTTAAAATCCCGAAATTGGCACCGATAGAGGCCTGCCTCCATCGTGACATTGTCGGAAAAGTCAAAAGCATCACCCTGTCCAGAACGGTCACGGGCAAATACTACGCCTCCATACTTTGTGATGATGAAACTAAAGAGCCCGCGAAACCGTCGTGGGTCACCACTATCACCGGTCTGGATATGGGGTTATCCCATTACGTCATCAAATCGAATGGTGATAAGGTTGCTAACCCGCGTCATCTTATCAATGCTAGCCGAAATTTACGGCGTAAACAAAAAGCGTTATCACGTAAGCAAAAAGGCAGTGCAAATCGTGGTAAAGCTCGAAGGCAACTTGCCTATATACACGAACGGGTTGCCAATGCTCGCGCTGATTTTCAACACAAACTCTCTCGTGCAATCGTTGACGAAAACCAAGCGGTGATTGTCGAGACACTGAAGTCAGCAAATATGATGAAAAACCACGCTCTTGCCCGTGCAATAGGCGATGCGGGCTGGTGTGGATTCATCTCAAAGCTGGAATACAAAGCCGCAGAAAAAGGGGGGCATCTGGTCAAACTGGATCAATGGTTCGCCAGTTCGAAAACTTGTCACTGCTGCGGTCACAAGATGGCCGATATGCCGTTGCATCAGCGTATTTGGCAATGTAGTGAATGCGGAGTTGAACATGATCGCGATATCAATGCGGCCCTCAACATTCGACATAAAGGCATATTGGAATTACAGGCGGCGGGACTCGTCGTTTCAGCCCATGGAGGCCAGCGTAAATCCGTGATACAAACGGTAGCGGCCTGAGAAGTGGGAAGCTTCGCCGTTTACGGCGGAGAGCAGTCACAGTCGCTAGGAGCATAGATAACACTGTGACTGGCGTGAGTGAGCATAGCCACCATTTCTTAACGAAGAGCGTTACAACTTGAAGTATGACAAGTGTAGATATGCAAATTTTTCACGACACACTAAGGAAGGGATAGTATCATAATGGGTTATTAGCTTTCTTATCTTATTTATTCGGAACTTTCACTGTGACTTCATTTGCTGAACTTAACGCGCTTCCTGCGGAGCAACTCTCTAATTTAACAGAGCTGGGTTATCTAGCGATGACACCCATTCAAGAGGCTGCGTTACCTGCAATTCTTGCAGGGAAAGATGTCCGTGCACAGGCAAAAACGGGCAGTGGTAAAACAGCGGCATTTGGGCTTGGGTTATTACAACATATTGATGCTAAACAGTTTAACGCTCAATCTTTGGTGCTATGCCCAACTCGGGAATTGGCAGATCAAGTTGCTAACGAGTTACGACGTTTGGCGCGTTATTTGCCAAATATTAAAATACTCACATTGTGCGGCGGTGTGCCATTTAGTATTCAGCGTGATTCATTAATCCATGCGGCACACATTATTGTTGCGACGCCGGGTCGTTTGCTTGATCACTTAAATAAAGAAACCGTTAAACTCGATGATTTACAGACGTTAGTATTAGATGAGGCAGATCGTATGTTAGATATGGGCTTCGCTGATGATATTGACCAAGTAATTGATTATGCACCAGCTCAACGTCAAACACTGCTATTCTCAGCAACGTGGCCTGAAGCTATTACTGCAATCAGCCATCGTATTCAGCGTAATCCAATAACCATTGAAATTAATTCTGTGGATGAATTGCCAGCAGTTGAACAGCAATTCTATGAAGTTTCACGTCATGGGAAGATTAGTTTATTACAAAAACTATTGAGCCGAGAGCAACCTGCTTCTTGTGTTGTTTTCTGTAATACTAAAAAGGATTGCCAAGCGGTCTTTGATGCCTTGTCTGACAGCCATCAAAGTGTGCTCGTGTTGCATGGCGATATGGAACAACGCGATCGTGACCAAACATTAATACAGTTTGCTAATGGTAGTAGCCGTGTTTTGGTGGCAACTGATGTTGCGGCCCGTGGGTTAGATATTAAATCACTAGAGATGGTGATCAACTACGAGCTGTCATGGGATCCTGAAGTTCATGTTCATCGTATTGGCCGTACCGCCCGTGCAGGCGAAAGTGGCTTAGCTGTTAGCCTTTGTGCTCCAGAAGAAGCTCAGCGAGCAAATGCTTTAGAAGAAATGTTGAATATGAAATTAAATTGGCAAACTGTGCCTGCGGGTCTTACAATCACTCCTCTTGAAGCAACGATGGCAACACTGTGTATTGATGGTGGTAAAAAAGCCAAAATGCGTCCCGGTGATATTTTAGGTGCTTTAACTGGTGATATGGGGCTTGATGGTGCCGATATTGGTAAAATAACAATTCAACCGACTCATGCTTATGTGGCATTAAAACAATCTGTGGTTCGCCACGCGTGGAAGCAGTTGCAACAGGGTAAAATTAAAGGTAAATCCGTTAAAGTACGGTTGTTAAAATAATTTATTGGGGGAGATTATTCTCCCCAATTAATTATCTCCCGCCTAAGAAAAAACTCGAAAGTATCTAATTAAATTCATATCAAAATAGCATTGACTCAATATTCTATTACGTCATAAACTGAAATTTATCTTATGATTAAAAGAAATATTTTTATTATTAAATAATAAGGACTAAAAATAATGCTAACAAAATTATTGGATTTCTTTTTGGATATTCTAAAAGCTATTATTTTACCAAGGTTAATACCAAATACGAATAATTCTACTATTAAGATTACAGGTGATGAGCCTGATGAACATAAAAGTAGAAAAATTGCGCATAATGAACGTGTTGATTATAAAAAAATCACTGGTGTTAATAATGCATGGGCACAAAAGGAGGTCATAAAGCTCTGTGATAGCAATACTGATGTTCCAAGGCATGACTATTTTGCTATTTTTGATAGCTACCTTAAAAGGTGTAAATTAACCAATCAACTTATATTTGATGAAAATAAAGTTAAGTTTAATAGAAAGGAAAGTATGGCTGCTTATTTTATTGCAAGTGCAATGTTTATATTGTGTGCAATATTATTTTGGGAAGAAGGTGCAGCTGTTCACAGTATTTTTTTGATCGCACTATTAGGTTCTATCGGCGTTATCGCTTTTATTGGGTGCCTCCGTTTGTCGCCGCCTTCTGATAGGAAAATCAAAGAAGCCAAAGGTTTTATAGAAGATTATTATCAATCAGTGCGAGAAAATAAATCTGAGTGAAAGTTATGACTTTTTTTTCAGGATATAGCATGATGTCGATCACTAAAGCCTTTTAATGATAGTTACTATTTAATAATAGGTAAAACCAATGAAAATAGCACTGATCGGTTCAGGGAAAATCATTATGTCTGCACTTGATGCATTAACACATGTGCAAGGGATAGAGGTGGCTGCGCTATGTGTTCGAGCATCAAGTGTTGAGAAAGGTAAGTCAATTTGCCAGCAGTTTGCGATTCAAAAATTGTATACCGACTACGAAGAGCTACTGCATGATCCATTAGTTGAAGTGGTATATATCGGCCTGCCAAATCATTTGCATTATGACTATACGTATAAGGCACTAATGGCTGATAAGCATGTTATTTGTGAAAAACCATTCACTCCACAATGGCAGCAGCTGCAAGAACTGGTTGAGCTATCTCATCAACGAGGGCTTTATTTGTTTGAAGCCATTACAGCTATCCATACGCCAGGCTTTCACTTTATTCAGCAAAATCTTGAGAAAATTGGTGATATAAAAGTTATTCAAGGTAATTATTCGCAATATTCTAGTCGATATGATGATTACTTACTCGGTAATGTTCATGCGGCCTTCGATCCAAAGCAAGCTGGCGGTGCTTTGTATGATATTAATCTCTATAACATTTATGTATTAACTGCGCTCATGGGAGCACCAGATAGTAGCCACTATATTTGTAATAAAGGGCATAATGGGATTGATACCTCAGGAATTGTCACATTCCAGTTTGGTTCAGCGATAGCAACATGCACCGGTGCCAAAGATTCAGCCAGTCAAGGATATTTTATTATTCAAGGTACAAAAGGCTATATTCGAGTAGAAGGTGCGCCAAGCCTGTGCCAGTCAGTTGAAGCCTGTATCGATGGTAAGATAACAAAGGTTGCTGAAAATGAACTCACAAACTTTATGATCTTTGAGTTTGCATTTTTCCGTGATCAATTGGCCTCGAAACGGTTTGAAAAATGTCATGAGTTACTTGGATTGGCAATAATCGTTTCAAAAATATTAACAACATCAAGAAATGATGTTGGGATAACATTTGAATAAAATATTTAATTAAAAGCCATTGAGAGCGTCTTATTATTACTATCAATGGCTTATTGTTAATATTTAAAATGAATACAGTGATTGAACAGATTTACCGAGTTTTTGTGCCAACTCTGATGCGGCGTATCTGTCCATAACAATTTCAATGTAGGATGCGGTATCTATTGATTCTGCAATAGTTATTACAGCATCTAACTCATCGCATGTAGTGACTTGCGCGCAGTGCCAATTTTGGCAACCAAGTGCTTCTGGTAATTGCACATAATTCCATTTTGGCAGGTCGTTATAATAAGCTTCTGGATCTTTACAAAGTAACCGCTCAATTAAATATCCATCATTATTCAACACGAAAATAATTGGTTTTAGTCCAAAACGAGCAAATTGGCTAATTTCTTGGGCGGTGAGTTGATGTGAACCTTCACCTGTTATGAGAATGATGCGACGATTAGGCTCTGCGATCGCAGCTCCGAACGCCGCTGGTGTTGCCCAGCCAATAGAACCCCACAGTGTCTGGTTGTGAAATTGTGCATTATGAGGGAGGAGTGCAAAACCAAGCCCCATAGAAGCAGTGCCAGTTTCGGCGATAATGATATCGTCTTCTCGGAACATTTTTTCAAATCTAGGATAGAGGTATTTTGCCGTAATTTTCCCATCATCACCTTGAACTGGCTCGCCAAGTCCCTTTGCCTTAATACCTTGATGTTGTAAAGAAGGAACGCATTGCTTTAATTGTTCTAATACATCTTTCATATAGACTTGCGGGTAAACGGCAGAACCCACTTTGACATGATCCGCAAGAATATTAATACTATTTTCAGGTTTGATGGTTGCAGTAAAGCTCCCTGAATTAAAATCCGTTAGTGCAGCACCAATGCCAATAATGCAATCACAGTTTTCAATAAACTCTCCAATTTCGGGGTTCATCAGTTTCCCATTATAGATCCCCATATAGGTCGAATTAGATTCGCTGACGATACTTTTATCCATAAACATAGTGGCATAAGGTAATCCTGTTTTATTAATAATATCTTGAACGTCATTGGCATAACCTAATCGTGCACTCAAGATCCCTGGGATTATACAGGCTTTGTTACTTGAGTTTAGTTTTTCTAGAATAGCAGCAACGGAGGCTAATAACGACTCGCTATTACTTTTATGCATAACTACGGCGGCATTGTTTTTATCTGCTATAACAGGCATGACGGCATAATCAGAGGGTATCCCAATATAAACAGGGCGGCGCTCATGAAGAGCGGTGGTGATTAAGCGCTTGGTTTCGGCAATACAGTTTTCGGGGGTGAGGATCGCGTGCGCACAACTGATATGTTGGCTCATTTGATAAAAGACATCAAAATCACCATTACCGAGCGTGTGATGCACAAGCCGATGATTTTTCTGTACGCCACTTACAGGCATCCCCACTAAATGGAATATAGGCAAGTGCTCTGCATATGATCCTGCAATACCATTTAAAGCGCTTAATTCGCCAACACCAAAGGTTGTTGATAGTGCCGCACTACCTTTGATTCGTGCATAGCCATCAGCAGCATATGAGGCGTTCAGTTCATTACAATTGCCGATCCAACGCATGTTTTCACTTGCACAGACTGCGTCTTCAATGGGAAATGCATAGTCTCCAGCAACACCAAAAACTTCATTGATCCCGATTTCATGTAAGCAGGCTAAAACGTATTCGATGACTGTCTTGTTCATTATATTACCTCTAATGATTTTGACGGTTGATAATTCTATTATCTATTCGTTTTAGCGCGAATGTGACTTTTATGGAAATCATTTATAATCATCCTATCTATAACTAAAAATCATAGCGAGATAAGAATGGATATACGCTCATTACGCTACTTTGTTGAGGTTGTGAGGTTTAATGGGTTTAGCCGAGCAGCTGAAAGTTTGTTTGTTACACAACCGGCTATTAGTCGGAGCATTCAAAAACTTGAACAAGAACTTGGTTATAAATTATTAGTTAGGGAGGTTGATGGTGTTAGCCTTACTGATGAAGGTGAAATATTATTGACTCATGCTAAGCAAATCCTTACGCAATTCAGCCAAATGAATAAGGCATTAAAAGAGAAGTCAGGTCCATTAGAGGGCGTTTTACATGTAGGATTACCCCCTGTTATCGCTTCAACTTATTTTGCTGACGTCATATTAGCCTTCAGCCAACGTTATCCTTTAGTAGAATTAAAAATTATTGAGTTAGGAACGCGTAAAATGATTGACGCAATGTTGAATGGTGACGTGGAAACGGCGGCGGTGATGTTACCACTTGATGATGAGCGCTTTGATCTACGTGCTTTCTCGACAGATCGTCTAATGCTATTAGTCAGCGACCAACATCCTTTATCACAGCGTCATTCAGTTAAGTTTAAAGAACTGATTAATGAGCCATTTATTTTTTTCTCTGATGATTTTCGAATTAATGAATTAGTTACCAGTGCTTGCGGCATTTATGGTAAGAAGCCAATGATTGCAAGCCGCAGTAGCCATCTTGATTTAGTCACAGCCATGGTGAGGGCAGGTGTAGGTATTACATTACTTCCTGATAGTATGTGGAATAAAACAAGAGCAGATGGTTTATCAATTATTCCAGTGATTGAACCCGTACTTTGTTATGAATTAGCATTAGCTACCTTAAAAAGTGGTTCGCAAACCCGTAGAGCAAAAGCGTGGAATGATTTGTCAATGAAAATGTTGAGTATCCAATAGAAAATAAACCTCAGTTGGCCGTAGCGCAATATGGGATAAGGAGGGAGCTCTGTTGGTAACTGCACCAGAAGATAAAGATTGTATTGTTATAGCGAATATTGGAAATGTTAGTAATAAAACCACGGTTATTGCTCTCTAAGGTCTCAATCAGTTAATGAAAAATATAAGGATCACTGAGAACCGAGGGTGTTAATAGTAGAGATCATTTATTTGATTGAGCTCAAAGCTTCTTAGGAAAAAATCGAAGAAGCGCCAGCAGTGATTTCTTGAAAGGCATTGAAGTGATAGCAGTGTGATTCATCGCCATTTGAAGCAGAAGAAACAACGCAAGTACGCATTATCGACATTAACAAAAGCAGGCGTTTTATTGGCAGATAGTGATAAAAAATACAGTACCGTACCTATTCGTTATCAGAATAAGGTGATGAGTCGCCGTTACTGCTTCAATATCTAAATAAGGCAATTTGCTCGCATACCGTTGATACCAAGCCCCATCAAGGGGCGGTTTTTTGAAGTGCAACGCAGGCTTGTTGTAAT